>CAZRXG010000005.1:0-136161 GCA_964603985.1 uncultured Anaerolineae bacterium | reverse complement strand
GCGTCACGCCGCTGCCGTCGGCGTTCATCACGTAGATCTCATAGTTGCCGTCGCGACGGGACACAAAGGCGATCTGCCGTCCGTCCGGCGACCAGGCCGGGCCGGAGTCTGAGGCAGGATCGTTGGTGAGCCGCGTCTTGCCGCTGCCGTCGGCGTTCATCACGTAGATCTCATAGTTGCCGTCGCGTTCGGACGTGAAGGCGATCCGTTCCTGGGCTGTGGGGATGACTTCCTGTGCCTGCCCGCCCCCGGTGGACGTCTCACCGGTCTGCCGCGCGCCTTGCTCGCGTGCCTCAGACGGGTCGCCGGGGCCAAGCACGAAGAAGCCCACCCCCGCCAGCGACATCACGCAGACCGCGACGATGCCCAATCCGGCCAGCGCGAAGACGACCCAGAGCCAGGTGGGGATGCCTTTCTTGTCGCTCATTGAAGTTCTCCTCTGAAAGACAGGCCGTTATCGGTGTCGTGGATGACGGCTGAGGACGTTGCCGGTTTCGTTTAGGACTTACGCGGTTGGGACGCTGGCGACTTATGGATCGATGGGCTTCAATCCACAAATTACGCGGATTACACAGATTTTCTACACCTCTGCTCGCTGCGGCGCGGCTGGAAGCGCGCACGGAGCGCGCAGAAGCGGCCAACTGCGTAACTCCTATCGTTATTATGGACTCGCGGGCAGAGGGGGGCAAGTTGGTGGGGAGAAGCCGGACGAACTACTATCACCGGCACGTCGGCTGTTGACGTTTTACTGAATAATGAGATAACTTCTCAGTGCAAGATTGACCGATTGCTTCGTAAAAGCCCAAAGGAGTCTCGTCTGACACAGACGGGAGATTGTAAGTATGAGCGGTCATTCAACCGTGTCTGCCTTACCTTATCGTATTGCACCGGCCATATTTTGCCTGCTCATCGCGGGGTGCATACCTTATCCGGCGGACGATGACCCCACGATTGACCGCCCGGTGAGGTCTCCTGAGCCGACATTCGAACCGACCGGCTCCCCAACCCCAAAACCATCACCGACGCCAACGTTTACGCCATCCGCTGCCGACACCCTTCTTGACGAGGCGCTCCCGCTTGCAGAGGTGGGGTACACGATTCCGCTCACCATTCGGCACGTGACCCAGAACACGGTGACATTGTTCTTTGAGCTAGACCTTCCAACCCCGGGCAGCCTGTTCATACGCCCGCGTGAAGCGGCGATGCAGACCATCGAGGTGGGCCTTGACCCCGCACAGACCAGGCACCTGCTGACCGTCGGCGACTTGATTCCAGATACAAGATACGAGGCAGTCGTTGCGATAGAAACCGCAGAGAACGGTTTCCAACAGCCGGGGTTCTTATCGCATGCGTGGGGCCCGGTGAGTTTCCAAACCGCCTCGGAAACCGGCCCCCTACGCATCGGCATAATCGGGGATGCCAGTTTCGGCGACCCGGTGACCGACGCTTTGGTCAAGGAGATGGCGGACGCTGAGCTGGACTTTGTGCTGCACACCGGGGACGTGGTGGATGAGACAGAACAGAATGTAGATCCGTTTCGTTCATATGCCGAGAAGTTCTATACACCGTTCGCGCCGCTTCTCACACAGATGCCGGTCTATACCGTGATCGGCAATCACGATTATGACCTGGATATTCGCTGGCTGGATGCCCCATTCTACTATTATGCGTTTCCGCCGTTCCCGGATCCGCTGTTCCCGGCGCAGGGAGATATGCCGCAGAACCAGTACTACGCCTTTGCGTATCAGGACATTCAGTTTCTCATGTTAGATTCTCAGGTCCTTTTCGGTCAGCCGGGACGTGAGGAGCAGCAGGCCTGGCTGGCCGAACGACTGGCCGATCCGGGGTTCAGGATGACAATCCCCGTGCTCCACGTTTCGCCCTTCAGCAGCAGCTCGGTACACGCCACTGACAGCCTGCCGGTGCGCTACGAGTGGGTGCCGTTGTTTGAGGCGGCTGACGTGCCGGTTGTTTTTTCGGGGCACTTTCACCAGTACGAGCGGCTGCAAAAGGACGGCGTCACGTACATCGTTTCAGGTGGGGGATCGTCCACGCTGTACGTCCCCGGCGAGCTGCTGCCGGAGAGCGAAGTCTTCAGACGACAAAGCCACTACGTGCTGTTGGAAATTGACGACGAAGGGATGCGGCTGTCCGCATTGGCCTTGGGGGGTGAGGTCATCGACCGGTTGAGTTTACCATAAGGGCTTTCGGCGCTTTACTAATAGGACTTACGCAGTTGGGCACGAATTGTGCCTTACAAGGGGCTGAAGCCGCCTTGTCTGAGTGCTGAGCCGCGTAACTCCTATCGGGAATATTTTTGCACTGGCACTAAGGTTTGACATACACCGGTTCGAACGCAAGCAGGAGCTCACCCGTCTCCGGATCCCAGAGCGAAACGTCGATCGGGTCGCCCAGCGTGACATGCCCAGGTGCAGCAGCTATAAGAGTCCAATCAGGCGAGAATACCGACTGCATAATAGATGGCCCATACAGCACGTTAATTCTTTCACCGGTCTCTATGTCCCAAACCCCATAATCCCCATCGCCAATAGGAATAGCCACGAGTTTCCCATCGGGTGAAAAGAATGAGGAATCCCCGACGATCTCATCTGCGTTGGCAAGGAGAACGGCTTGCTCACCTGTTTCGACCTCCCAGATAATGGCCTCTTCAGAGTGATCTTCAGGGTCACTTGGTAAATGGTACGGCCACTGCACAGCCAGGAGGGTGCCGTCCGGTGTCCATGCTATTCCACAACACGACCGGCGATCGAAATCTTCACTGCCTCCCCCCTCAAAAGTCAGGAGGAGGTCACCTGTGACTGTGTCCCAGGTACGAATTGAGCCGTTTCCATAGACAACGGCCAGTACCTCACCATCGGGTGACCAGGCCAGGGAGGACACACCACCGGCCTCAGCGAACAGGGCCTGAATCTGTTCTCCGGACCCTGTGTCCCAGATGACAACCTCCTGCAAGAACAATCCTCCGGCAAGGTACGTGCCATCCGGCGACCACGCCAACTTCAGCACACGATGTTCATCTGATTCCGCGTCGTCAGGTACCGAAAGGATGAGAAGCTGTTCCCATGTTCCGGTGTCCCAGATGACGACACGGTCTTGCTCGGTCGTGGCAAAGCGCGCCCCATCAGGCGCCCAGTCCGCATCCGCCACAGGCACCCAACCCATGACAGGATCATCGGCCAGCAGCGAGGTGACAGGCTGTCCTGTCTGCACATCAAAGATGGTTATTCCGCCATCCTGGGCACGCAGTTGACCGTAAAGAGCGACCTGCGTGCCATCGGGTGACCATGCCAACCCGTTTACATGAACGGTGGGCTTTCCACGGGGATAGCAGGCCAGAGTCGATAGGACAAGGCAAATCATCGCAACCCAGGAATATAACTTGCCGGTTTTGTTCATGGCCGTACTTACCTTTCCCGCTGACGAAGATCAAACCCGGAGGGGCATCGGCATTCCACAGGCTGACTCTGCGGCCCGCATGGCCACAAGGGCACGGTTAACGCTCACACCTTACAGTGTGAGCAGGGGCTTTCCAATGGCCGGTGCTTCTCTGAGAAGTGGCGGATAACTCGTAGGCTAAGGGAAATCAGGGCTGAAATTGATGGAGAAGGAGGTATAGTCCCCGCTCAATTGAGCCCATCATACCCAAACGGCCCATGAAACTCAACCCGTCATCCTCGAGAATTAATCCAGGGGCGCAATGAGCGTCAAGCCGTTTCTTGATAGTCAGGGCTTTGTCACTCTCGCGGAGTGAGATAACCTCGCCAATCAGAAGCAGACGCCGGGGCGGATTCTGGGATTATGAAATAAGGAGGCTTACCCGGCAAACACCCCCGCCAGCGCCTGCCCGATCACCCTCGCCAGGATGACAAACGGTCCCACCACAAAGACCGCCAGCTCGCCCGGCAGAGTGCTGCCCGGAGCGGGGCGTCCCTTGAAGCGGCTGAGCACGGCGTCGAAGGTGTTGCCGAGCAGGTTGCCGAAGGTGATCATGCGGATGTAAGCCATGATGTCGAGCGCCGTCTGCTCACCGTAGGTCTCGGCCAGCCGTTGCCACGCGTCGGGGTCGGGGTGACCTTCCTGCTCGGCGTAGTGCTGGGCGAAGATCAGCGCGACCACCTCGTCGCGCGGCAGCCCGTCGAAGAACCCCTGCCGGATGGCCTCGATCTCGTCCTCGCCGACGCCCGCCCTGAGCGCCGACCGTGTGTGCCCGTAGTCGCAGTAGCGGCAGCCGTTCACCTGGGTGACGGCCAGCATGATCCGCTCGGCGAACGCTCTGCTCACGCGCCCGGCCCGCGCCGCGGCGCGTATGTCGTCCAGGTGGGCAAACACGTCGTCGACGGTGGCGAGGAACGAGGGGAAGGTGAAGATGCGCTTGTTGAAACCGGTCACGTGCATGGTAAACTATGCCCTCCTATCCGACAGCATACCACATGACTCTGTAGAAATCATGAAGGGATGGGCCGGCGTGTTCGACACCACCACACCGCAAACCGAATTGTACCTGATCCGGCACGGCGAAACCGACTGGAACGTCGAGCGGCGAGTGCAGGGGCACGGCGGGCCGGGGCTGAACGAGCGGGGACGGCAGCAGGCGCGGGCCGCCGCGCAAAGCCTGGACGGCACGCCAATCGCCGCGCTGTACACCAGCGACCTGCCGCGCGCGGTCGAGTCGGCGCGCATCATCGGTGAGGCACTGGGCCTGCCCGCGCGTCCCGACCCCCGCCTGCGCGAGCGCGATCAGGGCGTGTGGCAGGGGATGCTGATCGACGAGATGGACGATCACTACCCGGAGATCCATCACGGGGTGCTCACCGACCCACTCAACCAGGCCCCGCCGGGCGGGGAGAATCTGGCGCAGGTCGGGCAGCGCATGACCGGAGTGCTCGACGAGATCGCCGCCGCGCACTCCGGGGAGCGTGTAGCCGTCGTCTCGCACGGGATGGCGATCGGGGTGGTGCTCTGCCTGGTGGGCAGCCACCCGATGCGGCAGGTGTGGGACCTGCGGCCTGAGAACGGCGAGGTGATCGCGCTGCGCTGGCCGCCCGACCAGGAGGACCACCCATGAACTGGCTCTTCTACGCGATCCTCGCGCCCGCAATGTTCACCGTCATCGTCTTCGTCGACAAACACATCGTCGAGCGCGAGGCCCCTGACTACCGCAGCCTGCCTGTCTTCACCGCCATCATGAGCCTGGTCTACGGCACCCTCTTCTGGATCGCAAGCGGGTTCGTCACGCTCCCCCTGCGCGACGCGCTGCTGGTGATGCTGGCCGGGGTGCTCAACACGTGGGCCGGGTACGTGTACTTCACCATCCTCACCGGCGAGCAGACCAGCAACGTCATCGTGCTCTTCCAGATGGTGCCGGTGCTGATCCTGGCGCTGTCCTACGTCTTCCTCCGGGAGCGGATCTCCCCCCGCCAACTGGCGGGCTTCGTGCTGATCCTGTCGGCGGCGGTCGCCACCTCGATCCGCAGAGACGCGGGCGCGTTTCGCCTCTCGGCGGTGTTCTGGCTGGTCCTGCTGGCCGACGTGATGTGGGCCACCACCCACGTGCTGTTCAAGTACGTCGTGCGCGAGTACGCCTTTGTCCGGCTGATCAGCTACGAAAGCTGGGGGATGGCAATAGGCGGCCTGATGCTCTACCTGGCCGTGCCCGCCGTGCGGCGGTCGCTGGCCCACAACCTGCGCGCGATGCGCAAACTGGGCATGGGCATGTTCGCGCTCAACGAGGGGGCATACATCGCGGCCAAAATGATCGCGCTGCGGGCCGACTCGCTGGGGCCAATTGCGCTGGTGAGCGTGCTGGGCAGCACCGAGGTCTTCTTCGGCCTGCTGCTCGGCTGGCTGCTGACGCTGGCCGCCCCGGACACTTTCGGCGAGGACATCCGCCGCGAGTCGCTGCTCAGGAAAGCCGGGCTGGCGGCGATGGTATTCGCCGGGGTGTGGCTGATAGCCGGGGCGGAGCCGTGCGGCCTCATCCCGCTGCGCCCCCGCACTCAGCCGCGCCCGTAGCGTCCCATCAACTCGGCTTCGGCCAGCACGTGATCCTGCATCGCCTTGAGTAACTGCTTCTTGCTCGCGCCGGGGGCCAGGTCGAGGGTCGTATCCAGCGCGTAGAGTTTGAAGAAGTAGCGGTGCGGCCTGCCGCGCGGCGGGCAGGGGCCGCCGTAGCCGATGCGTCTGAAGTCGTTCTGGCCCTGCCGCGCGCCGTCGGGCAGCGTTTCGTCGGCGGGCACGCCCTCTGGCAGGCTCTGACCGTCCCCCGGAACGTTCCAGATCAGCCAGTGCACCCACGTCCCGGCGGGCGCGTCGGGGTCGTCGCAGATCAGGGCGTAGCTGGCCGTCCCCGGCGGGGCGTCGTGCCACGCCAGCGGCGGCGAGCGGTCGTCGCCGTCGCAGGTGTAGTCGCGTGGGATGGTCGTTTCCGGCTCAAAGGCCGTGCTGCTGAGTTCAAACATGGTTTCCCTCCCCTGGTGAAAAACCGGCAGGTGTGCGTCTCCTTATACTATACACCTATAGAGCACCGTGCGAGCATGTGCTTGCTGGCCTCCTTGCTTCTGGGCATTGTGCCTGCCCATTGACTGAACGCAAAGTCAATAATAAAATCGCGCCTGTTGCGCCGTGGGGAGGGAGGCCGTGGGTATCAGCCCCACTGTGTAGCGCTTGAGCGCCGAGAATCGCTCGACGCCCATACAAAGTGTCCGTTAAAATGGAGCAAAGTCAGGTCTATTGCAGTTAAGGAGGGGGTTTATGAAACGGCATTCGTTGTGGCTTATTATTTTCTCAGCCTCTTTCGCTGTTTTGTTGATCTCACCAGCACTTCTAAGCAGCCAATTTCCACCTTATCCACTTATGAAAGTAGGAGATGTTTTTGATACTTTAACACCTCTAATACTAATTCCTATTTACTGGATTCTTTTCCATAGTCGAGATCAAGATCCCGGTCTGGCTAAAACCATCCTATTCCTTGTCTTGGCAGGATTGTGGATGGAAGGTCAAGGAATGCACCTGTCAGCAAACTCTATTGGGCACTTATTGGAAAAGGATCAAGAAAATGTAACCTATGCTTTGACCCTCTTTTATGACGAGGTTCTCAGCCACTATCTCTGGCATGGTGGAATTGTTGGTTTGTCGGCCTTGCTGATTTGGCAGGATATGCACTCTCCGGTATGCGATGATCCAATATCTTTGCTAGAAGGCCTGGCAGGATTCATATATGGATTTGTCTTTTTCATTATTGTCGTCGAGGCAGGCACCGCACCATTAGGAGTTACGTTTGCTTTACTGGTCGTTGTCTTCAGCCTGATACGTGGTTGGAAGGAGGTAAAAGGAAGACCTATTTGGCGCTTCTTTTTTGCCTCCTATTTAATCGCCACCATTTTATTCGCCATTTGGGCTATTTATTGGGGAGGGCTGCCTGAGTTCAGTGAGGTGGGGATTATCGATTAAAGTCTAATTTGGGTGCCCTTGATCCTGCCCCGTCTTGACGAACGCTTTTTATGTCGCAGAAACACTGATGTTCGCACTACCGGGCTGAAGGATATACAGCACGTGGGGGCGCGACGCCTACCACAAAAGCAGCGTTGGTGTCTCCAGCATCTCACGCAGGTCGGCCAGGAAGTGAGCGGCAATCGCGCCATCCACGACGCGGTGGTCGGCGGAGAGCGTCATACGCATGACAGGCCGCACAACGATCTGGCCTTCCGTGTCGGCGACCACCTCCGGCTGGGTGGCCCCGACGGCCAGGATGGCCGCCTGCGGCGGGTTGATGATGGCCGTGAACTGCTCAATCCCGAACGGCCCCAGGTTGGATACGGTGAAGGTGCCCCCGGCCACGTCGGACGGCACCAGCCGCCCTTCGCGGGCGCGGGCGGCGAGGTCGTTCACCTCGGCGGCTATCTGGGCCACACCCTTGCGGTCGGCGTTCTGCACCACCGGCACGATTAGGCCCTCGTCCAGCGCCACCGCCACGCCAACGTTTACATCGGAGAACAACTGAATCTGGTCTTCGCGCAGCGTGCTGTTGAGCCAGGGGTGCTGGGTGAGCGTCAGGGCGACGGCCTTGACGATCATCGCCGTGGCCGAGATGCGCGGCCCGTCGACCGCCTCGGCGCGGGCGTTAAGCTGCTCCCGCGCCCGGTTGAACGCGGACATATCGACCCGCACGGTGAAGGTGACGTGCGGCGCGGTACGGTAGCTGGCCGTCATCCGCTCGGCGATGGTGCGCCGCATCCCCTCCAGCGGGATCATCTCTCCGGCCATGGCCGCAGGCGCGACGGCGGGCATGACCGCCGAGGGCGACACGGCAGCGAAGGCCGTCACGTCGGCGGCCTGGACTCGCCCATCGGGGCCGCTGCCCACCATGGTCCCCAGGTCGACGCCCCGCTCGCGGGCAACACGCCGCGCGGCAGGGGTGGCGTAGACCTTACCGGGCGGACGGTCGACGGTAGCAGCCAGCGTCGCCTCAACGTCTGTCTTGGTGATCTTGCCCCCGGCGCCGGTGCCGGTGATGCTCTCCAGGGGGATGCCGGACTCGACTGCCATCCGCCTTGCGACGGGCGTCGCCGCAACCTCAGCGCTCACCGGGATCGCTGCCGCTGCGGGCGGGGCGGTCGGGGATGCTGCCACCTGTGCTGCGGGGGCCTGTGCAGGCTCCGGCGCCTCCTCACCCGGCGCGAGGATGTATGCGATGATCGTGGCGATGGGGACCTCGTCCCCCGGGTGGGCGCTGATCGCGGCCAGGGTGCCCGACCCCGGCGCTTCGACCTCCATGGTGACCTTGTCGGTCTCGATCACCAGGATCGGCTCGCCCTGCTCAACCTGATCGCCCTCCTGCTTGAGCCACTCGACGACGGTCCCCGTCTCCTGGGCCATCTCCAGTTTGGGCATTATGACTTCGACGGCCATCGTTTACACCTCGACCTGTACAATCCGGCGTGCCGCTTCGACGATGTTCTCGACCTGCGGCACGGTGTGCCGCTCCAGCGTGCGATTGTAGGGAATGGGCATGTCGCGGCCCGCCAGCCGGACGATGGGCGCGTCCAGGTAGCCAAACGCCTCGCTCTCGGCGATGGTGGCCGCCAGCTCTGCGCCGTAGCCGCTCGTCCGGGGTGCCTCGTGGACGATCAGCACGCGCGAGGTCTTCTTGACCGATCGGACGATGGTCTCCTCGTCCAGCGGCTTGAGCGTGCGCGGATCGACCACCTCGACCTCGATGCCCTCCTCGGCCAACTGTTCAGCCGCCTCCAGCGAGCGCGGAACCATGATCGACGTGGCGACGATGGTCAGGTCGCGGCCCTCACGCTTGACGTCGGCGCTGCCCAGCGGGATGGTATACGGCTCTTCGGGGACCGGTCCCTTCCTCTTGTAAAGCAGCTTGTGCTCGACGAAGACGATCGGGTTGTCGTCGCGGATGGACGTGATCAGCAGCCCCTTAACGTCGTAGGGCATGCTGGGCATGACCACCTTCAGGCCGGGGACGTGCACGAACCAGTTCTCCAGGCTCTGTGAGTGGTGCGCCGCTGCCCCGGTGCCCGATCCGGCGGGGGTGCGCAGCACCATCGGCACGGTGGCCCGCCCGCCGAACATGAAGCGCAGCTTGGCGGCCTGGTTGACCAGCTGCTCGGAGGCCAGCGTGGTGAAGTCCATGAACATGATCTCGGCGATGGGACGCATGCCGATCAGCGCCGCCCCGGTGGCCGCCCCGGCGATGCCCAGCTCGGTGATGGGGGTGTCCAACACGCGCCCCGGGAACCGGGCGAGCATGCCATCCGAGACGCCGAAAGCGCCGCCGTACACACCCACGTCCTCCCCGATGAGGAAGACGCGCTCGTCGCGCTCCATCTCCTGCGTCATCGCCTCGCGCACGGCTTCCAGGTAGGTGATCTCCCTCATGGTGCGTACACCCCTTCCTCGATGGCCGCGATGTCGGGTTCGGGGCTGTTCTCGGCGTAGACGCGCGCGGCCTCGATGTCGGCGTAAGCCTGCTGCTTGATCTCCTCGGCCTCATCCTCGCCCAGCAGCCCCTCGCCGACGACGTATCTGCGGAAGCGCACGACGGGGTCCTTCTCCTGCCACTCCCTGATCTCGTCGTCGGTGCGGTACAGGTTGCGGTCGCTCTTGGAGTGCCCGCGCCAGCGGTAGGTATTGCACACCACCAGCGACGGCCCGCCGCCGCTCCGCGCCCGGTCGACAGCCTCTTTGACGGCCTCGCGCACGGCCAGCAGGTCGTTGCCGTCGACGGCCACGCCGGGCAGGCCATAGCAATCGGCGAGGGCGGCCAGCCGCTCGCTGGTCGTCCACTTGCGGGCCGGGAACGACATCGCGTACTGGTTGTTTTCGCACACAAACACGGTGCGCACCTGGTACAGCACGGCCATCTCCATCGACTCGTGGAAGGCGCCGCCGGAGGCCGCGCCGTCGCCGAAGAAGCCCAGGATGATGCGGTCGGTCTTCTGCATCTTGAGGCCCAGGCCAACGCCGACCGCCATCGGGACGCCACCGCCGACCACGCCGTTGGCACCCAGGTTGCCGCCCTCGACATCGGCGATGTGCATCGAGCCGCCGCGCCCCCGGCAGTAGCCGGTCTCCTTGCCGTAGAACTCGGCCATCATCAGGTTGAGGTCGGCGCCCTTGGCGATGCAGTGCCCGTGCCCGCGATGGGTGCTCAGGATGTAGTCGTCAGGCTCCAGGACGCTGATCGAGCCGACGGCTGCCGCCTCCTGCCCGATGGACAGGTGCATAGTGCCGTGTATCTTGCCCTGCATGTAGCTGCGCTCGGCCTGCTCCTCAAAGGCCCGGATCTGGCACAGTTGGAGCAGCAGGTCGGCTGCCTCTTCCTTGCTTAAGGTCATTTTCCCGGTTTTCTCCTTTAACGTCTCCAGGGTCAGACGTTCCTCCATACTACCGACTATAACGCTCTCGCCAGGATCTCTCCCATCTCGTCCGGGGTGAGCTTGATCGGGTTGCCCTGCATGCTGCTGGACACAGCCGCCTTCTCAATCAGAAGCGGGAAATCGTCCTCCGTGACCCCGTAAGCCGAGAGCGGCGGCACCTTGAGCGCCTGGCACAGCGCCTCAATCCACCGGATGCCGTCGCGGGCGGTGGCCCCGGCGTCGCCGGTCAGGATGCGGGCCACCTCACCGCAGCGCCGCAGCGCCTCGCCGTCGGGCGCGCGCGCTTCGAGGGCCTGCAAATTGATCGCCATAGCGTGCGGCAGCAAACAGGCGCACACCGCCCCATGCCGCGCGGCCTGGAACATCCCGCCCAGCGGCCCGGCAAAGCCGTGCACCGCCCCCAGTTTGGCGTTGGCGAGCGCCAGCCCCCCATAGAGGGCAGCCAGCGCCATGTCCTGCCGCGCGGCGTGATCGCCACCGTCCTCGAAGGCGCGGCGCAGCGCCCCCGCGACGAGGCGCATACCATCGCGGCACACCAGGTCGGTCAGCGGGTTGGCCCGGGGCGAGAGGTAAGGCTCAAGCACCTGTGTCAGCGCATCCAGGCCGGTGGCGGCCGTCAGCGCCGGGGGCAGATTGTACGTCAATTCGGGGTCCACCAGCGCCACCGCGGGCAGGATCAGCGGGCTGCGCAGGCTGACCTTGATGCCGTGCTCCGGTGAGGCCAGCACCGCGTTGCGGGTGACCTCGGTGCCGGTGCCGGCCGTCGTCGGGATGGCGACGTAGGGCGCGGCGGGCCTGGTGATCGGCTGCCCGCGCCCGATCACCTCCAGGTAATCGAGCGGGACGCCGCCGTTGGTCAGCAGGGCGGCAATCGCCTTGCCGGCGTCCACGACGCTCCCCCCGCCGATCCCGATCACGCAGTCGCACTCCTCCGCGCGGGCCTGCTCGACGCCCTCACGCACCCGCTCGGTGGTCGGCTCGGCGTCCACGCCGAACGTCCGGCAGTCGATCTTGTGGGCGGCCAACAGGTCGAGCAGCGGAGCGGCGCGGGCGGCGCTGCTGCCGGTCACGACCAGCGCCCGGCGGCCCACCTTCTCGACGATGGGGCCGATCCGTTCCAGTGTTCCCGGCCCGAAGATGATGCGCGCTGCGGTTGCAAACTCGAATTCCACCTTCACACCCCCGTTTCTGCCAGCCGATGCCCGCCGGGGACCCGGTCGCGACGCGGCTTCGCTGCACTGTAGCGTTGTGATGAGTCCCCCGGGAGAGGAAGCGGGCACCTAGCCGACGCCGAGCAGCTTCTTGGTCACCCGGACCGCGCTGGCGGCGTCAGGTGCGTAGCCGTCAGCACCGACCTCGTCGGCATAAGCCTGCGTGACCGGCGCGCCGCCGATGATCACCCTGACGTTGTCCCGCACGCCCGCTTCGGCCAGCGCGTTGATGGTGGTCTTGATGGCGGGCATGGTCGTCGTGAGCAGGGCTGACATGCCGAGCACCTGCGCGCCCGACCTGGCCGCCTCGACAAATCTGGCAGGCGACACATCCACGCCGATGTCGTCCACCTCGAACCCGGCGCCTTCCAGCATCAGGCTGACCAGGTTCTTGCCGATGTCGTGCAGGTCACCGGCCACCGTCCCCAGCGCGATCCGGCCCATCGGCTCCACGCCAGTCTCGGCCAGCAGCGGGCGCAGGACGTTGAGCGCGGTCTGCATGGCGCGCGCGGCCACCAGCATCTCCGGCACGAACACCTCGCCTTCCTCGAACAGACGCCCAACCTCGTCCATGGCCGGGATCAGCGCCTCGTCGAGCAGCTTCTCCGCCGCCACGCCCTGATCCAGCGAAGCTCTCACTTCAGCCTCGACGCCCGGTGCGTCACCGGCGATCACACCCTGGTAGATGGTCTCGAACTCCACGAAGTCCTCCTGTAGTCGAAAATGGCACAAGGCATCGAGTAATGCCTGCCAGAAGTCAATAAACCGGCACGATGCAGAGCAGCGCGATGCAGGGCAGCGCGATGCCAGGGCAGGTCGACGCCTGGCCGGGCCTGCCCCACAAGATGATACCAGCTTTAATCGATCCGGCCACTAGGGATCTTGTTCTGAGAGCCATCGCCGGGCCTGCTCACGATTGGAATGGTCTCCGGGTCACGCCCGACGACGTGGCCGCAGGCGGGGCGCTTCGGCTGATGCGCCGGTTCCCGTGCGAAGCGGCGGAAGCCGACGAGGCCATCACAGGCAGGTGACCTCACCACACGCTGCCTGTCACACCCGCTACTCTTCCCCCAGCGCCGCCCGCAATACCTCCGGCAGCTTATCGGCGTCAAGGGGACCTGTGTAGACGCCGTATGCACCCAATTCCATGGCACGCCGCTGAAGTTCAGGGTCTGGTTCCTCCGCCAGCATCACCACCGGTATGTCGCTGACACCGGGATCTGCCTTCAGTTTAGCGAGCACGTCCAACCCTTCCCCGTCAGAAAGGCGAAATGCGACCGCAATCACATCCGGCTTCACCAGCCTTACCCAGCGGACGGTATCGCCGCGGTGACGAAAAGCCCAGACAAGGTAGCCATTCTTCCCCAGAGTTCTGTACATACCCCCGGGGATCTCGTCGTGCACGAACTGGACCACCGGCCGGTCATTCAGGATAGATGCTACAGCCAAGACCAGGTCGTGGGGGTGGCAGGGCTTACAAAGGTACCACGTCGCACCCGCTTCCATTGCCGCGCCGAACCTGTCATCCATGCAGCCTGCGGATATCACCACCACAGGGATGTCTCGCAGGACGGGGTTAGACCTGAGACGGGCAATCATCTCGTCGCCCCTCATGCCCGGCTTCGCAAAGTCCGTTGTGATCAGGTCGGGCAGCAGATGCTCAGCCAGTTCGAGCACCTCATGTCCGTCTCCACCATAGTACGGGACTGCGGGGGGGATCATAGCGGTAACCCGGTAGCCTGCCCCCTCAAGCATCATGCCCAAAAGCTCCATCGTCACGGGGTCGTCGTCGGAAACCAGAATCAGCGGGGGATGCCCCTCCTCCGGCCCCGACACGTATTGGCTCCAGTGCTCAAGCGCCCATTTGAGGTCGATACCGCAGTTTGCACAGGTCTTGGCGGATGCGTCGTTCTGGTTTCCGCACTTTGGACACTCGACCGGCTTGCGCGCCATCGTCCGTCCCTCCCCAACCAACCGGCTTCTGACTTACAGCATATCACAATAAGCACGCGCCGGTGGACGAAGGTGGGTGGGGGCCTGATCAACAACTTGCCAAAAACGAGCGCCAGCCGCGCCAGTCGCGCTAGCCATCCAGGATAGACGCTACGGCCGAGACCAACTCGTGGGGGAGGAAGGGCTTACAAAGATACCGCGTCGCACCCGCTTCCATCGCCGTCTTGATTCTGTCGTCCGTGCAACCTGAGGATATCACCATCACGGGGATGTCTCGCAGGACGGGGTTAGACCTGAGACGGGCGATCATCTCGTCGCCCCTCATGCCCGGCTTCATAAAGTCCGTTGTGATCAGGTCAGGAAGCAGATGCCCGGCCAGTTCGAGCACCTCATGTCCGTCACCATAGTACCGGACTGCGGGGGGGATCATAGCGGTAACCCGGTAGCCTGCCCGTTCGAGTATCATGCCAGTCAACACCATCGCCCCGGGCGCGTCGTCGGAGACCAGGATCAGCGGGGGATACCCCTCCTCCGGCCCCGACACGTATTGGCTCCAGTACTCAAGCGCCCATTCGAGGTCAATACCGCAGTTTGCACAGGTCTTGGCGGATGCGTCGTTCTGGTTCCCGCACTTTGGACATCTGACCGGCTTGTGCGCCATCGTCCGTCCCTCCCCAACCAACCGGCTTCTACTTACAGCATATCACAATAAGCACGTACCGGTGGACAAAGGCGGCGCGGTAACGGTGTGCGGCATTCGGTGCCCATCGCGTTTATGGCGGCACCTCGCTCGTGCATCCCGTCTCGACCAGCCCGCCGCCCGCTACCACCCGCAGCGCCACGTCGTCAACCCTCACACCCGGCACGCCGTCGGACGGGTTGACGCTCACCACCAGGATCGCGTTCGACCACGCGCCGCCCGTCCGTCCGTGCACGGTGTACGTCCCCACCGGCGAGTCGGGCGGCAGCACAAACGCGCAGCCCACGTACCCGATCCAGGTATCAACCGCGCGGGCGCTCACGCCGACGTACTTGGTCGCCGGGCTGGTATTGCTCATGCGCAGGCTGATCTCGATGGGGGCGTTCTCCCCAATGGCGTAGGCAAGGTACTGTTCGACCGACGCCCAGCCCGCGTCGCCCTCCCGCCGGGCGATGTCCAGCGCGCCCCCCTCGATCTCCCACAACAGCCCCTCGGAGAGTAGCCAGCTCTCGATCCCCGCCTCGAAGCCTCCGTTGCGCACTAGGTTGGCGTTCTTGGTGGGGCGGGGGAGCGCGTCGCTGGCCGGGTCGGGCATGCCGTCGTCGTCGAAGTCGATCCACAGGCTGGTCGGCCCCCAGGGGTTGACCGTGCAGTCCTCGGTGCACTCCCACAGGCTCTCCATCTCGAAGTGAAGGTGGGTGTTCGTCCCCCGGTAGGCGACGTAGCCGAGCAACTGCCCGGCCTGCACCGTCCCCCCGGTGACCGGGAACGCGTTCCGCAGGTGGACGTAGCGGGCGCGCCAGGTGTAGAGCACCCCCCCGAACTCTCGCTGGTGGTCGATCTCGACGAAGCCGTCGTCGCCCTTGTTGTCGCGGCGGGTTACGGCCTGGAGCACGACCCCATCGGCGGCGGCGTAAACCGGAGCCAGCGGCGGCACGGCGATGTCGGTACCCTGGTGGTGACGGTAGCAGGCCACACTGGGGTTGCCCAGGCTGGCCTGCTGCCAGTCCTGCTCTTCGGGGAGGCTGGGATCGCGCCAAACCTCGCGCGAGTCATCCCGCTCGCGGCGGTAGTAGGACGGACAGGTATAGCCGGGATTCAGCCCCAGGAGCTCCCACGTCCACTCCGTGTCGGGGTAGGACAGAATCTGGCGGTGCGGATCGTCGACCGGCCAGTACAGCAGCGGCAGGTTGTAGAAGGCATAAGCAGGCCGGGCGGTCTCAAGTCCGGCCAGCGCCATCACAAGCAGCGCAAGCGCGCAAACTAGCGCGCACAATGCCTGTTTGATGCGGCGCTTTTGGGCAGCTACGTTCATGAATATCCCGGGGGTCTCCGCGCCTGTTAGAGGGGCGAAGGGCGCGTCAGTGCTTCACCGGCAGCGTGAAGACGATCCGAGTCCCTTTGCCGCCCTCACCCTCTTCCGCCCAGATCTCTCCGCCGTGCGCCGTGACCGCCGACCGGCAGAAGGCCAGCCCCAGCCCGAAGCCGCTTGCCTTGCGGCCCTCCTCGGTCTGCACGAAGCGGTCAAACACCCGCGCGCGCTGGTCGGCAGGGATGCCCTTGCCGGTGTCGTTGACGGCGATCACCAGCTTGTCGCCCTGCTGCCCGGCGCTGACCGTCACCTCTCCGCCCGGCGGGGTGAACTTCAGTGCGTTGTCGATCAGGTTGAATATCACCCGCTCGATGCGCTCCCGGTCGATCTGGGCCGCGGGCAGCAAAGCGTAAGGCGCCGCCGACAGGCAAACGTCGGTCGCCGCGGCGAAGGGCTGCTGCTGCTCGACGATCCCTCTGATCAGCCCGGCCACGCTGACCTCTTCCAGCACCAGCGTATCCTTGCCCTCGCCCAGCCGCTCCACGTCCAGCAGCGCGTTGACCAGGTTGAGCATGCGCTGTAGGCCGCCCAGCGCCAGCGTCACGAAGCGGGCGGTATCGCTTTCGGCGTCGAAGTCGGCATCCATCCGGATCAGCTCCAGCGCCGTCTGCGCCAGCCCGATCGGGTTGCGCAGGTCGTGGACGATGAAGTCAATCGTCTCGCGGCGCAACTGCATCACCTCGGCCATACGCTCGTGCTCGGTCGACAGCGCCGCGAAGCGGTCCAGGATCTCGCGCTCCCACGCCGCCGCCTTGATGCGGCTCTCGTCAGCGGACAGCAGGCGCCCGATGAGTGTGGTCATCACCGTATGCTGGAAGTCCTTGTCGGTGCCCATGATGTGCCAGAAGTCGGTGCTGGAGATCTCCAGCAGCACCGAGTCCTCGGCGGCGACTATCGAAGCCGTGCGCGGCGAATCGGCGATCAGGCTGACCTCGCCGATCAGCTCGCCCGCCCCGCGATAGCTGAACACCAGCGGGTCGGCACCGGGAGGCTCCTTGGTGATCGCCACCAGCCCCGACTTGACGACGTACATCGCGTCGCTTGGGTCCCCCTCGCGAAAGACGTACTCGCCCGCCGGAAAGTGGCGGTTGATCGTGTAGCGTTCCCACCGTTCATCCAGGGACATGGCTATCTCCTACGGGTCTGACGTGCGATTCGTGGGGTCGGCGCTGGCATCAGTACGAGGTCAGTATATCCGCGTTGAGGGGTGATCGCAAAGGGTGGGGCCGGGCCTGCAACGCGGGAGACAATCGTACTCCCCAATGACAACCGGGTGGTATATCTACGCAACCGGCATTATGATCCGGGTGTGGGGCATTTCTTCCAGGTCAAACGAATGGCAGCAAAAACTGTGAACAGACGCGCATTTTTAAGACTGTTGTTGACGAGCTCGATGCTGGTGGCATGTTCTCCCCGGAAGAGAGCCGAGTTATCGAGTGTAACAGCCTCACCAACGGCGACACCCGGCCCACGCTTCTTTACGCCGATACCCACGCCGCTGCCTACCGGTGCACCCGTCCCAACACTCACCCCGACCGCAACGCCTGCGGTCGGGCCGGTCATCACAGATTCGCCTATCACATCGCTTGCCAGGGGTTCGTTTCATGGTCATGCTCTGCGCGAAGATGGCCGTGTCTATGGCTGGGGAAAGGCGTCGCATCTGGGGTTGTCAAAAGACGACGAAGCGGTTCAGGTGCTTCCCGTGCTCCTGCCGGATGTTCAGGAGATCAGGAGTATCTACGCCAACGGTTTTCTTAGCCTGTTTATCGACAATGGTGGGCGTTTGCATGATGTGAGGCCCTGGTATCATGCTGAAAGAAACACGATCTTTTCCGGTATTGACGGGGTTCGGCAGGTTGTTACGGCACATGACCGGACAATGCTGGTACTCCGAGAGGATGGCACCGTTTGGGCCTGGGGCGATGGACACCACGGTGAGTTAGGGATCGGAGAACTGACTAAAACCGAGCGTTTTGTCCGGGTTCCGCTGGACGATATTGTGTGCATCACATTCTTCCAGAGTCAGGCGTTTGCCGTTCGCAGCGACGGCACGCTCTGGTTCTGGGGCTTTACAACGGACAAGGGAGGGGCCATAAAAATTATCATACCCAGTCCCCTTCAGGTTGGCCGTATGCAGAATGTACAGCAGGTGGCCGGTGGAGATGGTTTGCACATCCTGCATACAGACGGGAGCGTAACCGCCTGGGAAAGCCCTGGGCGTATACTTGGCGATGGCATACACACACCGGAAACCGTACCTGAGACAGTGTGGGACGGGGACGATTTTTATCCTGTCACG
Source organism: uncultured Anaerolineae bacterium (assembly GCA_964603985.1). Lineage (GTDB taxonomy): Bacteria > Chloroflexota > Anaerolineae > Aggregatilineales > UBA3940 > CAZRXG01. The sequence goes on along the minus strand of CAZRXG010000005.1, from coordinate 117,710 downwards.
GGCATCCCGCCAATTATTCAGATTGCCGGAAGCAATGTTGCCTTGATGTTGGGAGTGGCGGAGGATCGCACACTTTGGGCCTGGGGCCGGGCGTGGTCGGATGCCGTCTATCAAGCCACGCCCCCAACGCTTACACCATGGCTGCCTGAGGATCGCTATACAGGACGAAAAATCGACCTGGATGGCGTGGTTCATGCCGTTGCTAATGGTGGGGTAATAATGGCGCTTGACAGGAATGGAACGGTGTGGGCCTGGGGGAGGAGCACTTATGGGGGGATCGGTACTGGCCTGGTAGAGGGAATGGTGAAAGAACCCACCCCCATCATTGTAGAAGAAACTGATCTACAGACGGGCAGTTAAGTGTAAAGGGTGTTCTCAACTGTCTATCCGTAGATCAGAGCGTCGAGAATCAATGTCACACTCTGAATAGATTGTGCTGAAAAGACAAATGGCCGAAAGAAAAGACACACTTCTGCTTGCAATCACCCTGGCCGGTGTTTTAGTGTGCGCCATGGTGATTTTGGCTATCACATCTGCTAAAGCACCTGACGAGCGGATAACAGCCCTTTTTCAGCAACCACAACCTATCCCTGTGGCAGTGGTCAAGGTGTTACCGGCACCAAGCTCGGCCATCAAGTATTCTCTGCGATCTGATGTGTGCGTAGGAGTTAACGTTGAACCTTTGTTGGAACCGGGTGATGCAATACGTAGAATTGAGAACTTCTCTTTATCCATCGATGGCAGGGGAATCCCCGATGACAGTCTTGGTCATCTCACCATCGATGAGACTATCACTGTAGAGAGTCCCCAAGGCAAAATTGGCTATGGCCCTCCCTACGATGAGATCTGCTGGAAGGGAGCTCTACGCCCCGGTCTACATATCGTTGACTTTCACGTGTGGTCTACCTCTGGCGAGACCGAGTTTGAGTATAGCTAGGTTTTCAGAGTCGACCTGTAAGATCGCCACCCGATCCGCCTGCGATAGGCCGCCCAGGCCACTCGCCGGGGGAGCGCAGCTAACCGCCAACCGCTAACAGCTAGTCGCCAACCGGGTTGCCTCTCGCGGTGATTGGACTATACTGGACAGCGTCCGCGCCCGACCGGGCATTCAACAATTCATCATCTCAGGAGGACAGGCTTTCTTGTCACACGACCCCGAAGTATTGGTCATCGGCGCCGGCCCGGGTGGGACCGCCGCCGCCTGGGCGCTGGCCGGGGCGGGCCACGACGTGCTGATGGTCGATTGGGCCGAGTTCCCGCGCGATAAAACCTGCGGGGACGGCCTGACGCCGATGGCCGTCGGCGCGCTGCGCCGGATGGGCGTGCTCCCCCGCATAGAGACGGCAGGCGCGACGCGCATCGACAACGTCCGCATCGCCGGGCCGTTCGGCCTCTCGGCGCGCATGCGCTTCGCCGACCACATGGGGCCGGGCACCTACGCGCTCACGCTGCCGCGCTTCCACCTTGACGACATCCTGCGGCGGCACGCCATCGAGGGCGGGGCCGCTTACATGGGCGGCGTGCGCGTCGAGGCGCTCGACCGCGAGGACGGGCGGATCACCGCCGTGCAGGGCACCAGCCCGGATGGGCCGGTCGAGTTCCGGGCGCGGCACGTGATCATCGCGGTGGGGGCCAACATGGGTTTGCTGCGGCGGGCGGGTCTGCTGCGCCACCGGCCCCACCTGATCAGGGCCTCACGCGCGTACTTCGAGAACGTGCACAGCGTCACCAACAGCTACGAGTTTTTCTTCGACCTGGACCTGCTGCCCGGCTACGGCTGGATCTTCCCCACCGGCAACGGGACGGCCAACGTCGGCGTCGGCTTCAAGCCCACGTTCTGGGCGATGCGCGATAGGCCGACCAACGCGCTGCTCGACGAGTTCGTCGCGCGGCGCACCCGGTCGGGCATGCTGGAAGGTGCCCGGCGCGTGGGGCCGGTCAAGGGCTATCCCCTGCGCGCCGACTTCTCGACGCAGCGCGTGGCCGGTGCGAATTGGGTGCTGGTCGGCGAGTCGGCGGGGCTGGTCAACCCCGTGACCGGCGAGGGGATCGACCTGGCGATTGAGAGCGGTCTGCTGGCTGCCGAGACCGTCCACGCCGACATCCGTGCCGGGCGCAGGGCACATGGCACCTACCAGCGCAGACTGCGTGCCAGGTACCTGCCGCGTTTCGCCGGTCTGCGCATCCTGCGTGAAATCCTGGTCACGCCGGTTTTCTTTGACTATGTGCTGCTGCTGATGAAACAGTATCGTTTTTTGACCAGGACTGTTATAAAGATTGCACAGGGATACGATCCACCGCTGAAGGTGTTTCACCCGTTGTTCATCCTGCAGTTCTTCATGCCCATCTCGCCGCAGTGGGTGTGGCAGCAGATCAGGCAGATCTTCGACGCACACAAGGGACCAGGCAAGTGAAAGCACGTAAACTCGATGTCACCTCGCCCGACTTTCAGACCATGCTGCGGTCGGTCAGCCGCACGTTTGCCCTCTCAATTGAGCGCCTCCCCCGCCTGCTGCGCGAGGTCATCACGCTCGCCTACCTGATGTTCCGCGTCTCGGACTACCTGGAAGACAACGAGGTCATGACGCCTGAGCGCAAGGTGGAGCTGCTCAACATGTGGGTGCGTGTGCTGGACGGCGAGGTCAGCTCGCAGGACTTGAAGGCGCACCTGGCCGACCTCGACCCCGACGACCCGGAGGCGATTGTCGCCCGCCAGGCAGGCGCGCTCCTGCAGCACCTGGAGAAGCTCCCGCGCGAGGTGCAGGCGTACATCCGCCACGAGGTGCGCGAGACCTCGATTGGCATGGCACGCTGGCAGGCACGCGGGCCAGTCGTGCGCGATGAAGACGATCTCGACGACTACATGTTCGAGGTCGCCGGGCGCGTCGGGCACATGCTGACGCACATCTTCGGCTGGTACGCCCGCCCGATCAACCAGCTCAAAGACCAGTTGATGCCCCTCGCCCGCGAGTTCGGGCTGGCGCTGCAAACCGTCAACGTGATTCGCGGCCTGCACAAGGATTACGAACGCGGCTGGGTCTACGTCCCACAGAGCTTCTGCACCGAGGTGGGCATCAGGCCGCCTGACCTGTTCAAGCCGGAGAACCTCGAAGCGGCGCTGGAGGTGGTCGATATGCTGGCCGACAAGGCCGAGCGTCACCTGCGGCTTGGGCTGCGCTACGTCAAGATGATCCCCCGCCGCTACCACGGCCTGCGGCTGGCCTGCATGTGGCCGCTGTTCTTCGCGGCGCGCACGCTGGCTATCAGCCGCCGCAACCGTGAGGTGCTGGCCGACGAGGCCAAGATGACACGCGACGAGGTGCGCCAGATCATCGCCGACACGCGCGTGTGGGGTTGGTCGAATCACTGGCTGGATCAGTATTACGAGGAGTTGAGCGCCCGGTAGGCCCGGCGCACAAACCGGTCACAAAAACAGGGCGGTGGATTACCCCACCGCCCTGCTGCTTTTGCCTTACAGGTTGCGATTCAGGCGTCCCTAGTCGGCCCCGGCCGGGGATGGTTCCTCGATCAGACCGACCTTTTCTCTCGGCTCCCTTTCCCAGGGCGTGCCCAGCCAGGGCAGCAGGAAGTAGTCCGCGCCGATCAGGCCGGACACCTTCCAGCCGAGTATCAGGCCGATGGCGATGACGAACAGCACCGGGTTGATGCTGGCCGAGCCTGCCATCATGAAGTTGAAGTTCATGAACGCGCCAAAGAAGGCCGCGATGCCGGTGAACGCACCCAGGATCAGGGCAATGCCGACCAGCATCTCGCCGTAGGCCACCAGCTTGCCGAACCAGGTGTAGGACTGCGTATCCAGCAGAAACTGGATGAAAGAACGGTACCAGTCAAAGGCGATGGGCGGGCGGCCCGCTTCGGGGATGCTGATCGCGGACAGCCAGAAGCCCTTGAGTGCCTCGCCGCCCCCTACCCAGGCTGGGCTGCCGACCTTGTGCAGCGACGCGTCGATCCACTTGTAGCCCAGCCACAGGCGGAAGGGCAGCCAGAGCCACGCTGCCGCCGCGTTGTTGAAGAGCTTCTTCGCCACAGGCGGATCGTGGACAACTCTTCCCTTGAGTGCTGTAATGCTTGCCATATTGTAGCCCCTCCTCGTCGATTATCTATAATTAAGATATTATAGGTGTATAATACCACATTATGGGGGAAATTGCAAGTGCTCGATCCCTGGATGGGGAGGCACGAGAAGGTCGAGGAAAATCGTGAGATAGCTGTGGGGTATATTCGCGGGGTCGTGCGACTATTGGCACTCAAGTGACACGAAGCGAGGCTGAGCGGTTGGCGGTTAGCTGTTAGCGGCCCTCACCCCCGCGCCAGGAAGCGCCCGGCAATAAATTGGCCGGGCTGAAAACGAAATGTGCACTGAAAGTGCACTTCCCCGCCGGGGTCTGGTGGCGGGACAGCCGATCAGCGATCAGCTTGTGGCGGTTGGCGGTTGGCTTATGGCTGCCCGCACGCGCCTGGCGAGGGAATCGGCATCGGTTCTATAACAAGTGAGGCGCCGCTCACTTGTTATCAAAATGCCTAACCAGGATAAACCGAGTTTCTATTCAGCCTGTAATTGCTCAATTATTCGTAGCTCTTCAAGCTTTCTCTCTAATAGTTGACTGAGTAACTCGTCCGAAGCAAGGTCTCGCCTGAGCTGATCTAATACCGGTATAGTTAAAATCCCCTGAATCCTACTTAGCATTCTTGCTAGTTGAAATCTTGCTTTGTATTTATTCCCCAGCCTCCAAATATAGAGAACATCTGATATAAACAAGTCCGGCTTATAGATTTTTCCTGCATACACACTATTCGCTTCCAGTCGCCCAAGACGAGTATGGAATTCTTCCAGTTCACTTAATTCAAATTTCTCAAGTATCACGCCGAATTTTCTAATGGCAATATTATCTCGACCAACTTTAATAGCACTTAGCGCTGCCGCCATTTGAATGTGGTAGGAAGTTGAATACAACTCGCTCAACTCCCACAAAACAGATAACCAAGCACTTTTTTCATTATGGTTTAGCATTTGCAGTTTATCACGTGAAGGTTGCTCTAGTAGAGCTGCTCGTCGAAACACATCACGTGCAGCTATATGCTCATTTTCCTCGTAAAGTGCTGCTGCCTTTTTATATAACTTTTCACTATTAGTCATATTCACTTAGTCTTCAGAAAAGGAAGCTTGTTCTTGGCTGGAACAAGATCATGCGACACTTCCATTAGTTATCCATTGGAGGTGGTCAGGATCACCCCCGCTGCTCGGCAATATCTTTGTAGGTGACTGTTCTGTGATGATACCGGTCATTCACGGTCGTATAGGATTGAATCGGGAATCTTGACAGTATCTGTATGGCTTGCTGTGGACAAAAGTTAATGCAGGCAAAACAGGCATAGCACTTAACATCCTGTTTCCAGCGTGGCTTTTTGTCGACCATTTCTATTTTCCCACTTGTACAGACTCGCTCACAGATGCCACACCCATGACAGCTCTCGTCACTGTAAAAACGCACCAGTTTCTGATACATGTATTCGTGGGATTTATAATTCAGGGACTTGGATACGAGTAAGTCAAACAGATTAATCCCCGATGAGAGCTCATAATCGGCCTGTGTGTCCGTTGGGCTGTACGCTTCGCGGGCAGCAATGACCTCACTGAAGACATCTAACTGACTCTGCATGGCGGCTTCTAACCGGCTCTTTCTTTCCTCGGTGTTCAGGCCGGGCAGATTCTCTTCGCCGGTGGGGTGATTCCACGGCATGTTGATGTCAAGCCGGGCATCCAGCTTCTTCCCCTGTTTGCCCAGCAGCTCATTCATATAGTCGAATGCTTCCGACTGGCTGCCCCCACGAGTACATATCGCAAAGATATACCGGGCGGATGTCAGGTCGGCCTTTTCGAGAAAGTCATGCACCGGGATAGGGGTGGTCAGGCAAAAGTTCGGAAAGACGAAGCCAACCGCATCGGCGCTCGTCTTGATGGTGCCATTCCGCAACAAGCTCACAATTGGCGTCAGGTGTGCTTCAGGAATTCTTCTCTGTAATTCCCGTGCAACGTGCAGAGAGTTGCCGGTTCCTGAAAAGTAGTAGACGTCAATGCTCATATTCAACCTTTTGCTATCCAGGAAGATTCAACTGATCTAAGATCTTCTTTGTAGCTTCGCGAGTTGCCAGACGAAATGCTAGTGGTGAGGAATGAACCTCATGGATGTCTACATCCAGTATCGTCAGGTTGAAAGGGAATACGGGTAGCTGCTTGTAAGTCAGCATCACGTCGAGCACTCCAAATACAATTGGCTCATCATAACCATAATTGTAAAGCCTGGAAGCCTTATCGGGGGGTAAATCGTCGGACACCTTCAGTGAGTCACCGGGGCCTATTGTCACTTTGACTCTTGCATACATCTGCCTTGGCCCCAGGATTTTCTGGTACTCACCCCACGCTTCGATCTCTTGCTCAACTTTGAGTGGGGTGCGATTCATCAGGTTCTGATACCAACGTTGAACATAATTCATGCTTTGATAATGTCCTTTCGGTCAAGTCCGGTTTTTCTGTAAAAGCGGCGGCACGAGTCGGGCTGCGCAATGGCTTCTACAGGTTGACGTTCGACAATCAGATTCGGCCCAGTGTGCTCCTCATTCGGTTTGAGGTCACGACGCAGGGGGTGCAGCGAAAGTGGGAACTTGAGCGGCGCTCAACAGGGTAGCTTTAGCGCGAGGTTCAGCCGGATGCCAACAGGTATCTATACCAGGCACCGATGCCCAGATGCATATCAACCGCTGCAGAGCCTGTTGACACATAGTCTTCAGCCCTGGCTAAAAGCCTTTCAGCTTCTTCCAGGCGAGTTCCTTTACTTTCCAACATCTCTAACCATTGTTGTGCAATCACAAGCCCAGTTTCCCAGTCTCGTTGATTGGGAAGTGCATCCAGGTGTCTGCTAAAGTAATTGACGAAATAGTTAGCCCGCTTTACGTATTCTTCATGTTCGTCACTTGAGTCAATCATACGTCAACCCCCAATCAGCCAAGGGGCGATCATAATTCAGAATCGGCATCGCTTCGCGCCTGCGGCGGGGCTGACGCGGCACGTCAGAGGATTCGGTGCTGCATGCCGGGTTAAACGTCTGGAGGAGCAGAGGGGTGAGGGACGCGTTCCCCGGCAATCAGCGCAATGCAAACATGGCAAACACGCCCAGCGCCAGCAGCCCGGCAACCACAAGCCCAATGAGCACCGCCACCGTCGACGAACCGAGCCTATCGTACTGCGTGCGGTACGGGTCGATGCCTGGCCCCAGCAGGTGATCGCGCTCGCGCGCGCTGCGCGGTCGCTTGAAGCGCACCCGCGTGTTGTCGAACTTCTCAATCATCACCCACCCGGCGCGCGCTTCCTCTTCGATCAGGCGCTGCATCTTCTCCGGGTTGCCGAATGCCCGGAGGAACTCGCTGCGCACGATCTTGAACTCCCAATCGTTCTCAAGCTCTTCCTGTGTGTAACCTGTCATTTCCTCCTCTTCCCTGCGACGCTCTTCTGCCGCGGCAGCAGCAGCCGCCGTCGCCCCACCGGTAGTCGCCGGTATCCAACCCATGTTGAACTCCTCGCCTACCTCTTACGCCGGTCGTGCATCCGGCGGGCGTCGTCTCTCGCCATGACGGACGCAACGTCCGGCTGTGCCAGAATCCACAGCCAGAAAAACAAGAACAGTCCAAGGGCCAGCAAAGCCACGATAATTCCCATCACGATATGCCTCCTTCACTCATCACCAGCATACCCGCTTCCCGGCCCGGGGGCTACCCCAATTTGCGGGGGGAAAGCGAGCGCCGGGCCTGAGTCATTGCGTTGTGCCCGCTCCCCGCGCCCTAACAGGCGCAAGCCGCCCCCGAACTGGTATAATCCACTGAACCACCGTGCCGGATGGCCCGGCAACCAACCAGGAGTCTCGTGTGAACGTCGACGTCCAATCACCCTACCTGAAGGCCCTACGAAACCGCATCACGTTGAAGCGCGTCCCATTCAGCGACCGTGGCTCCCGCCTGCTGGTCTACGAGTCGGAAGAGAACGCCCACCTCATGGTCAGGCTGGCCGAGCGCCTGACCGATATCGAGCCCGGCCTGGCAGCCTACCTCACCCGCCCGCCCTTCGTGGAAGCGCTGCGACTGATCGACGAGGAGGGCACGCCGCTCGAATTCGAGATGACGACCTACCCTCACGCCGTCTTCTTCAAGACGCGGCTGGGGAACTTCGGGCTGACCTTCCAGGACGCGCGCACGATTGCCATTGGCCTGCCGCCCGAAACGCGCGCCGGGGTGTGCTTCGTGGTCGCGCCTCACATCGCGCACCAGTACCCCGACGGCGGCGACATCCGCGCGGTGCGCAACCTCAGCTACACGACCAACGCCAACGTGCTGCGCAACCAGGTGTCGCACCAAAGCCGGGGCCACATGGTCGAGTTCATCGTCGAGAGCGACGGCGGCACGACCATCGCGCTCAACATCCTGCACGAGGATCACCCGCTCAGCCGCCAGGTGGTGGCCTTCCCGGAGGCGCTGGCCGCAGCCGAGGCGCGCTGGCACCGCTGGTTCGATGTCACGCCCCATGTGGACATCCCCTACCGCGCACAGTACCTGTACGCCTGGTGGATCATGGGCAACAATCTGGTGTCGCCCCAGGGCTACCTATCCCACGAGGCGATGATGCCCTCCAAGAGCCAATACGTCGGGGTGTGGCAGTGGGACGCCTACTTCCACGCGCTGGCCTACCGCCACGTCGACCCGGAGCTGGCCGAGAACCAGTTCCGCACCATGCTGGCTTACCAGCTTGACGACGGCATGATCCCCGACGCGATCTACGACGAGGGCGTGGTGGCCGAGATGGAGACGCCGGTTCGGGCCGAGGTCACCAAGCCGCCCATCGTCGCCTGGGCCGCGCTGAAGCTGCACGCCACCAACCCCAACCCCGTCTTCCTGCGCGAGATCTACGGGCCGCTGGTGCGCTGGAATTCGTGGTGGTTCGGCATGAACGACGACGACGCCGACGGCCTGGCGCAGTACAACCACCCCTACTCGTCGGGGCTGGACGACAGCCCGCTGTGGGATGGGGGTATGCCGGTCGAGTCGCCTGAGCTGAACACCTACCTATGCCTCCAGCAGCAGGCGTTGGCCGAGATGGCCGAGGTGCTCAACATGCCCTCCGAGGCCGATATGTGGCGGCGCAGGGCGACCAACATGACGCGCCGCATCGTCGAGCACTTCTACGACCCGGAGGCGGGGCTTTTTTGGGCCACGCGCGACCACGAGCCGATCCGCATCCTGACGCCGTTCAGCCTGTACCCGCTGATGACGGGGTCTCTGGACGAGGAGATCGTCACGCGTCTGGTGAATCACCTGACCGACCCCGGCACCTTCTGGACGAAGTACCCCATCCCGACCGTCGCCATCAGCGACCCGCACTACGACCCACAGACCATGTGGCGCGGGCCGACGTGGGTCAATATCAACTATCTGTTCATCGAGGGGCTGATGCGCACCGGGTACCGGGCGCTGGCCTGCGAGCTTCGCGACCGCACGCTCGCCCTGCTGATGTCTCAGGACGACATCTACGAGTACTACCACCCGGAAACCAGCCAGCCGCCCCCCAAGGCGGCCCCGGTTTTCGGCTGGTCGGCGGCCATCCTGATCGACCTGGCGATCCAGGCCAGCCGGGGGAACACGGGGTGCGGCCCGCCGGAGGAAGAAGATGAGTAGCAAACCTCACGTGGCAATACTGCATTACGCCGCGCCGCCGGGCGTCGGGGGCGTCGAAGTCACCATCCTGCACCATGGACGCCTGCTGGCACGGAACGGCTACCCGGTGACGGTCATCGCCGGGCGCGGCGAAAGCTGGAATCCCGGCGTGAGGCTGACGCTGGTGCCGGAGCTTGACTCGCAGCATCCGGAGGTGGTCGCCATCAGCGAGCAGCTTGAGGAGGGACACTGCCCATCCGAGCAGTTCGACGGGCTGCAGGCGCGGCTGCACGCGGCGCTGCGGGACGCGCTGGCGGACATCCCGGTGTGCCTGGTTCACAACGTGCTCAGCCTGCACTTCAACCTGCCACTGACGGCTACCATCTACCAGCTCATCGACGAAGGCTTCCCCACGCGCTTCGTCGCCTGGAACCACGACTTCTCGTGGACCGACCCCCTGCACCGCGCAAAGGTCCACGAGGGCTATCCCTGGGGTCTGCTGCGCACGCCGTCGCCGCACCTGACCTATGTCACCGTGTCCGACGACCGGCGCGACGAACTGGCATCTCTGCTCAACCTGCCGCCCGACCGCATCCGCGTGATCACGCCCGGCGTCGGCCCGACCAGCTTCTTTCGCCTGGCACCCGCCACGCGCCGGGTGGTCGAGCGCCTGGGCCTGTTCGACGCCGACATGCGCCTGCTGCTCCCGGCGCGCATCACCGAGCTGAAGAACATCGAGCTGGGCATCGAGGTCATCGCCGCACTCAAGCGCCAGGGTGCGGACGCACGCCTGATCGTCACCGGCCCGCCCGACCCGCACGACCCGCGCAAAGTATCCTACCTGGAGCAGTTGCTTGAGCTGCGCGCTGACCTGGACGTGGTCGACGAGGCGATCTTCCTCTACCAGCAGGGGACGAGCCCCGACGAGCCGTTCCACGTGCCGGACGAGATGATCGGCGACCTGTACCAGGTCTGCGACGCGCTGCTTTTCCCCAGCAAGCAGGAGGGCTTCGGCATCCCGGTGCTGGAGGCCGGGCTGGCGCGGCTGCCCGTCTTCTGCTCCGACATCCCGCCCTTCCGCGAATCGGCGGGGGACATCGCCAACTTCTTCAGCCTGGACGAGCCGCCCGACTCGATTGCCGGGCGCATCCGCGAGGTGCTGGCCCGCGACGAGACCTACACCATGCGCCAGCGGGTGCTGCAAACCTATAGCTGGCGGCAGATCTTCGCCAAGCACATCGAGCCGCTGGTGCTGAGCCTGGCCGCCGGGGACTGAGCGTTGTCGGCGGCGGGGCGGAGAGTCCACGAATTACACTGATTACACTGATTACACTGATTTATTGATGCACGCACAAAGGGCGCATGTGTTGGTGCGCCCCCGATCTACCCCGTCCCATATTCCTGAATGTGAACCGATCAAGATGTGGATGTGGTGCCCTTGCGTGACAGAACGAAGAGCGCCCCCAACGCCAGTGGGATGGAGACGGCATACCCGTTGGTGAAACGATTGGGTAACCAGGCCCACACGATATCACAAGATCGCATACCAACCGGCATTGCATATGGAGGGTAAGTGGTAGTGATCATCGGCCCCCCACAGGGAGATATAACCGGGCCCAGCAATGTCAGGAGAATCACACCAAGCACCCCACAGGGGAATAGAAGCACGAACACCAGCGGTGCTACCGACCACCGGCGGACGACTGCCAGCCACACACCTGCGATCACACCCAGCAGGGCCATACCCCATAAACCGGCGTGGGTCAGGAAGTCGGATAAAACCCAACGCACGAGGCGCGGGTCTGAGGGTTCGACGCACTGCAGGCCCTGGCTGTTCATGTGTGCGACAATCGCGCTCAAATCATCGTCCCCGCGATATTCCCAGTCGTATTCGCCGACAACTTCGTATGCCCTATTTTCTGCCTCGGATAGATAAGCGGGGATCAGGCAGCGTTCGGTCGCGAAGTATCTCAGGGCCTCGTGATTGAAGACTATACCTGCCACCGAAACCGCGACGATGAACGCAAACAGCACCCGGAGACGGTAGAGAGCACCCACGACATATCCCCAAACGCGCTCCCGTTTGATCAGACCGTTCGCGCCGTCAGAAGGCGTGTCGCTGCCGCGCAGGTCGCGCGCGACCAGAATCACGGCGGCCAGCCCGGCAAGCGCCATTATCCCCAGGAGCACCAGGTGATCAACGAGATAGAAATCAAGAGAGAGGGCATCAAAGTGGGTGCGAGCAGTATATCTGGCATACACTGCCGCAATGACGCTGAGGCCGATGGCTATCAAGATGGTGAGAGGTATTGAAGGGAAGCGACGAGCGGGCACCAGACGCCGAAACGTAGAATTGTTCCACATCCCCATAAGAAACTCCCTGACAACTCACCTGACGTTCAGCCGCACAACTCAATGGGCCTTCGCCAGTATACTCATTTTCGCAAAGCGGGGGAAGCCCGCTCCCTGACCCGGCTGGCGTGCGCCAGCAGCCTTTTGTGATACTATGTAACCGTGTCGTTCGACGTTCTCCCTCTATCTGCTGTGGGCAGGTCATGTGACTGGAGCAGCGCGTGATGTTAGACCAGGTCACCGATCAGCTCTTCATAGGCAAAGCCCGGCTGGCGTATGACCCCGACTGGCTGCACCGGCAGGGAATAACCAGCGTGGCTAAGCTGTTTGAATCGCCGCCCGACTGGCCAGCCGGTTTCAACCTGTTGGATGCGCCGTTCGAGGATGGCGTGTTCGTAGATAGTGACCGGTTGGCGGCGTTTGACCGGTTCATTGCCGAAGAAATCGAGGCGGGAAGAACGGTGCTGGTAGTATGCGGCGCGGGGATCAGCCGCTCGGCGACGGTGGTCCTTTCCTACCTGGTTTCGACGGGCGTGCCGCTGCCGGACGCTTACCGGCTTCTGAAAACCAGACACCCTGTCGCCGAGCCGCACCCTGAGATGTGGCTCTCGCTGATAGCACACCACGACCTGCCTTACACGCTTGGGGACGTGTTCGAGTGGCGGGGGGCCGGGCAGTAGCTGCTGCTTGCGGTGGGGTGGAGAAGCCACAATGATTATATGGTGCTGGGGAGGGTGACTATTATGCCTCAAACATTCAATAGAATGACGCGCCCGTCAGTACTGTTCCTGCTGGGTGCATTCGCAACTATTGTTGGGTGCTTTCTTCCCTGGGTTGGAAGTGGTGATGTCGTTTACTACACAACGCCCGGCATCGTGATTCGGCGCTCAACCGCAATTGATCCTGTGCCGCAGCGCTTCCTTACCGTTATAGATAACGGCGGGGTGCTGATAATCCTCCTTTGTGCAATTCTGCTTCTTCTTGTGTTTAAGGCACCGGCTTTTATAGATGAGCCGAGCAGGTTCGTATTACCACTCTCGATTGTGCTTGTTTTGCTGCCTCTCTATCACATAAGTGTGTTCATCAAGGAGTGGCCGAGGTACAGGGGGACGACAGACGCCTACAATCTCTTGCCGGGTCTGGTGATTGTGCTGATGGGCACCATCACCCTGCTAATTGCTGGCGTTCGTCTCACGCGCCAAAAGTAGCCTTTACCTCGCTCTGTTCGACGATCCACCGGGCATACCACGCCTTGAAGCTTCCTGAGTTGGAGAAGGTATCGTTCAGAAAACAGCCGGGTTGCCTATCCGCCATCCTTTTTATGGCGTGAGTCGCTCCTTTGCCCCTTGAGGGCCATGTGGGTCTCAAGTTCCACCAAGTGTACTCACGCCGCCCACTTTTTACAGGACTATAGGGACATTACCAGCGACTGCTTGAGCCAGGCAGGAATTAACAGTGACTCAGGTCGTCGATCACAAAACGCTCCATTGTCTTCCAGCGTGCCTGATTACTCCGATAGTGCGCTCGCTGATAAAAGGGATGAAATGTTCCAGGTGGATCAATAGAAACGACATCGTTGCCCTTGATTATGAGCGTGTAGGGAATACCTCCAATGGTCTCTTCTACATCACGCACAGAAATGGGAAAGGTCGCCGAGACCTTGCTCCCGTTCTGTACCTGGCTTATCTTCATGTAGCGGCCCTGGAAGGAAGGTATAACAGGCTGCCCATCCACTGTGCAGGACACTTCTGCGGGCTGAACCCATTCCGGAATACGTAGTTCCAGGCCACAGGTCTGCTTCACCATTACATCCACCCGGCCTTCATAAGGGATATAGCTATCCACATCTGCCCAGGAGGAAGCGCGATTCATCAGAAGGTTAATGACCAGCGTCCCATTCCTGAATGCGACCATCTTCTTCCATACATAATACATGGCGCGCGTGCCGTTCCCGGTGCAGCATGCGGAAACAAAAGGCTGCCAGGGTGCGGGAAGATAATCGTTGGCAGTTGCCCAACCGGAGAAGCTTCCAACTGCTCTCTCAGATACACGATCCCCAGTCTCGTCTTCCCCGACCGGCATAGACATCTGTGTCGCCGCGAACTGGTCGATCCAGCCACCTTCCTGCATTTGATTTTCTACTAACTGGTTGCGCACATATCGGTCGGCATCATCCCAGTAGTCGCCCTGTCCGGCTTCGGTCAGTGTCAGAGCCAGCAAGACCATATCGGCGGTGCAGCACGTCTCGCAGTCGAGAATCGGGCGGTCATCGGGCCAATCATCAATGTACTCCGGGAAATACCCGACCAGCGGCGTGCCGGTCGAGCTGGCATACTCGTAACCTTTCTGTACGAAAGCAGCCAACGCCGAATCTCCCACTGCTGCGGCATATTCTGAGATGCCTACCAGGGCATTGCCATTATGATGGAAGTGCAGGGCCGGACCCATGTCTGATGGGTGGCGGGCCAGAAATCGGCCTTCATCATCGAACACCTTAGCCTGGTCCTTCAGGTAATAGGCCAGACCTTTCGCCAGTGTTCCGGCTGGCGAATACCCGGTCGCCAGGTAAAACTGGGTTACGCCCTGGAGTGTCCATCCCTCATAGGTGGCTTCCCACCCGGTGGGCATGAGGCCCCCTTCACCCGGTAAGTAGCAATACCCATCTTCCCAGACTGCGGCCTCCATCAGTCGATCCACCGCCTGCTCACCGATCAGTCTTAAGCAGGGATCCTGTTCTATGTGGTAGATCAGAGAGAGCCACGCGAACTCTCTACCCATGTCCGGCCCTTTAAGCAATACTGTTGGTTCCTCATATACGAGCCAATGGAGGAATGTCTCGCGCCATCTTTGATCGACCTGCCGGTTGAAGTCGCTCCCGGTCATGATTCGCATCATTGCCAGCGATTCGTCGAACTTGCCAAAGAAGTGCATCTGTCTATACATCACAGGCGGGTTACGTTGCATGTCTCCGTAGAAGTAGACATCGTAATCCGCTGCCGGGTTGGTACAACGGGTCAGCGCGTTAATGGCTAACTCGGCTCGCTCCTGGAGATCCAGGGTATCCGGCACCTGCACTTCGTACCGTTCACCCTCCAGGTCCATGCAAGGAGAGAAAACTCTCTCATCGGGACCATCGGGATAATTGGATGGGGCAGCCGCCGCTGGCCTTTGGGTTGACGTTGGGGTTGGCGTTGGCAGTGGCGTTGCTGAAGGCATCTGAGTGGCGGTTGGATTGGGTGTCGGGAGATCGGTTACCGGGTTGCGGCACCGGGTTGCCATCAGCCCTGCGCTAATCGATACTCCGGCTAGCTCAAGGAACCTCCGTCGAGATATCTTTTGGGACATTGTTCTCCCCCCTCAAGGTCTTACGCTCTCATTACCGGACTTGACTGGTCAGTAGGCAGTAGGTGCTTTCGGCCAGCAGCGCCTGGCACAGTCGCGGGGTCCGCTGCCAGCGGTGTCAGTTAGGACGATGGTGATCTCTTGCGGGGTTGGTGTGAGGATGGAAGTTGGTAACGCGGATGCGTCGGCTGTCGCTGATGGAACCTGTGGAGAAGGAGCTGTCGGAACCTGCGGCTCAGGCGCGATCAGGGGAGCGCCACAGCCAGCCAGGAATGGCATAACCAGCATGTTCGTGATGACCGAACTCAGTGTTGACTGGTGAGTCGTCTTCCCACCCCTTTCATACCGGCCAGCAAGTTACAATCCCTATTATACAACGGATATGCCCTTATGTATCGATTGGTTCCGTGTGGCTCTTGTTCTTTCGAGATGAGGTAGATCGTCGCAACCCCTGCCCGGCTTTGAGCCGGTCACTCTACGCGGGCGGCGAACCGCGATCTGATGCCGCACCGCGCACAAAGAACGCGAAGGGCACGAAGCAGAGCGCGGCCATGACGAGGAGCACGACAACGCCACCCACGTCGAGCGGCGAAGCGGCGGCGCGTGCCTGGGCCACCATGATGGGGATGACTCCGACGGCCAATATGCCGTACTGGAGGAGCAGCCCCGCGCCGCCCACGTACCCCAGCGGCCTGCGCCGCCACAGTTGAACCCCGCAGACGAGCAGAGCCGGGCACCCCACCGTGAGGTCGTCGATCCAGACCGCGCATTCCAGTAGAGCGACCGGCGTGTGGTCGACGAGCGCGGCGACGATGAGGGCTGTTTGCCGCACGATGACAAAGGTGGCAAGACCGGCCAGGATGCCCCCGGTCGTTCTCGCCGGTACGACGCCGGTGAGCCGTTCGCGCACCGCATCGCCGTCGATGCTCGCGACGATGCCGATGATCGTGCACGCGCTCAGCGAGACGAGGAGGAGGTACGGCAAAAACAGCACGTTGAACGGCAGGCCGATGAGGTAAGGGACGTAGCCGTACAGCACGTAGAAGAGCGCACCCGGCCAGCAGAGCAGGCCGATGAGCCTGCCGCGTCGTGCCAGCCACATCGAGCCGAGCAGGATGGGCAGCCCGACGACGAGATTGACCGCGTCCTGGACGAAGAACGACAGCCCTTCGTCCGCCGGATAGATGAGAGTCTGGTACAGGAGACCAACGACGGACGCGACGGCCATGACGAGGGCAACGACGAGCGAGAGCACATACGCGAGCGTGAGGTCACGCGTGACCGGCAGACGGGCGGATGGGGATCCGATGTGGGACGTTTTCACGGCGGCGCTCCTCCTTTTACTACCCGCCCGCCGAATCTGCCTGATGTGTATCGGTCTTACTTTGGATGTCGTGCGCAGACGCGGAGAAGACGGACAGCAGAATCAGCCCAACGATACCAAGCGGGACAGCGAAGCCGGATTCCAGCAAAAACTCATTGAAGAAGTACCCGACGATCCACTGCCCGACGAGCCATGACCCGAAGATAACGAGCGGCCACGGCCACAGGGCCGCCAGGATGCGCGAAAAGCCGCCGGGGCGCTTCGCTCGCCGTCCGGTCAGCGGCACATTGATCCGGGTCCCGGCCACCCCACCGACGATCCCGATCAGCGGGGGGAAGATGCCTCCCCCAAAAAGAAGCATCACGATTGACAGCAGGATCAGAACCAGACCGCCGCGCTTCCTCTGGACAAACCCCGCCGCCCAGGCCACGACGACGAGGCCGATGATGATCGCCAGGATGCCGGTTATGAGAAAGCTGGGGAGGATCGTCATGGCGGGTTCGCAGGCGTACCACACCTCTTCCGGCTGACAGGGCGGGCCCATGGAAGCGATCATGAGGCCGTCCGGCCTGACGTTCCCTCGTCGTGTTTCAAAGTAACCGTGCTCTATGCTGGCCAGTCCGGCAAAAACGCCGAGCACTGAAGTCACCGCTCTGGTTGCGCTTCTCATGGCTGTGCTTATCTCCTGGTAACGCTCATTCTGAGGGCATCTCTGCCGCCAGTTGGAAGAGCCTGCGGGCGACCATGATGTTGTAAGCCATGCTCAAAAGGCCGCCGAGCATGGCAAGAATCATCACCACGTTAAAGGTGGACGGCATGAAGGTCGCGCTGATCGTAAAGAGTAACAAGAACGTACCCCCTAGAATTCCGGCCCAGGCTGTCCACCGGCTGAAGATCCGGCCCCGAAGCAGAACGGCAGCCATCGTGATGGCAGCAGCAGACGGGATCAGAAAAGCCACGAAGGTGCCCGGCGTGAAGTCCTCGGCTTCGGCGAGCACCGCCTGCCCGGCTGCAACCAAGAGGGTTTGCTCCGGCTCGCTTGCATCCGCGTATTGATTGCTCAGCGCGAGCATAGACAGACTTCCGTTATTGGCGGTGTAGACAGCCGCACCAATGCATATCAGGGCCACCGCCAGTGCCGCATATGCCGGATTGACTCGCCGGTGAACGGCATACAGAGCCAGAAATGTCGGGACGGCCAGGAGCGTGGAAATAACATTGAAGAGGCCCAGATTGCGAAGCCCAAGGAACCAGTTATCCTGAAACAACCTGAACCAATCGATCGCGGTCAGCGTGCCCGACGCGTCAAGTCCGCTTGGCAGGAAAGATATGAAGATGTCCAGCAGCCCGATCAGGACGGAAATCAGAGCGGCAGTCGCGCCGACTTTGTAAAGACTTCTCCAGCTTGAATCCCCGGTTTCGATACGAGCCTGATCCATGCGTTTAGTTCTCCTTTACAGTTTGCCGCAGCAGCGCAGTGTCGCTGCTACTGCCTCGGCGACTTCCTGCGTTGAACCAAAACGGGTTGCATAGGCTACGAGAACCGATAAAGGCACATCTATCTCCTCATGACTGTTGGGGTAAGCTCCGGTCAATCCGGCAAACACGCTTTATACAGGGCACCTATTACTACCCCGCTGCCTTCAACGCGTCGGCGATAGACGTGGCCCAGGCAGCGATGGCATCCCAATCACGGAAGTCACCCATAGATGCGTCTACGTTCTTGATCATCCACCTGTAGAGCGGGTTCAGATTCTCCAGGTACAGTGCCCCGTGAAAGACGGCGATGTCGCGGGGTTGGATGCGGTCGGCGATGGGCTGCTGCGCCTCAGGGAAGCGCCAGCCCTCCAGCAATTCCACCGGGTCGCCTTCTTCCGTAGGCCCGCTGGAAAAGAGCCACACGGGGCGCTCGGCCAGTGCCTTCTCGTTGGCTTGCAGGAACTTCACCGCGTCTTTGCGCCATCTGCCTATGTAGACCGCGCTGCCCAGCACAACCGCCTTATATGGGGTGATGTCGCCGACCTTGTCCGCAGGCAGCACGTCGGTCTGGAAACCCGCCTGACTGAGCACCTCGCCGATCTTCTCGGCAATCCCCACCGTCGCACCGTACTTGGTGCCGTAGGCTACCAAAACTTTAGCGTCCATTTCATCGTCCTTTCTGTTTTATGTGAGTTTGTTCGGGGGCCGACCGTTCAACCCCGATTGGCCTCTTCTCGTGAGACGCCCCGCCCTAGCCGGAGGAGCCTCCGGCTAATCGAGATGTACCACGCAACCCAAAGCAACATAACAACACCCATGAGAACGTCATATTGAGACGGCGCGATGACCGTGCTGATGTCGAGGGCAAATGTGAACACACTCGCCAGGATGCCCACGTAAGCGGTCGCGTCGTTGAATATCGCGCTCCGCAGCATGACAACCGAGATGATCAGAACGGCAACCGTCATGAAGAAAAACCCGGCCGTTTGAGGCGTCGCCTGAACCTGAGCGCTCACCGCCTGCCCGGCGGCCAGGATTTGAGAGCGCTGTGCATCCGTTATCGCTGCCGCGTACTGCTCGCTGAGAGGAAGCACGGAGAGCGAGGCCACGCGCGGCACGATAAAGACCGGTATTCCGATGAAGGCAAAAAACGCAGCGATTGCCATGTAAGACTCGTTAACTTGCCTGAGGGCCACATAGAGGGCGAGAAACATCAGGCCCAAAAGAGCGATAGAAAGTATATCCAGCGCGTTCAGGTACAAGAGTCCAAGTATTTTATTGCGCTGAAACAGCGAGAGCCAATCGTATGGGGTGGAAGGATACGGCTCGAGGGCGAAGATCATGACCACTACCTCGGTCAGGTAGAAAGCTAACATAATCAGGGGAGCCGCTCCTCCTGCTGTGTAAAGGCTTTTCCAGCGAGAATCGGCGGTTTCGATGCCTGGCTTGTCCATTCTAATCTACCCTCTCTTTCACATCGAAGGTGCTTGAAGCGGATCGGGCTGCTTCTGGATATCGTATGCAAGTGCGGTAAGGACGGCAACAGGCCCAAGGATGAAAAACGTGACGTTACCAAGACTGCTCAAAAGGTTAACAGTACGGTCTGCACTGAAGAACCACAGCAAAGGATACCCGAAGATCGCGAGTTCAATGGCAAACAGGCATAGTAACGCGAAGACGATGAGAGGCCACGCCCATAACCCGGCAAGGAAACCCCGCAGCTTAGGAGGGAAATGCCTGCGCCACCACGTTAACGGCCTGTCTATCCCGGTTGCGGCTGCAACGGGTAATATTGCCAGGACCAGCGGCGCAAAACCCCCTCCGACCAGGAAAAGTGCGATTGAAAGAAGCATCATGACCAGGGGGCCGTATTTCCTGTCAATGAACGCTCCTGCCCATATGGCGACCAGGAGGCCGACGGCCATTGCCAGGATGCCCGTGATTAACATGTTGGGAATAACTGTGAAAGCGGGTTCAGTTCCCTGCTCCCATAACCTCTGCGCTGGGCCAATGGCCTCGATCACCAGGCCGCCCGGTCTCACATTGCCCTGAAGAATCTCAAAAAGCCCGTGCTCCATACCGGCCACTCCAACAAGAATGCCCGACGTTGAGGCGAACGCTCTCGCGGCGCTGGCATTTTTCAGGGCCTTTATGCCTGCGGGTTCAACATCCGCAGCCTGCCCCATCGTTTCCGGGCTTGAATTCGCCGACATGCCTGTCTCCCTTTGGTGTAACATCTACTCGGACGCTTCTGACTACGGTTGTTGGGGGAGCGTCTGTTTATCTAAACGCCCCAGCCGGAAGAGTCTCAGACCAACCAGGACGTACCACACCAGCGAAAGCACGCCGCCGCCTAAATACGACACGAAGACTATCACCGACTCGACGGCTGTTATCGGCTCGGTGCTGGTGTAGTGAACAAATGGAATGCTGGCCAGCAAGAGTGGAAATGCCAGAATCCCCGCATAGGTCGTTACCTTGTTGAAGTTCTCGCTGCGCAGCATGACGGCGGAGGCGATCAGACCGGCAACCCACACCAGGGGCAGCCCTGTGTACCGGCCGCCAGTCCCTGGGACCACAGCCAGGATCGCCTGCCCGGCGGCTAGGATCAACTCCTTGTCCTCGATGGTGGTCGCAGCCGCATACCGGTGACTGAGGTAAAGCATAGAAAAGGCAGTGTTGGTTGCCAGGTAAACGGCCATCCCGACGAAGGCGAAGGTCGCAGCGATCAACGCCCAGGTTTTGTCGGCTCGCTTGAGAGCAGCGTAGAGGGCTAAAAACAGTGGGCCAGACACAAGCACGATAATGACATCGGCGAAACCAAGGTAGAAAAGCCCGGTGAGCGGATCGTTCTGAAACAGAGTGAACCACTCGATCACGGTGACGGGAAACGGGGCGGCGCGATAGCCGAACATGTTGATAATCGCCGCAATGAGGTACATCCCCGGTATGATCAGGGCAGCCACCCCGCCGATTTTGTAGAGGCTCTTCTCGTTTGAATCCACTGTTTCGACATCCTCACTCTGGCTCATCATTTGCGGGCTTGAATTCGCCGACATGCCTGTCTTCCTTCAGCGCAACGCTTACTCGGACGCTTCTGACTGCGATGGTTGGGGGAGCGTCTGTTTATCTAAACGCCCCAGCCGGAAGAGTCTCAGACCAAGCAGGATGAACCACAACGGGTAAAGCGGGCCAGCGACAACCATGAGGATGTCGGCAGGATTCCCAACTGCGAAGATGTTGATAAGGATGCGGACTAAATCGAGGCCATTCGCCCCAATCCCCGCATAAGCGGTTGTTTTGCTGAAGACATCGCTGCGCAGCATGATGACCGAGATCACCACAGCGGCACTTTGCAGCAGAATGCCTCCCACAGCGGCACCTGTGCTGTGCCACATATCTGAGGCAATCACCGCCTGCCCGGCGGCCAGGATCTGGGATCGCTGAGCATCTGTTACCGCAGCCGCGTACCGGTCGCTGAGGGCAAGCATGGAGAAAGCCGAATGCGATGCCAGCCAGAGAGTTGCTCCTACGAAACCGAGGGCCGCAGCCAGGGCGGCGTGAGCGCCGTTGACTCGCCTGAGGGCGGCGTAGAGGCCGAAGAACAGCAGATAATAGAGCGTCACGCTGATCATGGATGGGAAATCCATTCGCAGGAGTCCGACGAGCCTGTCATTCTGCAACAGCGTGAAGTATTCGTCTGCGGTGCCGGGTTCGCCACCCAGGGTGAGGAAGACGATCATGGTGATCAGACCACACGCCACCTGAATCAGGGCGGCCACTCCGCCTACCTTGCACAGACTCTTCCAGGCGGCGTCTGTGGCTTCGGCACCGGTGGTTTGATTCGTCACCTCTGCTCCTTACCTTCCTTTGGATGCCATTCTATGAATGCCCATCACTTGCAACCCATATCGGGTTGGCGCAAGCGCGCTCTCTTACTGCGGCTTGCGCCAGGGGTAACACCCGCCCGCTGCACGAAGCGGCGGCAGACCGGTTTGAGTGGTTGTTGGGCAGGCTGCCGTACTACTCAGCTTTGCGCGAACAGGTCCTTCTGCCCGTACCTCCGCCGCCCCCGCCGAAGATGATGCACACGCCGAGGATGAATCCGAAATCGTACCATCCCCCGCTGTTGTGCACTTCGTACATGCTGACGTTATCGTTGAACAGGGACACGATGAAGGTGATGGGCGCAATGACGCCGTGCCACAGTCCACGCCAAAATCCTGCTACGTCCCCGTCCGCGTTTTCAGAGTTTTGCATTTCGTTCGGGCCTGCCGCACACGCAGTAAACGACAGCAAGAGGATGCACAACAGGACGATCAATAAAAACACCTTCTTCACAGGTTTGCTCCTTTTTGAAAATACACAGTGCTTTCTCATAAGATTACGCGAATGTCATTCCTGAGTTGCGGCCAGCCGGAAGAGGCTGCGGGCGATCAGGATGTACCATATGAAGTAGCCCACGACCGATAACATTGAGAGGTAGGCACCTATCACCGGCACGTAAAGTCCAAACACAACCACATTGCTCACGATGCCCACATAGGCGGTTGTTTTGCTGAAGATATCGCTGCGCAGCATGATAAGCGAGCTGATCAACAGGGACGCAGAGCCGAGGATGTAGTGCACGTTGTAGGCGGTGCCACGAAAGCGTGCCAGCGTCGCCTCGCCTGCTGCCATGAACAAAGCTTTCTGCGCGTCGGTCGTCGCAGCCGCGTATTGGTCGCTGAGGGCAAACATCTCGAAGATCGGTCTGGCCGGGATAAGAGATACCAGCCCAATGAAGCCAAGCGCCAGCGCGATGGCCGAGAAAGATGCATTGGCGCGTTTGAGCGTAACGTAGAGGGCGAGAAAAACCGGGATGGCAAAAAGGCTGTTAACCAGGTACAGGAAATCAAGGCTCATGATCCCGGCCAGCCTGTTGGTCTGAATCACGGTGAAGATGTCGTCGGGGTACACCGGCCAGACGAAATAGGCGATGATCGAGATTGGCATCAGCGCGACCGCGATCAGGGCGGCCACGCCGCCGACTTTGTAGAGATCATTCCAATCGGAATTTGCGGTTTCGATACCGGATTTATCCATATGCTGCTATCTCCCGTTCTGGTGAATGACGCTTCCTCAAATTGGTTACCTGCTCCATTGTATTATTCTCCTGCCTGGATGAATACCCTAATTCTGGGGGGGAAATCGCCGAGATGAAACCGGAGACCGGCGCGCTCTATGCACGGGGGGACGGATGAGCCGTCAGCCACAACAAGAATCGCCCGGTTGACTCAGGTGAGTCAAACGAGCGACCGGTCGTCGGAGGCGGGCGATTAAGAACCTGCTTCGAACCGTCCACTTTTCGTTCAGGGTTTCCGGTTCTAAAGTGGCATTTCCACCTGTCCACTTGTGCCGTCGAGCCGCAGGTGATCGCCGGTGGCTATTTGCTCGATGGGGATCTGATCGATGCAGGGTATCTCGGCGATGATGCAGCCCACGGCGGTGATCGGCTCACACTCGGCGTTCAGGATGGCGAGGGGGGCTTTGCCAGCTTTGCTCAATCGATAAATGGTGTAAGAGCCGACGGTCGAGCCTTTGCCGGTGGGAAAGACGAGGATTTTCCCCGCTACCGTCTGGCCCTCAAGCTCGTGGCCCTTTTCCACAACCACCCCGGAATCGGGATCCACGCCGCCGAAGAAGGAGATGCCCATCGTCGTAACCAGTGCCTTGCCCTCGGCAGTTCCGGCGCAGATCGGGCGTCCCTGGAAAACTATCGGGAATTGTTGCTCTTCGGTCTTTTTCATCGTATCACCGCACTCTCGGGGCGATAGCCTCTTTCACCACCCGGTCGAAGTCCAGCAGGCGCGTCTTGAATTTGTTCTTGCTGTAGGCATAATAGCACGCCTTGGCGCTGTCGGTCGACATGGCCCGGAACCGGCCACGGATCGGAGCCACCACGCAGCAGGTATCAACCGCAAACTTCGCCCCACTGGCCTCGATGATCGCCGTGTAGCCCAGCCGGTCGGCGGCGGCTTTGACCGGGCGCGAAGTGGTAATCCAGAATTCCTTCGTGACCGTCTTGTCTTGCAGCAGTTCGGCAATGCGTGCGACCTCGTCAATGGAGAGATGCGGGCACCCCAACGAGACGAAATCGACTTCATCAGGAGAGGCATCGCATAAAGATCGGCGGGTCGTTTCCAGGTCGTCGCCGGAGATCGTGAAGCGCTCGCCGGGGGGCGTATATCCGTCTGCTTCCGGTGTGATGCCCTGCATGTGGAACAGCGCCAGGCCGCCGTAGGTGGCGATGCTGGCGCAGAACGATTTGAGCTGTTCCAGCGATGCGGAATCGACGCCGGTAATGAGGGGGACAGCCCTCCGGCCAAGCGCCTCCAGCCGCTCACCGATAGCCTTGCCCAGCGCGCCGAAATCCGCCGTACCGGACAGCCGCGCCCGCACTTCGACCGTTACACCCGGTCGGCGGTTCTCCGGCAGGTGCATGCCATATTCCGGCGTGCGCCCGGTAAGCGCAGCCGCCAGGGCGCTTGGCCCACCTTCCCGATTGGTTCGCGCCCCGATCACCGAATTGGCGTAACATACGGCGCTGCTCTCCGCCCAGGCGATGGTATCACCCAGGGCTGGCTCGTTCCCGGCCAGATAGGGTGTGCAGGTGCAGGTGGTGATCACGCCCATGCGGGCAAAGGCGTCAATGACTCTCTGCTGCTTTTCGGCGAATTCGGGCGGAATGCCCAACTGCTGCCAGTTCTCGATATCCATCCCGGCAGGGTTCAGCGTGGTCAGCACACGTGTCCGGCCTCCGCCATCGGCCATCTCCGCCAACCATTCCAATCCGGCATCACCCAGGTTGTCGTAGCTCACCCCGGCGATCTGTACCGAACTGACCGGCAGCATCCGCTCCGCACCGTAAATCCGGCCCAGCGTTTCCAGGATTTGCATGGCCTTCTGGGCTGCTTTGCCCTGCTCACCGGCCAGCATCGATTGTTCTTCGTGCGTCAGATACATAGAAAAGAAGCTTTGCTCAACGGGCTTCAGTTAATCAGCCAGGCCGTACTGACTCAAATCCACCTCAGGGAAGGGTGCCTTCTCAAAATTCTTACCTTTGGCCTCCAGCGGCTTGGTCAGGTCGAAGCCCACCCGGCAGGTGTTATGCGTGCCCGGCTCGCCGGAGGGGTCAAGCGACGAACCACGCTCGCGTGGCTTGATCACCAGGTCTTCATCACCCTGGAAGCGGGTCGCCATCGCCCACTCGACCGCCAGCGGATCGTAGATGTCAATGTCGCCGTCAACGACGAAGACGTGCTTGCAGGAGCGATGCCCGGTGAAGGCTGCATCGATGGCCTTCTTACCGTCGTCCTCAGCCTGCTTCTCGATCTGGACGATGGCATGCAGCCACGAACAGCCACCGGGATTAACGTGAACGTCGAGGCAGTTTACCACCTGGCTCACCGACTGGAAGATGGTTGGCTCGCGCGGCATGCCCATCAACAGCTTGTGCTCCAGCGCACCGGGCAGCAAGGCGTGCCAGATGGCATCGCGCCGGTGGGTGATCGCCTTGACGACAAAGACAGGTTCCTCCCGGATGACATCCTGGGTCTCGGTCAAATCGACGAATGGGCCTTCGGGATGCCGCCTATCGAGGTAGACAGTCCCCTCCAACACGAATTCCGCCGCCGCCGGGACGAGCACGTCGACCGTCCTGGCCGGGACAACGGCGAACGGCTCCAGTGCATTGGCGATGGTTAGCTCATCAAACCCGATTGCCACCGAGGTGGCTGCCGCCGCCAGGATATTGGGCGGCAGCCCGACGCACACCGCCACATCGAGCGTTTTGCAATCCTGCAAGAAGGCATCAAAGTGGCGGCCCTTTACGACACGGATCGCCATCTCGATCTTTGAAAACTGCATCGCGCGGTGGAAGTCGGCGTTTTGTCCGTGCGTCGGGTGCCGGGCCAGAAAGACCCCCGAACTGATGTAATTGCCGCCGTCTCCCTCGCAGTGATAGAGGATTGGCAGCTCGTCAAGGTCGGGGGCGAGGTTCACGACCTCCTGGCAGGGGGCAACATCGCCTTGCCATTCCGCCGGTGGCGAGGCTGAATCGATGGCAGTGGAGAGCGTGGCGATGATCTGCGAGGGCTGGATGCCGAAGTAATCGGCAAACGGCCCCTTGCCGCAGAGCAGATTGCCAATGACGCGCCAGTGCGATTCCTTGACGTTCTCGAACAGCACCGGGCGCGGTTCGAGTTTCTTGAGGATACCGGCGATCTCGTAAGTTTTGGAGACCGGCTCGCGGATGACGACCAGCCTGCCGCTTTGTTCCAGAGATTGAATGTGGTCACGCAGAGACACTCAGCCCTCCCCCCATCTTGGAAATGCATCGTTGCTGATGCCCAGCCGCGCCAGCGCCCGCCCCACCGAGGCATTGACGATATCGGCGACGGTTTGCGGGTGCCCGTAGAACGTCGGGATGGGTGGGCAGATCACTGCACCTGCCTCGGCAGCCTGCGTCATCAGCCGCAGGTGCCCGATGTGTAACGGCGATTCGCGCACCATCAGCACCAGGGGGCGGCCCTCTTTCAGGCATACGTCGGCGGCCCTGGAGATCAGGTCGGCGGTGTATGAATTGGCAACGGCGGAGAGCGTTTTGATCGAGCAGGGGGCCACCAACATGCCGTCAACCGGGAAAGAGCCGGAGGCAACCGGCGCGCCGATGTCGGCGGGATCGTAGGTAAATGAAGCCATCGCAGCGATCTCGTCTGCTGTGCGACCGGTCTCTTGCTCGATGGTCTGGCGCGCGGCGTGGCTCACGATAAGGTGTGTTTTGTGGCCCAATGATCGCAGGATTTCCAATGCCTGGATGCCGTAGACAGCGCCGGAAGCTCCGGTGATCGCGAGGATAATTTGCCTGCTCATGGCCTGATTGTACCCCCAGTTGAGATTATGAAAAAACTACTCCACGATATTTGTGGAGTAGTTGGTCTTCAGAGGCGGGGAGGACGGGTACTATCTGACTTTGCTCTCTGTTTTGCCACAGGCGCTATGGTTCGACCACCGTTATATCCCACAGGATGATGGTGCCATCGTCTGATCCAGACGCCAGCACAGAGCCATCCGGTGACCAGGCCAGGCTGGTCACATACCATACATGGCCTTCAAACGTCCACAGCCGTTCGCCGGTATGCGCATCCCAGATGATGATCAGCTTGTCTTCATATCCGCCGGTGGCAAGATAGGAGCCATCCGGCGAGAATACGACACTGGTTACCCCGCCGGTGTGCCCGGATAATGGGTACAATTCCTGGCCGGTCGCCACCTCCCACACACCCTTTGATGAAGCCAGAAGCCGCCCATCTGGCGACCAGTCTATTTCCTTGCCCCCAAAGATGGTCAGCAGCGGGTCAGCAGTGCTGCGATCGCGAATGATGATTCGCGGCCCTGGATCGGATTCAGTGTGTCCGGTAGCGATAAACGCGCCATCCGGCGAGAAATGCACATTGTACCCATCAATCTGAAGCAGTTGCTGACCGGTCTCAACATCCCAGATAAAAGTCTCGCCCCAGAACGAACTGGCTGCCACCTGCGCTCCATCGGGCGACCAGGTTACATGATCAAACCCACTCACCGATCTATCTGACTGAGGGGTAAATACCTGGATCACTGTACCATCTAACGGTTCCCATAGTATTACAGCAGCACCATAAGTACCGCCATAACTGGCGGCAGCCAGCATACTACCGTCCGGCGACCAGGCTACAGTATTATCCGCCTCCGCTATTCGCTGTATACGCGCCCCGGTTTCCACGTCCCAGACACTGACACCACCACTTAGACCGGCCACAATCATTGGTGCAGAAGCCAGCAGGGTTCCATCCGGGCTAAAGGCCAGATCATCGGCACCAGTAGCATGTTCATTAAACCGGTGCAAAACCTCGCCTGATGTCCAATCATAGACCATTAACAGACCGCTTAGCCCGTTGGCTGCGGCGATAATGTCCGGGGAATAGTCGGTTTTTGTAAACCATGGGGGGAAATCCTCTAACAGCAGGGTGTGCTCCGGTTCGCCGGTGCCTGGGTTCCACCAGATCACCTCCCCGCGTGGAGGAAGATCAACTGTCTTCTGATAGGTCACCACGATCGAATTGTCCTGTGCCCAACCCAGTACTCGCCGGTTATCGGATATTGAAGCTTCACCCTTCAGGCTGACGCTGTCAGTTTCTGTCAGGACGTAGGCAAAGTTATCGTTATTCGTTTCAGCTATGACTGCCAGCCTGCTGTTATCCCATGACCAGGCCAGGTCAACCACATCTCCCTGTACGCCGGGATAGTCGATAATCTGCCACGACGTGGTATCCCATACCATAAGCTGCCCGTCTACACTTCCGGCGATGCGACTTCCGTCCGGCGAAAAGATAACCTGATCCTGATAAGTAACGCCGTCTGCCAGCTGCTGGATCGGTTGACCGGCGGCGATGTCCCACAGTTCCCATTCATCGCTCTCGGTGAGCGCCAGTAAGTATCTGCCATCCGCCGAGATGTCCAAGATAGTTCTGGCATCCGTTTCCAGCGTGTATAACTGCTCACCCGTTTTGACATCCCACGCCACCACGACGCCCCGATAATGGCCGGCCACAAGCTGTGTTCCATCGGCCACCACTTTGAGCGTGCCTGTGGCTGTTAGATTGGTTTCCACGCTCCATACTTCTTCCAATGTGTCAACCTGGTAGACATACACCCCCCGAGTAGTCCCTACCGCGAGAAGCCTTCCATCCGGTGTGAGCGCCACACTGGTAGAGACTCCCTTTCCAAAACGCGCCAGTGCCCCTTCTGGCAGTGGGCCGAAGAGTGGCTCGGGGGTAGGCGTCGGTGTAGAAGTCGGTGGTAGGGTGGTGGGTGATGGCAGCGGGGTTTTGGTCGGGGGGGGTGTCGTGTTGATCTCACTGTCCATGCAGGCAATTAGAACACTGGTTATCATCAGGATCATAACCAGTGGCGTAATCTTGCTGTGTCTCATCATTCCCCCCATCATACAGGCGCAAAGAATACACCCTGTACGGGCTCCATGAACCTGTGCTCCATTATGGCATAACTAAGGGGAATGTGCGATCTGGATCAGGCACTGGACCTGGCTTTGCATCAGTTTAGTGGACAGAAAGTATGTCCCAAAAAGGATAGGATTCGAACCTATGGTGAAGGATAATCTGCCTGCTCATGGCCCGATTGTACCCTCAGTTGAGATTATGAAAAAACTACTCCACGATATTTGTGGAGTAGTCGGTCTTCAGGGGCGGGGAGGACGGGTACTATCTGCCTTTGCTCTCTGTTTTGCCCAATCGCCTGGATCACTGCCCCTCGAACAGAAGCAGATATACATGCGCTTTTCAGGTGTTACGGTTCGACCACCGTTATATCCCACAGGATGATTGTGCCATCTTCCGATCCAGACGCCAGCACAGAGCCATCCGGTGACCAGGCCAGGCTGGTCAGATACCATACATGGCCCGTTGTAAACGTCCACAGCCGTTCGCCGGTATGCGCATCCCAGATGATGACCAGCTTGTCTTCCCATCCGCCTGTGGCAAGATAGGAGCCATCCGGCGAGAATGCGATACTGGATATCCCGCCGGTGTGCCCGGATAATGGGTACAATTCCTGGCCGGTCGCCACCTCCCACACACCCTTTGATGAAGCCAGAAGCCGCCCATCTGGCGACCAGACTATTCCCCAGCCCTCGATGGTCAGCACCAGGTCAGCAGTGCTGCGGTCGTAAACGGTGATTCGCCCCCCTGGAGTGTCAAGGTGAAAGGTAGCGAAAAACACACCATCCGGCGAGAAATGCACACCGCGCCCTTCAATCTGAAACAGCTGCTGGCCGGTCTCAACATCCCAGATAAAAGTCTCGCTACGCGAGTCCGCACCGGCTGCTACCTGCGCTCCATCGGGCGACCAGGTTACATGAGTAAGCCCATACACCGAGCTATCTGACTGAGGGGTAAATACCTGGATCACTGTACCATCTAACGGATTGCATAGTATTACAACAGCACCATAAGTATCGTCTTGGCTGGCGACAGCCAGCATACTACCGTCCGGTGACCAGGTTACATCATCCGCCTCTGCTATTCGCTGTATACGCGCCCCGGTTTCCACGTCCCAGATACTTACACCGTCTTGGCTGTCGGTAGCCAGCATACTACCGTCCGGTGACCAGGCAAAAAATTTATCCGCCTCTGCTATTCGCTGCAAACGCGCCCCGGTTCCCACATCCCAGACACTTACACCACCACTTAGAAAGGTCACAACCATTGGTATAGAAGCCAGCTGGGTTCCATCCGGGCTAAAGGCCAGACCCCTGGCACCAGTGGCATGTTCATTAGACCGGTGCAAAACCTCGCCTGATGTCCAATCATAGACCATTAACAAACCGCTTAGCCCGTTGGCTGCGGCGATAATGTCTGGGGAATAAGCGATTTCTGTAAACGTTGGGAAATCCTCCAACAGCAGGGTTTGCTCCGGTTCGCCGGTGCCTGGGTCCCACCAGATCACCTCCCCGCGTGGTGGAATTGATTCTACCTCCTGATAGGTCACCACTACCGAATTGTCTGGTGCCCAACCCAGTAGTTTTCGTTCGAATGGAGCTTCGCCCTTCAGGCTGACGCTGTCAGCTTCTGTCAGGACGAATGCAAGGTTATCGTTATCACTATCAGCTATGACCGCCAGCCTGCTGTTATCCCATGACCAGGCCAGGTCAACCACATCTCCCTGTACACCGGGATAGTCGATAACCTGCCACGATGTGGTATCCCAGACCACAAGCTGACCGTCTACGCTTCCGGCGATGCGACTTCCGTCCGGCGAAAAGGCAACCTGATCCTTATAAGTAACGCCGTCTGCCAGTTGTTGAATCGGTTGACCGGCGGCGATATCCCACACTTCCCATTCATCGCTCTCGGTGCGCGCCAGTAAGTATTTGCCATCCGATGAGATGTCATGGATAGATCTGGCATCCGTTTCCAGCGTGTATAACTGCTCACCCGTTTTTACATCCCAAGCCACCACGATGCCCTCATAATGACCGGCCACAAGCTGTGTTCCATCGGCCACCACTTTGAGCGCGCCTACGGCTTTTATATTGGTTTCCACGCTCCATACTTCTTCCAGCGTGTCAGCCTGGTAGACATACACCCCCCGAGTAGTCCCTACCGCGAGAAGCCTTCCATCCGGTGTGAGCGCCACACTGGTAGAGACTCCCTTTCCAAAACGCGCCAGTGCCCCTTCTGGCAGTGGGCCGAAGAGTGGCTCGGGGGTAGGCGTCGGTGTAGAAGTCGGTGGTAGGGTGGTGGGTGATGGCAGCGGGGTTTTGGTCGGGGGGGGTGTCGTGTTGATCTCACTGTCCATGCAGGCAATTAGAACACTGGTTATCATCAGGATCATAACCAGTGGCGTAATCTTGCTGTGTCTCATCATTCCCCCCATCATACAGGCGCAAAGAATACACCCTGTACGGGCTCCATGAACCTGTGCTCCATTATGGCATAACTAAGGGGAATGTGCGATCTGGATCAGGCACTGGACCTGGCTTTGCATCAGTTTAGTGGACAGAAAGTATGTCCCAAAAAGGATAGGATTCGAACCTGTGGTGAAGGATAATCTGCCTGCTCATAGTCTGGTTGTACCCTCAGTTGAGATCAAACATAAAATCAGATACCGGACAGGTTGGCCTAACGCTGTAATACTTTTCCCGCCTACGGCAGATATAAAGTGCGGCAATGATCGTTGCCTGACGTAAAGGAACGCAAGATTGAAACAAGCGAACGATGACATCCGAAAAGTGTTCAAAACGTGGTACGAGTGTGATATGCCCTCCCTGTACCGTTACATCTGGTATCAAGTCGGCGACCAGATGCAGGCTGAAGAACTGACTGCTGCCGTCTGCGAACGTGCCCTTCACATCCTCGACCGCTACGACCCGACGCGCGGCAGTTTCAAAGCCTGGATGTTCGGTATCGCCCGCAATGAGGTCCGGCACGTCCGACGGTCCCAGGTCCGCCAGCCGGTCACCCTCTCCCTGGACGAGCTCCCCGACCTTCCCACCGAGTCGCCGTCTGTAGAGCAGACCTTTCGGCGACGAGAGATGCAGCACGCGTTGATGCGCCACCTTTACACGCTGCCGGAGCTAGAACGTGACCTGATTGCACTGCGCTATGGCGGCGGCTTCACCAACCGTGAGATCGCCGACCTGACCGGCCTGACTGAGAGCAACGTCGCCGTGAAGCTGCACCGCACCCTCAAAAAGTTACGGGCCGCCCTGGAAGCAGATCGCACCGTACTAAACGAACAGGAGTGAGTGGCATGACCAACCATACGATCAACGAACGAGACGTTCATGCCCTGCTGCAAGACCTCAGCGCCAGCATCCATCCTGCCCCACTCTTCAGCGAAGGACTGCGAACGCGGCTCTACCGGCAGCTAGATCGCACCGTGCCCAACGGTCAGATGACCGAACAACCGCACACGGGTGTCATCAAGGACGACCATTCGAGGAAGGAATCGATGCAACGCAAAAACTTACTGTTACCCACCCTGGCAAACGTCGCCGTTGTGATCCTGCTGCTCGGTCTGATCGCCATCGTTCTGCTGCAAAATCGCGGCGGCGTGCAAACTGCCGCCCAACCCGGCACCGATACAGTAGATGCCTCTGAAACCCCCGGCGGTGCCGGAAGTATCCCGTCGTTAACGGAAGAGCCACAACCATCGCCCACGCCCACCCCTATTCCCCCCCCAACGGTAAGCGGCCCCGATCTTGCCGAGGACGAGAACGGGTTGAAAGCCTCGGCCATTTTCTACTCGCTGCCCGGCGATGTGGCCTATGCCTACAGCACCCTGACCGTCGAAAACGGCGGACAGTTAATCACCGAGATGCGCTTCTACCGGAACGAGTATTTTTTCATCGTCACCGAACAGCCTGATGATGGTTCCCCCCTGCCTGAGGGTCAGCCACTTGAGGTCGGGGCCTTCTCCGGCACGATACAGGATGGGCAAAACGGCACAGCCATCCTGACCGGTACACGGCTTCAGGATGGCGTGGAGCGTCCCATCCGCAGCCACAATCTGTACCGTGATGGCGAAATCGGCGCCGACCGCCTCTACCCCGATACGCTCGATTATCAGGCCGGATACCGTGTCACCTGGCAAATGAACGGCTTACGTTATCAGGTGCTGTCCAATCTTCCGCTCGATCACGTCGAAGCCTGGACGCACATGCTAACCCAGCTAGCCGATGGCACATTGTCGGGTACACCGCCAGTATTCGATGATACATCCAGTCAAATCCGGGATATTCTGGCCGATGAGGTCTATTACGGCAGCAACATGTTGGAAGCCCTGGTTGATGGGCAAACCGTGACAGAATATCGCTATTATGGCAATCGTGACTTCTTCATGATATCGGCTGGCGCAGCAGAGGTCATCCCCGCCCTGAATGGCGCACCGATCCAGATCGCTGGTTATGAGGCCCGCCTGACCACCCTCGAGACCGGGGCGGTTACCCTGCTGGAGCCGAGCCTGATCACGCTGGGTGGCATCGGGCAGGTTATTGGTGGTGGTGGGGGCGGCGGTGGCGGCGGATTAACCGAGTTAGATGAGAAGATTCGCCCGCAAATCATCGTCTATGAAAGCGCCATTAAGGTGCAGTGGACGGTTGACGGGATCACTTATACCGTCTTAACTGACCGTAGTCAGGAAGAAGCCCGTCTGTTTGCCGAACATGTCACTGTTGTGATGACCGGCGGGTATACCCCGGCGATTCCAACACCAAGTCAGTAGATCCAGGCATTGTCTCAAAAATGCGCTCATTTAAGCGTAAATTTCCTGCCATCGACTTCCCTCCCGATTGATTCCGGTGTTTCCCACTTATCCCGTTTCGGGAACTTCACCAGAGCAAAAAAACTGCTCCACAGGCATCGTGGAGCAGTTGGTCTTTACGGGTGGGGAGGACAGGATCCGAAGTGACGAGAAAACGCTACCTTGCACACTATCGCACCCGCCGCTATGATCGTCCGCGCTACGACGCCGGACAATTAGAAAGACGGCCTATCCGATGGCAAGATCAAACCGCACCCTGTGGCTGATAGTAGGCATCACCGCCGCCGTGCTCTTGCTGGTGGCCATCATCACGCTGGCGGTGGTCGCCATCCGCCTGGGCGCGACGAGCGGGACGACCGCCACAGCGCCGACGATGCCTCCCACGCCGACCTCATCCCCCGGCGAAGCGACCCCCATAGTCGCCGCGTCCCCTTCGCCGTCGATGCTCTCACCCATCCCGCCCCGGCCCGGCGCGACCGCCGCCGAAGATGCCGCCCCACTGCCGGAGCAGCCCACCGCCCTCGCCACCGGCGTCCCGACCGCGACCCCCACCCTCACGATGACGCCCCTGCCGCCGGGCGTCGTCCTGGCACACAGCGGCGACGGCCCCGGCGCGACCCCGGCGGTCGAGCTGCCGGAGGGTGTCTACCGCGTATTTTTCCAGACCGATGCGCCCTTCGACGCACTTGAGCCGGTCGTGGAGGAAGGCCCCTGCGACGAGAACCCGTTCTTCGACGAGACTTCCGGCCCCTTCGAGGGCAGCGCCACCTACCGCTCGATTGGCTGCCGCGTCCACTTCCAGGTGAGCGGCATCGACGGCAGTTGGACGCTGACCGTCGAGACGGCGGACGGGAGCGGCCTGCTGACCCCGCCCGCCAGCTTTTCCGGCGACGGCCCGGCGACCACCGATTTGATCGACCTGCCGGTGGGGGATTACCTACTTGTCTTCACAACCGATAGCCCCTATAGTATGGTCGTGGCGATTGTCACCAACGGGCTGTGCCGTGAATGGCCGGTCTTCCTGCTGACCGAGCCGGGCCGCTTCGAGACGCCCTACAACTCGACCGGCTGCCGGGTCGTGTTCCAGGTCAGCAGCGTGACGGCGGGCTGGGAGCTATCCATTTTACCGGAAGAGTGAGCGTACCTTGCGTCGACTGCTGCGCCTTTTCCCACTGCTTGTGCTGCTGGTGCTGCTCCTGCCGGGAGTCGGCAGCGCCTCGTCCTACAGGGGATCGCCCCCTTACAGCCCGCTTCCCCAGGAAGAGCCGACCTGTGCCGACATCTGTGACAAGTCGGGGGTGAACACCGCCTACCCGGTCCGCTCGCCGATGGCCGACTACCTGCGCGCCCAGCGCCTGGGGATGGGCTGGATGCTGGAGATCGCCTACCAGCCCTCCGACCTGGAGCGCACGATTGAGGCCATCAGCCGCGCGCACAATCACGGCCTGAACTTCGTGCTGCGCATCTGCGCCGGGTCGACGTGTGCCTTCGACGCCCCGGCGGTCTATTCTCAGTTTCTGCACGACATCGCCGCCCAGGTGGACGGCGAGTTCTGGGCCTTGATGGGGCCAAACGAGCCGGAGCTTGAAGGCTGGGCCGGGGATGCGGCGGGCGTGGCCGCCTACATGAACACCATGCTCGACCTGGTGCAGGACATCCCCAACCTGCGCACCGTCTCACCGGCCTTCAACCTGACCAACTCCATCACGGACACCTACTTTGCGCAGATGGAAAACGCAGGCGCGCGCTTCGCCGATCTGGATGCCTTCGCCGGGACCTCGTACACCATCGCCGGGAACGGCGCCTACTATTACTACCGCTACAATTCCAGCCACTCCGAGAAGATGCGTCATAAGACAATCCGCTTCGACAAGCCCTTCATCTTCGTCGAGTACGGGACGTTTGGCATGTTCGACAAGCCCGGCGAGGACAACCCCAAGCGGGCCAAGATCGTGACCGAGATGAAGCGCCAGTTCGAGCTGGCGGCCAACGACTACACCGTGATGACCATCCTGCACTACGACGCCTTCGGCACCAACGGCTCGGCGCACATGCTGTACGACCCGGAGATCGTCGAGATCACGCGCGATACCGACTGCACCCCCGACCCCAACCACTTCGTCACCAGCTACCGCGAGGCTGGGATCGGCATCACCACCGACGAGACGCTGTGGCAGCTGTCGGGCGAGCCGACCTGCCGCGTGTTCACGCACGGCTGCCCCTTCAATAACGGCGTGGTCTGCCCGTCCGGCACGTGCGTCGACACCGACGGCGACGGCTTCTACGGCGAGGGCGGGACCTGCACACGCAACGACTGCGACGACGGTGATCCGGCGCTCGGCCTGAGCTGCGGGGGCGGCATCCCCGACGTGGCCGAGGATTGGGGCACGCTGCGCACGGTTGAGACCGGCGTCTCGGTTCAGGATTCGTGGGTGTGGCCGATCCTCAAGCTGCGCGACGGCGACCTGCCCATCATCGCCTACCACAACGCCGTGCCGGAGCACCTCGACCTGCACGTCCTGGACTGCACCGCGCCCGACTGCTCGACCGCGCTGCGGCGCGTGCTGGCGGTCGAGGACATGGTCGGCATGTTCATCTCGATGCAGATCCGCCACGACGGTACCCCGATCATCGCCCACCTCGACGTGACCGACGACGACTTCGAGGTATACGATTGTTTTGACTCCGGCTGCGCGACCGGCGAAGGGCGCATCATCGACTACGAGACCGGGCACTGGGGCTTCGACACCTCGATGGCGATCCGCAACGACGGACGCCCGATCATTGCCTACTGGCACTCCAGCTTCCAGGATTTGAACGTCTTCGACTGCGCGGACGCGGCCTGCACCACCGGCACGATCCGCACGCTGGAATCCAACAATCAGGTGGGCTACGACCCGTCGATCATCATCGGCGCGGACGTTAACCCCCTGATCGCCTACGCGCGCCAGGACAACCCCCAACTGCGCCTGTGGGACTGCGACGACCAGGACTGCCAGGACAATGGTGTTAGATACAAGCTGGACACCGAGGACGCCGAGGGCTTCCCGACGCACGCCATGGTGATGCGCAACAATGGCCTGCCGCTGATCGTCTACCGCAAGTGCCACGACAGCCTGCTGATGCTCTACGACTGCACCGCGCCCGACTGCTCTACTGGCAACCAGGTCTTCCTGTATGATGGGGCCAACATCCGCTCGGCGGCCATCGCCCTGCTGGCCGACGACAGCCCCTTCATCGTCTTCGACGATCACGACCCTGACTACAAGTTGGTGCTGCTGCGCTGCTTTGACTCGTCGTGCGCCAGCATGGCGACCGAGGAGGTTGACACCGGGAACGCGGGCGCGCAGCCCGACGTGGCGATCCGCTCCGACGGCAACCCGCTGGTCGTCTACCACGACATCGACAACAACAGCCTGGTATTGTACGACATTGACCTGGATCTGGCGGGCGGCCACCCGACGCCCGTCCCGACGCGCACACCCTGGCCGACGTGCACGCCCACCAACACGCCGACGCCCACGCCGACGCCCACGCCGACCCCGACCGCCACCCCTGCGGCGTACCCGGAGCCGGTGCCGGTTGACGACGTGGCGGTTGAGATGAGCGGCGAGGGGCCGGTGCAGATCGAATTGACGGTCAGCGGGCATTACCCGGACGGCTGCGGGGGGCGCCTGACCGTCGAGCAGACGCGCGACGACGTGGAGCACACCGTCAGCGTCGAGATCACGCGCAAAGTGGTGCGCAGCAAGGTCTGCCCAGGCACCAGCAAGCCCTTCACCATCACCATCCTGCTTGACGGCGAGTTTGAGGTCGGCACGACCTACACCATCGACGTTAACGGCGTGGTGATAGACGTGACGCCCTGACCCCGGCCCGTGACCAGCCGACCCCACCGCCTGACCGTTTCCCTGCTGTTGCTGTGCGCGCTGCTGTGCGCGCTGGCCGCCGGTGTGATCATTGCACGGCGGCAGGCGCGGCTGCGCGGCGCGTTGAACGGGCTGCCCGACGCCGACCTGCCTTACCGCGTCCCGGTGGCGGGCGTCAGCGCCGACCTGACCCAATACGAACCTGAGGCCCTGTCCGAAAACCTGGATCTGATCGAGGAGGCAGGCTTCACCTGGGTGCGGCAGGTCTTCACCGAGGAGGAGATCGAGGCGGAGCGCGGTGTGTACGACCGTGTCATCGATGCCATCGCCGCCCGCGACCTGCGCCTGGCCGCCGTGTTGGAGTGCTCGCCGGACGACATGGGGGGCTGCGAGACGTTGGCCGCTGCCCTGGCGGGGCGCTACGGTGATCGGATCGACGTTTACCAGATCGGGGACGACCCGCCCGCCGATCCCGCCGGGTACGCGGCGCTGCTCGAAGCGGCCTATGACGCGATCCACAGCACCGACCAAGACGCGCTCGTGATGGCGGCTGTTCCCGGTGATGCGCTCTATTTGCGCGCGCTCTACGACGTGGGGGCCGGTCGCACCTTCGACGGCGTGGCGGGGGAGCTTGACGCCCCGGACGCGGTGCGCTTCCTTGCGCTGCGTGAGGAAATGGAGCGGCACGGCGACCGTCACAAGCCGCTGTGGGCGAGCGGCGTTGTGTGGGGTGAGCCCCCGGAAGCGGTTGCCATGCAGGCGGGGGTTGAGTGGGTGTCCGCCCTCTACGAGCGCGCGCTGGTCGAGTGGCCGTGGAGCGGGGCGCTGTTCCCGGTCGAGTGGCCGCCCGGCGCGCCCACCGTCGAAGCGCTCCGCCGGAACGCCGGGCGCTTCAATGGGGTGCTGTGGCCGGGCCTTTACCCGGCTCAGACCGGCCTGGCCGATTACTCCGGCGAGTGGGAGTTCTCCGAGCTTGGCGTGGACTTCAGTGAGGGGGGGAACAGCGTCGTCGAGGTGCCTTTCGTCGGCGACACGCTGGCCGTGATCGTCCGGCGCGGGCATTATCGCGCCCACCTGTACGTCGAAGTTGACGGCCAGCCGAGCCGCATCCTGCCCCGCGACGAACGCGGCGCTTACCTGATCCTGACCTCGCCCGATTACCAGCCCCACGTCGAGATACTGCCCGTCGCGAGCGGATACGGGGGCGGCCAGCGCCACGTCGCCCGCCTGGAAGCCGAGCGCGGCTGGGATCAGTGGGCGCTGGTGGGCTTCGCGGTCGGCTCGCGCGTCGACACCCGCCCCTACGATACCCCCACCGCTGTGCTGATCCTGCTGGCCGTCGCTTCGCTCAGCGCTGCAATCTGGTTGGGCCGCGACCTCCGCCCGGTTGGTGCGTTGGGGCGTGCTGCGACCTGGGTCGCGCGTCGCCTACGTGATGGCCTGCGTTGGGCGCTGTCGCTGGCGGCGAGTGTCGCCGCGTGGTTGGAGGTCACGCTCACGTTGGGAGGCTCCACCGCCCGGTTGGGCGACCTGCCCACACTGCTGATCGCGGCGCTGGCTGCGGCAATATTCCACTTCGCGCCCTGGCCGCCGCTGGCCGTGGGCGCGCTGGTTGTGTTGTTCATCCTGATCTACGCCCGCCTGGACGTCGGGCTGGCGCTGATCATGTTCTTCACGCCCTACTACCTGCTCCCGCGCCCGCTCTTTGGGCGTGCCTTCAGCCTGCTGGAGGTGACCAGCCTGCTGACCCTGCTGGCCTGGGGCGTGTGGGTCGTCGCGGCGCGCAAGGAGAAAGGCTGGCCGACGCCCGGCGGCCTGTGGCTCCAGATGACGCCCCTCGACCGGGCGGCGGGCTTCTTCGTGCTGCTGGCGGTGGTCTCGTTGAGCTGGGCCAGCCTGCGCGACGTGGCCGTCACCGAATTACGCCAGATGGTGCTTGAGCCGTTCGTGGTGTACCTGGTTCTGCGCACCACGCCGCTCACCGACCGCCAGCGCTGGCGGATCGTCGACCTGCTCGTGCTGACCGGGGTGGTCGTCGCGCTGGTCGGCTTCTACCAGATCGCGACCGGGATCGACGTGATCACCGCCGAGGCGGGGGCGCGCCGCCTCAAGAGCGTGCTGGGCACGCCCAACAACACCGCGCTCTTCCTGGGACGGATCACGCCCATCGCCGCCGCCGTGGTCGTGATCGGCGGGGAGAGGCGCCGTCGTTGGCTCTATGCTGCTGCCTGCGTGGTCATGATCCTCGCGACGGCCCTGACGCTCTCCAAGGGTGGGCTGCTGCTGGCGCTGCCCGCCGGGTTGGGGCTGGTGGTCGTGCTGTGGCTGGGACGCCGGGGGTTGATCGCCGTCGCCGCCGCGCTGGCCGTCGAGGCGCTGGCGCTGATCCCGCTCTCTCGCATGGCGCGCTTCGCCGGGCTGTTTGATTTCACCAGCCCGACCAGCACCACGCTCTTCCGGCTGCGGCTGTGGAAGAGCACGCTGCGCATGATCCGCGATCACCCGCTGACCGGCGTCGGCCTCGACCAGTTCCTGTATGCGTACCGGGGGCACTACATCCTGCCGGAGGCGTGGCGCCAGCCCGACCTGAGCCAGCCGCACAACTTCCTGCTTAACTACTGGGCGCGGTTGGGCATCCTCGGATTGGTGGTGGGGGTGGCGATGCAGATCGCCTTCTGGCGGACTGCGTGGGTTGCCCAGAAGCGCTTCAAGGGGAGCGACGCGGCGTCGCGGGCGCTGGTCGTCGGCCTGATGGGGGGCATGGCCGCCTTCGTCGCGCACGGGCTGGTCGACGAGGTGCACTTCGTCATCGACCTGGCTTTCATCTTCTTCATGTCGCTGGGGCTGGTGCACCAGGTGAGCGAGGGCTGAGGGCGGCGGGTTTCATCCAGTCCACGGATTGTACAGATTTACTACACTTTTCGCCCGGTGCTGTGTGGCCGGGAACGCCCAACTGCGTAATGCCTGCCTCAGTCGCCGCACAGCCGGTCGCGCTCCGGGTGTATTATCTCCAGATTGGGCAACCGGCAGATCTCCGGCGGCAGGCTCGTCAGGGGGTTGCCGAACAGGAACAAATATCGCAGATTGGAGAGGTGGCCGAGTTCGGATGGCAGGTCTGTCAGTTGGTTGTCAGACAGGCTCAACCGTCGCAGATTGGACAGTTGGCCCAGTTCCGGCGGCAGCTCCGCCAGTTGGTTGCTAGCCAAGTATAGCTCTTGAAGATTGGATAGCTGGCCCAGTTCCGGCGGCAATTCCGTCAGTTGGTTGTAGGCCAGGCCCAACACTTGCAGACTGGAGAATTGCCCCAGTTCCAGTGGCAGTTCCGCCAGTTGGTTGCTGGACAGATCCAACCACTGCAGGTTGGATAGCTGGCCCAGTTCGGGTGGCAGT
Source organism: uncultured Anaerolineae bacterium (assembly GCA_964603985.1). Classification (GTDB taxonomy): domain Bacteria; phylum Chloroflexota; class Anaerolineae; order Aggregatilineales; family UBA3940; genus CAZRXG01. Next base: position 76,373 of record CAZRXG010000005.1, on the reverse strand, counting down.
TCTGCCAGTTGGTTGTTACCCAGGCCCAAATCTTGCAGGTTGGAGAGTTGGCCCAGTTCGGGTGGCAGTTCCGCCAGTTGGTTGCTGGACAGATCCACCCATTGCAGGTTGGAGAGTTGGCCCAGTTCGGGTGGCAGTTCTGTCAGTTGGTTGTCAGACAGACCCAACACTAGTAGATGGGATAGTTGCCCCAGTTCGGATGGTAGGCCTGTCAGGTGGTTGTCGTCCAGGCCCAACATTTGCAGATTAGATAAGTGCCTCAGCTCGGGCGGCAGCTCCGCCAGTTGGTTGTTGCCCAGGTGCAACTCTCGCAGATGGGATAATTGGCCCAGTTCGAGTGGCAGTTCTGTCAGTTCGTTATCTCTTAGGTCCAACCTTTGCAGATTAGATAAGTCGCCTAGTTCGGGCGGCAGTTCCGTCAGTTGGTTGCCATCCAGGTACAACCTTTGCAGATTGGATAGCTGGCACAGTTCGGGTGGAAACTCTGTCAGTTGACCGCCCGACAAATAAAGGTCGATGACGTGCCCCGACGAGCAGACGACGCCGTACCAGCTGCAGGGTAGAGGCACGGCCTTGCAGGGCCACTGGCCCGATGGGGCCGGGATGATCGCGCCGCTGGTCGCTTTGTCGATAGCCACCAACGCCCGCCGCTCGCGGCGTGTAACCTTGCCGCTGCCTGAGAAGAGGTTGGTGGCTGCCTGCTGACAGCTCGACGCGGTCGCCTGCACCTGCCCGCCACACCCCGACGTGAGCAGGAGCACGAATACGACAGCAAACACTTTCCAGATGCGCTTCATGCGGGTTACACCTCCTATCGAGGGCCGAGGGCAGTGGACAACCTCAGTCACCGCACAGCCGGTCGCGCTCTGGGTGTATTATCTCCAGATTGGGCAACCGGCAGATCTCCGGCGGCAGGCTCATCAGGGGGTTGCCTGACAGATCCAGCAAGTGCAAATTGGGCAGTTGGCCCAATTCCGGTGGCAGCTCCGTCAGTTGGTTGTAGCCCACGTACAGGAATTGCAGATAGGATAATCGGCCCAGTTCCGGTGGCAGTTCCGCCAGGTGGTTTTCCCATAGGTACAACTTTTGCAGATTGGAGAGTTGGCCCAGTTCAGACGGCAGTTCCGCCAGTTGGTTGCCCGACAGATATAACCATTGCAGGTTGGACAGTTGGCCCAGTTCGGGTGGCAGCTCCGTCAGTTGGTTGTAGGACAGATCCAAGTATTGCAGATTGGACAGGTAGCCCAATTCGGGCGGCAGGTCTATGAGTTGGTTGTCCGACAGGCCCAGGATTAGCAGATTGGAAAGGTGGCCTAGTTCCGGTGGCACCTCAGTCAGTTGATTGGTAGACAGGCCCAGAAGTTGCAGGTTGGATAGCTGGCCCAGTTCCGGTGGCACCTCAGTCAGTTGATTGGTAGACAGGCTCAGAAGTTGCAGGTTGGATAACTGGCCCAATTCTGGCGGACCTGCCGCCAGGTGGTTGTCGTTCAGGTACAACACTTGCAGATTGGAGAGTTGGCCCAGTTCGGACGGCAATTCTGTCAGTGAGTTGAAGTTCAGGTACAACACTTGCAGGCTGGATAGCTGGCCCAGTTCTGGTGGCACCTCTGCCAGTTGGTTGTAGGATATGTGTAACTCTTGCAGATTGGATAGGCGACCTACTTCCGGTGGCAGCTCTGTCAGTTGGGCGAGGTCCAGAAAAAGCTCGACGACATGGCCCGACGAGCAGGTGACACGATGCCAGCTGCAGGGCGGAGGCACGGTCTTGCAGGGCCACTGCCCCGTCGGGGTGGGGATGATCGCGCCATTGGTCGCTTTGTCGACAGCCACCAACGCCCGCCGCTCGCGGGGTGGAACCTTCCCGCTGCTTGAGAAGAGGTTGGTGGCGGCCTGCTTGCAGCTCGACGCGGTTGCCTGCACCTGCCCGCCGCACCCCGACGTGAGCAGGAGCACGAATACGACAGCAAACACTTTCCAGGCGCGGCTCATTGGATGTGGGACTTTCGCCATTGCAGGTTACACCTCCCATCGAGGGCCGAGGGCAGTGGACAGCCTCAGTCGCCGCACAGTTGATCACGCTCTGGGTGTACTATCACCAGATCGGGTATTTGGCAGATCTCCGGCGGCAGGCTCGTCAGGGGGTTGCTGGATAGATCCAGCCAATTCAGATTGGATAGTTGCCCCAGTTCCGGGGGTAGCTTCGTCAGTTGGTTGGCCGACAGGTCCAGCAATTGCAGATTAGAGAGTTGGCCCAATTCGGGTGGCAGGTCCGTTAGTTGGTTGTCGTTCAGATACAGCCAATGCAGACTGGACAGGTCGCCCAGTTCAGATGGTAGATCTGTCAGCCGGTTGTTGCCCAGGTACAGCCCTTGCAGATTGGATAAATGTCCCAGTTCGGGTGGCAGCGCCGTCAGGTGGTTGTCTTTCAGGTGTAAATATCGCAGGCCGGGCAGGTCGCCCAGTTCGGGCGGCAGGTCCGCCAGTTGGTTGGTCGACAGACCTAAATAGTGCAGATTGGACAGTTGGCTCAACTCCGGTGGCAGGTCCGTCAGTTGGTTGCTGAACAGGTACAACGCTTGCAGATTGGACAGGTTGCCCAGTCCAGGTGGCAGGTCTGCCAGTTGGTTGGTTGACAGATCCAGCAGTTGCAGATTGGAGAGGTGGTCCAACTCCGGTGGTAGCTCCGTCAGTTGGTTGTTGCCCAGGTACAACACTTGCAGGGTGGAGAGTTGAAGCAGCTCAGGCGGCAGCTCCGACATCTGGTTGCCACCCAGGTGCAACATTTGTAGATTAGAGAGCTGGCTCAATTCAGGCGGCAACTCTGCCAGTTGATTGTAGGCCAGATCCAGGTTTTCCAGATTGGAGAGGTAGCGCAGTTCAGATGGCAGCTCCGTCAGGTGGCGGTAGGACAGATCAAGCTCGACGACGTGGCCCGCCGAGCAGGTGACGCCATGCCAGTTGCAGGGCGGGGACATGGTCTTGCAGGGCCACTGCCCCCACGGGGCCGGGATGACACTACCGTTGGTTGCTTTGTCGACAACCACCAGCGCCTGTCGCTCGCGGGACGGAACCTTCCCACTGCCTGAGAGGAGGTTAGCGGTGGCCTGCTGGCAGCTCGACGCGGTTGCCTGCACCCGCCCGCCGCACCCCGACGTGAGCAGGAGCACAAATACGACAGCAAACGCTTTCCAGGCGCGCTTCATTGGATGTGGGTCTTTTGCCATTGCGGGTTACACCTCCTACCGAGGGCTGAGGGTGGCGGCGGACAGCATCAGTCGCCGCACAGCCGATCACGCTCCGGGTGTACTATCACCAGATCGGGCAACCGGCAGATCTCCGGTGGCAGGCTCGTCAGGGGGTTGCCGAACAGGAACAAATATTGCAGATTGGAGAGGTGGCCGAGTTCGGATGGCAGCTCTGTCAGTTGGTTGCCGTTCAGGTACAGCCATTGCAGATTGGATAGCTGGCCCAATTCGGGCGGCAGGCTTGTCAATGGGTTGCCGGACAGATCCAACCACTGCAGGTTGGACAGTCGGCCTAGTTCGAGCGGCAATTCCACCAGTTGGTTGTTGCCCAGGTACAGATGTCGCAGATCGGATAGTTGCCCCAGTTCAGGTGGCAACTCCGTCAGTTGGTTGTCAAACAGGTACAACGCTTGCAGGTTGGACAGTTGGCCCAATTCCGGTGGTAGCTCTGCCAGTTGATTGTAGGTCAAGTGCAACTCTCGCAGATTGGAGAGGTGGCTCAGTTCGGACGGTAGCTCCGTCAGGTAATTGTTGCTCAGGTCTAACTCTTGCAGATTGGATAGCTGGCTCACTTCCGGCGGTAGCTCTGTCAGTTGGCGGTTGGACAGATCAAGCTCGATGACGTGCCCCGACGAGCAGGTGACACGATTCCAGTTGCAAGGCGGAGGCACAGTCTTGCAGGGCCACTGCCCCATCGGGGCCGGGATGACGCTGCCGTTGGTCGCTTTGTCGATAGCCACCAACGCCTGCCGCTCGCGGGATGAGACCTTGCCGCTGCCGGAGAAGAGGTTGGTGGCGGCCTGCTGGCAGCTCGACGCGGCTCCCTGCACCTGCCCGCCACACCCCGACGCGAGCAGGAGCACGAATACGACGACGGCCACTTTCCAGGTGCGCTTCATCGGATGCGGGCCTTTCATCATCGCGGGTTGCACCTCCCGTCGAGGGCTGGGGGCAGCGGAGAGCCTCAGTCGCCGCACAGCCGGTCGCGCTCCGGGTGCCTCACTACACCATCAGGTAGCTGGCAGATCTCCGGCGGCAGGCTGGTCAGTGGGTTGCCGGATAGATCCAACCATTGCAGATCGGGCAGCTGGCCCAATTCGGGTGGCAGCTCTGTGAGCTGGTTGTTGCCCAGGTACAACACTTGTAGATTGGACAGTTGGCCCAGTTCGGGTGGCAGATCGGTCAATTGATTGTAGCCCAAGCCCAACTTTTGCAGATTGGATAGGCGGCCCAACTCTGGCGGCAGCTCCGCCAGTTGGTTGTCAGCCAGGTACAACACCAGCAGGGTGGATAGTTGCCCCAGATCAGGTGGCAGTTCTGTCAGTTGGTTGTCCCACAGGTCTAATCTTTGCAGATTGAACAGTTGGCCCAATTCCGGTGGTAGTTCTGCCAGTTGGTTGCCGCTCAGGCCCAACCATTGCAGATTGGACAGTTGGCCCAGTTCGGGTGGCAAGCCTGTCAGGTGGTTGTAGTCCAGGTACAGGAGTTGCAGATTAGAGAGTTGGCCCAGCTCCGGCGGCAGTTCCGTCAGTTGGTTGTCAGCCAGGTACAGCTCTTGCAGACGGGATAATCGGCCCAGTTCGGGCGGCAACTCTGTTAGCCGGTTATAGGATAGGCCCAACTCTTGCAGATTGGACAGTTGGCCCAACTCGGGTGGTAGTTCTATCAGTTGGCCGTGGTCCAGGTGCAACGCCTGTAAATGGGATAGTTGGCCCAGTTCGGGCGGCAGGTCCGTCAGTGAGTTGTAGGATAGGTACAGCACTTGCAGGTTGGATAGGTGACCCACTTCCGGTGGCAGATCTGTCAGTTGGCGGTCGGACAGATCAAGCTCGACGACGCGACCTGACGAGCAGGTGACGCCATGCCAGTTGCAGGGCGGGGACACGGTCTTGCAGGGCCACTGCCCCCACGGGGCCGGGATGACACTGCCGTTGGTTGCTTTGTCGACAACCACCAACGCCTGTCGCTCGCGGGACGGAACCTTCCCACTGCCTGAGAGGAGGTTAGCGGTGGCCTGCTGGCAGCTCGACGCGGTTGCCTGCACCCGCCCGCCGCACCCCGACGTGAGCAGGAGCACAAATACGACAGCAAACGCTTTCCAGGCGCGCTTCATTGGATGTGGGTCTTTTGCCATTGCGGGTTACACCTCCTACCGAGGGCTGAGGGTGGCGGCGGAGAGCCTCAGTCGCCGCACAGCCGATCACGCTCTGGGTGCTTTATCGCCAGATCGGGTAATTGGCAGACCTCCGGTGGTAAGCTCGTCAACGGGTTGCCGGATAGATCCAAAAATATCAGATTGGATAGTTGTCCCAGTTCTGGTGGCAACCCTGTCAGTTGGTTGTCAGTCAGGTATAACCATTGCAGGTTGGACAGTTGACCCAGTTCGGGCGGCAGCCCTGTCAGGTGGTTGCCGGACAGATCCAACCTTTGCAGATTAGACAGTTGTCCCAGTTCAGGTGGCAGGCCTGTCAGTTGATTGTCTCTCAGGCCCAACTCTTTCAGATTGGGGAGTTGGTCCAGTTCTGGCGGCAGTTCCACCAGTTGATTACGTTCCAGGCTCAACACTCGCAGATGGGATAATTGACCCAGTTCGGGTGGCAGTTCTGTCAATTGGTTGCCACTCAGGCCCAACACTCCCAGATTGGAGAGGTGGCCCAACTCTGGCGGCAGTTCCGCCAATTGGTTACCACTCAGGTCCAACACTCGCAGACTGGACAGTTGGCCCAGTTCGGGTGGCAGCTCTGTCAGTTGGGTGCAGGGTAGGTACAAATCTTCCAGATAGGACAGTTGGCCCAATTCAGGTGGTAGTTCTGTCAATTGATAGTACGGCAGAAAAAGCTCGACGACGTGGCCCGACGAGCAGGTGACACCATTCCAGTCGCAAGGCGGGGGCACGGTTTTGAAGAGCCACAGCCTCCTCGGGGGCGGGATGATGACGCCGTCATTGATGGCCGCCAACGCCCGCCGCTCGCGGGGTGGGACCTTTCTGCCGCATCCCGACGTGAGCAGGAGCACGAATACGACAGCGGCCACTTTCCAGGTGCGCTTCATCGGATGCGGGCTTTTCATCATCGCGGGTTGCACCTCCCGTCGAGGGCTGGGGGCAGCGGAGAGCCTCAGTCGCCGCACAGCCGGTCGCGCTCCGGGTGCCTCACTACACCATCAGGTAGCTGGCAGATCTCCGGCGGCAGGCTGGTCAGTGGGTTGCCGGATAGATCCAACCATTGCAGATCGGGCAGCTGGCCCAATTCGGGTGGCAGCTCTGTGAGCTGGTTGTTGCCCAGGTACAACACTTGTAGATTGGACAGTTGGCCCAGTTCGGGTGGCAGATCGGTCAATTGATTGTAGCCCAAGCCCAACTTTTGCAGATTGGATAGGCGGCCCAACTCTGGCGGCAGCTCCGCCAGTTGGTTGTCAGCCAGGTACAACACCAGCAGGGTGGATAGTTGCCCCAGATCAGGTGGCAGTTCTGTCAGTTGGTTGTCCCACAGGTCTAATCTTTGCAGATTGAATAGTTGGCCCAATTCCGGTGGTAGTTCTGCCAGTTGGTTGCCGCTCAGACCCAACCATTGCAGATTGGATAGTTGACCCAGTTCGGGCGGCAAACCTGTCAGGTGGTTGTAGTCCAGGTACAGGAGCCGCAGATTAGAGAGTTGGCCCAACTCCGGCGGCAGCTCTGCCAGTTGGTTGTCAGCCAGGTACAGCTCTTGCAGATTGGATAATCGGCCCAGCTCGGGCGGCAACTCTGTTAGCCGGTTATAGGATAGGCCCAAATATTGTAGATTGGACAGTTGGCCCAATTCGGGTGGTAGCTCCATCAGTTGGCCGTGGTCCAGGTGCAACGCCTGTAAATGGGATAGTTGGCCCAGTTCGGGCGGCAGCTCTGTTAGCCGGTTGTAGGATAGGCCCAAATATTGCAGATTGGATAGGTGACCCACTTCCGGTGGCAGATCTGTCAACTGGCGGTCGAACAGATCAAGCTCAACGACGTGCCCCGACGAGCAGGTGACACCGTGCCATCCGCAAGGCGGGGGCGCGGTCTTGCAGGGCCACCTCCCCGACGGAGCCGGGACGAGGCTGCCGCCTGCTGCTTTGTTGATCGCCACCAACGCCCGCCGCTCGCGGCGTGGGACCTTGCTGCTGCCGGAGAAGAGGTTGGTGACCATCTGTTGGCAGCTCGACGCGGTCGCCTGCACCCGCCCGCCGCATCCCGACACAAGTAGGAGCACGAATACGACGGCAAACACTTTCCAGACGCGCTTAATTGGATGCAAGTCTTTTACCATTGCAGGGCGCACCTCCCATCGAGGGCTGAGGGCGGCGGAAAGCCTCAGTCGCCGCACAGCCGATCACGCTCTGGGTGTCCTATCGCCAGATCAGGTAGCTGGCAGATCTCCGGTGGTAAGCTCGTCAGCGGGTTGCCGGATAGAACCAACAATAGCAGATTGGGCAGTTGACCCAACTCGGGCGGTACTTCTGTGAGTTGGTTGTAGGACAGGTCCAACCGTTGCAGGTTGGATAGTTGGCCCAGCTCTGGTGGTAGCTCTGTCAGGTGATTGTTACCCAGATACAATTCTTGCAGGTTGGACAGGTGGCCCAGTTCGGGCGGCAACTCCTCCAATTGGTTGCCGTCCAAGTAAAACCATTGCAGACTGGACAGGTGGCTTATCTCCGATGGTAGTGCGGCCAGTTGGTTGCCGTCCAGACCCAACACTTGTAGATTGGGTAGTTGGCCCAGTTCGGGCGGCAGCTCCGTCAGGTGATTGTCGCTCAGGTCTAACTTTTGCAGATTGGTTAGCTGGCTCAGTTCGGATGGTAGCTCCGTCAGGTGGTTTTTGCTCAGGTACAACACTTGTAGATTGGAGAGTTGGCCCAGTTCGGGTGGCAGCGCCGTCAGTTGGTTGTATCGCATGTTCAACGTTTGCAGATTGGACAGTTGGCCCAGTTCGGGCGGCAGCGCCGTCAGTTGGTTGTTCCACAGATCCAGCGTTTGCAGATTGGAGAGTTGGCCCAACTCCGGTGGTAGCTCCGTCAGTTGGTTGTCAGTCAGGTCCAACTCTTGCAGATTGGAGAGTTGGCCCAATTCGGATGGCAGCTCCGTCAGTTGGTTGTTCCACAGATTCAATCTTTGCAGATTGGAAAGCTGGCCCAGCTCTGGCGGCAGGTCCGTCAGTTGGCTTCTCCACAGGTATAACTCTTGTAGATTGGATAACTGGCCCAACTCCGGCGGCAGGTCCGTCAGTTGGCCGTCCGACAGGCCCAGGACTAGCAGATTGGAGAGTTGGCCCAGTTCCGGTGGCAGTTCTGTCAGGTGGTTGTTGCCCAGACGCAACACTTGCAGATGGGATAGCTGGCCCAGTTCGGGTGGCAATTCGGTCAGTTGGTTGTCCGACGAGTAAAGCTCGACGATGTGGCCCGACGAGCAGATGACGCCGTACCAGTTGCAGGGCGGGGGCACGGTCTTGCAGGGCCACTGCCCCGACGGGGCAGGGATGATCGTGCCGTTGGTCGCTTTGTCGATAGCCACCAACGCCCGCCGCTCGCGGGATGGGACCTTGCCGCTGCCTGAGAAGAGGTTGGTGGCGGCCTGCTGGCAGCTTGACGCGGTCGCCTGCACCTGCCCGCCGCACCCCGACGTGAGCAGAAGCACGAATACGACAGCAAACACTTTCCAGATGTGCTTCATTGGATGTGGGTTTTTCTTCATTGCGGGTTACACCTCCCATCGAGGGTTGAGGGCAGCGGCGGGCGGCCTCAGTCGCCGCACAGCAGAACGTGTGTTGGGTTTATTACGACCCCGTCAGGTAGTTGACAGATCTCCGGTGGCAGGCTAATCAGTGGGTTGCCGGACAGATCCAACATAAGCAAATTGGGTAGTTGGCCCAGTTCGGGGGGCAGTCCTGTCAGTCGGTTGTAGTTTACATATAACTCTTGCAGATTGAATAGCTGGCCCAGTTCGGGCGGTAGCTCCCTCAGTTGGTTACCGTTCAGATCCAACACTTGCAGATTGGATAGTTGACTCAGTTCGGGCGGCAACTCTGCTAGTTGGTTACTGTCTGCGTATAACTCTTGCAGATTGGATAGTTGGCCCAGTTCGGGCGGTAACTCTGTCAGTTGGTTGGTTGACAGCCTCAACCGTCGCAGATTGGATAGCTGACCCAATTCCGGCGGCAGTTCCGCTAGATAGTTGCCGAACAGGTATAACTCCTGCAGATTGGATAGTTGGCCCAGTTCGGGCGGCAGCTCTCTCAGATGGTTGTCAGCCAGGCCCAACTCTTGCAGATTGGATAGCTGGCTCAGTTCGGGTGGCAACTCCGCCAATTGGTTGCCGTTCAGGTACAACTCTCGTAGATTGGAGAGTTGGCATAGTTCGGGTGACAGTTCCGTCAGTTGGGTGTCAGCCAAGTCCAACCGTTGCAGATTGGAAAGTTGGCTCAGTTCGGGCGGTAGCTCTGTCAGTTGGTTGCCATACAGGTACAACACTTGCAGGTTGGATAATTGGCCCAGTTCGGGCGGCAGTTCCGTCAGTTGGTTGTCGGCCAGGTCCAACTCTTGCAGATTGGAAAGTTGGCTCAGTTCGGGTGGTAGCTCTGTCAGTTGGTTGGTCGACAGGCTCAACCGTCGCAGATTGGATAGCTGGCCCAATTCCGGCGGCAGTTCCGCTAGATAGTTGCCGAACAGATATAACTCTTGCAGATTGGACAGGTGACCCAATTCTGGCGGCAACTTCGTCAGTTGATTAGCTTCCAGGACCAATACTTGTAGATTGGAGAGTTGGCTCAGTTCAGGCGGCAATTCTATCAGTAGGTTGCTGTGCAGGTACAACTCTTGCAGATTGAGGAGTTGGCCCAGTTCGGGCGGCAGTTCCGTCAGTTGGTTGGCGTGCAGGGCCAACACTCGCAGATGAGACAGTTGGCCCACTTCGGGCGGCACCTCTGTCAGGCCGCGCTCGAACAGATCAAGCTCAACGACGTGCCCCGACGAGCAGGTGACGCCGTCCCAGTTGCAGGGCGGAGGCACGGTCTTGCAGGGCCACTGCCCCGACGGGGTTGGGATGATGTCGCCGTTTGTTGCCTCGTCGATGGCCACCAATGCCCGCCGCTCGCGGGACGAGACCTTCCCGCTGCCTGAGAAGAGGTTGGTGGCGGCCTGCTTGCAGCTCGACGCGGTCGCCTGTACCTGCCCGCCGCATCCCGACACGAGCAGGAGCACGAATACGACAGCAAACACTTTCCAGGTGCGCTTCATTGGATGTAAGCCCTTCACCACTGCGGGGTGCACCCGCATCGCCCTTTCGCCGCCGCCCAGTGTAGCCGATCTTGCGCCGGGGTAAAACATCCGGGTTGTTGTACCTGGTGGGTGGTGTCGTGGTAAACTGGTGGTCGGCGCTGCTGGCGCCCGTTACGGTCGGTGAGAATCGGGGAGCCGGGTCTGGAAAATCGGCCCCTACAGGACGGAGAAGAAACCATGCCCCAGCTAACAACCCGCCACGAGCGCGGGGCACAAACCCGCTTTGACCGCACCCGGCAGACCGTCATCTACGTCATTGGCGGCCTGCTGGCGCTGATCCTGGTGCTGCTGTTGGCCTTCCTGATCCTCATCAGCGCGTCCCCACGCGCGGCGCTGATCATCCAGAGCGCGGCGGCCGGGCGTGCCTTCGACGTGCCCCGGCGCAATATTGACATGTGGGCCGTCTACCCTGACGACAGCGTGCGCTTCGCGACGCTTTTCTACCCGGATGTCGGCGGGACGATTCCTGAGCAGGTCGACGTGGCCGGGCCGCTGGTGTACCAGCCCGACGACATCCTGGGCTCGGAGGTGCTCGGCGGGGAGCTGCTGGACACCGAATTACTGTCCGGCCCCGGCGACGACAGCATCTACGTTTACCAGAAGTTCGACCTCATCCGTGAGGGTGATGAGGAGCCTTACGGCGCGGTGGTGAAAGTCAAAAACCCGCCCTACCTGTCCGTCGAGGAAGACTCGAAGTCCATCGGGCTGGGCACCACGGAGCAGACCTACTACCAGCAGGTGATCGTTGCGGTGGCCTTCCCAAAGGGGACGACGGTCGTCGAGTTCCCCGATATGCAGCCTTACCGCCGCAAGGTGATCGTTGGGTGGGTGGTCTTCTACTTTGATACCACCGCACCTGAGCCGGGTGACGCCATCACCGTCAACTACCGGTCCGGGGCTTCGGTTGAGGCCCCGCCCGACCTCGACCCCTACCTGGTCGACGTGATGCGGTGAAGCATCTGTGCGCGGTCAAAGTGTTACGGCAGACTGGGGGGTGAGGTCAGGTGTGTGTGCGCTGATATCGCAGGCGGCGGTGCCGGTCGAATAACACCCCGGCCACCACTGCGCCGATCATCAGCAGCACGCCAATGGTGAACCAGATCCAGGCCGGGCGCTGGCGCTCCATGATCATCTCGTCGCGGCTGCCGCCGTAGATCTCGACCGGCTGAAGCTCGCCGGTCGCGGTTTTCTCGCCCGCGATGGTGACCACGTCTCCGTTGTGGAAGCCGTGTGTGCGCACGGTGCCCGCGACCGGGTCCTTGTCGGATGTCCCGGCCCCCTCCGGCAGCGTGACCTCCTCGTGCGTCCGGCCTGACAGCACGGTGTGAATCCCCCGGGTGGTGCTGATCGTGCCACCCTCGGCGACCACCGTCAGCTCCGGCACGTACTGTCCCATGTCGACCCACTCCCCGTTCGACCTCCCCTCGGCGACCGTCCACTGCGTGCGCCCGGCGGCCACAAAGCCCTCACCGAACACCTCATTATCGCGCAGCCTGCCGGTGATGACGACCCACGTGCCGGGCGGGGCCGCGTCGTAGGCGGCGGCATCCATCTCCGGCGCGGCGCTGATCTGCCAGCTTGCGCGGGCCGTACCCGGCGCGATCACAAATGCGACGATGGCCCCCATCACAAAGAAGAAGATCGCGAAGCCGTGCCGTTCAAGCCACCTGAGAGGCACGCGGGGCCCGCTCCTATTGGCCGGATGGTTCATGTTTCCTCCGTGAGCCGGAATGCCTGTCCGGTTGTGCGCCCCGATCCCGCTACTCCTCAGGCGCGATCTCAACGCGCACGGTGGTTCCCTGGCTGATGGCGCGCAACTGCTTGGCGTCACCCAGCACGCGCCCCAGGATGTTGACCGGGCTGTACGCGCGCGGGCGCTCGCCGGTGCTGACCGGCGTCGGCCCGAAGAAGATGCAGAGCGCGCGCCCGGTGGGCCAGTAGCCCATCTCGCCCACCTCGACCTCCTCGCGGGCGTCCGAGGCCTGCGAGGCTTCGACGGGGATCTTGAAGTAGATCTCCTCACCCCACACGTTGGCCGTCCCCTCGACCGGCAGCACCTCCCAGACCTGCCGGGCGGTAGGGGTGTCGTTCAGTTCCGCTTCCAGCGAGACATCGCCCGCCGTGATGATGATCTTATTATGCATGCGTGTTCTCCGGTCTGCTGCCTGTGAAGCGCCCTTACTGTTCAGGTGCGGGCGGCCCCGCCAGGTCGAAGTAGAACGGCTCCGACTCAATCGACGGGTTTGTATCGCACCAGGCGCGCAGCATGTACTGCCGGTCCGCGTCCAGCGCGCCCGGCTTGCCCTCTTCGCCGAGCTGCACGCCAATTGTCCACCCCGTGCCGCGCGGCGCGGCGCACCGGTCGGACGGCCACCACTCGACCGGCTCGTCGTCGGCGTATAACTGCGTCAGGACGCAGCTCCCTTCGGGCAGGTCGTTGTATCCCCTGGCGACAACTATGTCGCCGTTGACCTGGGCCGTCGTCACGCGGATGTACGGTTCGGGCGCTGGCGTTGGTATCACGTTCTCAGGTGTGGCAACGACCCTCGGTTGAGCGCAGGCGGCGAGCAGGGCCGCCAGCACGACGACCGACCCGACCGCCAGCGATGTGCTAACTGTAAATCCTCGGTTTGATTTCACGGCTTCTCCGATCCTTTCCATATGTTACTGATGCGCGATCACCTGCCAGCCGACCCCTTCCGGCTCCAGCATGACGACCGCGCTCTGGTGGTCAGTAAAGTATAACCACTCGGCCTCCGGGATCACTTCGCGCTGCCAGGTCATCGAGAAGACCTCCTCCTCGCCGATGGCCCAGCCGAGCCGCTCGCGGACATCCGGGTTGTCACGCCACACCACGCCGAATCCGCCGGTCGGCTCTCGGAAGCCCTCCGGCAGCGGGGTAGGCCGGTCTTCCTGGGTCGCTTCGGCGGTCGAACCGCCCTCCGGGGTCGCGGTCGGCGCTTCATCGAGGGCAGCCGGGGGCAATTCGCCCTCCGGCGTTTCGGAGGGTGGTTCGCCTTCCGGCTGGCCCGCAGCGAACGGCCCGGTGAAGATCAGCCAGGCGGGCGGTATCTCGTCCTCCTCTTCACCCTCGTCTTCGCCTTCTGCTTCGTCCTCGCCCTCACCCTCACCCTCGCCGGTATCTTCCTCCACGCCGAGCAGATCGAGCGGAGCTTCAAGCAGCACGATGATCTCGCCGGTCGCGCCCACCCAGAACATCCGCCCGTGCTCGAACTGCTGGGTGGTCGCCTCCGAGATCTGAACCTCCGGCTCCGGGCAGCCCTCCTCCGGCGGGGGGTCGAAGAACCACCCGGTCGGGCAGGTGACGTAGACGCCAAGCGAGCGCTCGACGGTGACCACGCCGTTGGTCACGGCCAGCACGTAGATCTCGTGGCGGCCCCGCAACTGCGGCGTGACGGTCAGCGAGCCTTCGACATCGACCTCCCAGGTGCGGCCCGGCGAACCGTCGTATTTGAGATTATAGACCGCCGCTGCGATGCCCTTCCTGGACGACCAGAAGAGCAGCACCGACTCGCCGGGGTCGATGTCGGTCGGGAAGGCGACGAAGTACGAGATCAGCGGCGCGTCGAGGTCGTCCGGCCCCAGCGCCACGGCGGTCATCTGATCTCTGGAGGGCGTCGAGGTGGGGGCGAGCGGCGGCGTCGGCGAGTGGATGGGCGTCAGGGTGATGGTGGGCGACGGGGTGGCGGGGAAGTATGTTGGGGTGGGGGGGACGGCGGGCGTGTCGGTCGGGCCGGGGGTGGGAGTGCGCGTGGGCAGCACGGCGGGCGTCGGCTCCTCGATCAGCCACGCCTCGCAGCCGGTGGCGGCGATGGCCGCCAGCACAACGCTCACCCCGATGGCCCACAGCCTGTTGCCTGACATGCAGCGTTTCCCTGACCGGTGTTTTTCTCCGCCCAGCATCATACCGATATGTGCGGTCTGTGGCAAATCCTGAAAGTGCCCCGGCCAGGAGCACCGGGGGCAGGGGGCAGAGACTACTCGCCTGCTTCTTCCTGCGGCGCGGCGGCGGGCGCGGGGGATTCGGCGGGGCCGCCAAGCACGTCCAGCACCGGGGCCGACCAGCCGGGCAGGACGGGGTCACCGGCCAGCGTGTCGTCCGGGGTGAGGATGCGCCCGCCCGGATCGTCGGGCGTGACGACGCGCACGGTGCGCACCTGCGGGTCGATGACCCACACCAGCCGCGTGCCGTAGCGCAGGTAGTCGGCCACCTTGCGGTTGAGGTCGCTGTAGCGGTCGTGGGTGGAGACGATCTCGACGGCCAGGTCGGGGGCGAGCCGAAGCGGGCCTTCTGTGCCGTAGCGGGCCAGGTGGGCGTCCATGCGCTCGCGGGCGACAAATGAAACATCCGGCACGCGCGATCCGCGCACCCAATCGGCGCGGTCGTCTGCATCGAGGAGGTAGGGCGTGGCATCAGGCCACACCTCCCCCAGTTGGTGCTCGGAAACAAAGTCGTTCAGGGAAACAAAAAGATTGCGTGCGATGATCACGTGTGCTAATTCTGGCGGGCTCATCACGACCATATCTCCGTCCACGACCTCAACCGGTTGGCGCGCATACGCGTCGAGGTACGCCTCCAGCGTCAGGGGGGTGGCCTCTTCCTCTTTGCCCTGCTTCTGAATAACCTGTTCCTGTGTCGCTTCGACCATGCCTGGATTCCTGTAACACTCACTCGCCTACTACCTGCCGTATTGTAGCACGTTTCCGAGGCCCCCGTTTGGGACGCGGCCTACCACCGTCAATCCGCCCTGGGACGTGCGAGGGCCACCACCCTATTACGGTGTCGTGCGCTTGCTCTTCAAAGATTGCGCCCGGTTGAGCAGCCACACGGTCACACCTCCCCCGATGGTCGCCGCGACGGCGCCCCCGATGACGGTGTTGATCGGGAGACGTATGTAGGCGGTCCCAAACCAGATGATAGGGCGTGTGTGGTTGATGATCTCGGCCAGCAGCGCACCGCCAGCCCACCCGCCGGTAAGCGTCGCGATTTGCGGGCCACCGATGGCCGGTTGTGCCCGGCGCAGCACCAGCCCGACGATCAGCCCGGCGATGGCTCCATTGATGATGCCGATAAAGTACATGGCGGTGGGTTGGTACATAATGCGGAGAAGCACCGAGCCAATAGTTAGCGCGCTGATCAGGTCGGCGACGGCCCAACTGATGGTGGCGGTCCACAGTTGTGCTGCCTTAATCGAAGGTTCCACCCGCCGCAGCGCCCGCATCGTAATCAGCGCGCTGAGCGCAGTGAGGACCAGGTTCACCGTTCTTTCAAGAAAAGAACTCCCCGGCGCGATGCTCCACAGAAACGGCCTGAGGAATGTGGCCAGCGCCCAGGTAGCGGCGATGATCAGGATGGTGGACCACGGGCTTTTCTCCGGCGCGGATGGCCGGGCGGCGGCCTCAGGTCGGGGGCGTTCTGTCGGCTGTGGCGCAGGCTCCGGCGGCACGACTTCGGTCACGGTTGGTGGTTCGCTCACGGTGGTCTCAACGATGGGCGGCGGCTCCGGCTCGGCGGACACAGGCGCGGGCGTGGGAGCGCGGCGCAGCGCCTCAAGCGCCCGACGGCGTACCTCGCGGTCGGGGTCGTTGAGCACCAGCTCGTTCAGCACGTCGCGGATGGCTTCGGCGTGGCGGGGATCGTCCAGCAGGCGTTCGGCCTCCCCAACGCAGAGATAGCGTGTGTCGGCGTCGTCGCTGGCAAAGGCGCGCTGCAGGCGCTCAGGCAGCCTGTCGAACGGGCCGGGGGTCTGCCAGACCAGCACGCCGCCCCCGTCGCCGGGCAGGATGCCCGCCTGCGGCCCCTGCCAGTGGCGGAAGCTGGCCGCCATGCTGTTGCGGATGAACTGCGCCACGCTGTCGGCGGTAAGCAGGCCGGTGACGGGATCGCGGGCGGCAGACTCGTCGCCGCGTAGCGCGCGCAGCAGGTAGCCTGTGAAGGGCGTGTGCCCGTCGAGCAGGCCCGCGTCGGTGGCCGTCTCCAGTGGGTTGGCCGAGGCGAGCACCTGATAAGAGCGCCGGGCCAGGAAATGCTCCACCGCGCGGCGCGGATCACGCGGGGCGGCGGGCGCGCGTGGGGCCTCGTAGGTCAGCGCCAGCCCGCTGTGACACGTGTCGAGGATGGCGAGCACGTGCTTGGCGCGGGTGTAGTTGGGGTCGGTCATTTCCTGCATGCGGATCAGCCGGTGGTGGCGCGTGTGGTCCGAGTCGTAGGCGGCCAGCCAGCCCTCGGTGCGCACCGTGCCCTTGATGCCGATCCCGTGTCCGGCGAAGTAGATCACCAGTCGGTCGTCGGGGCCGGTCCTGGCCCGCAGGGCGGTGTATGCATCTTCGACGCCGGACTTGGTCGCCGCTTCGTCCAGCAGGCAAACGACCTCATCGAATGCGTATTCCTGGTTAAGTATCTCGGCGACGGCCTCCGCGCCGAGGCGGGCCGTGCTCAGCGGCGGCAGCAAGTCGGCGTGCCGGTAGGTGTCGATGCCGATGGCTAACGCGTAGGACTTTTCGTAGCGAGGCTGATACTCCATCATAATGTCCCCCCCTCTTGCGGCCTGTGCGTGTTGCGTTCCTATTATAGTGGCAGCACACCCCGTGTAAAGGCACGAGCGGCCTGGAAAAGCACGAAGGCCCACAACCATCCCCACCCCTCCGGGTTATCCGCCGCATTTCTGTTACCGTTTTGTCACCGCTTTGCGACCGCGCCTGTCACCATCTCTTGCTAGACTGGTGATCGAAGGCAAGAAGAACAGTGATCAGGAGGTTGCGATGATGATAAATACAGAGATGCAGCTTATTCGCAAGTTACGCAGTCCGGACAACGGTATCGTGTTGGGAGCGGTTGAAGAGCTGCGGGCCCAAGGCGGGCTTTGTGGCGAGGCGCTGCAGGGTATGGGCTTCCGCTGCGCCAACCTTCAGGGGGCCGACCTGCACGAGGCCAACCTCCAGGGGGTCGATCTACGCCAGGCCGACTTGCGCGGGGCCAACCTGTGTGCGGCCAGACTCTGCAAGGCGCGGCTGAACCGGGCCAACCTGCGCGAGGCCGACCTGCGTGGGGCCGACCTGGAGGGAGCCGATCTGTACAACGCCGACCTGGGTGGCGCGCACCATCTGTCCGACGCCCAGCTTGCCCAGGCCAGCAGGCTGCGGGCTGCGAGGCTGTACTACGGCGGTCGCTACGACGGGCGCTACAACCTGGCGGGCGATCTGAAGGATGCCCGCCTGCTGCACATCGACACCGGCGACCCATCCGCCATGGCGGGATTCTACGGTGTCCCCGTGGAGAGTTACCGGCGCGGCCAGGAGTGGGCAGACGAGCACCTGCTGCGTGTTAAGAGCGCCGACGAAGCAGCCGCCATGACCAGCATCGAGATGCAGCTCATTGAGAAGCTGCGCAGTCAGGACAACCAGGCGGTGCTGGAAGCGGTCGAAGAGCTGCGGGCACGCGAGTGGCACAGCAGCGCCACGCTCAAAGGCGCCGGTCTGAAGGGCGCTCAACTGCGGGGCGTGGACCTCAGTCTCTCCAACCTGGCAGGCGCCGACCTGAGCCAGGCCGACCTCCGGGAAGCCGACCTGAGTGTCGCCAACCTGGAGAAGGCCGACCTGAGCCGGGCCAATCTCCAGGCGGCCAGCTTGATGTGGGCCGGTATGCGCGGGGCCAATCTGGAAGGGGCCGACCTGTCCGGGGCCAACCTGTCCGGGGCAAACCTGGAAGGCGCTCAATTGAGCCGGGCCAACCTCCAGGGGGTTGAGTTCCGCGTGACCCACCTCCAGGGGGCCAACCTGCGCGGGGCCAATTTGGAAGGCGCGCGCAGCCTGGAAATGGACGAGTTGGCCGGGGCTTACAGCCTGGCGGAGGCCACCCTGCCCGACGGCAGCCGCTACGATGGCCGCTTCAACCTGCCGGGCGACGCCGGCTGAGCTTCGTGCCCGTGCATTCCTGGGACATAAGCGGTAGATTAACGGCGTTAACGCTTTCAGCGCTGAAAGAAATCGGAGGCCGAGATGGCGAATATTTTGATAGTCGACGACGATCCCGATATCGTGCTTGCGGTGCGCACCACGTTAGAGAGTGTCGGTCACAAGGTATTTGACGCGCTCAACGGTGAGGAAGGGATCCGCAAGGTGCAGGAGGTCGAGCCGGACCTGATCATCCTGGACGTGATGATGGACACCACCACCGAGGGGTTCCAACTGGCCCTCCAGTTGCGTAGCCCCGACCCCGGCTCACCGCTGGCAGCTTACAGCGACGTCCCGATCATGATCCTCAGCGCCCTGCATTCCACGACCGACCTGCGCTTCGGGCCGGACGAGACTTACCTGCCGGTCGATGACTTTATTGACAAGCCAATCGACCCTGACGACCTGATCGACAAGGTTGCATCTTTGCTGAACAGTCGATAACGGGCGCGGCTGGCGTCCCCCCTCACGCCGGCCGCACCCGTCCCTCAACTCCTTCCCACCCCGCCGCCGGTCGGTGGACGCGACCGGGCCGGTCGAGCCGGGATGGTCGCCTCTACGCAGCCGGCGGCGGCGGCTTTTTCGCGCGCCGGACGCACCTTGAGTATCCAGTCCGGGCATGATAGAGTTGAACGCCTCCAGCCGTGCCGCAGTGGGACAAAAGTGTAGAAAAATCTGTGTAATCCGCGCAATCTGCGGACTGAAACCCCTCCCCTACCCGCCGTCGCATGCCACGCGGAACCCGATCAGCGATACGCGCGCGTGCGGCTCGACCGGGCGGCGCTGGGTGCAGTGGATCGTCCGCCTTGGGCTGTCGTATGCGCCCCCGCGCAGGATGCGCGCTCCCTCAGCCTTGAGATCCTCGCGCCCGTCACCGGCCTTATAGGGGTATTTCTTCGCCAGGCTGCTGCACCACTCCCACACGTTGCCGCCCATGTCGTAGAGACCCTCCGGCGTCCTGTCCTCCGGGAAGATGCCCACCGCCGCCGTCTGCCCGATGCCCGTCTCGCGGATGTTGGCGATGTTCTTGCTGGCCCGGCTCCCGAAGGGATAGCGCCGCCCATCTGTGCCCGCCGCCGCCTGCTCCCACTCGGCCTCGGTCGGCAGGCGGAAGGGCTTGCCGGTCTTCGCCTTGAGCCAGTTGGCGTAGGCCACCGCCTCGTACCAGGTGATGCCCACTACAGGCCGGTTGGCGATGCCCCACACCGGGTCGCCGAGCAGGCCCCTTGGCTGCCCGGTTCGCTTGCGCCACTCACGCCCGGCGGGCGTCCAATAGGCGTCGTTGTTGTAGCCATCTTTGGCGAACCTGGCAAACTGGGCATTCGTCACCGGGTAGCGCGACAGGCGGAACGGCTTGACGCGCACCTTATGCCTCTCCCCATCGGCCCCCATCCCGAATGTTCCACCCGGGATCGCCACCATGTCCGGCAGCGGCGAGCAAATTCCGCGTCGCGGGTCGCCCAACTCGCCCAGCACGTCGGCAGCCTGAGCGCGTTCGCGCGGGTCAAGGTGCCCGCCCTGGACCAGCGCCGCCAACTGCTGCACCACGCGCGGCACCAGGTCCCTGCCGATGTGCTCGTCCTGGAGCGCCGCCGAGCGCCCCACGATGTGCATCATCTCCCCCGCCCACCACACCGACCGCCAGCCCGCGTCGTCGGTCGGCAGGCTGGCCTTGCACAGCAGGTTGATCGCATCGACTGCGGGCGGCACCTGCTGTAGGTTGAAGACCAGGTGCCCGACGGCCAGCAGCAGCACCTCGTGCCAGATGTCGCCCTCGGCGGCCAGCTCGGCCACGCGCCGGGCAACGTCCCGCCCGCCCACGATGTGACGCCCCGCCAGGAACTCCTGGAAGCAGCGGTGCAGAAACGCGTACAGATCGTCCCCGTTCTCGGTCTTGCCCCGCTTGATCAGCAGCCCGGCCCGCTGCTCCACGTACTCGCCGAAGCGCTGTGCCTTGCCCCACTCCCCGTCCAGGTAGCGCTGGAAAACCCGGTAAAGCTCCGACTGGGGGATGTCGGCTTTCCCCTGCCGCTCACCCTGGGTCTTGTGGGCGTTGAAGGCCGTCTCGCACAGCGCGTTGACCAGACACACCGGGCGGGTGTCGAGGTCTTCCAGGATGCCCCGCTCCCACTTGCCGGGCGCGATCTGCTTGGTGCGCTGCCAATCCCATAAAAGCAGGCTGAAGCAGTCCTCGTACAACCGCACGCGCTCCCTGGGCAACTTGCCCTTGTAAGTGTGCACCAGCGCCATGACGGTCAGCAGCAGCGGGTTCTGCGCCAGGTCCGACAGGTACGCGGCGGCAGCGCGCAGCTCCTGCGCCTTGACCCGCGCAGCGCGCGGCTCGACGTAATCCTGCTGCGCCAGGGCAGTGTACCAGTTGTCGATGAAGGTGTTGACGCTGCTCGCGCCCAACGGGGCGAGCGTCACCGCCGGGAAGCCGGTCAACTGCCAGGCCGGGTCGGTGTAGGAAAGCACCCGGCAGGTCACGACGAAGCGGCACTTCGTCTCGCCGTGAAGCTCGGCGAAATCCTTCACCGCCTCCCGCACCAGACGGCGTTTCGTCTGGTCACTGATCTCATCCAGCCCATCGAACATCACCAGGCACTCACCTTCACCCAGCGCCCGCTGAAGCTGCTTGGCGAAGTCCTCCAGGTTGTGCGCCGCCAACTTCCTGGCGATGTGCGCCCACACCATGTCAGACGTGCCGCACTTGGCGTCGTCCGGGATGTCGTAAACCAGCTCGCGCAGGTCAACTCGCACCGGCAGCAGCGCGCCAAAGCGCCAGTTGGCCGCCCGCTGCCCATCCTGGCCGGGGACGCTCAACTGGGCCAGGTAGCCGCTTTCCGGCTGGAGCCGCGCACCTGCCAGGCACAGCGTCAGGTGGTTGATGAGCGTCGTCTTGCCGGAGCCGGGGTCACCCAGGATCACCAGCCGCCGGTTGCGGATCACGGCATCCAGCACCGGCACGGGCGCGCGCTCGCCGCTCTTCCCACCGACCGCCGGTTGGGTCAGGGTGGTGTCCAGCGGCACGTAAACCGCGTCCAGCCGGATCTCCGGCACCGGCTGCCCCGGCGTGGCGGTTTGCGGGTCAAGCTGTCCGAGCGGCATACGCCCGGCGGTCAGCTTCAGGCGCGTCAGGTAGTTACGCTCCAGGTCATTCACCACCCCGGCCACGCCCTCGCTGGAAACCACCTTGTCGGCATGCTCGACGTAGGTCTGCGCGCTGATCTTCCTGGTGATGTGGTCGCGTCCGGCCACGCCGCCCGTGTTGTACGTCTTTCCGCTCCCCAGGTTCGAGCCGGGCATCGCGTCGCCAGTGACGCGGATCGTGTCGCCGGGCTGCGCCTTCACCGGCTGGTTGATCGGCTGGCGCTTGACGGCGTCGTCCTCGTCCAGCATCTCGCGCACCTTCTGGGCGATGCGTTTCAGGCACGCTTCGTTCAGCCCCTCGGTGTTTACGCCCTCCTCTTGCAGGATGGCCTCCAGCCGCTGCAGGTAGCTCTCCGCTTCCCGGCGCTCTTTGTTGCTCAGGGGGTGCTTTTTCTTCTTCATCGTCGATACCCTTCGTGCTGCCAATGCCTTCGACATACCACTCCTCCCACGTCCTGCGAGCGTGCACGCGACCCCCCATCACAATCCGGCGTGCGCCTGCCCCGGAGTCGGGGCTGCAACTATTCACGAACGTCTATACCGTCGATCCCCCTATCCCCCGTGCGGCATGCGCCGCGATGTACCTGCCTCAAGCCCTCGCCCTGTTGCCAGACCGGCTGGCAACGCTTACAATGAAGTCACCGAAGGAGAACGAAAAACCAATGAATACTAAACCTGATTCTAACCTCGAACCCGAAAAAAGGGAAACCGGCCCACCGGACCCACCGGCGGGCGGCGATCACATCGTGATCTACGGCGACGTTGGCCCCGGCGCTAACGTCGGACGCGGGTCGGCCAGGAGCGACTACAACGCCGGTCGCGATCTGATCATCAACGGCGTCGTTGCTGAAACCCCCGACCAGTTTGCCGATCTGCTGGCCGAGCTGCATGGCCTGATTCAGGAGGCACAGCAGGCCGGTGAGCTGGACGAGCCGACCGCCCAGGACGTACTCAGCAGCCTCGAATCGGCCACCGACATGATCCGGCAGGAGACAAAACCAGTCAAAAGCAAGCTGATCAAAAAGCTGCAATACGTCGCCGACGTTATCGACGCCGCCGTCGACGTGTTCGACACACAGGCCGGTGGCGTGGCAAAGTTCCTGCTCAGGGCGCTACCCTTCGCCGCCCTGCTCGTCAAACTGGCCAGCCGCATCTTTTGACTGCGAGCGGGCGGGCAGGCGCGGCGCACGTGGCCGGGCGCGGGCCATCACCCGGCTCAGCGCCAGCAGCAGTTCGTTCTGTGTCTCGGCACCGGTATCCCAGGCATCGTGCGGCCTGATCCCCCTCACCAGGGCGGCCAGGTCTTCGGCCAGTGCGAACATCTCCTCCCCGTCAAAGGGCGGATCGGGCAGGGTGCGGATCAGGTGCCCCAACGTGATCCCCGCCGCGCAGCGCACCTCGGTGGTGCCCGCCTTCAACAGGCTCACCAGCGTCTGCTTCACGTCGGGCCACATTGCCCTGGCCCCCATCAGCCCGCGCAGCGCCGCGACCCGCACCTCGGTGCCCGGTGCCCGCGCCGCCGCCTCCAGCAGCACGCGCGTCACGTCGGGCGCTTCCTCCAACGCACAGCCCAGCACCTCCAGCGCCAACGCACGCAGGCCGTCCGGGATGCGCACCGCCTGCGTGGAGCCGATGTTCTGTGACACCGCCAGGTCCATGATCGCGTTGACGACTTCCATACTCAGCGGGGTGTGCGCCTTCAAGCATTCGGCCACCACCCTCCCCTCCGCCTGCCAGCAGGCCAGGAGCGCTTTCGCCAGCGCCAGCAGCGCCTTGTCCGGCAGCCCACGCTGGGCGGCAAGGGCGCGCACCGCCTTCCTGCCGATCTCCGAGTCCGCTTTACCGGCCAGCGGGATCAGGAACTCGTTAATGATCTCGTCACCCGGCTCGCGCAGGCAGGCGACGGTCTCCAGCGTGGTCTCCCGCACGATCATCTCGCCATCGCTGAGCAGCGTCTTTAACGCCGCGCGTAGGTCATCGGTCGGATCGGGGAAGTGCCTCAGCGCCGACGCCACCGCGCAGCGCACTGTGTGAATCGGGTCGCGGATGATGTGCGACAGCACGTGCACGACCTGCGGGTCGTCATGCCCCTTGCAGGCCAACAGCTCAACCGCCTCCGCCCGCATGCTGTCCGACGGGTCGGCCAGCCGCTCGACCAGCGCCTCGATCACGTTGTGCGCGTCGTTCTTGCACGTCCCCAACGCCTGCGCCGACGCCCGCCGCACCGCCACCTCCGGGTCATACGTCCACTCGACCAGGTACTCGATCACCTCGTCGGGCAGCCTGACCGGGCGGCTGAGCGCGTTGATCGCGGCGATGCGCACGTCGGAGTGGGTGTCCATCGCGGTGCGGCAGATGGCCGTCAGCGCGTTTTCGGGCAGGTTCGAGATCCCGGCTAGCGTCTCCAGCGCGGCCTGGCGCGCCGCCCGGTCCGGGTTGTGAAGCTCGTGCAGCAGTTCGTCTACCACGGCACCCGGCAGCGTGCCGATCTGCCGCAGAACGCGCAGGCTGATGCGCCGCTGCGGCGGGCTGCCGCTGCGCAGAAACTCCACCCACACGCTGAGCGCCTCGGTCGGCACCGGCCCGGCCTCTTCGAGCGCCTGCCGCGCCGCCTCGCTGACCTCCTCGTCGGTGTCGATCACGAAGAACAGCAGCAGCCTGAAGGCTTCTACGGGCAGGCTGCCCATACGCCCCAGCGCGTGCGCCATCGCCCGGCGCATCATCGGCGGCACCTCGCGCCCCTGGCCGACCAGCGCCTCGCAGCCCTCGCTCCACAGCCCCGGCCAGAACGACATGGCGTCGGCGGCGAAGGCGCGTTTGTGCTCATCGTGGTGCGCCAGCCCCTCACACGCGATCTGGAAGGCATACTGGCTGGCCGACGTTCCTTCCAGGTTAACCAGATGGCGGCGCGCACCGTCAAAGATCAGGCTGAAGCGGCCTATGCTGTCGCCGTCGCCGTTCAGCCACAAATTGATCAGCCCCCCGACGATCCGCCGCGTGACGCCCGGACGCACCTCGATCCCGCTGCCCAGCAGGCTGGCCGCGAAGAACAGATCACGTGCCAGCAGGCTCTCGAATGGGCTGGGCCTGTAGTCAAGCCGCCTCGCCCGCTTGCCGTGCGCCAGGATGGCCGTCTCGATCAGGTCGGCGGCGTCATCCTGCGAGCGTAGCGCGGTGAAGCCAATCGCCAGCCGGATGACCTCCGTCCAGCGCGGATCGTGCAGGTTGCCCCGGATACGCTCGTCGGCCAGCCGGTAGCTGGCGACCAGGTAGCGGGCGGCGAAGTACTCCTGTATGCAGTGGTAGATGAAGCCGTAAACCTGGGGGGCCAGCTCGATAAACACCCCGGTGCCCGCCTGGGCGTACTGTATTAAGTCCTCGGCTGCCGCCCTGGCCTGTTCTTCGTCGGCGTCCGGGTGCAGTTGCTTCCAGATGTGTCCGACGATGATCGGCAGCTCGCCCCTGCGCAGCACCCCACCCGGCCGCGAGCGGTGCAACCAAAAAGCCAGTTGTCCCAGCACATCGACGATCTCGTGCTCCAGGATGACGGCGTCCTGCGTCGCGCTGCGTGGGAGGTGCCACTCCCGGATCAGTGCGTCGGCGATGCTCTGGTAGACTCCCGCCGCGCAGGGAGCCAGGATCATGCCCGGTCGGTACGCGCTCACCAGCAGCCGCAGCATCAGCGGATTGCTCACCAGCGCGTGCAGTTCCGGGCTTTGGTTCACCTCGCGCAGCAGCGTCATCATCCTGGCTTCGGCCTCGTGATGGGCCTCGTCCGGATCGATGAAGGGCTGGCCCGCACGGATCAGCGTCAGCGACCAGCGGAAGATGAACGAGCCGATCTGGACACGGTCCAACCCGCGCACCAGGTACGTCTCAAACTCCGTCGGCAGCGGCGCGGCGTCGTAGCCCGACAGGCGGCTGGTCACGACCACCCGGTTGCCCGTCGCCTGCCAGGTCGCGGCAGCCTGTGTGACGCTGACCACCAGCATCCGGCGCTGCTCGTCGGTGGCTACCTGGTCAAGCCCGTCCAGCAGAAACAGGCAGGAGCCGCTGGCTGCCAGGTCGGTCAGCATCGCGATCACGCTGTCGTCTTCGGCCATGTTGGCCGCCGACCGCAGAACGAAGTCCTCCAGGCTCTCGTCCGCCTCGCGTCCGTCGGCGTACTGGGCCAGGTCGACGTAGATCGGCAGGGGGCGCGCCAGACGGATGGCGACCGTCCCGTCGCGGTGAACCTCGTACTCCACCGCGTGCAGTTCCCGGTCCAGCAGGATGCGCGTCAGCTCCAGCACCATGTGGCGCAGCAGCATCGTCTTACCGGCCCCGCTCTCCCCCAGGATCAACACCTGGTGGTGGTCCCTGAGAATATCCTGTAGCCTCACGTCCTCATGCCCGTCCGGGGCCTGGTGCCCCGACGGGTCGCGGAAGAGGTGAAGTTCCGGGCTGTCGTAGGTGGCGATCCGGTAGCGCATGTACCCTGTGGGCCGCTGGTAAGCCGAGAGCGGCACCAGCTGCAAGGGGGTGTAGACCTCGCTGATCGGGATGGCGGTCGCCGTGCTGCGCGGGTAGCCGCGCGGATCGATGTGCCCGATCCGCTCCCGGCAGGCCGTCAGGTAGGCCATCAGTGTGGCGACTGCACCGACCTGCTCGCCGGGGATTTCGGGCATCTCGAGAGGCTCGCGGATCGGCTCGACCCTCACCTTGGGGGTCGGCTGCTCCTCCAGCAGCGTGACGACCTCCTCGGTGATGATGATCTCTTCAAAGACCTGGCTCCGGTCGATCAGGGTGTCCTCGGCGATGCCCATGAAGGTCTGCATGGGCAGCACCCAGTCTCCCCACGAGCGGGGAAGGGTGCACTCGCCCTCGATCATGGCTTCGCGCTGCAAGTCGGGGTACTGGCTCCACAGCGCTTCCGGCGCTTCCTGGAGGCGGAAGATGTAAGTGCGCCACAGGTCCTCGGCAAAGGTGGGGATCGCTTCGCCACCGTGCTCCAGCAGATCGGACAGGGCCTCCAGCCACCGCTCCTGCGTCCCGGCGTAGTCACCAAACCGGTCGCAGGCAGCACGAAAGACAGCCGGCAGGTCTACTGACGTGAGGACATCCCGAGCCCAATGCTCAATGACTACATAGATGGGATCCTCGGTCCTCTCGTCGTACTCTCTTGCACGGTCAACCAGCGTATTAAGGAGTCGCGTCCCGGCCTCGCCCAAGACGGCGGCGATACGTGCTGCTGACATTGGAAAAAGGCGTCTTCACTGAGTGTTCGCAGTGCCGTACGTCTGGCGTGAATGAACGGGCGGGTTTGGTCTGGACTGCCTAGCTACGGCTTGCCCTCAGAGACGGCAAGGCGTATCATAATAACGGATTTCAAACCTATACCCATCTATATCTAAACCTCATTATATAACGAATATTCGCCGTTGACTAGTGTAATAAAGGCGTACAGTGTCATTTTCAGATATCTGGCCCTACTTGCTGACTATACCGGTGCTGTTACTGGGCACGCTGAGCGGCTGGCTGCTTCGTATCACCTACCAGCGGCGCCACCCTGCCGGGGTCAGGTTTGCCCGTGAGCTTAGCGCCCGGCTGGCGCGCGCCGCCGCCGAGGTGGATGAGCAGAAAAAAGCCCTGCGTGCCGCCGAAGCCGATCTGTCTCGGCTCTCCATGCGTCTGGTGGAGCAGAACCGGCTCATCGTCCGCGCGCGCGAGCACCTTGAGCAGCAGAACAAAGAACACAACCAGATCCTGCTCTCGCTGGATGAACAGCAGGCCGCCGTCAAGGACGCCAGCAGCAATCTGCGTACCGTCGAGGACGACCTGCGCGACCGCAGGAACAAGGTCTCCGCACTGCTGGACGATGTCAGCAAACACATCGAGGAGATCGAGTGGCTTGAGCGGCTGGGAGAAAACTACGCCGCCAAGATCGACCGCCTGACCCAGCAGGTCCAGTGGCAGGACAGCGAGCTGCGCATGCTTCGCCAGACTGCCAAGAACAAGACCCGCGAGATCGACGAGGCGCAGGCCTTGCTCGAACGCCGTGAGGCGGAGCTGCGACGCCTGATCCGCCGCCGCCAGCAGCGCGAGATCGACCTGGCCCACGCCCGGCGCGCGCTGGCCGGGCAGGACATCGAACTGCAACGCCTGCTCGACCGGCAGGAGGAGAGCGAGCCGATCCTGCTCGGCCCACCCCCGTCCGATGGCAGCGGGCAGGGCCGCATCGACATCACACCGCCCCAACCTCCCGGCCTCGCGCCGGGGAACGCGCCCCTCAATGAGGACGAAGACCACGAGCCTGGGGAGGACGCCAACGGCGAGGAGCTTGAGGACGACACGGAATTCGACGACGACCGGGAGGACGATCTGACCCAGATCGACGGGCTTCATGGGCTGTACGCCCGCCAGCTACGAGAGCACGGGATCACGTCCTTCCGGCGGCTGGCCCGCATGCGTCCCGCCGACGTTGACCGTATCCTCGACATTCCCGGCCACTACTCGCCCGACATCCCCGGCTGGATCGAAGCCGCCGGGCGGCTGGCTGCCGGGCGCGAATCGGGCGACAACGGCTCAGACGCCGACCCCTGATCGCTGCTTCGCCGGGTAGAGCGGGCGTGGCGGTATGGCCGCTCTCTTCTACGCCTGCCCGTCCTCGATGATCTCGTAGGTGTGCGTGATTGTCGCACCGGGCCGGAGTGTTGCCGAGACCGAGCAGTACTTCTCTTCCGAGAGTCGGATGGCGTCGGCAACTGCCTTCTCTGAGAGGCCGCGCCCCTTCACGACGTAACGCACGTGGAACCGCTCAAACGTCCAGGGTGGGTCGGTCTGCTGGTTGCCGCTGACGTGCACTTCGAGACCGGTGAGGGACTGGCGCTTCTTTTGCAGGATGCTGACTACGTCGTAAGCGGTGCAGCTACCCAACGCCAGCAGCAGCAGGTCGGACGGTCTGACGCCGATCCTGCCGTCATCGCCGGGGGAGGCGATCACGATCCCGTGATCGGTGCTGTCCACCCCGACGAACCGTTTTTCTTCCAGCCACTTGACCATCGCTTCTGCCATGAAATCTCCCTTGATGATGGTTTCACCGGATTGTATCGTCTGCCCCGACGACCTTCCAGCCAATTGGCAGCAGCGTCGCCGCCAGGGCCAGCTTCAGCAGGTCACCGGCCAGGAAGGGATACAGGCCCAGCACCAGCGCCCGCTCACCCCCCACGAGGGCCGCCAACCAGGGCAGACCGGGTGCGTAGATGGCTGCGTTGCCGAGCAGCATCGCCAGCGCGGTCGTTCCGGGATGGCGATCCCAGCCCCGTTCGGCCAGCCAACCCACAACCAACGCCGCCAGCACAAATCCGGCCAGGTAGCCGCCGGTCGGCCCCGCGAGGTGGGCGATCCCGCCCGCGCCCCCCGCGAAGACGGGCAGCCCGGCCACTCCCTCGCCCAGGTAGGCCAGCACGCTCAGCGCGCCGCGCCTGCTCCCCAACAGCGCCCCGGCCAGCAGCACGGCCAGCGTTTGCCCGGTGATGGGCACCGGGCTGAACGGCAGCCGGATCGCAAGCCGGGCGGACAGCCCGATCAGCAGCGAACCGGCCAGGATCAGGGTCGCGTCGTACAGCAGCGCCTGCCGCTTCACAGACGGGCGCAGGATGTCGGCATAAGTCATTGTCAGCCTCCTCCGGCAGTTTGTCGCCCATCGCAGGCGACACGCTTTACAACACCACCCCCGTCCCGGAGTTTCACCATCCCCCGCCGCTCACTTTGACACGCTCCCCCTGTCCCGGCTACAATCCGTCCGGCGCTGTCGACGCTGTAGCGGTATGTAAACGAGCAAGGAGCGGTTTGTGAGCGACGAGACGAAAAACGATAGTACCTGGATTGTGGTCGTCGTCGGTGGAGTCATCGTGCTGGCCGCGGCCTTCTGCCTGGTGGCCGGGGTCGGACTGCTGGGCTTCGCGTTTTTGGGCCCGTCGGTCGCCGTGTCTCCTCCATCCAGTGTGCAGGTGACCGTCCCACCCCTCCCCACCGCGTTGCCCACTGCGCTGCCTACCCCCAGCCCCCAACCGTCGGAGGGCAGCCAGGGCGGCGGCGCTCAGGGGAGCGATGGTCAGGGCGGCGGTGATCAGGGGAGCGACGGCCAGAACGGCGACGATCAGGAGAGTGACGGTCAGAGCAGCGAAGACATCGCGGAGCAGATGGCCGCCGTCGAGGAACAGGTGGCCGACGTGCGCGGGTTGCCGGTGCTGGCCGAAGTCCCCAAAGCGTACCTCTCGCCTGAGGATCTGCACGAGCGGGTGGTCGACGATTTCTTCGAGGATTACACCTCCGAAGAAGCCCACGACGACACCCTCTTTTTCGCCGCGCTGGACGCCGTGCCGCCGGACTTCGACTTCTACGCCTTCTACATCGACCTGTACAGCGAGGGCATCGCCGGGTACTACGACCCGGAGGAAGATGAGTTCTTCCTGATCGGCAGCGGCGAGACTTTCACCGCCAGTGACGAGTGGGTCTTCTCCCACGAGTTCACCCACGCCTTACAGGACCAGCACTTCGACCTGGAGGTTTTCCTCCACTACGACGACGACGAGTGGCACATCGAGCACGCCGACGCGTCCATCGCACGAACGGCCCTGATCGAGGGTGATGCCGTGCTGACCAGCATGCTGTATCTGGTCGAGTGCATGTCGACGGAGCGCCAGACGGAGATGTGGGCCGAGAGCATGGCGCAAGAGGAGCCTGCCATCTACGCATCTGCGCCGCCTTTCCTGCTGGAAGACTTCTTCTTCCCCTACGAGTGGGGCTACCTGTTCGTTGAGGCGCTCCACGACCGGGGCGGCTACGATCTGGTCGATCAGGCCTACGCCGACCCGCCGACCACCACCGAGCAGATCCTGCACCCTGAACGCTACCTGGATCGCGACGAGCCGCAGGCGGTGGATCTCGAAGATGCACTGGCAGTGCTCGGCGAGGGGTATCGCGAGGTGTATGTGCAACCACTGGGCGAGTGGTATTTGCAGCTTTACCTGAAGCAGCTCATCTCCACGAGCGAGGCCGAGCAGGCCGCCGCAGGCTGGGACGGTGACCGCGTTGCGGTGTACGTCGACGAGGGTGAGGCGCTGGTGATGGTGCTGCGCACGGTGTGGGACAGCGCGGGCGAGGCGGGGGAGTTTGCCGATCTGTTCGTGGGGTTCGGGGAGGCATGGTCGGGCGGCGGGGCCGGTTTTGAGGAGAGTGGTGCGACCTGCTGGGAGGGGGACGACGTGTTGTGCCTGCTTGAGTTGGGCGACGAGGAGACGCTGGTGGTGCGCGCCCCCGACCGCCAGACCGCCGGTGACGTGCTGGGTCAGTACACCCCCTGAGTTCTGCGGCGGGCGATAGAGGCCGCCTGAAACGCACCGGCTCCGCTTGGGCCGCAGCCATAATTGAAACGTCACATTCTCAACAATCGTGCAAATGCCATAATGGCGCTCTGTACATGATTTACACGGATTCGGTGCCCCAATCGCCGCATCTTACAAACGATGTCGTGCTGCCTCCGGTCGCGATTCGGGGGCGGTTGCGATATGTTATAATGTAGCCTTGAAGATGTTAAAGTTGGACGTGACGCGGCACAGGCACGCGAACAGGAAGCCATGTTTAAGAATTTTTTGACCCAGTTAGCGGGGAATCCGTACGAACGCGAGTTGCAGCACTATACCCAGATCGTGGAGCAGGTGGCCGGGTTGGAGCCGGAGATGCAGGCCCGCTCGGATGCCGAGCTGCGCGAGCTGACCGGCATTTTCCGCCAGCGCATCCAGGAGCACGTGGCAGGCATCGAGGACGAGGAAGAATACCGCACCGCCGAGCGCGAGATCATGGACGCGATCCTGCCGGAAGCCTTCGCTGCGGTGCGCGAGGCGGCCATCCGCACCATTGGGCAGCGTCACTTCGACGTGCAAATCATCGGTGGCGTGGTGCTGCACGAGGGCAAGATCGCCGAGATGCGCACCGGCGAGGGCAAGACGCTGGTTGCCACGCTGCCGCTCTACCTCAACGCGCTGGCCGGGCGCGGCGCGCACCTGGTGACGGTCAACGACTACCTGGCGCGGCGTGACGGCGGCTGGATGGGGCCGATCTTCCACCTGCTCGGCCTGACGGTGGGCGTGATCGGCAGGGAGCGCTACTCCGCGATCTACGACCCGGCCTACGTCGATCCGGGCGGCGACCTGGAGGACGAGCGTCTGGTTCACTGGCGGCCCACACTGCGCCGCGAGTGCTACCGCGCCGACGTCACCTACGGCACGGCCTCCGAGTTCGGCTTCGACTACCTGCGCGACAACACCGCCACCGAGATGGCGCGCACGGTGCAGCGCGAGCACGTCTTCGCCATCGTCGACGAGGTGGACTCGGTGCTGATCGACGGCGCGCGCACGCCGCTGATCATCTCCGGCCCGGCGGCCCAGGCGTCGAGCGCGTACCAGCGCTTCGCCCAGATCATTGAACAGGCCCGTCTGCGGCGCAATACGTCCGACCTGGAAGTCGAGGAACCGAACGGCGACTACATCCTCGACGACCGCACGCAGTCCGTCTCGCTGACCGACCAGGGTATCGAGAAGGTCGAGCGGCAGTTGGAGGAGATCGACACGGCAGCCGGGCAGAGCGTCTACGATCCGCAGTACTACGAGCTGGTTCACTACCTGGAGAACGCGCTCAAGGCCAGGTACATCTTCCACCGCGACAAGGATTACATCGTGCAGAATGGGCGCGTGATCCTGATCGACCAGACAACGGGCCGCCCGATGCCCTCGCGGCGCTACAGCGAGGGCCTACACCAGGCAATTGAGGCCAAGGAAGGCGTGCGCATCCGGCGCGAGGACGTGACCATCGCGACCATCACGGTGCAGAACTACTTCCGGCTGTACGAGAAGCTGTCCGGCATGACGGGCACCGCTCTGACGCAGGCCGAGGAGTTCGACGAGGTGTACGAGCTGGATGTGGATGCCATCCCGACCAACGTCGAGTTCCGGGCGCAGAACGGCGAGTTTAATACCCGCGAGGACAAGGAAGAGGGCGTCCCGGTGGTCACCTACTGGGAGCCTGACAACCTCGACCAGGAGGAACCGTCGTTCTACCGGCGCATCGACTACCCCGATCAGGTCTACGTCTCAATCGACGGCAAGTTCGACGCCGTCGCCAGGGAGATCTCCCACCTGGCGACCGGCGGGCGTCCGGTGCTGGTGGGCACCGGCTCGGTCGAGGCATCGGAGGTGCTGAGCGGACGGCTGAAGGCAATGCAGCTTGAGCACGCGGTGCTCAATGCCAAGAACCACGACAAGGAGGCCCTGATTGTGGCGCAGGCCGGGCGTCCGGGCGCGATCACGATCTCGACCAGCATGGCCGGTCGTGGAACCGACATTCTGCTGGGCGGCAACCCGGAAGGTCTGGCCAACAGCCTGATCGCCGAGAAGTGCTTCCGCCCGGCATCCTTCGCCCAGGTGGTGGCCGACGTGGTGCGGGGCGACCTGAACGCCGCGCGCGAGAAGGCGGCCTCCGACCCGTACATGGGCGAGGCGGTGGTTGGCTGGGCGGAGCAGGCACGCAAGGATCTGGCCCGCAAAGCCGAGGTCGAGGACGTGCTCCGGCAGGTGGTGGAAGAGGTCCGGCAGGACGCGACCTACGCTGGCATCCCCTTTGACACGCTGCTCACCATCGCCCGCCAGATCGACCTGGCGGCCATCGACCAGAAGCGGTACGACAAGGCCCGCGAGCAGGTCGAAGAAATGGGTGTGTCGCTGTCGCTCATCCCGGAGATCCAGTACCGGCTGCACGAGTACCGCTCGCTGGGCGGGCTGATGGGCGACAACGCGCTGGTCGAGACGCTGGCCAACCGCCTGTTTGAGCAGCACTACAACGCCCGCGCGGCACTGGTGCGGGCAGTGCTGTCCGACGACCTGGACGAGGCACACGACATCATCGAGCGCATCCCGGCCCTGCCCGCCTCGCTGATCGACGACATCCAGGCCGTCCGCAAGCAGTGCGCACTTGACCGCCAGCACATCTGGGATGAGGGCGGCCTGCACGTGATCGGGACCGAGCGCCACGAATCACGTCGCATTGATGACCAGCTTCGCGGTCGTGCGGCTCGCCAGGGCGACCCCGGCTCGTCACGCTTCTACCTCTCGCTTGAGGACGAGCTGATGATCCGCTTCGGCGGGGAGCGCGCCAAGCGCATGATGGAGCGGCTCAACGTCCCGGAGGACATCCCCATCGCGGCCAACATCCTGAGCAACGTGATCGAGCAGGCCCAGGCGCGCTTTGAGAGCTATTACTTCGACATCCGCAAAAGCCTGGTCGAGTACGACGAGGCCGTCAACCGCCAGCGCCAGATCGTCTACGACGAGCGGCGGGCCATCCTGGAAGGCGATCGCGACGAACTGGACGCGATGACGCTGCGCTTCATCGAGCAGACGATCGAGCGGCAGATCGCCCGCCTGACCGACGAGTACGAAGCCTGGGCGCTGGAGGAGATCGAGAACACGCTGACCGACTTCTCGAACATCGAGACGGGCGAGGTCAACACGCGCGGCGCGGTGCAGCGGCTGCTTCCGCTCTTCCCCCGTCCCTCGGAAGAAGAGCTACAGGATCTGCTCAACATCACCGAAGGCGACGAGTTGTTTGAGGCGCTGCACGAACTGGTGCTGGACGGCATCGACGCGGGCTACAACCTGCGGATGCTGCACGCCGAGATCGCCCGCATTGTCCCGCTGTGGCCGGTGCTGCCCCCGGTCGGGCCGAAGGGGGCTGAGGGGTGGGATGGCTTCGTGGAGCGCGCCCGCGCCACGTTTGAGCGCTACGGCGCGGAGGTCGAGGTGCTGGCCGATCAGTGGGCCGCGATTTGGGAGGACACCGAGGCGGGGCTGGCTCAGGCCGCGCGCGACCTGGTGGTCAGCCTGGGCAAGGGCGTGCGGCCCAACGAGGCACAGAGCCAGTTCTACGGGCAGATCAATACGGTGCTCGGCGAGGCTTTCCAGGCGATCATGGTGCAGTTGCAGCCTGAGGAGCTGATCGAGGTGCTGCTGGAGCGCGTGGACGAACTGCTGGCGGTGGCACGCCGGACACCCGGCGACGGAGACGGGGACGGCTCCGGGGCCACGTCGGCGCTTGAGCAGCAGGTTTTCTCCATCGGCGCGGAGGACCTGACCAACTACCAGCGGGCGCTGATGCTGAACGCGATCGACACCGAGTGGCGGCAGTATCTGATGGCGATTGACGATCTGCGCACCGGCGTCGGGCTGGAAGCCTACGGGCAGCGCGATCCCAAGGTGGCCTTCAAGCTGCGCGCCTCAGAGATGTTTGACCAGTTGCGCGGCGACGTGCAGGAGGGCATCGCCCGCCGCTTCTTCGGCGAGCTGCCGCGCTACCGCCAGGTGATCGAGCAGCAGAAGCAGCAGGATGAGCTGCTCGACCGGCTGGCTCAGTCGGGCTACCGCGTCGAGCGGCGCGTCTCGCGGGCCAAGAAGGGCAGCCAGCAGCGCGTCAGCCAGACGGTGCGCAAGGACATGTGGAGCAAGGTCGGGCGGAACGACCCCTGCCCGTGCGGGAGCGGCAAGAAGTTCAAAGATTGCCACTACCGGGAGATCCAGAAGCAGCAGCAAACCGTCTCCCAGGATGCTATCGTGCGCGGGAGGAGCAGCCGCAAGGGCAAACGGCGGTAGCGAGCAGGGACGAGATGCGGGTCAGCCAGCGCGTTGTCGCCACTTACTCTAACCATACGCAAACTTAACCTGTAGCGCGCTCCGGCAACCTGGCTATAGTTAGGACAACCATCTTACGAGGTAATCACGCGTGGCAGACGTTGTGATGGTTGCCTTTATCATGTATCATTTCCCCGCCTGATTCCTTCTCGCTGAGCGAAATCTCTCGCCAGGGAAGTGGGTGAGCGCCTTCGGGGGTGAACGGCGCGGCACTGAGGGCCAAATTGATGGATTATCGGAAGCAAAATGCAAACACCGAACTATACGAGTCCCTGAAGGCGCTGCCAAAGATCGAGCTGCACCGGCACCTGGAAGGCTCTCTCCGGCTGGGGACGCTGGCCGAGATCGCCAGGGAGTACAAGCTCGACCTGCCGGGCTACCAGATCGAGGACTTCCGGCACCTGGTCCAGATCACGCCCGATGACCCGCCCGACGCCAACGTCTTTCTCTCCAAGTTTGAGACGCTGCGCGCCTTCTACCGCTCGCCGGAGATCATCGACCGGGTCGCCTACGAAGCGGTCGCCGACGCGGCAGCCGAGAACATCGTCTACCTCGAACTGCGCTTTACTCCCATCGCGCTGGCCCGTGAGATGGGCTTCCCGCTGGACGAGGCCACCGGCTGGGTGGTCGCCGCCGTGAAGCGCGCGCAGGCCGACTTCGGGATCGAGGTGGGGCTGATCGTCAGCATGAACCGCAACGAGGAGGTCGAGCTGGGCGAAAAGCACGCCGAGCTGGCAGCCGAGCGGAAGGGCCAGGGCATCGTGGCCGTCGACCTGGCGGGGGCCGAGCACAAATTCCCCGGCGCACCCTTTGCGGGCATCTTCCGGGAGGCGCGCGAGGACGGACTGGCCGTCACCATCCACGCCGGTGAGTGGGCCGGGGCAAAGAGCGTGCGCGAGGCGATTGAGGTGCTGGGTGCCGAGCGGCTGGGGCACGGGGTGCGTATCGTCGAGGACACGAACCTGATGCAGGTCACGAGCGAGCGCAACATCGCCTTTGAGGTGTGCCTGACGAGCAACCTGCAATCGGGCGTCGTCCCCGGCCTGGAAGGACACCCGCTGCGCGACCTGTACCAGCTTGGTCAGCTAACGACGCTTAACACCGACGATCCCAGCGTCAGCGCCATCAACCTGACCGACGAGTTCGTCATCGCCGTCGAGCACCTGGGGTTCAGCCTGGACGATCTCAAGCAGCACGTCATGAACGCCGCACAGGTCGCCTTCCTGCCCCCGGCGAAGAAGCAGAAGCTGATCGACCGGCTGAGCGCCGAGTTTTACCCGGCGGGCGAGGCGACCCGCGCGGAGGGCTGACCAGTCATCGGCGACCGGCGATCAAGCAGCCAGATTGGGTTATCTGCAACGCCCCGGCAAAGGTGCCGGGGTGTTTTTTGTGTTGAATCGGCGCGATGCCCGGTGGCAGTTGTACTTGATTGCCATGTCTGCTTGTGGTAGGATCTGCCCAATCTCATAATTTCATAAAATATGATTTTTAGGTGGTGTGGTTATGACCAAGAAAACGTATGTAATCCAGGAAAACGGGCAGGTCACCCTCCCGATTGAGTTCCGCAGGAAGTACGGTCTCAAGAGGGGGGATGTCGTTGTCTTCAAGGAGACTGAAGACGGGCTGCTGATCAGTCCTCGTGAGGCGCTGGCAATGAAACTTCTCGATGAGCTTGGCGAGGCTTTGGAAGAGCGTGGCATCGACCTCGATGAGCTGATTGAGTCCGGGAGAGAGATTCGCCAGGAGATTTACCAGGAAAAGTATACCCGTGACCCGGACAGTCAGTAGCGTCTTTTTCGATGCCAGTGCTCTGTATGCCGCAGCGTACTCTACCGGAGGCAGTTCGTCCTCGATCACGGCGCTGCGCTGCTACCGTTCGCGCTGGTTATCGGCGCAGATTGTCTTATAATGGGGGCAGGTGTCAGCGACAAGGATGCACAGGTGAGCACATCCCCCCATTCCGAGTTGAAGGATGAATACTACACCCACGCGCGCGAGCAGATGGTGCGCAGGCAGCTCGCCCGGCGCGGCATCTCCAACCGGCGCGTGCTTGACGCGATGACGACCGTGCCACGCCACCTCTTTGTCCCTCCGCGCTCGCGACACCTGGCCTACAGCGACGGCCCGCTGTCGATTGGCCACGGGCAGACGATCTCCCAGCCGTACATCGTGGCGCTGATGACACAGCTACTACAGCCCGAACCGGACGACCATGTGCTGGAGATCGGCGTGGGGTCGGGCTACCAGACGGCGATCCTGGCCGAGCTGGTCGAGGAGGTGATCGGGCTGGAGTGCATCCCCGAGCTGGCAGAGCAGGCCGGGGAGCGGATCGAGGAGTTGGGCTACGAGAACGTCACGATCCACGTGGCGGACGGCTCGCTGGGGTACGCGCAGGGCGCGCCCTACGACGGTATCCTGGCAGCAGCGGCAGCCCCTGTGATTCCGGAACCGCTGACTATGCAGTTGGCCGACGACGGACGGCTGGTCATCCCGGTCGGCAGCGCAAGCGAGCAGATCATCGAGCGGGCCATCCGGCGTGGGGGGAGCATCCACATCGAGCGGCTGATCCCGGTGCGCTTCGTGCCCCTGATCGGGAAGTTCGGATTCAAGGAAGACTGGTATTAGCCCGGACGCCAGTTGGGACGGGGAGGACTATTCTCCGGCCTCGGCTTTGGCGCGGCAGGCCGGACATAAGCCGGTGAAGGCCATGTGATCCATGTCGATGGTATAGCCGTACTCATCCTCGAACTTATCAAAAAGCTCCTGAACAAGCTCGTGGCCGATGTGCATCGACGCGCCGCACTCCCGGCAGATCAGGTGGTGGTGGGGCGTCAGACCGGCGATCTCGTAGACCGTCTCCCCATCGATCTCGGCGGAGACGACCAGATGCAGCTCGCAGAAGAAGTCCAGGGTGCGGTAGAGGGTCGCCAGGCTGATGGTAGGCGCTTTTTTCTGGAGCCGCCCGTAAATCTCGTCAATCGTGGTGTGACCGCCGCCCTCGCAGACGGCGTCCAGGATCAGCTCGCGCTGCGGCGTGAGGCGGTATCCCTGCTCCCGGATGCGCCGGGCATAGTCGAGGGTGTGGTGTGTCATGCTGTCCCCTTATTGCAAATTTTCTCAATTGCAAGGAATTTTAACGCGCCCGATCTGCGCTGTCAAAAGCGACGACGCAGCCCCGGCGGGCAGGCTCACACGGCGAAGCGCACGAACATCACGTCACCGTCCTGCATGACGTAATCTTTGCCTTCCAGCCGCAGCTTACCCACCTCCCGAACCTCGGCCATCCCGCCCATCTCAAGCAGCGTCCCAATCGGCACGATCTCGGCCCGGATAAAGCCGCGCTCCATGTCGGTGTGGATGATGCCCGCCGCTTCCTGAGCGGTTGCCCCGGCAGGGAACGTCCAGGCGCGCACCTCTTCATCGCCGATGGTGAGGAAGGTCTGGACGCTCAGCAGGTGGTACGACTCGCGGATCACCCGCTCACGCATCGGCTCCGCAATGCCATACTCATCCATGAAGAGCGCCGCCTCGTCCGGCTCAAGCTGCGCGATCTCCATCTCCAGCGCGCCCTGGATGGCGAGCACGGGCGTCCCCTCCGCCGCCTGGATGACCTCGCCCGGCTCCTGCGCCTCATCGCCCATGTTGAGCAGCACCAGCCGGGGTCGCGTGGTCAGGAAGCCATAGCCCTTGATGTCCTGCTGCTCGGTCTCACTCAGCCTGACCTTGTGCAGGGGCGTCTCGCCTTCGAGCGCCTCGCGCAGCCGCTCGAAGAGGGCCAGCCTCCTGGCGTTGATCTCGCGGTCCTTGCCCTTGCTCATCTCGTCCTGAATGTGCTCGATGCGGTTCTCGGCGGTGAGCAGGTCGGCCAGGATGAGTTCGGCCTCCAGGATGTCGAGGTCGCGCTGGGGGTCGATATCCCCTTCGGGGTGGGGGACGCCGGGATTCTCGAAGGCGCGCACCACGTGCAAGAAGCCATCCATCTGATTAAGCTCGTTGCGGAAGGGTCCGCTCAGCCCGGTGCTGCCAACACCCTTCGCCAACCCTCCCACGTCGGCGTAGGTGATCTGCGCCTCGACCTTCTTGCGGGGGACGTACAGCGCGTGCAGCGCGTCGAGGCGCGGGTCGGGCACGTTGACGACGGCAAGCTGCACGTCCAGCTTGCCGGGCACACCGGCGCTGGCCGGGCGGTCAGAGCCGGTCAGCACGTTGAAGACCGTCGTTTTGCCGCTCATCGGCAGGCCAATGAGTCCTAATCGCATGGTGGTTCAGCTCCCTGGGAAAGCGCATCCGTTAGGGGAATTATACCTGTGGAGCGCGCAGAGGGCACGCGGACGGTGCGGCCCTCTGCGCTGAAAAAAACTCCGGCTTGACATACCTCGGAACTTTAGGTATTATACCTATGCACTCGATGCATTATCATCCGATGCACTATTACTCGACGTATAGGAGGAGGTTATGAACACCAAAGGCAACCTGCCCCTTCTGATCATGCACGTGCTCTCCGGTGGCCCCAGGCACGGCTACGGCATCGCCAAGGAGATCAAGCGCGGTTCAGAGGGAGTGCTGGACATTGCAGAGGGGAGTCTCTATCCCATGCTGCACGATCTGGAGAAGCGCGGCCTGATCGAAGCGTTTGAAGAAACCGTCAACGGGCGGCTGCGTCGCTGCTATCGCCTGACCGAAGCAGGACACCGCAGGCTGGCCAGCCAGACCGCCGAGTGGAAGCGTTATTCGCAGGCTGTGGATCTGCTGTTGGGAGGTGCGTCGTGACCGGCACTACTTACCAGGACGATCTGGCTAACTGGCTGGATCAGGTAACACACAACCTACCGCAGCGACTGGGGCTTACCATTCGGACGGAGCTATCCGATCACGTTGAAGACGCCGTGGCCGACATGGTTGAACAAGACGTGCCTGAGGAGACGGCTTACCGGCGCGTGCTGTCTACATTGGGCGATCCCCGGTCGATAGCGCGCGGCTTCAAAGACGTTCACCTGGGGCGGTATCACTACATGGCGGCCACGTTGGTCTGTCTGATGATCATGTTTGTATCCTTTGGGTACGGCCAGTTTCACGAGGCGCTGGGCTGGGCCGAACAGTCGATAGCCGGTCGCATCCTCTACATTGTCGAGCACGCGTTTTCGGAAGCACTGCTTATCTACATCGTGGTGATATTCAGGCGGCTGCTGGTGTGGCGCTTCGACAATCAGGCTGTCGAAACGCCAGGCAAAATCGTGGTGGGCAGCTCGGTGGGATATCTGATAGGCAACGCGATCGCGGAGCTGACCGTTGATTCGTGGTACCC
The DNA here is from genome assembly GCA_964603985.1 of uncultured Anaerolineae bacterium. GTDB lineage: Bacteria > Chloroflexota > Anaerolineae > Aggregatilineales > UBA3940 > CAZRXG01. The sequence goes on along the minus strand of CAZRXG010000005.1, from coordinate 35,688 downwards.
GGTTCCAACCTTTCTGGACGCGTCCGGCGTGGTCGAAGGGGCCGGTCTGCTGATCATGCACGTTTCAATGCTGGTTTTTGGCATCGGCTTCCTCCTGATGCTGGCATGCAGCCTGTCCACCAGAAGCAAGCTGGTGAAAGCGGTGGCGATTATTGGAAGCTTCCAGATCGTGTCGTTTGTCGTGGCCCTCGTTCTGTTTTTCCTGGGCGTGCCGCTGTCGTCGCTCTTTGGTCACATCAACGCGTTGATGAACCTGATAACCTGGCCGGTGGCAAGCGTGTTGTTCCTCCAGGCGCTTTTCACCCATCGCCGCCTGCCTGCTCGGACGGCGTGATGGTAGGGCCGTAAAAGCCGAAGGTTCACGTCTAAAACAAGCACAAAGACAAGGGGCTTAAGCTCCTTGTCTTAATTTTGGCGTGAGCCAGACCGAATACAGGATGGGCAGTGGCTGCTACTCCAGGTCAAGCACGGCGGCGGCCTGCTCGCACAGCGAGCTTCCGCCCGCGTTGAGCCAGTCCTGAAGGGTGGGGCTTTGCTCCAGGCCACGCTCGGCTTCCTCATAGATGCCGCTGGCCCAGTACTGGTAATCCTGCGTCTCAGACGGCCACTCGGCGGGGGTCATGAGCAGCACGCTGGGCCCGCCGTTGTAGGCAGCGAAGGCCAGCCCGGTGTCGCCATTGACGCTGGCCAGCAGGTCGCCCAGCACCAGCAGGCCGCGCTGGGCGTTGGTGTCGGGGTCGTAAGGATCTTCGCCTTCCTCAAAGTGCAGGCCCATCACCTGGAAGAGCCCCGTCGCGCCCACCTCGGATTCGGCGGTCGGGTCACCGCACGACTCGATCTGCATGACGGTGGCGATCATGTTGGGCTTGATGCGGTAGGTCAGCGACCAGACGGCGATCTCGCCCGACCAGTGCTGCACCTCCGGCGTGAAGACCCCGGCGATCTTCAGCTCCCAGTTGGGCTGGGGCAGCTCGCTGCTGACGGGCACTTCGACGGACGCGCCCTCGACGATGAAAACCGGCTCAGGTTGGGCTTCGGCGGGCCGCTCCGGTATCAGGTCACCCAGCCAACCGATCACCGCGCCGACCGCGCGGAAGGGCAGCGTGGGGGCCAGGATCAGAACCACGATCAGCAGAACCCAGACCGGCAGCAGGCGAACCACCACCCCCAGGAGGGTCGGCGTGGTATAGGCGCGCTCGCGCTCGGCCTGGCGGGCGGCCTCGCCGGACTTGACGGTCATCTTCGGCTTCTGGATCTTGCGCCAGCCTGTGACCGGCGAACTGCCAGACGATTTGCCGGGCGTTTTGCTTTTGGGCTTGCCCGGCGTTTTGCTGCGGGGTTTTTGGGCTTTTTTACTCATAGGCAGCGCTTCTCGTGGGATCAGGTGCCGGAGGAGGCGAGTCGGATCTGGATCAAGACTGTCTGCGGGGCGTGGCCGGCGACCTCTTCAGGCGAGAACCGTCCGGGGATAAGCTCCTCGTAATAGGCCACCAGGTCATCGGCGATGGGTCGGTCGTCGTTGGTGATGGCGGTGGCAGTGCCGGTCAGCGTCTGCCCCCTCAATAATACAGTCACCTGAGCGCCACCGCGCAGGTTCTTCCACCAGGTACGCTCCATCTGGCTGATGACGGTGATGCGCTCCCCGTCGCGGACGTAGTTGACGGGCGTGGTGTACTGCCTGCCGCTCCTGCGCCCGGTGACGGCGATCAGCAGGGTGTTCTTGCTGAGCAGGCCATGCAGCGGCGAGCGCAAGATGAGCTTCACAAAGACGTTGCCGATACTGAGCCAGAACTTCACTTACGGTGAGCCTCGTCGTCGTGTCGATGTTGTACGGACCGTGAGCACATTATAGAAGGGGGGGCATGCCCAGGCAAACCAACAGGCCGATCACGCCGACCGGGCGCGGCCCTCGACCTCCTCTTCGGCCAACGTGAGCAAGAACTCGCGGTCTCGCTCATCGAGCCGGGCCATCAGCAGCAGGTCGGGGCGGCGCTGCCAGGTGCGGCGCAACGACTGCTCGCGCCGCCACCGGGTGACGTTGGCCTCATGGCCGGACAGCAGCACCTCCGGAACCTCCAGCCCCCGGAACTCCGGCGGGCGCGTGTAATGCGGGTGCTCAAGCAGGCCCGTCGCATGGCTGTCCTTACCGGGCGCGTCGGGGTCGCCGAGCACGCCGGGCAGCAGGCGCGTCACCGCATCGATGACGACCATCGCGGCCAGCTCACCACCGGTCAGGACGTAGTCTCCGATCGAGATCTCGTCGGTGATGACAAGCTGCCGCGCGCGCTCATCGATCCCCTCATAGTGACCGCAGACCAATCCGATGCGCGCGTGCCGGGCCAATTTCCCGGCGGCGGCCTGGGTGAAGACCCTCCCCTGCGGGCTGAGCAGGATCACAGGGACGCCCGCACCGGGCGGGATCACGGCCTCGACGGCAGCGACGACCGGCTCCGGCTTGAGGATCATGCCGCCGCCCCCACCATAAGGCGTGTCGTCGGCGGTGTGGTGCCTGTCGGTGGTGTAGTCTCGAATGTTGTGCAGCACCACCGACAGCGCGCCTGCATCCTGCGCCCGCCTGAGCATCGACTCGTCCAGCGGGCCGGTGAACATCTCCGGGAAGAGGGTGAACACGTCAATGTGCATGATGGTCGTCCTATTCCAGCATAGACCGGTACACCTCAACCGTCTGTGCGGCGATCCGCGCCTGAGTGAAGTGCTGTAGCACGCGTCTGCGCCCCGCCTCGGCCAGACTGCGCTGCCGATCCACGTCCCACATGATCGCGGCCAGGCAGTCACGCAGGGCCGTCACGTCGCCCTCCGGGAAGATCAATCCCGCATCCCCGATCACCTCCGGGATAGCCCCCGAATCCGAACCGACGACGGGCACGCCGCACGCCATCGCCTCGATCAGCACGCGCCCGAATTGCTCCTTCCAGTTGGGCCGGGTGCGCGAGGGCAACACCAGCACGTCAAACTGGCGGTACACGGCGGGCATTTCGGTGGAGGGGACGGGATCGTCGAAGGCGACGCTGCCGCCAATGTTCAGCAGCCCGGCCAGCGTGCGAAGCTCATCGCGCTGCGGGCCATCACCGCGCAGGCTCAGGTACCAGGGGCCTTCAAGCTGCGCAACGGCGCGGATGAGCAGGTCGAGGCCCTTCTCGGCGACCAACCGCCCGGCATAGCCGATGCGGAAGTGCCACGAGCGCTCGCCCATCTCACCCGGCGAGAAGATATCCGGGTCGACGCCGAACTGGGGAATGACGCTCAACGGGCCGGTGTAACCCTTACCCCGCCATACCTCAACCGCCTCCTGGTTGCCGGCGATGGCATGGTCAGCGTGGGCCAGCACCCAACGCTCCATCCACGCGAAGGGCGGCGGGTAGCGGCGGTGGAGGTTCTGCCAGGAGAAAAACAGCGCCTTCGCCCCGGCACGGCGGGCCAGGCACAGTGCGTGCCAGGTGGCGAGGTTGTAAGGCTCCTCGTCAATGTGGACGACGTGCGGGCGGATCTCCTTTATCCGGCGGGCCAGGCCGGGGTAGAAATGCAGGTGAAAGCTGCCATTGAAGCGCATCGGCTCGACGAGCAGGCGATAACCCTCGGTGTGGGCGCGCTCCAGCCGGAGCGTGCCGCGTGCATCCTTCCAGGCGGGCGGCACGACGACGGTCAGGTCGATGCCGGGGTGGGCGGCGATCTCCTCCAGCTTGCGCTGGTAGCTGCCCACCACACACGCCTTGGAGATCATCAGGACGCGCAGGGGATCGGATGGTGCCATGCTGCGTATGCCTTTGCCTTACCGTTCTTGGCGCAAGAACGACCTGTCAGCACGAGTTCTTTCCCCCCGCGCACAGATACACCTTGAGTATTTAATCCGGCCATGACGGAAATGTGTTTCGCCCGGCTGCTCCCCTCCCCCCAGCGCCGTCAGGCGCGGACTGTGGGGGAGGGGCCGGGGGTGGGGGGCAAAACGATGACCGGATTAAATGGCTAAAGTTCATAGCGCCCTACCATTCTCATCTCACCACGTTGGACGGTCGCTGCCGGGATGTTATAATCGCCCGGCGTTGGTTCGTCAAGCGAGGATGAACGGTTGAATCACAAGAACGGCAGCCCATTCCGCGCGGAATGGGTTTTCATTGCCGGGCTGCTGTGCGTCGTGGGAGCCGGGGCAGCGATGCGCCTGGCAGCGCTGGGCGAGCATCCCTACGGCCTGTACCAGGACGAGGCATACAACGGGCTGGACGCGCTGCGCGTGCTGGACGGAGCACGACCGCTCTACTTCCCGGCCAACAACGGGCGCGAGCCTTTCTTCATTTACCTGGTGGCCGCTACGGTGGGGATGTTTGGCCGGACGGCGCTGGGCGTGCGCGCGGCGGCGGCGATCCTGGGCCTGCTGACGCTCCCGGCGGCCACTCTGCTGGGCACGGCCTGGGGCAACCGGCGCACCGGCCTGCTGAGCGCGTCCATCCTGGCGGTGATGCTGTGGCACGTCCACCTCAGCCGGGTGGGATTCCGTGCGGTGGCGCTGCCGCTTTTTTCGGCGCTGGCGCTCGGACTGGGCGCGCTGGGCCTCAAAACCCGCTCACGATGGGCGCTGATCGGGGCGGGAGTGGCTTACGGGCTGGGCTTCTACACGTACCTGCCCGCTTTGTTCACGCCACTGGCGCTGGCACTGATGCTGGCCTACGGGCTGATCTGGCACCGGGACTGGCTGCTTGAGCGGCGGCGCCCGCTGCTCTGGGCAGGCGGCGCGGCGCTGATCGTCGTGCTGCCACTGATCGGGCTGGCCGCCGCCCGGCCAGAACTGATCTTCGAGCGCAGCGGGCAGGTGGCGATCTGGAGCAAGAGCGTCAGCCAGGGCGATCTACCCGGCGCGGTGCTGGGCAGCACACTGCGCACGCTGGGCATGTTCACCTGGCGCGGCGACCCGATCTGGCGTCACAACGTGCCGGGCCGCCCGGTCTTCGACCCGCTGCTGGCGACGGCTTTCGCGGTGGGGATCGTGCTGGGGCTTGCCCACTGGCGACGCCGCCCGGCGCTGGCGCTGAGCCTGATCTGGGTCGCGGTCATGGCACTGCCAACGCTGCTGGCCGCCGACGCGCCTCACTTCCTGCGCGCGGTGGGCGTGCTGCCGGTGGCGGTTTTGATCCCGGCGCTGGCGCTGGACGCGGGGATTAGGCGGGCCGGGGACAGACCGGCGGCGCTGATCGGGCTGATCGCCCTGCTGGGAGTCAGCGCCGGGCTGACGGCGCGCGACTACTTCGGCTGCCGCACCGCAACGCCGCGCCTGTCGGGGTTTGACTACGCAGGCTGCTACCACAGCGACCCGGTGCGCGGCTACTTCTTCCAGGCGGAGGCGACCGACCTGGCACGGGAGGCCAACGCGGCGCAAGGGATGCTGTACCTCGACCGCCGCTTCTGGGACGGATTCGCGTCGGTGCGCTTCCTGGTGGGGGAGGACGAGCACCTGATTCTGTTCGACGAGGGCGAGCCGCTCGAACGGGGCAAGCCCCCGCTGACGCTGATCACATGGCCCCACACCGACCTGGCCCCGGCGCTGGCGGTGCTGCCGCCAAGGGCGCAGATCGGCGTATGGCCGGGGCCGGAGACGCGCGGCGACCTCGACCCGGAGGTATACCGGCTGTACGTGCGCTGGACGGCCGGGCCGCTCCCGGAACTTTCGGAGCCGCTGGCACGTTTTGAGAATGGGATGGTTCTGCTTGACGTGGAAACCGCCCAGGAAGGTGATAAACTGTGGGTGACGCTTCGCTGGATGGCCCCGCAGACGCAAACCGCGCCCGTCCAGGCATTTGTGCACGTGATGGCCGGGGACGGCACGACGATCCTGGCCCAGGCTGACGAGCCGCCGGGGAGCGTATACTATCCGTCATTGTCATGGGAGCCGGGAAGCGTTATCATTCACACGCTGAGGTTGGCCGTTATCCGGCCCGAACAGGCGGGCGACCACTTACGGGTAGGGCTGTACGATCCCGCCACCGGCGACCGGGTTCCCATCCTGGAGACCGGGGCGGCGCAGGTGGATGGTGCGCTCCGTCTGCCACTTGACGCGGGGTAGAGACGGCAGAGATGAATTGAGCAAGGTAGATCAACTATGAAAGCATTACGAAGCGTGATGATCGCATCGCTGACTGTGGCGGTGATAACATTGGTGATGGTCGCTGCACCGGCCCAGGGCGCGCCGGTTGAGCAGTCGAACCTGCTCAGGAACGGCGACTTTGAGTCGGGAAGCTACCCCTGGAACGGCGACCCGGACCGGCTGGTGCCCGACGAGTGGGCGGCCTGGTGGGATAACGCGCTGGCCCCGCCCCGCTACAACCCGACGGAGTCTTCTCACCGCGTCCAGTCGGGGGCACGCGCGGCGAGCTACTGGGAGCAGTATCTCAACTACGACGCCGGCCTGTACCAACTGGTGGTGAACACCACGCCGGGCACGATTTACCGCTTCCAGGCGTATGGGCACGCCTGGTCAACGACGGACAACGCCATTGGGACGTCTGACACGGACGTCGCGATGCAGATCGGCATCGACCCGAACGGTGAAACCAACCCCTTCTCGCCCTCGGTGGTGTGGTCGGGCACCATCAGCGCGCGCGACTCCTACCAGTTGTTCGCTGTCGAGGCGCAGGCGAACAACGTCCAGGTCACGGTTTTCCTGCGCGGCAGGACGACCTACCCGGTCACCCAGACGGACTTCTACTGGGATAACGCCAGTCTGGTCGCAGTCGGGGCGGGGGAGCCGACCGCCAAGCCGACCGACAAACCTTCAAGTGGCGGCGGCAGCAGCGGCGTGCCCGCCGGATCGATCCCCAAATCGACACCCGCCCCCGACGGGTCGGTGGTGCACATCGTCAAGAAGGGCGAAACCCTGATCGGGATCGCACTCACCTACGACGTGACGCTGGAGGATCTGCGTAAGCTCAACAACCTGAAGGGCGACACGATCTACGTCGGGCAGACGCTGGTGATCAAGCTGCCCACCGGGTCGGAGCCGGAGCCGGAAGAGCAGGAGGAGCCGGAGGAGGAGGCCGAGGGAGAAGAAGCCGAAGAAGCGGAGGCCGAGGAGCCACCGCCGTCAGAAGAGGAACCGTCGGAGGTGGCCGAGGCCAGCGGGAACGGCACCATTTGCGTGATGGGCTACGAAGACAGCAACGGCAACGGCATCCGCGAGCCAGAGGAGGTCAAGCTGGCCGGGATCACGTTTGCGTTGAGCGATGGGGCCAACACAATCGGCACGTACACCACCGACGGCGTGAGCGAGCCGCACTGCTTCACCGAGCTGCTGCCGGGGACGTACATCGTCTCGTGGGTGGCAGACACCTTCTCCGCGACGACCGACCAGACCTGGGCGGCCAGCGTGGCAGCCGGGGCGACCGTCAGCCACGAGTTCGGCGCGGTCCCATCCGGCTCCCTGGGAGAGGAAGAGGGCAGTAAGCCGGGCAAGGAAGGGTCCGGCGGGCTGCCCAAGTGGGCGATCGCGCTGGTCGGCGGATTGGGCGCGATCCTGTTCCTGGGCGGGCTGGGCGCAGCCGGGTACTTCTTCATCCTGCGCCGTCAGGTCGATATCGAGTAGCCGGGCAGCGTGACGGTCACGCCTGAGAGCAGCACATCTGAGATAACGCACGGCGAGCCGGTGTCCCGGTGGTGGATGCCCGGCTCGCTGCTATTTGCGCTGGTCGCCGCCGCGCCGCTGCTGCTCAACCCCGGCTTCTTGAACACACGCGGCGGCGGCGACAGCCCCTTTCTGCTTTTCCGGCTGCACCAGCTTTACACCGCGCTGAGCGACGGCGTCTTCCCGGTGCGCTGGATGCCCGACGCCGCCTTCGGGCTGGGCTACCCGTTCTTCAGCTACTACGCAGCGCTGCCGTTTTACTTCGCGGCGGGCCTGCGGGCGCTGGGGCTATCCTACGTGCTCAGCCTCAAGTTGACCCACCTGGCCGGGTTCCTGGTCGCGGCGTGGGGGATGTTCGCCTGGGTGCGGCACACGACCGGCAGCAGGAGCGCGGCACTGCTGGCATCGGCGGCCTACACGTTTGCCCCGTACCACCTGGTTAACGTGTACGTGCGCGGCGACTCGCTGGTCGAGTTTTGGGCGATGGCGTGGTACCCGCTGATCCTGCTGGCCCTGTACGAGGCCGCCCGCCGCCCGACCGCGCGCCGACTCGTGTTGGTGGCGCTGTCCTACGGCGCACTGGCGATGACGCACAACGTCTCGGCGCTGATCTTCTCACCGTTTGTGGTGGTGTATGGGGCCGGATGCGCGCTCACCCTTCACCCTCTCCCCGGCCCTCCACGCACGGGGGAGGGAGAAGGGGCGGATCGCAAATCACCCTTACGGGAACAGGCGCGGCGGATCGGGCTGCTGGCGGCGGGCGGCGCGCTGGGGCTGGCACTGGCGATGTGGGTATGGCTCCCTGCGCTGGGCGAGCAGGGATACGCCCAACTCGGCGAGCAGACGACCGGCTACTTTTTCTACGGCAACCACTTCCGGGCGCGGGATCTGGTCCAACCGGGGTTCTTCTTTGACTACGACACGGGCAGCGAGACGGCGACGCCGTTCAGCATGGGGCTGTCACAGGCGCTCCTGACCGGGCTGGGCGTCACGGCGCTGGCGACGCGCATGATCCGCCGCAAAGCGTGGTGGCAGGATGGATTCGTGCTGTTCGGGCTGGCGCTGTCCACGCTGATGATCACGCCCCTCTCCGAGCCAATCTGGGCGAGCGTGCCGCTGCTGCCATTCGCGCAGTTCCCCTGGCGGTTCCTGTCAGTGCAGGCACTGTTCGGGGCAGCGGCCATCTCGGCACTGCTGCCCGCAGGGGATTCAGCATACCCGGTCACCGTTGAGCGTTTAGGGGCCAACCGGACAGCCACGCCAGATCGGCGGCTGGGCAACCTCCTCCGGGCTTTTCCCTCACCCCTGTCTCGCCGCGACCTCCGGTCGCCCCGCGACGTCCCCTCTCCCGCCGGGAGAGGGGAAAGCGCGCACTCCGCGCACGCGCGGAGTGCGCACAGGGGTGAGGGCAGGCAGCAGACACGGCGCAACCCTCTCCGCCGCTTCGCGCCACCTCCCCCATGCATGGGGGAGGAAAATCCGAGCGAAGCGAGGATTGGAGGGGATGAGGGCAGTGGAAGCAACGGCCTTCGCTGGGCATCCCTCCTGCCCGTGCTGGCGGCTGGGCTGGGCATCCTGCTGGCCGCCGCCGCACTGGGGAATCTGAAGCCCAACTTCATCCCCCTGAACGACGCCGACGTGACGCCACAGCGCCTCCGGTGGTACGAGTCATTTTCGGGCAACATCGGCACGACGATCCGCCACGAGTACCTGCCGGTCTGGACGCAGCCGCGCCCATACACGTCGGACATCCTTCTTGGGCGCGAGCCTCGCGCCAAGTTCCTGCAAGGCGAGGGGATGGCGAAGCGAATCGAGGCGCGGGCGGCCAGCCAGGTGTGGGCCTTTGAGGTGGAGGGCGAGTCGGCGCGGGTGGCGCTGCCGCTACTGTACTGGCCGGGATGGAAGGCGGAGATAGTCGGGACGCGGCAGACCGTGCCCCTACAGCCCCTTGAGGGGTTAGGATACACCCTGCTGGACGTGCCAGGGGGTGAGCATACCATCCGGCTGCGGCTGGGGCGGACTCCACTCAGGCTGGGCGCGGAAGCGGCATCGTTGGCAGCGCTGCTGATCGTGGCCGTATTGTGGCGTCCGCGCCTGCCTCGCTGGGACTGGATGGAGCGGGCGCTGGCGGCGGGGGCGGCTGTGTCAGTGGTGGTGACGGCGATGGTGCTGCGCAGCATCCCCGTGCACGAGCTGGCGGGGCCGCTCAACGCAGACTTCGCGCAAGAGGCGTATCTCCACCACAGCCCGGCGGGTGTTCTATACGACGACGGCGTGCGCCTGCTGTCCGATACCTGTGTGATTGAAGATCGCGCCCTGAAGCCCTACCAGATGTGGAGCGCGCCTGTACTGCCCTACGAATACTCCGTTGCCCTTACCGCGCCTCCGCCGCAACTGGAGCGGGGCGGCCCATCCTTCCCCGACTACCTGGCCCTGCCCCCCAGTTCCCTGGCAGGGAGTGTGCCGCTGTCTGCGCCAACGCCGGGACTGTACTTTGTTCGCATCATCCGCCCCGACGCCGTGCCGGTGACGGCCAACGGCCACACACGCGACCGGCGGCTGTACACCACGCCGGTGCTTATCCCGCCTGATTACCCAATCGATGAGGCGGGTGAATATGCTGGCGAATACGCCGCCGACGCCGACTTTGGCCTCGCAAAGCTGACTTCGGCCAGGGTATTCGACGCCAGCTTCGAACAACTGGACATCACGCTGTTCTGGGCCGTGCTGGAAGAAGCCACCCGCAACCACGCCATTGCCCTGCGACTGTACGACGTGGCAGGCAACGAGTGGGCCGCGCTCGATACGCAGGCCGGAGGGGCGGGTATGTATCCCACCGGGCTGTGGGTTCCCGGCCAGATCGTCGCGGACAACTACCACCTCGCCCTGCCGCCGGGGACTCCTCCGGGGGCATACACGCTTCGTGTGACGCTGTACGACGCGGTCTTGCTGGAGCCAACCGGCACAACGGAAGTCGAGGGCGTGTCCTTCCGTAGGCCGACCCCTGTGTCCTGCGAGGAGATCACGACGCTGTACCGGGAGATCGGGGCCACGCGGATCGAGGTGCCGCCCACGCTGGCCGAGGGTGACCCGCTGTCCGTGACGGTCAACTGGGCAGTATCCCGGACGCCTGCCGAGGTCTACCGCGCGGCGTGGACGCTCACCGGCCAGGACGGGCCTGAAGCGTCCTCCTATACGACCACGACGGCACTCGCGCCGGGGTCCGATCCCAGGCTGTGGGAGCCACCGACACCCCACGACTGCGCGTTTGTGCAGGGCCGCCACCACCTCGAACTACCGCGCGACCTGCCACCGGGCGATTACACGCTCACCCTGCAACTGTTCTCCGAGGACGGCCAACCGCTCGGCGACCCCTACGAGGCGGGCGCGGTGCGGCTCGAAGGGCGCGCGCGGGCATTCGACGTGCCACCGCTGGAGACGCCGCTCGAAGTCCGGTTCGGCGATCAGATCAAGCTGTGGGGCTACACGCTGCACCAGGAAGGGGACGCGCTCACGCTCGACGTGGCATGGGCCGCGCTGGCTGATCCCACCATCGACTACAAGATCTTTGTCCACCTGTTTGATCCGGCCAACGAGGAGATCATCGCCCAGCTTGACACGATGCCGCGCGATTACACCTATCCCACGTCACTGTGGGCGGCGGGGGAGGTGGTCACCGAGACGCTGGCGCTCGACCTGGGCGACGTGCCACCGGGGACGTACCGGGTCGCGCTGGGATGGTACGACCCGCGGGTCGGGCGGCTGGCAGCCACCACCGCCAACGGATCGGCGCTGCCCGACGGGCGGGTGATCCTGAACGAGGCGATCACGGTGCCGTGAGGCGTGCCGGGAGCGTGTTGTTATCCAACCGTTAGGCTTTTGTTCGCCCGGATTTCCAACTCACCGCGCACATGGAGTATAATCAAGGTCAGTTATGTCAATCAGCCCGGTTTGTGAAACCAGGGGGATCCGATGAGTGGGACCCGTGAATCCCGGATTTTGATCGTAGACGACCAGCGTGATGTCGCCCGCGTGCTGCGGGCCAGCCTCGAACTGCTCAAACGGGGGTACTTCATCGTGGACGTGCCGTCCGGCGAGGAGGCGATGCTGGAGCTTCAAAGCAAGTCCTTCGACCTCATCGTCGCCGATTACCGGCTGCCCGGCATGAGCGGCGCGGAATTCCTGAAGCGCGCCCGCAAGCGCACGCCGGGCGTCAAGGCGATCATGATCACCGGCCATTCCGTCGCCGAGGTTAAAAAGGAGCTTGGCGATATCGAGGTGAGCGACATCTTCTCCAAGCCGCTCGACACCGAGGCGTTCACCGACGCGGTCGAGCGGGCGCTGAGCGGCGCGGAAAAAGCCAAGAAGCCGGGCATCACGCCTGCAGAGGAGAAGCTCCCTGAGTTCGACGAGGCCGCGGTCTCGCGCACGCTTGGGTCGCTGGTGGCGGAGCTGGGGGCCAACGCGGTCGCCTTCGTGAACCGGGAGGGCAAGGTCATGCTGCGGCAGGGGCAGATCGACGAGGACCTGCGCTTCAGCGAGCTGGCTATCCTGCTGGCCTACAACTTCACGACCACCGCCGAGATCTCCACCTACCTGGGCGCGGGCGCCTCCGGGGCGGTGCACTACTACGACGGCAAAAAGCACGACATTTACGCGCTGGCGGTGGGGACGGATTTCTTCATCGCGATCGTTTTCCCCGGCGGCAGCCAGAAGCAGATGGGGCCGGTGCTGCGCTTCGGCAAGGAGGCGGCGCAGAAGATCGTCGACCAGATCGCCGAGGAAGCGCCCACTAAAGCCCCCGCCAAAGCCTCCGGCGTGGAGCCTGAAGAGGAGGCTCTGCTCAGGGCCAAGACCGGGCCGCTCGCGGCGGAGGTGGTGGAGGCCCTCGCAAGGGCCGAAGCGGAGCAAGAGGAAGAAGCCGGCCCAATGCTCGACATAGATCTGGACGACCTGGACGTCGCACTGGAGGATGTCGGGGATGTGGACAGCTTCTGGGAAAAGGTCGCAGCGGAAGCGGAGGCAGAAGACACCGATGAGGGCGCGCGCGCGCCGGACGATGTGCCGAGGATCAGCCTCTTCCGGGACGCGGAGGAAGAATGAGACTTCCCCACGCATAAGCGGAACAACAAGAGCCGGGACATCCCCGGCTCAATTTGTGTCAAATAGCTGGCTGCACCAGGTTGGTGGTGCCTGAGCGGAGGGCTGTGTCAGGTCCTTCCGCTGTGTCTGCTGTATGAGAACCCTGTAGTGCTTACAAGGCCCTTTTTGTACGGCTCAGGACTCAGTAATCTTCGTCGTCGTCCCAGTCCTCGTCGTCATCCCAATCGTCGTCTAAGTCATCATCCGCGTCCCAATCGTCATCGTCGTTGAACTCGTCGTCCACGTCCCAATCATCATCGTCGACGTCCTCGTACTCCCAGTCGTCATCATCACCACTGTTGGGACCGAGGAGGCGGGACTCCAGGTCTTCGTCTGTCCACTTATCCATGGGTGTTTCTCCCTTATCCAGGTAAATAAGCTTTCAGATCACTCAAATCTCGGATAAGCAAGCACTCATCAGCGACGTGCTCATAAATACCGTGCGGGTCGAGCAGGACGGCACGCATCCCAACCTGCCTTGCCCCAATGACATCTGTGTAGTAGTTGTCGCCTATGTGGACTGCCTCCTGTGGTGGTATGCCACCGGCTGACGCCAGCGCCTGCTGAAAGATCGGTGCGCTGGGCTTCCAGCTTCCGACCTGCCCGGCGGCGAGCGTGAAGTGAAAATACTCGATGATGCCCAGTCCAATCGCCACGCCGGTGAGCGGCTCGCGCCGGTTCGAGAGCAAACCCAGTACGTGCTGCTCAGAGCGTAAGTGCCATAGCAACTCCTTTGCGCCGGGGGCGAGATGTTCCTGGGGCTTGAAGTCCTCGACAAAACGCCTGCTCAACGCTTCGATAACGTCCTCGCAGCCGGCAGCCGGGGCCTCCATTGCCTCCAGGTAGCGGCGGAGGTAGTTCTCCCAGAACGCCTGCGGCTCAAGGCGCTCACGGTCGGCCCGGATCTGCTGTGCATCTGCCCAGTAGGTATGGCTCCACAGCAGCCCCCTGCGCTGGGCTGCCGCATCGAAGGTGTGCCCCAGTTCGCCTGCGTAGGCCACCAGCGCCTCGTGACTCGAAGGGCGGACGCGGCGCAGTGTGCCATCTAAGTCAAAGAGGTACAGCCTGACGCCTTGCAAGCAGTCTCGATGATTGGCCACCAATGCCAGATACCCTGGCCGGGTAGACGGGGGTGAGTGACGCCCGGCCCCCCGGCGCAATTGTCGCGCGATGCCGGAATTATAATCGGCAGGGAAAAAGATGCAAGGACAAAATCCGGCCCCAGAACGGCCCAACTTCGACGAGATTCGCCCGGCGGGGGAACTTTTCCGGGCGGGGCCGCGTTTTGTTTTTAACGGTGCATAAGTTTGATCTGAGATGATCTGAGAAAAAGGAGAAGAGGTCATGAAGAAATATGGCAGTCTTATCGCCCTTGTAGCGTTGGCACTTTTAGCGCTGGCAGCCCTGGTAGTCGCCTGCGCCCCCGCAGCCGCACCGGCTGTGGAGGGCCGGGCGGCACAGCAACCCCAGGACGCAGCCAAGGAGCTGCCCGCCGAAGAACCCGTAGAGGAGGAGGCACCGGCGGAGGAGGAGTTCTACGTCGAGGAGGCACTGGAGGAGGCAGAGGCACCGGCGGGGGCGGTCATGCCCCAGGCAGCCCCGACTGTCGCAGCCCTGGCCGGTGAGAGCGCGCAGCCCGACGCCCCCCCGCCGGACGCGATGTTCTTTGAGGATTACGGCACCAACCCCTTCATCGACGCCTCGCAGGACAACCTGTCCACCTTCGCGGTCGACGTGGACACCGGCTCCTATACGCTGGCACGCAGCTACCTCAACGATTACTACCTCCCACCACCGGAGGCGATCCGCCTGGAGGAGTTCGTCAACTACTTCGAGCAGGATTACCCGCTGCCGCAGCAGAGCGCCTTCAACATCGTGACGGAGGCCGCCCCGACGCCCTTCAGCACCGAGAGCAGCGTCGTGCTGCGGGTGGGCCTGCAAGGCTACGAGGTCGCGCCCGAAGACCGCCCCGACGCCACGCTGATCTTCGTGGTGGACGTGTCCGGCTCGATGGAAGGGCCGGAACGCCTGGGCGCGGTCAAGGCGGCGCTGCTCACCCTGCTCGACGAGCTGCGCCCCAGCGACAGCATCGGTATCGTGGTGTACGGTTCGAAGGGGCGGGTGGTGCTTGAGCCGACCCCCGTCAGCAAGCGCGACAAGATCGAGAAGGCGATCAACAAGCTTGAGTCAAGCGGATCGACCTTCGCGGAAGAGGGCCTGCGCCTGGCCTACGAGCAGGCAACCGCCCACTACGACCCGCAGCGGATCAACCGCCTGATCCTGTGCTCGGACGGCGTGGCTAACGTCGGCGAGACCGGGCCGGATGCCATCCTGGAGATAGTGCGCCAGCAGGCGCGCGAGGGCATCACGGTGACGACTGTCGGCTTCGGGATGGGCAACTACAACGACGTGCTGATGGAGCAGTTGGCCGACGACGGCGACGGGCAGTACTTCTACGTCGACTCGCAGGCCGAGGCGGAGCGCATCTTCGCCCACGAGCTGACCGGCACGCTGCTGACCATCGCCAAAGACGCCAAGGTGCAGGTTGACTTCAACCCGGAGGTGGTGGTTGCCTACCGCCTGATGGGCTACGAGAACCGCGACGTGGCCGACGAGGACTTCCGCAACGACGAGGTTGACGCGGGCGAGATCGGGGCCGGGCACAGCGTCACGGCTCTGTACGAGGTCGTGCTGGCCGAGCAGGCACAGGGAACCGTCGCCACCGTGCGCCTGCGCTGGGAAGATCCCGACAGCGGCCAGGTGACCGAGATCGAGCACAGCCTGGATGTGGCGGACGTGCTGGCCGACTTCGGAGCCGCCTCACCGCGCTTCAGGCTCGACGTGGTGGTGGCCGCCTTCGCCGACGTGCTGGGTGAAGGCGCGTGGTCGCAGGCCGTCGACATGGCCGAGCTGCTCGACATGGCCGCCGACATCGCCAACGAGCTGCCCGACGACCCGGAGGTGCTGGAGCTGGTCGATCTGATCAGGCTGGCGTTGGAGTTGGGCGGGCAGTAAACCAACCCACAACGGTAACAAAAACAGCCGCCCTGATACGCCACAGGGCGGCTGTCCGATTCCCGGCTGCGGGATGCGGCGCGCTCAGTCTTCGATGCGCACGTCCCCCATCCCGGCAACCACGTCGATCAGGGCGCGGTTGACGGCATCGACGTAATCCTCCGTCTGCCAGATGTCGTCCTCGACCTTCACAAAGCGGTCGTTCACCATGGTGAGGTTGGCAATGCCGCCCTCGAAGTCAATACGGGCCTCCAGATCATCCGGCACCTCAATGACGATTTCGCCAAATCCGACCTCGACCCGCACGTCGTAGACTCCCTGGTCGGGGAGTTCGACGTTCAGCGAGCCGAGCCCGCCCTTGACGGTCAGGGAGCGCAGGTTGAGCTCCGACGAGTCATCCGGTGCTTCGACGATCACTTCACCCGCGCCGCCCATGATCCGGATGTCCAGGTCGCCCCGGTCGGGCAGCTTGACCCACGTCCTGCCCGCGCCGCCCTCGACCGTCAGCGAGTTGAGGGTCAGTTCGGAGAGGTCGATGTCCATCTCGCCAAGGCCCGACGAGACGGTCAGGTTGATCGGCACGGCGGTCGTCAGGCCGAGGTAAAGCTCGCCGAGCGGGTCGTCACCCAGCACGAAGAGCGCCGGGTCTTCCTGGCTGATGTTCAACACCCCCCGGGCACCGCGCGCCTCGTAAACGACGTCCAGCGGCTCGCGGGCGGCGTCGGCGGTGTAGTCGCCGTAGGCGGCGTAACCGTCTTCGTCGGTGGTCTCCACCACGGTCTTGGTCGCACCAAGGTCGATCCGCACGTCAAGCTCGTCGATATCGCCCAATTCCTGGGCGATGTCGTGGGTGACGATCTCGCCCGTCGACTCGGTAAAGCCGGCCATTTCCGATATGTCCTTCGCCTCCGAGGCCAGATCCGACGGGTTGAAGAAGGGCAGGCCCGGTAACATGCCGGACAACCGGCGGGCTTTGCTGACCCCACCGAAGGCGATCAGGACAACGACGACGAGCGCGACTATACATCCCGTCGGCAGGCCGTGCCGCCGTTTCTCAATGACGCGCTCCTTGATGCCTCCCCGCTCGGTCGGTTCCGGGGTCTCGGTGGTCGGCTCGGCGGTGGGCGGCGCTTCGACCACCGCCTCGGCCACCGCTACTGCTTCGGCCACCGCTTCGGACATCGCCCCGCCGGACACCGGCACGGGAGGCGCGCTCGGCACGATGGGGGTGTCCGTGTCCCGGTCCATGATCCTGGGGAAAGCAGGCGGTGAGGGCACACTCACCGGAGGCGGCCCCTCGAGGACCTCCGTCGCGGCGGCGGCCTCCCCGGCCTCCTCGACTTGCTCGACCTCCTCGGCGGGAAGCGGGCGGTAGTCGTCCGGCAGAGGCTTGCCCCGCGCGACGAAGCCCAGCGCCTTGGCCATGTCGGCGGCAGTCGCGTAGCGGTCGCCGCGGTCTTTGGCGAGTGCGCGTGAAACGACCGGCTCCACATCATCGGGCAGGTCGGGCTTGACGGCCAGGATCTCCGGCACCGGGTCGAGGATATGCTTGACGGCGACGCCCATCGGCGTATCGGACTCGTAGGGCTGCTGCCCGGTCAGCATCTCGAACAGGATGACGCCCAGCGCGTACAGGTCGCTGCGCGCATCGAGGTCTTTTTCGCCGCGTGCCTGTTCAGGACTCATGTAGGCCGGGGTGCCGATGATGCCTGTGCCGGTCAGCGACGCGCCCGCCGCGGCCAGCTTGGCGATCCCGAAGTCGGACAGGTAAGCGTCGCCGCGCGAGTCAAAGAGGACGTTGCCCGGCTTGAGGTCGCGGTGGATGATACCGTGTTGGTGGGCTTCGTCCAGCGCTGCACCGATGCGCTTCAGGATTCGGGCCGCGTCGGCGACCGGGAGCGCCCCCTCCTTGATGCGATCTTCGAGCGACCGGCCAGGCATGTGGCGCATGACGAGGTACAACAGGCCGCCGTCCTCGCCGTAGTCGTAGACCGGGACGATGGCCGGGTGCTCCAGCGCGGCGATAGTCTTGGCCTCGCGTTCGAACCGCTCGCGGAAAGTCGGGTCGTGGAGGAACTCGCGCGGCAGGACTTTGACCGCCACCGTGCGGTCAAAGTTGGGATCGTGCGCCTGGTAGACGGTCGCCATCCCCCCGCGTCCCAATTCAGATATGACTTCGTAGCGGCCAATAGTTTCTGGATTCATGGCGCTCTTCACTTTACACTGACTATCCATTAAAGAACTATCTCCAGACATTGTATACCGGAAACAGACAGTGTGCTATCCGGCGGCGCCAGGTATCGATTCTACGAAGAGGCGGTCATGACCTGGGGAACTTGAGAGAGGCTTCTCCACCCACCAGTTCACACACCCCGCATCACAATAAGACATACCCCGCTGATGATATGACACCACTATCTTTGCAGATAGAGGGCACCCCCCGACGATATGCACCTTGAGTCTTTAGTCCGGCCACGATGGAAATATGGTTCGTCTGGCTACCCCCCTCCCCCCAGCGCCGTCAAGGCGCGGAATGTGGGGGAGGGGCCGGGGGTGGGGGGAAACGGGTGACCGGATTAAATTGTTAAACCTGAATTTGGCGCTCATATCGCCGGGGGAGGTGCGGGGGGGAGCTTTGTGCCCCCTTCCGCCGTTTTACCGGTCCTTTATGTGCGCGTCACCGGCCCCGCTGGCTATATCCAGGAAAACGCGGTTGCGTCCACGGCTGTAGTTGCCCGTCTCCCAGACATCACTGTCATCTTCCACCTGGCCGAAGCGGCTGCTCTCCACCTTCAGGTCGCCCAGGTCGCCATCGAACTCGACACGCGCCTCCAGGCTGCCCGGCACCCTGACCGTGATCGATCCCAGGTCGGCCTCGATATTGGCCTCGTAGTCGCCCTGGCCGGGTAGGACGGCATCCACCGATCCCGAATCGCTGCTGATGACCAGCGACTTGACGCTCAGGTCTTCGGGGTCACCGGCCACGTCAAGCTTGATCGCGCCCAGCGAGGTTTCGAGTTTGACGTCACCCAGCGCACCCTGGCCGGGCAGGACGACGGTCACCGAGCCGCTTGAGTCGTTGACGTACAGGCCGTCGATGTCGAGGTTGGAGCCGTCGGGCGCTTTGAGCTTGACCTCACCCAGGTCGGCGTTGATGTCCACGTCGCCCAATCCGCCCTGTTGGGGCAGGACGACGGTCACCGCGCCGCTTGAGGCGTCAACGTGCAGGTCGTCGATGTCCAGATTGGCACCGTCGGGTGCTCTGAGGTCGACCTCGCCCAGGTCGGCGTCGATGTCAAGGGTCTCCATCCTGCCTTCGGCAGGCAGCACGATAGTGACCGCCCCGCTCGACGCCTCGATGTGCAGCGTATCAATGTCGAGGCTGGCCCCGTCCGGCGCTTCAAGTGTGACTTTGCCCAGGTCGGCGCTGATGTCAACCTCGTCCAACCGGCCCTCGTCAGGCAGCACGACGATGACCGCGCCGGTGGACGCGTTAACCGTCAACGAGTAAACGTCGAGATCCTCCAGGTTGAGGTCGACCTTGCCCAGGTCGGCGTCGATCTCCAGGGCAATCGGCACACCCGTCGGCAGGCCAAGCGTCATCCTGTGGTCGATAGTGCCCATCCAGCGCATCGGGGTGCGGAGGTCGGGCTGGATGATAGACAGCTCGCCCCTGCCGTTGTGAGTCTCGTAATTGATCTCCGGCTCAATGCGGGCGTCGGTCGTGTAGTCGCCGTACGCGGCGTACCCGTCGTCGGAGAGCGCGTCGACCTCCAGGCTCATCATCGTCAGGCCCAGCGTGACCTCAAGCTCGTCGACCTGCTGCAGCGGCACCGCGATTTCAGCGCTGAACGGCTCCACCGGTCCGGCCCGGAACATAGGCATCCAGCGCATCGAAGTCGGCGCTGTCTCCTGAGTACCCGCCACCCAGATCACGCCGACCACAATCGCCAGGCTCAGGACGGCCAGCAGCAGGCTCCCGAAGGCCGAGCGGCGGCCCAGGATCAGATCCAGGCCGAACAGGATCAGGAGCACCGGCCAGAAGCGCAGCAGCGCGGGCCAGTTGAAGGCGATGATGCCCATATTAGCCATCAGAAAGGCCGCGCCGAGCGCGATCAGGATGACCGCCCCCGTGACGCCGCGCCCACCCCGCCGGGGGTACTCACGCACCCAGCGGCGCTCGGCAAACCTGTCCCTGCCGTTTTCCCCGGCCCGGACTTCGGTACGCTCTTCTTCCTTTACTTTTTCTCTGTCAACCATTGCTTTCCCTCACGATCATGCCGGTCAAAGGCCCATTACGAGACCGGCGCATTATTTGATTGTGACGTTGCCGACACCGGCCTCAACGTCGATCCGGGCGCTGTTCTCCGCATTGCGGGAGTAGTCGCCCGTCTGCCACAGGCCGTCAATCTGCTTAAAGCGACCGGGCATGTCCAGGTGGCCGAGGCCGCCATCGTAACTGATCTCGGCCTCCATGCCGGACGGCACCTCAATGGTGATGCTGCCGACACCGACCTCCACATCGACATCATAACGGCCCTCGGCGGGCAGGATCACGTTCAGCGACCCGACCCCGCCGTCAATCACCAGCGACCGGATGTCCATGCCGGTCAGGTCGAGCGTCAGGTCGCCCACCCCGGCGTCGATGATCAGGTCAACCGGGACGGCGGCAGTCAGGCCGAGGTCAAGCTCGCCCACGAAGCCGGGCACCATCATGGCAGGCATCCCGTGTCTTTCTTCCTGGTAGATCTCCAGGACGCCGGTGCTGCCCTGTGTGTGGTAGTCGACCACAACCTGTAAGTTCTCCGGGGAGGTGTACGCGCCCTCGACGGCGTTCGTCCCGCCGGAAAGCGCATCGAGCTCGGTGTCGGACGCGCCCAGGTCGAGCCTGACTTCGAGCCTGTCAACGTCGCCGAGCGGCTGGGCGAAGTCCCCGCTGACCGCCTGGCCGCGTGCGAAGCCGGGGGCGGTCGTCGCCAGATAGACGACACCGCCCACGACGAGCAGGGCGAGGACGGCCATGATGGCACTGCCCAGGGCACCACGCCGACCGAGAATGATGTCCAGGCCGACCAGGATCAGGAGCACCGGCCAGAAGCGGAACAGCGACAGCCAATCCACTTCGAGGGTGCCCAGGTTGTTCAACAAGAAGAGCACGCCAACCGCGATCAGCAGCACGGCACCTGTCAGGCCACCCCTGCCACGTCGGCGGCGCCCCTCTGGCGTGCGATGGATGGAAGCTGTCTTATCAGATGCGCCGATGACGGTTTCATCAGCGCCGTTGGTTACATCTCTGTCATTCATGTTATTTTCTTAACCTGCCATCTGGCAAATCGAAACCGAAACGGCCCCGCTCAGCGGCGCGCAAGCAGCAGCACGCCCAGGCCAATCAACAGCACCGGCCACAGCAGGTGGGGCGACAGGTTGGGAATGAACTGCCGGAGCAGGAACATCGCACCGGCCACGACCAGAATCAGGCCGACGATGGCCACGCCCTGCGGGGAGCGGAGCGAGCCACCGACGCGCCGTGCCTGGGCACCCATGTCTTCCAGGTTGGCCCGCATCACCTCTTCCCCGGAAAGCTCGCTCTCGCTCTTACCCGGAACGAGCAGCCACATGACGAAGTACAACAGCACCCCAAGCCCGTTGACCAGGGCCAGCACGACAAAGGCCAGCCGCACGAGCATGGGGTCGACGCCGAGGTACTGCCCCAACCCGCCGCACACACCACCGATCACGCGGTTGGCGCTGCTGCGATAGAGCCTTTTCTGTTCGGACATATACTCACCTCTTCAAAAGGAATCGGCCCACCGGCACTCCCTGTGCCGGTGAGCCTTTTCTCTACTCCGCGACCGGCTGCGTTGTCGGCTCTTCCGGCACGACGACGCACATGATCAGGTAGGGGATCACGCCCACGCCGTACATCAGGAACAACAGCACGGCGGCCACCCGGATCAGCGTCGGGTCGACGTCGAAGTAATCGGCCAATCCGGCGCACACACCGCAGATCATGCGGTCATCACGACTACGATACAACTTCTTCTGCTCGGACATTGCTTACTTTGTCTCCTCGATACATTTCTGTTTATCACTCACCTCACCATATACTACGCAGCTTCGGGGCGGGGGTTGCAAAGTCGGGGGCATTTGGGGAAGCAAGAAGAGGTTGAGAAAAACCGCATAGCTGCCAGCCGTCGCGGTGCGGTGCTCCGGGCTTTCCCCTCACCCCTGTCTCGCTACGACCGCCGGTCGCCCCGCGACATCCCCTCTCCCGGCGGGAGAGGGGACAGCGCGCTCGGAGTGCGCGCAGGGGTGAGGGCAGGCGGTGAGGGCATTTGGAGCACGGACGGTTGTGCCGCCCCTTGCGGCGTGCTACTATTGCGGCATGTCGTCGCGAGGGATACGTATTCTACCGGCTGCCGACCTGCCCCGGCGGAGCTTCATCGAGGCGCTGAACGCCGCCTACGCCGACTACCACGTGCCCATCAACATGACGCGCCGTTCGTTTGAGGCTCTGGTTGCCCGCGAGTCGATCCGGCTGGAATTCTCGGCGGCGGCTGTGTTCGGGCGGCGGGTCGTCGGCACGGGCATGCTGGGCGTGCGCGGCAGGCGGGGATGGATCGGCGGGATGGGCGTGCTGCCTCGCCTCCGGCGGCGGGGGATCGGACGCCGGATGATGCATTACCTGATCGACCAGGCAAATCAGCTTGGCCTGGAGCGGCTCCAGCTTGAGGTCATCACCGAGAACGAGGGGGCCTACGCCCTGTACGAGCCGCTGGGCTTCAAGAGGAGGCGTAAACTGCTCATCATCGAGCGCCCACCCGGATACGTGCACGGCACGCCGACGGCGACATCGCCCGGCCTGCACATCGAGGCACAGCCCCCGGAGCAGTTGTTCGAACGCCTGCCGTGCCTGCCGACCGTCCCCCGCTCCTGGCAGTGCGAGGTCGAGTCGCTGCGCCCGGCGATTGACCAGATAGACGGGCTGGCAGCCATCGACGAGGCGAACGGACAGGTGGCGGGCGTCTGCCTGTACAGCGGCGACGCATACCGGATCGGCCTGGCCGAGCTGGTCGCCACCTGCCCGGAGGTCGGCGACGCGCTGCTGGCCTACGTGATCGGGCTGTACCCACTGGCCCGCATGTCGTGCATCAACCTGCCGGAGGACGACCCCATGCTGCCGGTCTACATGGCTGCCGGGTTCGGCGAGACGCTGGCTCAGTACGAGATGCACCTTTCCCTGGTTCAGGAGTCATCCACATGAAGCTGTCGAAGTGGACTGTTGTGCCGGTAACGCTTTTACTGCTGGCGGGCTGCAACCTGATCGGCCCGCGTCCTGACGGCGGATCGCCGACACCCGGCGGCGCTGGCCCGACCGTCACGCTGATGTCAACCCCCGCGCAGCCGGAGGCGACCCGCGCGCCGGAGTCGGTGATCGCGACGGTCAACCTGGGCCGCCCACCGGGGACCATCGATCCGGCGCTGGTCGCCCCACCCAACGTGGACCCGGCGGGCAACGACCTGGTCGAGAACCTGTTTATTGGGCTGACGGCACTCGACCCCGACACGGGGCAGATCACACCGGCGCTGGCGAAAAGCTGGGAAGCGGCGGCAGGCGAGCTGACGTGGATCCTGCACCTGCGCGACGACGTGTCCTGGGTGAGCATCAACACCGAGACCGGCCAGATGGAGCGCGAGCGGCCCGTCACGGCGGAGGACGTGGTTTTTGCCGTGCGGCGGGCCTGCCGCGCCGACACGGGCGCGCCGCTGGCGCAGGCGGCCTACGTCATCAAGGGCTGCCGCGAGGTCAACCAGGCCGACCCGTCGACGCTGACCTCTGAGTTCGTCGAGGGGACGCTGGGCGTGCGTGTGCTGAACGACGTGACGGTCGAGCTGAAGCTGGAGTCGAATGAGGCCGTCCTCCCCTCGGTGCTGGCGATGCCCGTCCTGCGCCCGGTGCCCGCCACCCTGTTCGAGGCCGCCGGGGACTCCTGGACAGATCCCGACCTCATCTGGACGAGCGGCCCCTACGCCGTGCAGCCGACCATCCCCCCCGAAGAGGGCTACACGCTGATCGCCAACCAGTTCTGGCCGGAGGCCAGGTCCGGCAACGTCGACGTGGTGCAGATCAGCTTTTCCGAAGACCCGGCAGAGGCATTTGGTGCCTGGCAGGAAGGCCGCCTCGACCTGACCATCCTGCCCGGCGAGGAGATGGCCGCCGCCCCGTTCGAGGACGACCCCACCTACCGGCGGCTGGTTCAACAGGCAGTGACGCTGATCGTCTTCTCCTACGATACGCCCCCCTTCGACCGGCCCGGCGTGCGGCGCGCGGTCTCGCTGGCGCTTGACCGCGAGCGCATCATCGCGGGGACGCTGTCCGGCGGCGGCGTGACCGGCATCGCGGCCCGGACGCTCACCCCACCCGGCGCAGCGGCAGCCCCGTCCTACGGCGAGGCGGGCGTGTCCTACGACCCCGACGCCGCCCGCGCGGCGCTGTCCGACGGCGGCTACCCAAGCTGCCAGGGATTCCCGTCGGTCACGCTGCTGACCGACGAGTCGCGCCTCTCAGGAGCATTGGCCGAGGCATACGTCGAGAGCTGGGTCGAGACGCTGGGCTGCTCGCCGGGGGCATTCATCATCGAGCAGCAGCCGCTCCACGACGTGCTGACCACACTGCACGAGCCACCGTCCGGCAACTGGCAGACCCGCCCCGGCCTGATCACGCTGGGCTGGCAGGCGGATTACGTCGACGCGCAGCACTGGCTGGCCGACATCATCGGCTGCCGTGACCTGTTCCCCGACGCCTACCTGAACCAGGGCCGTGCCTGCGTCGAGGCCGACAACTGGCTCGTGGAGGCCACGATGACGTGGGACATGGACGCCCGGAGCGCACTTTACGCATCCATCGACGAGGCGCTCTTCGGGCCGGGCGGTGAGATGCCTGTCATCCCGGTCTACTTCCACGCCCGCGCGCTGGTGATCCAGCCCTGGCTGGAGGCGTACCCCCTGCACGCCGGGGCGCTGCGCTTTGACCGTTGGGTGATGGGCGAGAAGTAGGGAGGAAACATGACCGCCGCAGAGAAAACGCGCCTGATCCAGTTGCTGCGCGAGACACACCGCGAGACCGCCTCAGCACTGTCGGAAGTTGACCCCGGCACGGTGCTCCACCCCGATACCGGCTGGCGGGTGCGGGACATCGTCACCCACCTCGCCGCCTGGGAGATCGAGGCGGCTGCCGCGCTGCGGGCCGCACAGCGGGGAGAGCGGCACACCATCGCCGAGAAGACCATCGACGCCTTCAACGACCGGGCCTACGAGCAGCGCAAGGACCTGCTCGTCGAGCAGGTCTACGCCGAATGGGAAGCGGCCCACGCCGATTTTGTCGCCGCGCTGGAGGAGACGCCGCCCGACCTGTTTGAGGCCCGCATCACGCTTCCCTGGCGGGTGCGCGGCACGGTCAATTTGCTGATCGAGGGCATGGCCCTGCACGAGGTAGAGCACCGCGACGAGGTGCTGCGATCCACCTGACGCAGGGCCACCCTGCGCGCAGATTGACGTGTAAACCAGCACAACTCCACGATCACCCTCGCCCCCCCCACTCGCCGGGAAGCTCATCCCCGGCGTTTTTTCCGTCCACGTGGCCCGATAGATCGTTTGTGCATCCAAATATGTGTAAAGTGTAGCAAAATTACATATTCCTGCTAAAATCTCATTGTCACCTCTTCGTCGATAAAACACACAAATGAAGGATCGTTTTGCATGCAAGCACTGAAGAACTTTGTAGCTCGAAAGCCCAAACTGACGGGCGTCATCCTCTGGATCTTGGCCGCCATCATCGCCATCGGCTGCTTCACCTACCAGGACAAGACCGGCCCCACCTACCCGCTCGAAGGCGACTTCCAGACCGCTCACGGCGGCGTGTCTTTCAAGTTCCTGCGCAGCGAGACCATCGGCACCGATCTCAAGATCATGCTCCTCGACCCGGTGCCCGAAGGCGTCACCGGGTACGTCCAATACCGGCGTTACAAATCACACGACGAATGGTCGACGGTCGAGATGGAGCCGGGCGCGTTCCGGTTCACCCGCCGGGGCGAGACCGAGTCCGTGCAGGGCATGGGCGTCGAGCTGCCCTCGCTTAACGAGCGCGCGGGTAAGTACGAGTATCTGGTCTTCATCGACGACGGCGAAGGCGAGCCGGTCTCGGTCACGGGTGATAAGCCCATCTACGCCCGCTACAAGGCCGGGGTTCCCATGCCGGTGCTGCTGGCGCACATTCTGGTCGTCTTCGCCTCAATGACGCTTGCCATCCGCACGACCTTCGAAGCGCTCATTGACGGCCAGTTCCGGTGGATGATCTGGGCAACCCTTATCTCACTGCTGATCGGCGCATTTATCCTGGGGCCGCTCGTGCAGTTGTACGCCTTTGGCGTCTGGTGGTCGGGCATCCCCTTCGGCTACGACTGGACCGACAACAAAGTGCTGGTTGAGCTAGCCTTCTGGCTGCTGGCAATCTTCCAGAATCGAGGCGAGCGGCGCAGCCGCTGGTCGGTCTACCTGGCCGGTATCGTGACGCTGATCGTCTACTTCATCCCGCACAGTATTTTTGGCTCGGAGTACGACTACCGCACCGGCACCGGGCACGGCACGGCGGGCTAGCTGAGACGTGCACACAAATCAGACGGTCACTTGATCGGGCCGCTTCGTTCACCTGGGTGCAGCACCAGGTAAAAAGGGTAGCAAATCTGCGTAATCCGCGTCATCTGCGGACTGAAACCTCCCCACCGGCAGACGCTCGACGCCGGGCGCAGTTCTTACGCTGCTATGATAGAAGCCCACCGGGAAATATGCGATAATTATACACGGAGAGTACAGTTTGTTTCCCGCAGCGGAAGGCTGCTATATACTTGATGTTGAAAGGGAGCCAGAGGGACGGATATTGCAAAAGACGTGAACCGAAGGCGAAGCGAAGGAATGACGTATGCACAGATTTGACCGTTTTACCGAGCGCGCTCAGGATGCCGCTGCGCGCGCATTGGAGATATTACAGCGCTACGGGCACACCCAGATCGATACCGAGCACATCATGCTGGCGCTGCTGGAGCAGCCGGAGGGTGTGGTCATCGAGATCCTGGAGACGCTGGGCGTGGAGCTTGAAGTGCTCAAGAAGCGCCTGGACGAAGACCTGCGCAACTCACCGCGCGCCGCCGGGATCTACGGCGGTGGGGCGGGCCAGGTGTTCATCACGCCGCGCGTCAACCGCGTGTTCGAGGGCGCGCAGGAGGAGGCCAACCGCCTCGGCGACGAGTACATCTCAACCGAGCATATCTTCCTGGCGATCCTCGCCAACCGCAGCACGCCCTCGGCGCGCTTCCTGGGCGAGGCAGGCGTCACCCGCGAGCGTGTGCTGGAGACGATCAAGCGCATCCGGGGCGGGCAGCGCATCACCGACCCCCAGGCCGAGAGCCGCTACCGCACGCTGGAGAGGTACAGCCGCGACCTGACCCGCATGGCCGTCGAGGGCAAACTCGACCCCGTCATCGGGCGCGACGACGAGATCCTGCGCCTGATCCAGATCCTCAGCCGCCGTACCAAGAACAACCCGGTGCTGATCGGCGACGCGGGCGTCGGCAAGACGGCGATTGTCGAGGGACTGGCCCAGAAGATCGTCATCAACGACGTGCCTGAGCTGCTGATGGGCAAGCGCATCATCGCCCTCGACCTGGCGGCCATGCTGGCCGGGTCGCGCTTCCGGGGCGAGTTCGAGGAGCGGCTGAAGTCGGCTATTGAGGAAGTACAGAACGCGGCAGGCGAGATCATCCTCTTCATCGACGAGATCCACCAGGTGGTCGGGGCAGGCGCGGCGCAGGGGGCGCTCGATGCCAGCAACATGATGAAGCCCGCGCTGGCACGCGGCGAGCTTCAGACCATCGGCGCGACGACGCTCGACGAGTACCGCCAGTACATCGAAAAGGACTCGGCGCTGGAGCGCCGCTTTGCGCCGGTGTTCGTCGAAGAGCCGTCGGTCGAGGAGACCATCCAGATGCTTGAGGGGCTGCGGTCGCGCTACGAGGCGCACCACAACGTGACCTTCTCCGACCAGGCGCTGGTTGCGGCGGCGCGGCTGAGCCACCGCTACGTGATGGATCGCTTCCTCCCGGACAAGGCCATCGACCTGCTGGACGAGGCCGCCGCCAAGGTGCGCGTCGCGCTCTACTCAATGCCGCAGGAGCTCAAGGACATGAAGAACGAGATCGAGCGGCTGGCGGTGGAGGAGGAGCAGGCCAGCCTGACGCGCAATTACGAAATGGCCGCCCAGTACAAGACCCGGCGGCTCCAGCTTCAGGCCGAGTACGACTCGCTTTACGAGAGCTGGAAGCAAGAGCACACGCTCGACGAGATCGTCGACGAGCACGACATCGCCGAGGTGGTCGCAAGCTGGACCGGCATTCCGGTGCATCAGATGATGGAGACCGAAGCCGAGAAGCTGCTGCGCATGGAGGACGCTCTCCACAAGCGCATCGTCGATCAGGACGAGCCTATCGCCGCCATCTCCGACGCGATCCGCCGGGCGCGCTCCGGCCTCAAGGACCCCAAGCGGCCCATCGGATCGTTCATCTTCTTGGGGTCCTCAGGCGTGGGCAAGACCGAGCTGGCCAAGGCGCTGGCCGAGTTTATGTTTGACGATGAGGACGCCCTGCTGCGCATCGACATGAGCGAGTACCGCGAGCAGCACACCGCCTCGCGTCTGTTCGGCGCGCCGCCGGGCTATGTCGGTTACGAGGAGGGCGGCCAGCTCACCGAGGCCGTCCGCCGCCGCCCGTACCGCGTGATCCTGTTCGACGAGATCGAGAAGGCGCACCCTGAGGTATGGAACACGCTGCTCCAGATCCTGGACGACGGGCGCATGACCGATGGGCAGGGCCGCACGGTTGACTTCCGCAACAGCGTGATCATCATGACCAGCAACCTGGGGACGCAGTTCGTGAAGAAGGGCGGAACGCTGGGCTTCGCTCCCGGCGGCGACGAAGAGATGACTGCCGGCTACGAGCGGATCGAGAAGGCGCTGAGGGACACCTTCCGCCCGGAGTTTCTCAACCGCATCGACGAGATCATCATCTTCTCGCCGCTGACGCTGGAGCAGGTCGAGCAGATCGTCGATCTGCAAATGGCCGAGGTTGCCGGCCGGTTGGAGGAGCAGGGCCTGTCGGTTGAGCTGACCGACGCCGCCCGCAAGTGGCTGGCCCGCCAGGGCTACGACCCGTCCTTCGGCGCGCGCCCGCTCAAGCGTGCTTTGCAGAAGTACGTCGAAAGCCCGCTCTCGGTGCAACTGCTGCGCGGCGATTTCCCGGAGGGGACGCTGGTGGTGGTCGATGCTGGCGAGGACGGCGGGCTGATCTTCCGCACGGCGGGCATCCGCGCCGACATTGACATCGACCAGACCGTTTCCGCCGAGTGACAGACCTGATCAACGCAGACGCCCCGGCTGTTTGTGGCCGGGGCGCTTTTTGTATTGGTGCGCTTTGTTGATCGGGGTGCACGAACAAGTTATCAAAGTCGCTGCGCTCCGCTGTGTCCCCCCATAGATGCACCTTGAATATTTAACCCGGCCATGATGGAAATGCGGCTCGTTCGGCTGCTCCCCTCCCCCCAGCGCCGTCAGGCGCGGAATGTGGGGGAGGGGACGGGGGTGGGGGGCAGGTGACCGGCTTTACTTTGTTTGATCCACCTTGTACCGGCCCTCCGCCTGTGCTATGCTCAAGGTAGCATTCAGGAACAAACACCAGGCTCTGGCAGCCATACAACGCGATCCCACCGACGCAGTTAACCGGATGATGGAGATACAAAGAAATGGCAATACCCGCTACCAAAGAAAAGGCCGCAGCGCCGGAGAAGACGCTCGAATACACCCCACGCCCGGCCATCTGGGCCGACGTGCCCGACGAGAAGTGGAACGACTGGCGCTGGCAGATGGCCAACCGCCTCAACACGCTTGAGGAGCTGGAGCAGGTCATCGACCTGGGCGACGAGGAGCGCGAGGCCCTGGGCGCGGAAGGGTTGTTCCGCGTGGATGTCACGCCCTACTTCGCCAGTCTGCTTGAGCCGGACGACCCCTATGGGCCGGTGCGCCACCAGATCATCCCCAAGGGGCGTGAGAAGGTCTCGTTCGATTCGATGATGGCCGACTCACTGGCCGAGGACGCGCACTCACCGGTGCCAGGGCTGGTGCACCGCTACCCCGACCGCGCGCTGATGCTCGTCACGACGCAGTGCGCCAGCTACTGCCGCTACTGCACGCGCTCGCGCGTCGTCGGCGACCCGAACGCCAACTTCAGCCGCGCCGACCACGACGCCCAGATCGAGTACATCGCCAACACGCCCCAGGTGCGCGACGTGCTGCTCTCCGGCGGCGATCCGCTGACGATGGCCCCGCGCATGCTGGAGGACCTGCTGGCCCGGCTGCGGGCCATCCCCCACCTTGAGATCGTGCGCATCGGGTCGCGCGTGCCGGTCTTCCTGCCGCAGCGCATCACCGACGAGCTGATCGAGATGCTGCGCCAATTCCACCCACTGTGGATCAACATCCACGTCAACCACCCCAGGGAGATCACGCCGGAGCTGAGCCGGGCGCTGGCTAAGCTGGCCGACGGCGGTTTCCCACTCGGCAACCAGGCGGTGCTGCTGCGCGGCGTCAACGACAGCCCCGAAGTGCAGCTTGAGCTGGTTCACAAGCTGGTCAAAAACCGCGTGCGCCCCTACTACCTCTACCAGTGCGACCTGGTGCAGGGGGCAGGACACTTCCGCACGCCGGTGTCGGTCGGCCTGGAGATCATGGAGGCGCTGCGCGGCCACACGTCCGGCTTCGCCGTGCCGGTTTACATCATCGACGCACCGGGCGGCGGCGGCAAGGTGCCCATCATGCCCAACTACGTGCTCAGCCAGGGGCCAAACCGCATCGTGCTGCGCAACTACGAGGGCTTCGTCACCACCTACGCCGAGCCGGACGAGCCATACGAGCGCGACGACGAGCACATGCGCCGCTACCTGGACACGCCCCCGCGCGAGGAGGGAGTCCAGAAGGGTGTATCGGGGCTGACTTCAGGCGAGCACATGACCATCAAGCCGGAGGGCTTCGACGAGGTGCACCGCCGGGGCCGCAAGGGCAAGGTGCACAAGCGCGGTCGGCGCAACTACACGGACGATTATTCATAGCCCCGTACATGAAGCTGGCCTACAGCCCGGCATCTGGCGTGCCGGGCTGTTTCTTTGATGCGGCTCTTTCTGTTAAAATCAGGTTAAGACCGGCGTGGGACGTACAATCACAGGCCGGTGGGGGAGACGCTCTGGAGGGAAACACCAATGGACGAACACCCTGATACCTGGCGCATCGGCGTTTATAAGCTGTTCCAGTACGCGGGCGGATTCACCTTTCGGGGACGGCCCGCCAAGGCGATGATCCAGATGTCGGAAGTCGGCGGGCCGCGGCAGGTCTACGCCTACTTCACGCCGCAGGACCCCCCGGTGGGGATCCAGATCGTGGGGAACGACGTCATCGTCTGGTACGCCTACGATCAGCTCCCGACGATGGTCGATATGCTGCGCAACGAGAAGCCGATCTTCGCTCACCTGCTCGACACGGCAGAGGCGCGCTACCTCAACATCTCCACCTCGGAGGAGCCAATCGGCGAGGAGGAAAGCTGACCGCGCCTGTGCCGTCTCTTCGCTGCCCGGCCAGACGAACCCGGCGGGGCTACTCCTCTTCGTCGATGACCTCGCCCTCCGCCTTGAGGACGATGGCCGCCGGACCGTCGCCGGTGTCTTCAACTTCGGCACGGCTGGCCGCACGCAGCGTGCGCAAAAAGGCCGACATGCCCGCCGAGAGCGCCTGCCGCTCCACCTCGAAGCGCGTGCGCAGGTCTTCGAGGATGTCCGCCCGGCGCTCCGGCTCTTCGGGCGTGGTCTCGTAAAGCTCGATCAGCACGCCGAAGGCGCTCTTGGGGTGGATGAAGGCGATCTTCTTGCCACCGCTGCCAATGGTCGGCTCCTCGTCGATCAACCGCACGCCCTGCGCCTTGAGCACGTCCAGCGTCTCCTCGATGCTGTCAACTTCCAGCGCGATGTGGTGGACGCCGGGGCCGCGCTTGGCGAGGTAGCGGGCGACGCCGCTCGTCCTGGTGATCGGCTCGACCAGCTCAAGCTCGCTGTCCCCGGCGGGCAGGAAGGCGGCGATCACCCCCTGATCGTCCACCTGCTCGATGTGCGTCACCTGCATGCCCAGCGCATCGCGGTAAAAGGCCTGTGCCTCCTCGATGTTCGTCACGACGACGGCGATGTGGTCAATGCGCTTGATAGTCATATTTTTCTCCCAAATGGCGATGTGTGTGTTATCCAGGGCCGGACTCCCCCAGATCCAGCACGGCCCCGGCGTCACCCTCACGGCGCAGGCTGGCCGAAGCCAGCCCGGCGATCACGTGGCGCGCACCTGCCTCCAAGAGGGCCGACTCCCCACCCGGCGGTCTGACCCCGACGCACAGCGCCCCGGACGCGACGGCGGCCTGCACGCCGGTCACGGCATCCTCAAAGACGACGCACCGCTCCGGCGGCTGCTGCAACGACTGCGCCGCCAGCAGGTAGCACTCCGGGTGCGGCTTGCCATGCCGGATGTCATCCGCGGTCACATACGCGCTGAACAGGCCGTCGATCCCAAGCTGGCCCACCACCGCATTAACTTTGAACCACGCCCCACTGGTGACCAGCGCGGTGGGGATGTCGTGCTGCTTCAGCGCGCGCAGGAGCGCAGGGGCCCCCTCCATGGCGGTGTAGACCTGATTGGTCTCGTACTCCTCCATGTCCGCGAGTACGACCTGCCGCTCACCCGCATCAAGGTGCGAGAAGAGCATATCGAGCGTGTGCTCTGCCGGGCAGCCGTAGACGTGTTGGGTGAAGTCGGCCTCGGTCAGGTTCATCCCCTGCACCCCGGCCAGGTTCAGCCAGAAGGCTGTGATGGCCTGGTGTGTGTCGATAATAACGCCGTCCATGTCAAACAGGACGGCCCGATACCCTTCAAGGCAATCCCCGTGCGGAAGCATCACCGCCAGCTCGTGTGCCATTACGTTGTGTGTCTCTCCGTTTCGCTATTTCCCCCACCGGCAAATTATCAGTAGATCGCAATCTACAGCCGGTTCTGGGCCAATTCTGGGCCGATTCTGCGCTCTCGTTGCGGTCTACTGAGAATGGCTTAAATTGGCTCACTTTTTCAAATTCCGTTTAAAATAAGACATTTCAGCGAAGCAAGCTGAAATGTCCTGAAATTTCATGCAGCCCGAACGGGGGCCTAATCCGCCCAACTGCGCACGGTTTCGCCGCATGCCGGGCATACTGTCATTTCCCAGGCGAATGGTGTCCCACACGCCGGACAGCGCCAGCGTTCCGCCTGTTCAGCGAGCCACGCGGGTATCCCTTTCGCGCGGATCGTATCGACGTTGGCAGGCACAAGCGCATGATATGGGTGGCCTTGGTCTTCGATGAAGGTCGTCATGGGCACGCACGGGAAACTGTCACATTCCGCGCATGTTTCATACCCTTTTTCCTGCGCGCATTTCTTGAGGTGACATTGAGCGCACCAATCCAACACTACGGCGCTTTTGCATCCCTGGCAGCGTCTATCCTCGGCGGCAATTCCCTGCCGAGTGGCGAGGAAATCCGGGCAGGCCCCACAATATCCCCCGCAGTATCCATCAAGAACAAAATCACTGGCTTCAGACATAATTTGACGCTTCCACAGACCGCACTTATCCGTTGCGGTCTACTGATTATACGCAAACTCCACCCCATCACGCCTACCACCCTACACGAACTGCTCCGGGCGGTACTCACCGAACACGTCGCGCAGCACGCCGCAGATCTCGCCCAGCGTCACGTCGTGCTCCGCACATGTGATGAAGAGCGGCATCAGGTTCTCGGTGCCGCGCGCCGCCGCCTCCAGGTGGGTCAGCAGCTCGCCGACCCGGCTGCCATCTCGCGCCGCTCGAAGCTGCGCCAACCGCTCACGCTGCCGGGCCTCAATGGCCGGATCGACCTTCAGGCGCTCGATGGGCAGGTCTTCCTCGGCGGTGAAGGCATTGACGCCGACGACGATCTCCTCACCCGCCTCAACCGCCTGCTGGTGGCGGTAAGCGGCCTCCTGGATCTCCCGATTGACGAACCCCTGCTCGATGGCGGCCAACGCCCTACCCATCTCGTCGATCTGCCTGATGTACGCCATCGCCTCAACCTCGATCGAGTCGGTCAGCGCCTCGACGGCATACGACCCACCCACCGGGTCAACCGTGTTCGCCACGCCCGATTCGTGCGCGATGACCTGCTGCGTGCGCAGCGCGATCTGCACCGCATGCTCGGTCGGCAGGGCCAGGGCTTCGTCCATGCTGTTGGTGTGCAGCGACTGCGTCCCACCCAGCACGGCGGCCAGCGCCTGGAGCGTCACCCGCACGACGTTGTTTTCCGGCTGTTGGGCGGTCAGCGTGCTGCCGCCGGTCTGGGTGTGGAAGCGCATCTGAATCGCGCGCGGGTTGGTTGCCCCGAAGCGCTCGCGCATGATCGTGGCCCACAGCCGCCGCGCGGCGCGGAACTTGGCGACCTCCTCCAGAAAGTTGTTGTGTGCGTTGAAGAAGAACGAAAGCTGCGCCCCGAAGCGATCCACGTCCAACCCGGCGTCGATGGCGGCCTGCACGTAGGCGATGCCGTTGGCGAGCGTGAAGGCCACCTCCTGCACGGCGGTGCTGCCTGCCTCACGGATGTGGTAACCGCTGATGCTGATCGTGTTCCAGCGGGGGACGTGCTCGTTGCAGTAGGCGAACAGATCGGTGATCAGCCGCATCGACGGCCCCGGTGGGAAAATGTACGTGCCGCGTGCGACGTATTCTTTGAGGATGTCGTTCTGCACCGTGCCGCGCAGCTTAGACGGCTC
The DNA here is from genome assembly GCA_964603985.1 of uncultured Anaerolineae bacterium. Taxonomy (GTDB): domain Bacteria; phylum Chloroflexota; class Anaerolineae; order Aggregatilineales; family UBA3940; genus CAZRXG01. The sequence continues at coordinate 940 of CAZRXG010000005.1, read as the reverse complement.
GACGCCCTGCCGCCCGGCCACCGCGATGTACATTGCCAGCAGGATGGCCGCCGGGGCATTGATCGTCATCGACGTGCTGACCCGGTCGAGCGGGATGCCGTCGAACAGCGTCGCCATGTCACGCAGCGACGAGATGCTGACGCCCACCCGCCCAACCTCGCCCAGCGCCATCGGGTCATCGGCGTCGTAACCGATCTGGGTCGGCAGGTCAAAGGCAACGCTCAGGCCGCTCTGGCCCTGCTCCAGCAGGAACCTGTAGCGCCGGTTGCTCTCCTCGGCGGTGGCATACCCGGCGTACTGGCGCATCGTCCACAGGCGGCCCCGGTACATCGTCGGCTGGATGCCGCGCGTGAAGGGGTGCTCGCCGGGGAAGCCGAGCTTCTCGATATACGCCCCCTCTTCCTCTTCGTCCGGCAGGTAGACGCGCTCCACCTCCGCCCCTGACGCGGTCGTGAAGCGCTCCTTACGCTCCGGGCGGCGCTCCAACGCCGGTTTGAGTGTTTCCCGTTCCCAGCGATGGCGTTCGTCGCGCGGGTTGGTCATCTGTCACCACACTTCTATAAGCGCTACTTCTACACTAATCCCTGTCCGGAATATCTAACACCTCACGCGCCATAGCGATGTCCGGCACGACCCAGTCCTTCCCGGTGTAGACACGTCCGGCTGTTCCCGGCAAATAAGACGATGTTCTGATAACGCCGGGACCGGGCAAAATCGGCACAGCACATCTGTATTATATGCGAAATCCGCTTCCGGAGGTTGGCCCACCTTGTGGCAGGTGTTCGCCCTGGCTGGGTTGTTCCAGGATTCCGGGTAGTGAGTGTATCGATCAGCCACGTTGATCCTAACGTTGGGCAAAGCCCGATTCTGGCGCGATTCTTTTTTTTTCTTGTCACGAGGTTAGAAACGTGTTATACTGGATCTGCGCTGGGGGAAGCCT
>CAZRXG010000004.1:0-180295 GCA_964603985.1 uncultured Anaerolineae bacterium | reverse complement strand
CGATGCTGGGCTACGACAGCACACTGCCCGTCACGATGGACGACATGATCCGCCACTCGCAGGCGGTGCGGCGCGGCGCGCCCCACGTGTGGCTGATCGGCGACATGCCTTACATGACCTACCAGCCGTCGGTCGAGAGCGCGATCCGCAGCGCGGGGCGCTTCATGGCCGAGGCAAGCTGCGACGCCGTCAAGCTCGAAGGCGGGCGCGAGATGGCCGACCGGATGGCCGGGATCGTCCAGGCGGGCATCCCGGCGATGGGTCACCTCGGCCTGACGCCGCAGAGCGCGTCGGCGCTGGGCGGCTTCCGCCTGCAGGGCAAGGGCGCGCAGTCGGCGGCGCGCATCGTCGAGGACGCCAGGATTCTGGAGGAGGCGGGGGCCTTCTCGATCCTGCTGGAGCTTGTCCCCGACCGCGTCTGCCAGCTCATCACCGAGCGGGCCACCATCCCCATCATCAGCCTCGGCTGCGGGCCGCACGCCAGCGGCCAACTGCTGATCTATCACGACATGTTCGGCCTGTACCCCAAGTTCACGCCCAAGATGGCCAAGGTCTACGGCAACGCGGGCGAGGTCATCCTCAACGGGCTGACGAAGTACGTCGAGGAGGTGACCGACGGCACCTTCCCCGCGCCGGAGAATTACTTCGGCATCAAGGACGAGGAGTACGAGCAACTGCTCAAACTGATCGGCAAGTAAGCCGGACACAGTTTTTCGATTTCACGAGCCAGGGGGCGGAATGCGTGTTCCGCCCCCTGTGATTCGATGCTAAAATAGGCCGGGGCACGATTATCCTGGAAGGGAGCAAACATGTGAAGACCAGAGCTTTGTGGGCAGGATCGATCCTGCTGGTGGTGAGCATCGTCACCACGGCCTGCACCGGCCCACCGTCCGGCACCTCCACGCAAGCGACGCATCCCCCCGCCACGACGGCCAAGCCAACGGCCAAAACCAGCGACACACAGCCTGAGAAGACAACGCCCTCACAAACCCCCGGCACACTGCCCAGTCCCACGCTCACACCCACACCCATACGCACGCCCATACCCACGCCCACCGTTTCGCCTCCGCAGCCGGTGAAACTCCCGCCGTTCACGGTGGATATCACCGGGCCTTTCGCCACGACGAATCTCAACACCTGGGAAGCCGCGACCTATACCGGCGTCGACTACAGCCTGCCGGTCGATTCCGGCCTGACCGCCAACCCGCAGGTGATCAATGGCCTGACGGGCGAGCAGCGGAGCTTCCTCACGCAAAACGGCTTCGTCGTCATGCACAGCCAGGAGAGCCAGTTCGGCACGATCCGGAAAAGTGTCATCTCGACCGGACAGCCGTACTTCCTCACCACCGATGCCGCCCTTCACTCGCTGCACCTGACATTCGACGAGCTGCTCAAGGCGCTGGAGCGAGAGCGCCTCAGGCCGCAGATGATCGACATCACAAAGGCCACACTCGACGAGGTGCTGAGCTACCTGCCTGCGGCGCAGGGCACCTCGATGGAGGAAGACACACTGCTGGCAGCCGCTTACCTCTCGGTCGCACTCAAGCTGTTCGACCCGGAGGTCGCGGTTCATCCGAGCGTCGAGGATCTCGTCGAGGCGCAGGTTGAGCAGATCATGGCAGGCAGGGGGATGGAAAACTCGGTGCTGATCCCCGACTTCAAGGACGACTACGGCGACTACAAGCCGGTCGGCCACTACGTTGGCGACCCGGAGCTGGAGACCTACTTCCGGGGGATGAAGTGGTACGGGCGTGTGCACTTCAGCCTGAGGGACCCAGAGCCTTCACGCGTCCCCCTGATCGTCACACTGGCGCTGCGCCGGGCCAGCGTGGGCGGACGCACCGCCGCCGAAGCCTGGGCCGAGGTGCACGAGGTGCTGACCTTCATGATCGGGCCGTCCGACGACGGCGGGCCGGTCGAGTATGCGGCCCTGATGGACGAGGTCTACGGGGACAGCCCCGGCCCGCTTGACCTGGCCGACGACGCCCTGTGGGATGAGTTCCAGAGCCGCAGCGACGAGCTTCCCGTGCCGCGCATCAACTCGACTTTCGTCGAGTGGGTGACGTTCCAGATGCCCGGTGAAGTTGGCTGGCGCCTCATGGGTTCGCGCTTCACGATAGACGGGTACATCTTCCAGAACCTCATGTTTGACGTGGTCGAGCCAAGGCCGGAGGACAGCGTGGCCGAGCCAACGCCGGAAAACCTGTGGCGTATGCTGCCCACCGGGCCGGACGTGATGGCCGTGTTCGGCTCGCCGGTTGCGCTCGACGCCGTGAGCGCACTGGGCGAGGCAGACTACCCCAACTACTACGACCAGGTCGCGCTGCTGCAAGAGGGCGTCCAGGCTCAACCGGAGGACGAGTGGCTGAGCCGCTTCTACGAGTCGTGGCTGTACGCCTTCTTCCCCATCCTGGGGCAGAAGGACGGGGTCTACCCAACCTACATGCAGACTACCCCCTGGGCCTACCGGGAGATGAACACGGCGCTGGGCAGCTGGGCCGAGCTCAAACACGACACCATCCTGTACACCAAAATGCCGGAGGGAGGCGGTGGAGGCGGTTACTTCCCGCCCGAATCGCCACCCCCACCCGGCTACGTGGAGGCCAACCCGGAGGCGTTCTACCGGATGGCCTACGTGGCGCAGGTGATCGCCGATGGCCTGCGTGCGCGGGGCTTGGCGGCTGAAGAAGGCTCACCATATTTGCCTGGCCTGGATGGTCTGGTCCAGGGGATGGAGAACGTCGCAGTCGACTTCCAGACCTTTGGCGACATCGCCGTGAAGGAGCTGACCGGACAGCCGCTGGACGAAGCCGACCGCCAGGCAATCGCCAGAAGCTGCATGAGCCCGCCGGAATGCCACGAAGGATCCGGCTACGAGGAGCTGGAGCCGCCGCCCATCGTGGCCGCCGTTGCCGGGAAAGCCGGATTTGGGGATGCGGTTCTCGAAGTCGCAACCGGGTACATCGACCGCATCTACGCCGTCGTGCCCATTGATGGGCAGCTATACGTCGCGCAGGGCGGTGTGTACAGCTACTACGAGTTCACCCAGCCGCGCTCAGCACGGCTGACCGACCAGGAATGGAGAGAGAGGCTGGCCGGGCCTGACGCGCCGCCGCTCCCCATCTGGGCGTCGAACTTCGTGCTGTCAGGCGGTGAGTCAACCAGATGGCTGGCCTTTCGCGTTGGAGACATATACTCGCTCACCGAGGCCGGGGAAGGCGTGAACCTGCGCGCCGAGCCGTCGATGGAGGGCGAGATCGTCGAGCAACTCTCGTGCGACCGTAGTTTTGGCTGCGTGTACTTCGAGATCATCGACGGGCCTGTAGCCGCCGATGGGTACACCTGGTGGAAGGTGAGATTGTATGGAGACTTTGAGTGGACGGATACGGTTGGCTGGCTCGTTGAAAGCCAGGGGTGGTATCGGCGTTCCAACTAACCAGGGGGCAACATCGGGGCAAACGCACTACCGGGTGTTCTGCCCCCCCGTGATCCGATGCTAGAATAGACCGGGGTACGATTGTCCTGGAAGGGAGCACACTTGTGAAGACCAGAGCTTTGCGGGCAGGATCGATCCTGCTGGTGGTGAGCATCGTCACCACGGCCTGCACCTCCACGCAAGCGACGCACCCCCCCGGCACGACGGCCAAGCCAACGGCCAAAACCAGCGACACACAGCCTGAGAAGACAACGCCCTCACAAACCCCCGGCACACTGCCCAGTCCCACGCTCACACCCACACCCATACGCACGCCCATACCCACGCCCACCGTTTCGCCTCCGCAGCCGGTGAAACTCCCGCCGTTCACGGTGGATATCACCGGGCCTTTCGCCACGACGAATCTCAACACCTGGGAAGCCGCGACCTATACCGGCGTCGACTACAGCCTGCCGGTCGATTCCGGCCTGACCGCCAACCCGCAGGTGATCAATGGCCTGACGGGCGAGCAGCGGAGCTTCCTCACGCAAAACGGCTTCGTCGTCATGCACAGCCAGGAGAGCCAGTTCGGCACGATCCGGAAAAGTGTCATCTCGACCGGACAGCCGTACTTCCTCACCACCGATGCCGCCCTTCACTCGCTGCACCTGACATTCGACGAGCTGCTCAAGGCGCTGGAGCGAGAGCGCCTCAGGCCGCAGATGATCGACATCACAAAGGCCACACTCGACGAGGTGCTGAGCTACCTGCCTGCGGCGCAGGGCACCTCGATGGAGGAAGACACACTGCTGGCAGCCGCTTACCTCTCGGTCGCACTCAAGCTGTTCGACCCGGAGGTCGCGGTTCATCCGAGCGTCGAGGATCTCGTCGAGGCGCAGGTTGAGCAGATCATGGCAGGCAGGGGGATGGAAAACTCGGTGCTGATCCCCGACTTCAAGGACGACTACGGCGACTACAAGCCGGTCGGCCACTACGTTGGCGACCCGGAGCTGGAGACCTACTTCCGGGGGATGAAGTGGTACGGGCGTGTGCACTTCAGCCTGAGGGACCCAGAGCCTTCACGCGTCCCCCTGATCGTCACACTGGCGCTGCGCCGGGCCAGCGTGGGCGGACGCACCGCCGCCGAAGCCTGGGCCGAGGTGCACGAGGTGCTGACCTTCATGATCGGGCCGTCCGACGACGGCGGGCCGGTCGAGTATGCGGCCCTGATGGACGAGATCTACGGGGACAGCCCCGGCCCGCTCGACCTGGCCGACGACGCTCTGTGGGATGAGTTCCGGAGCCGCAGCGACGAGCTTCCTGTGCCGCGCATCAACTCGACTTTCGTCAATTGGGTGACGACCCAGATGCCCGGCGAAGTTGGCTGGCGCTTCATGGGTTCGCGCTTCACGATAGACGGGTACATCTTCCAGAGCCTCATGTTTGACGTGGTCGAGGAAAGATCGGGAGAGGGTGTTGCCGAGCCAACGCTGGAGTATCTGTGGCGCATGCTGCCCACCGGGCCGGACGTGATGGCCGTGTTCGGCTCGCCGGTTGCGCTCGACGCCGTGAGCGCACTGGGCGAGGCAGACTACCCCAACTACTACGACCAGGTCGCGCTGCTGCAAGAGGGCGTCCAGGCTCAACCGGAGGACGAGTGGCTGAGCCGCTTCTACGAGTCGTGGCTGTATGCCTTCTTCCCCATTCTGGGGCAGAAGGACGACGCCTACCCAACCTACATGCAGACCACCCCCTGGGCCTACCGGGAGATGAACACGGCGCTGGGCAGTTGGGCCGAGCTCAAACACGACACCATCCTGTACACCAAGATGCCGGAGGGAGCGGGCGGAGGCGGTTACTTCCCGCCCGAATCGCCGCCCCCACCCGGCTACGTGGAAGCCAACCCGGAGGCGTTCTACCGGATGGCCTACACGGCGCAGGTGATCGCCGATGGCCTGCGCGGGCGGGGCTTGGCGGCTGAAGAAGGCTCACCATATTTGCCTGGCCTGGATGGTCTGGTCCAGGGGATGGAGAACATCGCAGTCGACTTCCAGACCTTTGGCGATATCGCCGTGAAGGAGCTGACCGGACAGCCGCTGGACGAAGCCGACCGGGAGGCAATCGCCAGAAGCTGCATGAGCCCGCCGGAATGTTATGAAGGATTCGGCTATGAGGAGTTGGAACCACCTCCCATCGTGGCCGCCGTTGCCGGGAAAGCCGGATTTGGGAATGCGGTTCTCGAAGCCGCAACCGGGTACGTCGACCGCGTCTACGCCGTCGTGCCCATCGACGGGCAGCTATACGTCGCGCAGGGCGGTGTGTACAGCTACTACGAGTTCACCCAGCCGCGCTCAGCACGGCTGACCGACCAGGAATGGAGAGAGAGGCTGGCCGGGCCTGACGCGCCGCCGCTCCCCATCTGGGCGTCGAACTTCGTGCTGTCAGGCGGTGAGTCAACCAGATGGCTGGCCTTTCGCGTTGGAGACATATACTCGCTCACCGAGGCCGGGGAAGGCGTGAACCTGCGCGCCGAGCCGTCGATGGAGGGCGAGATCGTCGAGCAACTCTCGTGCGACCGTAGTTTTGGCTGCGTGTACTTCGAGATCATCGATGGGCCTGTAGCCGCCGATGGGTACACCTGGTGGCAGGTGCGATTATTCGGAGACTTTGAGTGGACGGATACGGTTGGCTGGCTCGTCGAAAGCCAGGAGTGGTACCGGCGCTCTAACTAACCAGGGGCAACACTCCCAGGACGGACAAAGCCGCGAAGACCCCTTCGCGGCTTTGCTCTTCTGTCGCCGGTCGGGTCAGCAGTGGTGCAGGTTCAGCGCCGCCACAAACGAAAGCCCGTGCTCGGTCAGAGCACGGGCGGTGTGGTTGACGGCGTTGTGCTTATCCAGATAGTTACGCATCAGGGCGTCCCAGTCACCGGATTCGATGATCTCCTGTTTGTCGCGGAAGTAGTCCAGGATGTCGGAGGGGTGTCTGTTCTCTGCCTCGAGCCGCTGCTCGACCTCGATGTCGCCGCCCTCGTGCTTGGCCGAGATGTTCTTGACGTGCCCCGCGATCTCGATCAGCTCGTCGCGGCGGTCGTAGGGCTGGCGGACGATGCTCTTCCACGTCTCGACGATGTGATGCTCGAAGCGCACCACGTCCTCGAAGCCCAGCGCCTTACGGAAGTGGGCGGTGATCTCCATCGTCTCGTTGTTGACCGAGTTGGACCAGTTGAAGCCGATCAGCGGACTGGTGCCGTCCTCACGGGCGAACAGCTTGGCACCGATCAGCGTCCACAGCGCGGCGTAGGGGTTGTCGTTGCCCATGTAGACCGAGATCTTGAACTCGTTATCGATGCCCAGCCTGTGCAGCATGTAGCCCAGCAGAACCGTGCCGGGATTGATGTTGAGCACCTGTTTGACGCCGTAGGTGGTGTAATAGTACAGAAACTCGTCCACCCACTTGAGCGCGTACTCGTTCGGCTCGCCGACGCCGCCGAAGTAGCCGGTGATGGTCTCCGGGCCGCCCAGGTGCACGTTTGAGCCGTCGGTACCCTTGGTGTCGAGTGTCTCGACGTAGCTGGCCCCGACGATCTGCATCGCCGCAGCAACGGCGAGGATGTCGCCGTCGGCCTCCTGCTCCTTCATCTTACGCACGCGGATGAAGCGCCCCGGCATCAGCTCGCCGTTGGCGATGGCCTGCTCGGCCTGGGGGCGCAGGTAGGGGAAGTACTGCACCGCGCTGATCTCAAGCGTCACCGCGAAATCGTCCTTGAAGGTCATGCTGTCGGCTTTATCGCCCAGCACTTTACGCCGGTAGTCGGCCTCGCTGATGAACGCTCCGGCGTCGCGCTGCGCGGCCAGCCACTCCAGGTCCTCGACGTATGATGGTTTTACCTCCTTCAGGCGGGCCATCAGGTTCTCAAGTTGGCGGGATTCCTCGGCCTTGCGGTTGATCTCCTCCGGTGTGCCGTACTTGGCAACCACGTCGAGTAAGGCGGTGATGGCTTCGTTGCCGGGGTCCAGGATCAGATCGTTGATCGCGGCAAGCTGTCCCTCCGCGATCCGTAATCGTTGTCTCAGGTCGTCCATAAGGTCTCCCTTTCTGATTGTCAACCGGGTTGATCATGATGCTCTTTGAATCCATTATAAGGCAAAAAAATCACGCAGGGAGCCAGCTTCCAGGCGTAGGCCCCGGCTGAAACCCTTTTGATATACGCCGTTCCGGCACTGAGAGGCAGGCTCTACCGGGAACAAAAACCGCGCAGCGATCGCGGGCTGCGCGGTTGAGATCACAAGTCTGGGGGCCGTCAGGTTTCGACGCTTTCCGAACCGGACGGCGCGTTTTCCTGGGCGGCCTGCTCGCGCTCCTTGCGCCGCTGGGCGCGCAGGCGCTCGCGCTCTTTGGCACGCTCCCGGCGGCGGCGCTGAGTCATCAGTTCCTGGAAGGCCCGCTCGCGCTGGCGGGGCGTCTGGGGCCGTGCGATGAAGGGGATCTTCAGGTGCCCCATCCGGTCCAGCAGGATGATCGCCCCGACGGCGACGTAGAGCAGAGAAAAGAGGCGCGAGCCGCTGAGGAAGCTCTCTGCGCCGCTGGGCATAATGAAGCGCGGCTGGTCAGGACGCCACGTCTCGACGATGAAGCGCCCCACCCCGGCCAGGATCAGGTACAGACCGGCCAGCATCCCGTGAATGAAGCGCTCCTGGTAGCGGCGGAAAAGATAGTACAGCACGCCGAAGCACAGGAACAGCCAGAAGGCCTCGTAGAACATGGTCGGGTGGAAACGCGTGTCCAGCGGCAGGTCGCGAAAATCGGACCGGTATTCCACAGGGACGAGCATCCCGAACCACTGCGAGCCGGTCGGCTGGCCGCTAAGCTCGGCGTTGATAAAGTTGCCGATGCGCCCGATCCCCTGGCCGATGAAGAGACCCATCAGCCCGGCGTCGGCCAGCAACCAGCCGTCCACCTTCTTGTTGCGCGCCGCGTAGATGATCAGCGTAATCGCTGCAAAGACCACGCCGCCGAAGATGTTCATCCCGCCGGTGCGCGGGTTGAGGATCTCCAGCGGGCGGGACAGCGAGAAGGCGGTGCTGCCGCCCAGCATGGCCTGTAGCACGTACCACAGCCGCGCGCCCAGCAGGGCCGGGATCAGGATCCACAGCAGGGCGTCCCAGACGGGCTCCGGGTCTTCTCCCTCCAACTCAAAGTGTTTGCTGGCGTAAAAAGCCCCCAGGAAAATGCCAACCGAGGCCAGCACGCCGTACCAGTAAATCAGCTCGACGGCCTGGCCCTTCCAGGGGATGCACAGCGCGACACGGCGGCCGCTCATGCAGGTTAGTAGTTCTTGCCACATAAAATCTTCGTCCTCACCTCGTCAGGATAGACACGAGCGGCCTGCCAGATCTGCGGGCCGCCCTTTGGTAAACAATATCAGGCGTAACAACCTCACTCAATGTACCCCAGGCTGCGCAGACGCTCCAGCAGCTCCGGGTCATCGCTGAAGTCGATCTTCTCTCCGGCGGCGATGCCGTCCCGGTGGGCCTCAACCGTGACGACAAAGTCCTCCAGCATACGCTCCAGCCGGATGATGTCGTTCTCGTAGCCCGCCGGGTTGTCGAGCAAGTTGTGCTCTTCGAGGGGATCGGTCTGGGTGTCGAAGAACTCGTCTGGCCGCCCGCTGACCATCATCAGCTTTTTGTGGCCGTCGAAGATGGCCCGCCGCATCATCCGCACGCGGAACGGCTCAATCGCCTCCGGGTTGTTCATCTCCATCACGTTGATGAAGTTCAGCGGCGGGAAAGCCTCGGACACAATCACCTCGTCTTTGGGTTCCTTGTCCGGCCCCTCGACGGCCCGCGCCAGGCTCAGTTCTCTCGTGGTGTGGCCGTAAGCCTCATGCTCAACGCCGACGGCCTCCAGCATGGTGTGGAAGACGCGCCGCGTCGAGACGTTGTGCGTCACGCGCCTGCCGGCCGGGAACATCGCCGGGTAGTGGATGAACAGGGGAACGTGTGCAATCTCGTTGTAAACCACAAAGGCGTGCCCCATGAAGTTGTGGTCGCCGTGGCTCTCACCGTGATCGGAGACCACGATCACCATCGTGTTTTCCAGTTGCCCGGACCGCTTCAGGGCACGGAACACACGCCGCAACTGGTGATCCTGGTAGGCGATCTCGGCGTCGTACATGTCGTCCAGGATCATCTTCTGGTGTGGGGTGAACGGCTCAATCATCGGGGCCACCCAGCGATAGCTCTGCGTGTTGTAGCGCTGGATGAAATCGCGCGCTTCACGGTCCTTCTTGAAGTAAGGCACCCACTTCTCAATCGCCTTGCGGGGCGGGTAGTAGGGAAGGTGCGTCTCCATCATGTTGATAAACATGAACAGCGGCTGGTCCGGGTGGGTGCTGTGGCGGTGGCGCAGGAACTCGGCGATGTCATGGAGTGACTGCTTGGTGTCGCCCTTGAACTTACCGAAGCGCGTCCAGAAAGGCACGAAGATCGGCATCATCGCCATCTTGAGCAGCAGCGGCGAGCGCCCGAACTCGCGCTCGATGGGCGTCGATACCTTCTGCAACAGCTCGGTGACGGTGCGCTGTATCTGCCGCCAGGTGGTGTCCTCGCCGATCCTGGGGATGTCGGGGAAGGTGGCGCTGTAATTGAAGAACTGATCGAACCCCCGCTTCAGGCCGTTGTCCAGCACACTGATCAGGGGATTGTTGCAAAAGCCGGTGGTGTAGTAGCCATTGCGCTGCAAGATCTCGGCGATGGTGGGAATGTCCTCAGGCAGCGTGGCGTAAGATTGAGCGGTCTGGTGAATGGTGGGATACAGCCCGGTGAACATCGAGGCGTGGGAGGGAATCGTCCATTGGGCGGTAGAAATGGCCGACTCAAAGATCGTCGATCCCTCTGCAAACTCACCCAGCACCGGCGTGACGTTTTTTTGGTACCCGTAAACCGTCATGCGCTCGGTGCGCTGGGTGTCGAGCACCAGCAGGATGATATTGGGTTTTTTGTCGAACATGGCGATCCCTCCTCCACGAGCAACCGGCCCCGTCCCCTGTATTCTAGCGCAAGCGCCAGCGTTTGCCCATTTATATAACACCGGCGGGGTGCGTTTGGGTTTGGGTGTAGTGCGGGCGCGGGGGCGCGCCTTGCTTGATGAGACGCACTGAATAGGGTAAGATCCGCCACTGCATACTGACCCGGAGAGGCACGGAAGCCATGAAAGTTATTTTGTTACAAGATGTTTACAAACAGGGCGTGGCGGGCGAAGTCGTAGACGTGGCCCCTGGATACGCGCGCAATTTCCTGATTCCGCAGGGGCTGGCCGTCAAGGCGACGCCGGGCGCGCTGCGGCAATCCGAAAACCTGCGCCAGAACGCCGACGTACGCCGCGCCGAGCGCGACAAAGAATACCAGGTGATCGCCGAGAAGATCGAAAGCCTGACGCTCTATTTCGGCGTGAAAGCCGGGGAGACGGGCAAGCTGTACGGCTCCGTCACACCAATGGATATCTCCGAACAACTTCAAGAGAGTATCGGGCTGGAGATCGACCGGCGGCGCATCGGCGACCGGTCTCTGCGTGAGCTGGGCGAGTTCCCCGTCCCGGTGCGCCTGGAAGCCGGGCTAACCCCATCGGTGCGGGTCGTCATCTTCCGCGAGGGTGAAGATCCGCGCCTGGTGGAGGCAGCCGAGGCTGAAGCAGAAGCGGAGATGGAACCAGAAGCAGAGGCGGAGGCCGGGTTCGAGATCGAGGCAGACGCTGAAGCCGAGGTCGAAGCCGCCTACGAGGTGGAAGCGGCGGCGGAGGCAGACCAGATGGCCGAAGAACCCGCACCCGACGAAGAGTAGGGCGCAGGTCTGATAGGTTCTGGTAACAACGGCAATACAGAAAACAGAGCCAGCGGCGCGCACCAGCACAGGCCGGTGGCTCTTTGTGTGAGGGCATGACGTGACGAACGACGATCTTCGATCCCTGGGCGAGATGCTGCGCCAGGCGCGGGAGTCGCAGGCTTATTCGCTTGAAGAGGTTGAGGCACAGACACGCATCCGTGTCAAATACCTCCAGGCGCTCGAAAGCGGCGACTTCAGCGTGCTGCCCTCGGCGACCCACGCCAAGGGCTTCCTGCGCAATTACGCCCAGTTTCTGCACCTGGACGCGAACGCGGTGGTCGCCCAGTTCGGCGACCTGATCGGCGAGCAGAGCGGCACCATCACGACGGTGACCGCGCCCCCCAGCCCCCAGGTGCCGCCACCGTCTGCCCCTTCGCCGGCGCCCGCCCCTCCCCGGCCATACCCGGCCCCACCGCCACAGAGCGGGGCCGCGCCCCCATACCCCGGAATACCGCAACAGCAGCCGTCACCTTACCCGGCCAGGCAATCAACCCACGTTGGGCCTGGCCAGCGCGTCGGCCCATCCATGCCGAGCGGCCTGTCCGCTCCACCCGCAGCCCCGCCCGTCGTGGCCGAGCCGCAGCAACCAGCCAGGCCGCCGCGTGTCTGGCGCTCGCCCATTTTCACCGTGGTGGTGCTGGTGGCCGGGTTTGCGGTGATTATCTGGTGGGCCACCAGCAAGCTGAGTGCCGTCTCGGTCGAGAACATCATGCCAACCGAGCAAGGCTCACGCCTGCTGGAGGAGTTCGCGGCCAGCGCGACCGTCGAGCCAAGCCCGACGTTCAAACCCACGTCCACCGAGGCCCCGTTCGCCGGGCCGCAGGTCTTCGAGCGGGTGCTGCTGACGATCACCGTCGAGCAGCGCACCTGGACACGCATCGTGGTGGACGGCGAGACGGTTTTCGAGGGCCAGGCCATGCCGGGCACGGTGCTGCAATACGAAGGTCGCCAGTCGGTTCTCGTCCGGACGGGCAACGGGGCCGGGCTGAACGTGACCTACAACGGCCAGGACCTCGGCCCGATGGGCGAGCGCGGCCAGGTCGTCGAGCGCATTTTCACCGTCAGCGGGCAGATCACGCCGACGCCGACGTCAACCGTGACGACCACGCCAACCCAGGTCCCGACATCCACGCCGCGCACAACACGCGAGAGCGCCGAGTGATGGCCGGACGCGAGCGCGTCTACTACCTGTTGAGTCTGGGCTGCGCCAAGAACACGGTCGACTCGCAGAGCATGGCGCAGCTTCTCGGTCGCGAGGGATACCACGCTGCCGCCACGCCCGGCCAGGCCGGTGTGCTGATCGTCAACACCTGCGGCTTCATCGACATCGCGCGCCGGGAGAGCATCGCCGCGCTGCGCGAGCTGGCCGACGGCAAACGACCGGATCAACTGCTGATCGCCGCCGGGTGCCTATCGCAGCGCTACGGCGCGCAGCTTGCGGAGCAAGTATCGGGCCTGGACGGTCTGATCGGCACGCGCCGCTGGATGGACATCCTCGACCTGATCGAGCGCCTGCGCGGGCGCGCCCGCCCCGAACCGCTCTACCACCTGCCCGGCGAGGCGACCACCGTCGGGAGCGACGAGCGGGGCGTGATGCGGGTGGCGCGGCAAGGGGCCAGCGCCTACCTCAAGATCGCCGACGGCTGCCGCCGCCCGTGTGCTTTCTGCGCCATCCCACTCATCAAGGGCACGCACGTCAGTCGCCCGCCGGAAACCATCGTCGACGAGGCGGCCCGCCTGAACGACATGGGTATCAAGGAGATCGTGCTGATCGCGCAGGACACCACCGACTACGGGCACGACCTGGGCATGAAGGACGGGCTGGCGACGCTGCTGGAGCGCATCCTGGAGGTGACGCCGGACGTGCCCTGGATCAGGGTGATGTACGCCTACCCCGGCTACGTCACACCGCGCCTGATCGAGGTCATGGCGGGCAATGAGCGCATCCTGCCCTACCTCGACATGCCGCTCCAGCACGGGCATCGCGAGACGCTGAAGCGCATGCGCCGCCCGGCCAACCTGGAATGGGTGTACGAGACGGTCGGCAGGCTGCGCGAGGCGATGCCCGGCGTCGCGATCCGGACGACGTTCATCGTCGGCTACCCCGGCGAGACGAACCAGGAGTTCGAGGGGCTGATGAGCTTTGTGGAAGACCTGCGCTTCGACCGGGTTGGCGTCTTCACCTACAGCCACGAGGTCGGCACGCCCGGCGCAGATCTGCCCGGCCAAGTCGCCGACGAGGTCAAAGAGGCCCGCCGTGAACTGCTGATGGAAACCCAGCAGCCGATCTCGTTACAGCGCAACCAGACTTTCGTGGGGCACACGCTGCCGGTGCTGGTCGAGGGGTACGGCGACGGTCTGAGCGTGGGCCGCTCCTATCGCGACGCGCCGGAGATCGACGGCCTGGTGATCGTCGAGGGCGAACTGCCGGTCGGTGAGATCGTGCCGGTGCGCGTCACCGGCGCGATGGTCTACGACCTGGTCGGCACGGTCGATACCGGTGAGCCGGTCATCATCGTGGGCGGCGGCGACACGGGCGAGGCGTAAGCGTGACAGACGGCTGGAAGACGCTGCACCGCGAAGAACTGCTCGACTGCTCGCCCTGGTTCAGGGTTTTCCGCGAGGAAGTCCTGCTTGAGGACGGCCAGACCGTCATCCCCGACTTTTACCAGATCGACGCCGCCCCCTTTGCGATGATCTTCGCCGTGACGCCCGACCGGAAAGTGGCCTTCGTCGAGCAGTACAAGCACGCCGCAGGTCGGCGCATCCTCGAGCTGCCGGCCGGGTACCTCGATCCGGATGAAGATCCCCTCGCAGCGGCCAAGCGCGAGCTGCTGGAGGAAACGGGTATGGAAGCGCCTCGCTGGCACGCGCTGGGGATCTTCGTCAAGGATGGCAACCGCGACTGCGGATGGTGCCACGCCTACCTGGCGCTGGACGCGGTGAAGGTCGCCGAGCCTGACTCCGGCGACCTTCAGGAGCAGACGCTCCACCTCCTCGACCTCGACCGGGTCCGCGCGTATTGGCAGTCCGGGCAGTGCGCGACCATCGACACGGTGGCCGTGACCGGGCTGGGGCTGGCTCGCCTCGACGCCCAGACGGGGCGTTGAGCGCCGGGGAATCGTCGCCCAGGCGTGCTGGTAAAGCCGGGCGCGGGTCGTTATACTGCGTATAGACGCTGAGTTGACACGCAAAGATCGATTTGATCCGGCAAGGTAGTTTTGGCTTCACCGGCATTAACCCGCACCGCATCGCGGTATCTCCGCCACTTTGATTACGTCCTGCTGATCACGATCGTCATCCTGATCATGCTTGGGATCATGATGATCGCCAGCGCGACGCGCGACGTGGCCAGCCTGGCCGACCGCGTGCGCAGCCAGACCCTGTTTGGCTTCGTCGGGATAGGCGTGGTGCTGGTCGTGGCGGCGGTGGACTACCGCCTGCTGACCAGTACCTACCTGTGGATCTACGGCGTGCTCGTGGCGCTGCTGGCGGTGGTGGGCGTGCTGGGAACCGAAGGCGAGGCGGGCGCGCAGAGCTGGGTTAACCTGGGCGTGGCCGGGTTCCAGCCCTCCGAGCTGGCGAAGATGCTGCTGATCATCGTGCTGGCCCAGCAGCTTGCCAACAACGCCGAAAGAATCGAGAAGCTGTCGACCATCCTGAGTTCGCTGGGCTTCGTGCTGCTCCCGGTGTTTTTCATCTTCATCCAGCCCGACCTGGGGATCACCATCCTGGTGCTGTTCATGTGGTTCGTGATGGTCTGGGCGGCGGGGATGCGCTGGGAGCACATCGCGTTGTTCGCCGTGATCGGCCTGGTGACCCTGCCGATATTGTGGACCTTCATGGAGGATTACCAGCGGTCGCGCATCGCGACCTTCATCAACCTGGAGGCCGACCCCGACGCCGCCTTCAACATCCGGCAGGCGCTGACGGCCATCGGCAACGGTGGGCTGCTGGGACGCGGCTACATGCAGGGATCGCAGAGCCAACTGCGCTATCTGCGCGTGCGCCACACCGACTTCATCTTCGCCGTGATCGCCGAGGAGCTGGGCTTCGTCGGCGCGATAGCGGTGCTGATGCTGATACTGATCGTCATCCTGCGGGTGCTGAGGGCCGCCCGCCTGGCCCCAGACATGGCGGGCAGCCTGATCTGCTACGGCGTGGCGTCGGTGATCTTCCTCCAGACGCTGGTGTCGGTCGGGATGAACGTGCGCGTCCTACCCGTGACCGGCCTGACGCTGCCCTTCATCAGCTCCGGCGGCAGCTCGCTGGTGACGCTGCTGTTCGGCGTCGGGCTGGTGGAGAGCGTTTTATTGAGGCAGGACCCCCGCCAGTGGTGAACCTCTCCCGCCGGGGCGATCCCGGGGCGGATGTTGCCGTGCTGGCGACGTTCGCCTTTTTGATTCACGGGCGATGGATTGCGCGGCGGGCGTGGTATAATCTCGTGCGCATCACCTGAGCACACGAGGAGGAGTAAGTGTCCGATACACCCGCCCATCCGGTGCGCGTGCGCTTCGCACCCAGCCCGACCGGCTACCTGCACATCGGCGGCGCGCGCACGGCGCTGTTCAACTGGCTGTTTGCCCGCAAGCACGACGGGACCTTCATCCTGCGCATTGAGGATACCGACCGCAAGCGTTACGTCCCCGACTCTGAGCAGGACATCATGGACAGCCTGCGCTGGCTGGGCCTGGACTGGGACGAAGGGCCGGGCGTTGGCGGCGATTACGGCCCCTACCACCAGTCGCAGCGCAGCGATCTGTACCGCGAGTGGGCCGAGTGGCTGGTCGAGCACGGCTACGCCTACCGCTGCAACTGCTCCCCGGAGCGGCTGAAGGAGGTCAGGGAGCAGCAGGAGAAGGCCGGGCTGAAAATTGGCTACGACCGCCACTGCCGCGACCTCAACCTGGGGCCGGACATCGGCGAGCACGTGATCCGCTTTAAGATGCCGCTCGACGGCGAGACGGTGGTCGACGACCTGATCCGGGGGCCGATTGCCTTCCAGAACGCGGAGCTTCAGGACCTGGTCGTGCTGAAGTCGGACGGGCTGCCGACCTACCACCTGGCGAACGTGGTCGATGACCACTTCATGCAGATCAGCCACATCATGCGGGCGGACGAGTGGATCTCGACCGCGCCGCTGCACTGGCAGCTTTACCGGGCCTTCGGCTGGCAAATGCCCCTGATCGCCCACATGCCGGTCATTCTCAGCCCAAGCGGCAAGGGCAAGCTCAGCAAGCGCGACCGGGCCTTCCAGGACGGTAAATCCAAAGTGATGGTACAGGTGCGCGAGTTCCGGGAGGAGGGCTACCTGCCGGAAGCAGTCGTCAACTTCCTGACCAACGTCGGCTGGGCGTTCAGCGACGACCGCGAGGTCTTCACGCCTGAGGAGGCCATCGAGCGCTTCCGGCTGGAGGACATCAACCCCGCGCCGGGACGCCTGCCCTACGAGAAGCTCGAATGGCTGAACGGCGTTTACATCCGCGAGATGAGCGTGGAAGACCTCGCCCGGCAGATCAGGCCGTATCTGGAGGACGCCGGGCTGGCCGTCGACGAGGCGCGGCTGATGGCGGTCACGCCGCTGATCCAGGTGCGGATCAAGACGCTGAACGAGGTGGTCGAGTGGGTCGGCTTCCTCTTCCGGGACGAGGTGACGCTCGACGACCCGCAGCAGTTGATCCAGAAGAAGATGGACGCCGGATCGACGGTCGGGGCGCTGCGGGCGGCTCACCGGACGCTCTCCGGGCTGGACGATTTCTCGCACCAGGTGCAGGAGGCGGCCATGCGGGCGCTGGCCGACGAATTGGGCCTCAAGGCCGGGCAGTTGTTCGGGGCGGTGCGCGTGGCCGTCACCGGGCAGAAGGTCTCGCCGCCGCTGTTTGAGACGATGGCCATCCTGGGCAAGGAGACGTGCCTGGCACGCATCGAGGCGGCAGCGGATTTGTTGGAAGGATAGCCGCCAGATCGGGTAGACTCGGTGACCGTATCCCAGGTCACACCATGCCGGACATGCAACAGAGGTAGACCAACCATGAAGACGCAGAGCAGCGAAGCAAAAAACAGAGCCACAAACGAAGCCGCGAACACGACCCAGGCCGACGACGACCGCCCGTCCAACTTCATCCGGGACATCATCGACGAGGATCTGGAAACCGGCAAGTTCGACGGTCGCGTGCACACGCGCTTTCCACCGGAGCCGAACGGCTATCTGCACATCGGCCACGCCAAGTCGATCTGCCTCAACTTCGGGATTGCCGAAGACTACGGCGGGAAGTACAACCTGCGCTTCGACGATACCAACCCGCTCAAAGAGGAGCAGGAGTACATCGACTCGATCATCGAGGATGTGCGGTGGCTGGGCTTCGACTGGGAGGACCGGCTGTTCTACGCCTCGGACTACTTTGACCAATTGTACGAATACGCGGTGCAGTTGATCCGGGACGGCAAAGCCTACGTCGATCACCTCGGCGCGGACGAGATCAGGGAGTATCGCGGCACGCTGACCGAACCCGGCAGGGAAAGCCCGTACCGCAGCCGCTCGGTTGAGGAGAACCTGGAGTTGTTCGAGCAAATGCGCAGCGGCGAATTTGAGGACGGCGCATGCGTGCTGCGGGCCAAGATCGACATGGCGTCGCCCAACCTGAACATGCGCGACCCGGTGATGTACCGCATTCTGCACGCCGAGCATCCTCGCACGGGTAACAGGTGGTGCATCTACCCGATGTACGACTGGGCACACGGGCAGTCGGACTCGATAGAGGGGATCACCCACTCGATCTGCACGCTGGAGTTCGAGGATCACCGCCCGCTGTACGACTGGTATCTCGATCAACTGGGGATCTACCACCCGCAGCAGATCGAGTTCGCCCGTCTCAACGTGACCTACACCGTGATGAGCAAACGCAGACTGCTGCGCCTGGTGCAGGAGGGGCACGTCAGCGGGTGGAACGACCCGCGCATGCCGACCATATCGGGGCTGCGCAGGCGCGGCTACCCGCCGGAGGCGATCCGGGATTTCTGCGACCAAACCGGGGTGGGCAAGAGCTACAGCGTGGTTGACATCGCGCTGCTTGAGCACTACGTCCGGCAGGATCTGAACCGCCGCGCGCCGCGCAAGATGGCCGTGCTGCGGCCCCTGCGGTTGGTCATCGAGAACTACCCGCCGGATCGGGTCGAAGAGATGGAGGCGGTCAACAACCCGGAAGATCCCGGCATGGGAACGCGGGATGTGCCGTTTTCGCGCGTGCTGTACATCGAGCGTGACGACTTCCGCGAGGACCCGCCCAAAAAGTTCTACCGGCTGGCCCCCGGACGCGAGGTGCGGCTGCGCTACGCGTACTTCGTCACCTGTACGGACGTGGTCAAGGACGAGAACGGCGAGGTGGTCGAAGTGCGCTGCACCTACGACCCGGCGACGCGGGGCGGCGACGCGCCGGACGGGCGCAAGGTCAAGGCGACGCTGCACTGGGCCTCGGCGGCCCACGCGCTTGAGGCCGAGGTGCGGCTGTACGATCACCTCTTCACCGACCCGGAGCCAAGGGGGGACGACCTGGCCGCTGAGTTGAACCCCGACTCGTTAGAGGTACTGGAGAGGTGCTACATCGAGCCGGGTCTGGCCGACGCCGAGCCGGGCGACCGGTTCCAGTTCGAGCGGCAGGGTTACTTCTGCGTCGATCCCGACTCTACCGCCGACAGGTTGGTGTTCAACCGGATCGTGGCGCTGCGCGATACGTGGGCGAGAATCCAGAAGAGGCGGAAGAAGCAGCAGGGCTGAAGCGGCACAACGCTGCCAGTCAAGGCGCAGGGCGAGATCCGTCTCGCCCTGTTTGTTTTCCCGGTGACCGTTAGCCGCCCAGCTTACGCAGCAGCCGCCTCCGCCGGTGCTCCAGCGCGTTGAGCGCCACCCGCTGCCGGTAGCCGGGCTGCCACGAGCTGGCAAGTGCGATGCCGCGCTCCGTCCACTCCAGCGCGCGCCCCAGATCGACGGAGTGCCACTCGTAGTGCTTGGCAAGCTCCTCGTGCCCCAATACGTCGAATTTCAGGTCGGCCAGGTCTTCCCATAAGGGGACGGCCTCCTCGCGGCGCTCCGAGCGTTTCAGGAGGTAAGCCAGCCCGTGCAGCGCATCGTAGCGACTTTCGGCATCGGGCGCCTCCTCGACGGCAGACCGGTACGCGACCTCGCACTCGGCCAGCATGCCCTGGTTGTGGTACCAACGTGCCAGGCTCAGCCGGTCATCGACCGGCAGCGCGGGCGCGTCGGGCTGCTCGAAGGTGCGGCAGAGTGTCACCCCCAGCGCGACCATCGAGAGCAGGTCCTGCTCGTTGTGATAGAAGACGCGCGGCATCTGGCCGGCGTCGCCGGTGTGCAGGTACTGGCTGTAGAGGGTGGGGATCAGGTAGCCGGGCACGTCGGCGGTGGCCCGCCGCAGGCCGAGAACGTCAACTTCCAGAGCACTCAGGGCGCAGGAGGGCAGCCGACGCCGCCACAACCTGCGGGCCGGTCGCAGCAGGTCGAGGTTGGGCAGCGCGCCAACCCGGGTTGGCATGCGGTTGCGGATAAACCGCCCGGCCAGCAGCGGCACGTCAAAAGTGCGCCCGTTGAAGGTCACCAACCCCCCGTCGGGCCACAGCCGCTCGCCGAGCAGGGCCAGCATGGCCGGTTCTTCGGCGGGATCACGGAGAAAGAACTGGTGGGTTTCGAAGTGCCCCGCGTCGTTGAAGAAGCCCACGCCTACCAGAAAAGCCAGCGCCCCGCCCCCCAGGCCGGTCGTCTCGGTGTCGAGGAACACGTAGCGGCGCGGATCGATGCCCGCCAGCGCCTCGTCGCCACCGGCACCGCCGAGCGTCGCCGGGTCGAGGGTGAGCCAGTCGGAGAGGGCGAGCGCACCGTGCAGGGTGCCGGGCACGTAGACTTGAGAGGCGGCAAAGCACGCCCCGTGAGGCGTCTCGTGCACCTGCCCCTCGACCAGCGCCTCGATGCCCGGCCCGACCTGTGCGCGCGGTTGGGGCTTGAATTCGCGGCCTGTGGTCACTCCCAGGCGGCGGAGGCGTTTTCGCAAGTCGTCCATCGTGGGATACTTTGAGATCTCTTGTGATCGTTTGTGAGAAATGTCACGTATTTTGCATGCAGATTGTAACTAGTAGCCGGACCACATATAGTTTAGTATAGCGTACAGAAGAGATGAGTTGATACCCATCGCCGTCTCCTCCTTTGGCAAATGCTCCCATCAGGTACCCCCCCTCACCCTGATGGGGGCTTTGCTTTTCGCGGCGCGCGTATTGCCTTCATGCAACATTCTGGTGTATAAGTTATGGGTAGCCTTTACCGTCACTGTCTGTCTGCCGCTGCCGCTGCCGGTGATCGGCCTGGAGTGTCCCAAGGAGAACGCTATGTCTGAGGTTTCAGAGTTCATCCCCATGGCTCCCCTGCACTGGACGAGCATTCTGCACTATATTCTCTTACTCGGTGCCCTGTTCATGCTGATGGCGTCCGGCGACGATGCGCCTATTATTTACCTGATCGTGCTGGCGATCATGGGTATCCTGCTCGGCGTCGACCTGTACTTGAATCTCTTCCACCTGGGTCAGGTCATTATCTTCGTCGTCCGCGTCTGCATTTTCGCGATTCCGGCTCTGATCGGCGGTCTGGGCCCCACCGAAGAGACCAGGGCAGCCGGGATCGGGCTGGCGGCCTTTGCCGGACTGCCTCTGCTGGCGGTCACGATCCTCACCTGCATTTTGGGGAACCTTGGCGATCCGCGCATCTCCTACTGGTGCAAGTAGGAAGCACGCTGCCCAAAGCTCAAGACCTGCCATTCGGCAGGTCTTGTTCATCTCAGGCACAGGTGAAACGTCAGCGCGTCGGTACGCTCTCGTAGACGGGCTGGTTCCAGTGCCGGTACTTCTCGACGCGGCCCGAAACCACGTCGAAGTACAGGCGGCGCAGCTCAGAGACGACCGGCCCCATGCGCCCATCGCCGAGCGGGCGGTGGTCAACCGCCGAGATTGCGACGATCTGCACACCGGTTCCGCAGAAGAACGCCTCGTCGGCCAGGTAGACCTCCGTGCGGTCGATGCTGCGCTCGACGACCTCCAGGCCGATCTCTTCGCGCAGGAGATGCATGACGGTGCGGCGTGTGATGCCCTCTAGGATGTTGGCGCTGATGGGCGGCGTGTAGGCGATGCCGTCTCGGATCATGAAGAAGTTCTCGGCGCTGCCCTCGGCGATGTGCCCATCCTGGTTGAGCACCAGCGCCTCGTCGAAGCCCGCCCGCTGGGCGTCGGTCTTGATGAACGCCGAGTTGGCGTAAGCCCCGGTGATCTTGCCGCGCGCCGGGATGCTGTTGTCGTCGATCCGCCGCCACGACGAGAAGGTCACGTGTGCGCCTTCCTCGTTTTCCACGTAGCTGCCGAACGGCAGGGAGAAAATGGTCAGGTCGCACTCCAGGTCGTGCAGCCTGACACCGATCAGGTTGCTGCTGGCATACACCAGCGGTCTGATGTAGACGTTCGTCTGCCAGCCTTCGGTGCGCAGCAGTTCGAGCAGGATGCCCACAAGCTGCTCCGGGGTGTAGTCCAGATCGAACGTGAGCAAACGGGCCGAGTTGAGCACACGCTTGAAGTGGTCAAGCGGGCGGAACACGAAAAGCTGCTGTTCGTCGTCGTTCCAGTAGCCTCTGATTCCACCAAACGCCCCCGTGCCGTAGTTAAACGTATGGTTCATCACGCTGATGGTCGCCTCTTCAAAGGGTACGATCCGCCCCTTGAAGTAAGCGTGCCTGGGAAACTGGGAAGACACCGAGCCCCCTCCTTAATAAATATCAGGCTGTGCAATACTTTCCGGTAGGGTTTTTGACCGGGCAGCGCCATTGTACCACAAACACCCTCCCAACCTCACACATCTGACCCCGGCGAACTGGGCCGTCTCGATAGAAAAACCCCCACCGCAACCGCGCCGCAGCCGCGATGGGGGATCGATTACATGCTCTGGGAGCAGCGACCGGCTACTCGCCCTGACCCTCCTCTACAGGCGGGGCCTCAGGGAGCGCGGTAGGAGGCACTTCGATGGGCGGATAGCCCGCCTGCCCGGTCAGCGATTGCAGGTCGAACAGGAAGGGGCTGTTGCTGGGTATGATTATCATCTGGATGTTGTCGCCAAGCTGGTTGATGTACTGGTACTGGAGCAGGTTGGGGTTCTGCGACAGGATCTCGTTGATCAGGCGCAGCGCCTCGGCCTCAGCCTTGGCATTGAGAATGGTCGCCTGGGCGTCACCCTCGGCGGCAATGACGACGGAATCCGCGCGGCCCTGCGCCTCGACGCGGGCCTGCTCGGCCTCCTGTGCGGCCTGCTGCACGCGGAAGGCCGCGCGCTGGGCTTCCTGCTCGGCGATCTGCTTCTGCTCGATGGCGTCGGTGAACTCCTGCGAGAAAGAGACGTCGCGGATCAGGACATCCGACAGCAGGAACCCCCTCTGCGCGTAGGCGGGACGGAGGGCATCCAGGATCTGGGTCTCAAGTGTGGCCCGCCCACCGCTGTAGACCTCCTCGGCACTGTATCCGGAGACGGCGTTTCGCACTTCAGAGCGCGCCCGGGGGACGATGAAGCCATCAACGAAAGATTTGTTAAGCCAGTCACGGTGAATGTTATTGATCTCGGCGCTGTCGATGTTGAAGATGACGGTGACATCCAGGAAGATGATCTGCCCGTCGCTGGAAGTGGCGCGCACGGCGGTGTACGCCCCGGCGGGGCCTACCGTCTGGCTGAACGCCTCAGCGCCGGCCATCGTCACGCTCTGCTGGCCGACGTCGTACTTGGTAACTTGATCAACGAAAGGAAGGACCCACTTCAGGCCCGACGTGAGCGGTGTGCGTAGTACACCCGGTGTCTGGCGGAAGACCACGCCGACCTCGTTGGGCTGGATCAGCACCAGCCCGGCGTTGAGCGGCACCAGCAGGACAGTGCCGACGATGCCCAGGATGAGCACCACAACGCCCATGCGAGTCTTGCGCCCGCGCGCGCTGTTCATCACGATCAGGACGACCCCGGCCAGGATGCCTACCGCGAATAGAGCGATCAGGGTACCAATGACGGCTTTTATCGCCATACGGATCTGCTCCTTCCCTCACAGAGATTCAATGCTGTGGATACCGACCACACCAAATCTACCATCATGATGATTATAACCCAAATCGCAGCCGGGTGTTGCCCCAATTATTGGTGGGTTTCCCCGGCCCGCCTCTCATGCTGGCAGCTACCCGTCAACCTGGGGTATGATTTGGGCGTCATGGCACCTGAGCTGGGCCAGATCGGCCCCTTCGTAATACGCACTTATACCCTTCTGCTTGACCTGGGCATTCTGCTCGGCCTGGGCATCCTGACCTGGCAGGGCTGGCGCATCGACGACAAGCCGGTCGAGTGGACCGACGCCGGGCTGGGCGCGCTGGTGGGAGGGTTTATTCTGGGCCGGGCCGGGCACGTCGCCATTCACTGGACGTACTTCGCGGAGCACGCGGACGAGATCGCCCGGTTGTGGCGCGGGGGCATCGACTGGCACGGGGCGGTGGTCGGCGGCCTGATCGGGCTGGGGATCGTCTGCCTGGTGCGGCGGTTGATCTTCCGCCAGGTGACGGACACCCTGGCCTTCGTGCTGCCGCTCGGCGCGACGATAGTTTACGCCGCCTGTCTGTCGACGAGCTGCGGGCACGGGCGGGAAGTCCGCACGCTGGCCGATTACCCGTCTTTCATGGTGGCCGAGCTTCCCGACCTGTACGGCGTGACCGCTCCCCGCCTGGCGAGCCAGCTTTACGGCGTTGCGCTGGGTGTGCTGCTGCTGGGGATCGCGGCCCTGCTGTCCCGCCTGGTTCGACGGCGGGGGGTGCGCCTGTGGCCGGTGCTGGCCCTGCTGGGCGCGGGCGCGTTCGGGATCGGCTACACGCGCGGCGACGCCGTCCCGATGGTCGGCACGCTGCGCCTGGACCAGATTCTCGACCTGGCCGTTGCCGGGATCGGGCTGGCGGGGACGTTGATCGCGGCGTGGCCGCGCCGCTGCCGTGCCGCGTCGCGCGCAACGGAGCCTGCCGAGGCGTCGTAAGGAGCCGGACATGCGGATCAAACTGGGGCTGGCCCAGATCGACACCACGCTGGGGGACGTGCAGGCCAATCTCGAAAAGCACCTCGTCTTCATCGAGCAGGCCCGCCAGCAGGATGTCGACCTGCTCTGCTTCCCGGAGCTTTCCCTGACGGGCTACCATCTGCGCGACCTCAGCTACGCGGTCGCCACCCACCCCACGCGCGATAATCCGGTCTTCAAGCCGCTGCTCGACGCCAGCCACTCCCTCGACCTGCTGGTCGGCTTCGTCGACGAGGACAGCCGCCACCGGCTTTACATCGCCGCTGCTTACCTGAGCGGCGGCGACGTGCTGCACATCCATCACAAGTGCTACCTGCCGACTTATGCCCTGTTCGACGAGGCGCGCTACTTCGCCTGGGGCGATAACCCCGCCGCCTTCGATACGCGCTTCGGGCGGGTGGGGGTGCTGATCTGCGAGGACTTCTGGCACGCCAGCCTGCCCTACCTGCTGTGGGTGGACGGGGCCGATCTGCTGCTGCTGATCTCGGCCAGTCCGGGGCGCGGCCTGGGTACGAGCGACCGGTTCAACAGCTCGCAGTGGATCGAGCGCGTCACGCGGGCCTACGCCAGTCTGTTCACCGACTTTGTGACGCACACCAACCGCGTCGGCTTCGAGGATGGGTACAACTTCTGGGGCGGGTCGGTCGTCTACGACCCCGACGGCGAGATCGTGGCACAGGGGCCTTACTTCGAGGAGACGCTGGTCACGGCGGCCATCGACACGCGGCAGCTTCGCCGGACGCGCGCCCGCCTGCCCCTGCTGCGCGACGAGCGGCTCGACCTCACGGCGCGCACGCTGGCGCGCGTCGTGGATGAGCGGCAAGACACGCCGGATCGTAAGCCTCCCCGGTGATAGCAGGAGAAGACACGTGGCGATCACGCGGTTTCTCGACCAACTGGCGATCAACACCGGCCTGGCGCGCCGGGTCATCGTCGACTTTATCCGCACCGAAGTGACGCGCGTCGGGTTTTCGCGCGCGGTGATGGGCGTCTCCGGCGGCGTCGACTCGTCGCTGATTGCCTACCTGACAGCCGAGGCGCTGGGCGCGGAGAACGTGCTCGCCATCCGCATGCCCTATAAGACCTCCTCACAGGACAGCCTCGACCACGCCCGGCGGGTGATCGACGCGCTGGGGCTGCTGCAGGACACGATCGAGATCACGCCGATGGTCGATCCGCTGCTGGAGCGCTTCCCCGACATGACGCCGCTGCGCCAGGGGAACGTCATGGCCCGCCAGCGGATGATCATCCTCTACGATCAGTCGGTAGCCTTCAACGCGCTGGTGATCGGCACCGGCAACAAGACGGAGATGCTGCTCGGCTACTCGACGTTGCACGGCGACGGCGCGGCGGCCATGCATCCGGTCGGCGACCTCTACAAGTGCCAGGTGCGCCAGTTGGCGCGGGCGGTCGGCGTGCCTGAGGAGATCATCGACAAGGCTCCCTCCGCCGACCTGTGGCCGGGCCAGACCGACGAGGGCGATCTCGGCTACACCTACGACGAGGCCGACCAGCTCCTGTACCTGCTGGTGGACCGGCGCTATTCGCCCGACGAGGTCGTCGAGGCGGGATTCCCCCGACCGCTCGTCAGGCGGGTGTGGGAGACGGTTCGCAAGACACACTTCAAGCGCAGGCCGCCGATGGTGCCCAAACTGTCGCAGCGCACCATCGGCCTCGACTTCCTCTACCTGCGCGACTGGGGCACGTAGCGCCGACAGCTTCCCGGAGAATCCTCGATGGTCACACCGCTCAGCTACCACGAGTTCGTCGAAGCCTTCCCCCTGCCCGGCTGCGCGATCTGCAACCTGCTGAGCCGCGACGCCGCCCGCTATCTGGAGTCGCTGCTGTACGAGTACGTCAACGAGCCTGACACGCACGCCGTCTTCCGCGCCGCTCGCGGGCTGTGCAACGAGCACGCCTGGCAGCTTACCGGGCACAAGGGGTACGTGGTCAGCATGGCTATTCTCTATCGGGCCGCCCTCGACGAGGTGCTAAAAACCATCGCCAATGTCCCCGCGCGCCCGGCGTCGAAGGCCGGGATGGGGCGGCTGCTGGGCGGCAATGCGCCCGGTGACAGCGAACTGGCCAACGCGCTCGAACCGGCGGCCTCCTGCCCGGTCTGCAAGATGCTCGCCGAGACGGAGCGGCGCTACCTCCAGGCGTTCGTCGGCTACCTCTCCGATGAGAGCTTCGTGGATGCCTTCCGCCGCTCGGAGGGGGTCTGCCTGCCGCACCTGCGGGCGATCCTGCGCCACATCCACGACCCCGCCGACCTGGGTTCTTTCCTCGATGTCCAGCGGGCGATCTGGGAGAGGCTTCACGGCGAGCTTGGGACGTTCATCGACCAGCACGACCACAAAAAGCGCGGGGTGATAGGTTCGGAGCGGGACAGCCACGTGCGCGCCATCAGGGGCCTGGCCGGGGAGCGGGGCATCTTCGGGGTGGGCCGTCGAAGCGGCTGAGCCGGGCACAACCCCTTGCAAATCCAGGCGAGGCATATTATAGTCTGCTGGACAATCTGGAACAGGATTGTTAAGTGAACAAGGGCGCTGATAGCCTATAGAAGTGAGATTGTTTTAACTCTGCTTGCTACGTGAACACATCTGAAGACCCCCCATCGAGTAGTAGCTTCTTTATCCCGATAGCGACTCTCAGCCGAGTGGGCGCACCGTTTGTGGCCGTCCGCTCGTTTCTCGCTTTGAGACCGATCCGGCGGAAACACCGTCCTTCCATTGCACCAGGAGGCACATGTGTCGCTTGATGTCGTGATCCTTGCCGCCGGGCAGGGAACCCGGATGAAATCGCGCCTGGCCAAGGTGCTGCACCCTCTGGCCGGTAGGCCCTTCGTCCTGTACAGCGTCGAAGCAGGGCATACCGTCAGCCAGCGCCCGCCCGTGCTGGTGGTCGGGCACGAGGGCGACGCCGTCCGCGAGGTGGTGGGCGATGGCGCTCGCTACGTCCTCCAGGCCGAGCAGCTAGGCACCGGCCACGCCGTCGCCCAGGCACGCGAGCTGCTCGAAGGGCAGGCCCGGCACGTGCTCGTGCTCTACGCCGACATGCCCCTGCTGCGCGGCGCGACCCTCCAGGCGCTCTACGAGGCACAGCAGGCCCACGACGGCCCTTTCAGCATGCTGACCCTCGTCACCGACACGCCGCGCGGCTTCGGGCGCATCGTGCGCAGCCAGGATGGCTCCGTCCGGGCCATCGTCGAGCGGGCGCAGGCCACCCCGGAGCAGCTTGCCATCCCGGAGGTGAACGTCGGCACCTACTGCTTCGACGCCGGTTGGCTGTGGAGCCACCTCGACCACATCCCCCTCAGCCCGAAAGGCGAGTACTACCTGACCGACCTGGTCGCCATCGCCGTCGAGGAGGGCGAAGCGGTCAACGCGCTGGTGATGGACGACCCGGACGAGGCGATAGGCATCAACACGCGCGTGCACCTCTCCGAGGCGGAGGCGGCTCTGCGGCGGCGCGTCAACCGCGAATTGATGCTCTCCGGCGTGACCATCGTCGACCCGGCCAGCACCTACGTCCACCCGACCGTCCGGGTCGGGCGCGACACCGTGCTTCAACCCAACACCCACCTGTGGGGTGAGACGGTGATCGGCGAGGAGTGCGTCATCGGGCCAAACACCATCATCCACGATTCGACCATCGGCGACCGCTGCGAGATCGAAGCCTCGGTCGTCGAGTATGCCACGCTGGAGGACGACGTGGATGTCGGCCCGTTCGGGCACCTGCGTAAGGGCGCCTACCTGGAGAGCGGCGTCCACATGGGCAACTTCGGCGAGGTGAAAAACAGCCGCCTGCGACATGGTGCCAAGATGGGGCACTTCAGCTATGTCGGCGACGCCGACATCGGCGAAGAGACAAATATCGGCGCGGGGACGATCACCTGCAACTACGACGGCATCAAAAAGCATAAGACGGTGACCGGCAGGCGGGTCTTCATCGGCAGCGATACGATGCTGGTCGCGCCGGTCACGTTGGGCGACGGCGCGCGCACGGGGGCCGGGTCGGTCGTCACGCGTGACGTGCCGCCCGACGGCCTGGTCTTTGGCGTCCCGGCCCGCTCACCGTCCTCGCGCCCGGAGAGTGATTCAGAGTCAGAGGGTAATCAGGAAGGGTAATTGTGAATCCGGTTTTAGCGGGCCTGATCGGTCTGGTCGTTTTACTTCTGGCAAGCTTCCTCTTCTCGGCGACCCAGAACGCCTTGAGCAACGTCCGCCGCCAGACCCTTCGCGAGATGGCCGAGCAAGGCAGCAAACGCGCCCGGCAGGCCGTCGACATCGCCGAGGACTCGACACAGGTTCTCAGCACCTTCCAACTGGCGAACATCATCACCCGCTTCCTGATCGCCGGTCTGGTGGCGGTTCTGGTGCTGCCGTCGCTGGCCGCCTGGGCGGAGTCGCTGGTTCCGGGGGGCACCCGTCCCGGCTTCGTGCTGAGCTACCTGGTCGTCATCCCCCTGGTGGCACTGCTCGCCTTCGTGCTGACCGGCCTGCTCCCCCAGGTCCTGACTCAGCGGAACTCCGAAAGCTGGGCGATGGCCCTGGCACCGCTGGCGCGGGTCACGATCACGCTGCTCAGCCCCCTGGTGAGCCTGATGATGAGCCTGCGGCGCGGCATCGCCGGGCCGCTGGGCGGCGACCTGGAGGGCGTGTTCGTCACCGAGGAGACGATCAAGACCATGGTTGACGCGGGCCAGGAGGAAGGCTCGATTGAGCTTGACGAAAAGGAGATGATCTACTCCATCTTCGAGCTTGACGAGACGCTGGCACGCGAGATCATGGTGCCCCGCATCGACATCGTGGCGCTGGACATCAACACCCCGCTGGAAGAAGCGCGTGAGGTGATCATCAAGGCCGGGCACTCGCGCATCCCCGTGTACCAGGACTCGCTCGACTACATCAAGGGGCTGCTCTATGCCAAAGATCTGCTCGACGTGTGGCACAAAGGGCAGGCGTCGGTCGATTTGAGCACGCTCCTCCGCCCGGCGCTCTTTGTCCCGGAGTCCAAGCGGGTCCTGAAACTGCTGCGCGAGCTTCAAAACGCGATGGTGCACCTGGCGATTGTCATCGACGAATACGGCGGAACGGCTGGCCTGGTCACCATTGAGGATGTCGTCGAGGAGATCGTCGGCGAGATCATCGACGAGTACGACGAGGACGAAGAGGCCGCCTACGAGATCGTCGGCGAGGACGAGATCATCTTCGACGCGCGCATCGATCTGGACGACCTCAACCACCTGATGGATACCGAGCTGCCGGATGAGCTGAGCGACACGCTGGGAGGATTCATCTACGAGCGGCTGGGCAAGGTACCCGATGTGGGCGAGATCATCAAAGCCAAGGATCTGCGTCTCGAGGTGCTCAGCGTCGAGAACCTGCGCATCGGCAAAGTGCGCGTCACACGCCTCCCACCCCACGAGCAGCTTCCCGAACTCGAACCAGAGGACAAAAACAACCATGCCCTCAACAGAAACGGTCGTTGATCGCGAGGCGCTTGCACAGGCCGCCCGCCGGGCACGTGAGCGCGCCTATGCGCCGTACTCCAACTATCGCGTTGGCGCGGCCCTGCTGACCGAAGATGGAGCCATCGTCACCGGCTGCAACGTCGAAAACGCGTCTTATCCGGCCTGCATCTGCGCCGAGCGGGTGGCGATCACCAAGGCCATCTCGGACGGGCACCGCAGCTTCGTCGCCATCGCCGTGGCCACCCGCAACGGCGGGTCGCCGTGCGGCATCTGCCGCCAGGTGATGAACGAGTTCGCTCCCGACATGCTCGTCATCCTGGTCGACGGCGAGCGCATTGTGGCCGAGCACCCGCTGGCCGACCTGCTGCCGCACGGGTTCGGCCCTGAAAATCTGACCTGATCAGGGGAGGGCGCCGTCCGGGCCATGTCTCCCTTAGAGCGCATCTACCGCACCCAGGCCGTCATCCTGCGCCGCCACGACCTCGGCGAGACCGACCGCATCCTGACGCTGTATACGCGTGATTACGGCAAGATCAAGGCCGTCGCCAAGGGGGTTCGCAAGCCTCAAAGCCGCAAGGCGGGGTACGTCGAGCTGTTCACGCTCACCGACGTGCTGATCGCGCGCGGGCGCTCGCTCGACGTGCTGAGCCAGGTCGAGACGCTGGAGTCGTTCCTGCCTCTACGCAAGGACCTGGTCCGCACGACCTACGCGTCCCACTTCGCCGAGCTGATCGACGCTTTCACCGAGGAGGGCGACGAGAGCCGCCTGCTGTTCCGGCTGCTGTGCGACGGGTTGGGCTGGCTCTGCACGACGGACAACCTGCCGCTCACCGCCCGCTACTTCGAGCTGCGCCTGCTCGACCTGGCCGGATACCGACCGGAGTTATTCGACTGCGTGCTGTGCGGTAAGAAAATCAAACCCCAGGCCCAGTTCTACAGCCCCTTCGACGGCGGGGTGGTCTGCCCGGCCTGCGGGCACGACCTGCCGCGCGCCCGGCCCATCTCATTGAACGTGCTCAAAGTGCTGCGCTACATGCAGCGGCAGCCTTACGAGGTCGTCGAGAAGCTGGCTCTCAGTTCGGGCGTCCAGGCCGAGTGTGAGCGCATCCTGCATACCACGCTGACCTACCACCTCGAACGCCGCCTCAAGTCCGTCGCTTTCCTCAGACGCCTGCGCCGCGAGGCGTCTCCCTGAGGCAGTCAGTCACCGGTTTTTCTTTTTTCCGTCCTTGGGAGCCGCTTTGGGTTGGGCCGCCTTATCCGGCTTTTTGGCGTCCTCCGATGTGCTCTTGACGGCGTCCCCGGCCTTCTGCTCGCCGACGCGCGCTTTCACCACCTCTGCCTCGACGCGCTCCAGCTTGAGCGCCATCAGCGGAACCAGCTTGTCCTTGATTTTCATCTTCCCGCGCGACATGTCGCCGTAATCGTAGACTTTATCAAGGTGCTTCTTGAAGCGGTCGGGCAGCTCCTGCTCTACCCGATCCATGCCTTCACCCGGCACGGCCACCAGGAAGCGGTTATCGCCGGGGTGGCCGATGAACGAGTTAACCGGGTCGATCTCGTGCAGCAGGTCGGCGATGATCTTGGCCGTGCTGCGGACGATCTGGTTGGCGGCCACCGGGCCGTACTGCCTGCCGAACGGCTCAAAGTGCTCAATGGAAACGTCCAGGTAGGCGCTCTTCGGATCATCCAGCAGCCGGGGAAGGCGCTCCTTGATCAGCGCCTCCTTTGGCAGGCCGGTGCGCGGGTCGACCATGGCGTGGCCCTGTATCCGGTCAATGGTGTTGTGCACGCGCAAACGCAGCTCTTCCATGTCGAAGGGCTTGGTAATGTAGTCATCAACGCCCAGGCTCAGCCCCTCCAGGCGGTCGCGACGCTCACCTTTGCGGGTCAGGAAGATGATGGGGATACGCTCGGTGCGCTCGTCGGAGCGCAGGCGGCGGCAGATCTCGTAACCGTCCATGTCGGGCAGCATGATGTCGAGCAGGATAACGTCGGGCTGGTGTTCCCGCGCCATCTTGACGGCTTCAGCGCCCGTCGTGGCGTTGACGACCTCGTAGCCCACGATCTCAAAGTAGCGGCGCAGCATGTCGGAGGTGATCTCTTCGTCCTCTATGACTAGGAGTTTGTGCATGAGGTTCCCTAGCTCAACTCAGATCATGAAAGTGGATCATACCTGAACCTATTGTACGCGAATCAGATGGCCGGTCAAAGGCCACCCCCGGCCAGGTGGAAACGGCGCGCGTTCCGCCCCGGCCCCCGGATTTTATTGACGCGATAAGTCTGAAATTGCTATACTTTATCGAGCTTGTAAAAGCCGCTTGAAAAGCGTTCAGGCAGCAGGTGTCTTGATTTTTCACGGGCGGCGTTGTACCATTACGCGCGTATCCCCTGACCGGCAGTAGCCCTGTCCGCCGCCATCTCCGAGGAGCATCCAACGTGTCAGAGCAGGGATCGACACTCACCCCAGGCGATCAGTTCTTCGTGAACGCCTGCTTGTCCCATCGTTCGAGAAGACGGTCGTCCCCCTGAACCGGGCCACCGGCTCCCGTGCTGACCGGCTGCCGCAGCCCGGCAGGAGTGACGTTGAGGAGGTCAACGACAGCGTTATGGCAGACGAATTTCCGTCCCTGAACAACCCCGATTATCCCATCCCGGAAGAGCTGCGATCCAACATCGCCATCACGACGCTCGACCGCATCTACAACTGGAGCCGCGCGCGGTCGGTGTGGCCGATGCTGTTCGGGCTGGCCTGCTGCGCCATCGAGATGATCGCGACCGCAGCCGCCCGCTATGACCCGGCCCGCTTCGGCATGGAGGTCATGCGTCCCAGCCCGCGCCAGTGCGACCTGATGATCGTGTCGGGCACGGTCACCAAGAAGATGGTGCCCCAGATCGTCCGGCTGTACAACCAGATGCCGGAGCCGCGCTACGTGCTCGCGATGGGCGCGTGCGCGTCCGGCGGCGGGCCGTTCAAGGAGGGCTACAACGTCGTCGACGGCATCGACAAGTTCATCCCGGTGGACGTGTACGTGCCCGGCTGCCCGCCGACGCCGCAGGCGCTCCTGAACGGCTTCATCACGCTGCACAAGAAGATCGAGAGCCAGAGCATCACGACCGTGCCCTGGTATAAGCGCGGCGAGAGCGAGCCGATCCCCATCCCGGTACTCGGCCCGGATCTGATCGACCCGCGCCAGGTGCCGCTCATCCACGCCAACACCCCGGCTGCCGCACAAGAGACAGAGCCATCCGAAGAGGCAGCCGGTTAGGTACGTCTGGATAAGGAGCTATGGCTGATTCACCCCAAGATGTCACGGCAACCGACGTAAGCGACGTCCTGACCCGCAGGTTCCCGGATGCCATCCGGCCCGACGACCGCGAGGGCTACGTGGGTTTCATCGTGGACGCCGATAAGCTGGTCGAGGTGGCAACCGCCCTCCGGGACGACCTGTGCTGCGACCTGCTTTCCAGCGTCAATTACGTGGACTACCTCGACGAGGGCTTCTTCGAGGTCGTCTACAACGCCTACAACACGCACACCGGCGGGGCCGGGATCACCTTCAAGGCCCGCACACCGCGCGACGGGGCCGCGCTGCCCTCACTGACCGGCGTCTGGAAGTCGGCCGATTTCCAGGAGCGCGAGGCGTGGGACCTGATGGGTATCCGCTTCACCGGCCACCCCAACCTGAAGCGCATCCTGATGTGGGAGGGCTTCGAGGGGCACCCGCTGCGTAAGGACTGGCGCGAGCCGTTCTACGAAGCGGATCAGAAGCCCTTCAAGAGCCGCTGGCCGGACGGGCACGTGCAGCGGGCCGAGGAGATGAACCCCTACGGCAAGAACGTCCGGTACCCGCCGGGCTTCACGGTCGAGGGCTGGACGCCGGAGGGCGACGAGGCGATCTACGCCGGGCTGGGAACGTCGCAGGCCCCGACGGGTGTCGATGTCCACCGGATCAAGACCGACCAGCTTGTCGTCAACCTGGGGCCGCAGCATCCCAGCACGCACGGCGTGTTCCGCATGACGGTGACGCTCGACGGCGAGACCATCACCTGGCTTGAGCCGGTCATGGGCTACCTGCACCGCAACCACGAGAAGATCGGCGAGCGCAACACCTACCTCGGCAACATGCCTTACACCGACCGGCTGGATTACATCACCAGCATGTCGAACAACCTGGCGTATGCCATCACGGTCGAGAAGATGCTGGGCCAGGAGGTGCCGGAGCGCGCCGAGCTGCTGCGCATCCTGATGGCCGAATTAACGCGCGTCGTCAGCCACTTCTGGCTGATCGGCTTCCTGCTCAACGACCTGGGCGCGTTCTTCACCCCCGCGCTGTACGCCATCCTGGAGCGCGAGCTGATCCTCGACCTGTTCGAGGCAACCGCCGGTTCGCGCCTGATGTGCAACTACATGCGCTTCGGCGGCGTCGCCTACGACCTGCCGCCCTACGTCGGCGGCCCGGCCGTCCGGCCCGGCGATCAGGCGCGCAGCCTGGACACGATGGCCTTCATCAAGGACCTGGTCTACGAGCGGCTGCCCCGCGCCACCGACCAGCTTGACGGCTACCTGACCCAGAACGAGATCCTCATCTCGCGCTGCAAGGGTGTGGGCGTCATCCCGCCCGACGTGGCCGTCGGCTACGGCCTGACCGGCCCGATGCTGCGCGCCAGCGGCGTTCCCTACGACCTGCGCCTCGCCGACCCCTACAGCATCTACGACGAGTTTGACTTCGACGTGGCCGTCCGCTACAACGGCGACACCTACGACCGCTACCTGATCCGCCTGGACGAGATACGGCAGAGCCTACGTATCCTCCAGCAGGTGATCCCGCGCCTGGAGGCAACCGAGGGCCAGGAGTACTGGGCGGGCAAACGCGCCTACAACGTGCGCGTCCCCGGCGGCGAGCACTACGGGCACGCCGAGAACCCCAAAGGCGAATTGGGCTTCTACGTCGTCTCGGACGGATCGGCCAACCCGTACCGCTATCACATCCGGTCGCCAAGCTTCATCAACCTGACCGCCCTGGAGGAGATGTGCCGCGGGCACAAGGTCGCCGACGTGATCATCATCCTGGGCAGCATCGACATTATTCTGGGCGAGGTTGACCGGTAGCAAGAGGAGCAGGGCAGGTATGTACGGACTCGGTATTCTGAGGGGGTTGGGTGTCACCCTCAAGCATTTTATCGAAACCTATATCGACGACTTCAAGTGGGGCCTCAAGCGCTACACAAGCCCTGAGGGATTCCAGGCCCGCCAGAGCACCGACGCCAGGGGGCTGTTCACCGTCCAGTACCCGGAGGAGAAGATCGCCGTCCCGGAGCGTTTCCGCTACATTCCCTTTCTGGTGGTCAACGACGACGATCACCCCGAAGCGCCCGGCCAACCCTGGTGTACCAGTTGCGGCATCTGCGCCAAGGTCTGCCCGCCGCAGTGCATCTGGATCGTGCGCAGCACCGACCCGGAAACCGGTCGCCCCAGGCCGGAGCCGGAGGAGTTTTACATCGATGTGGACATCTGCATGAACTGCGGCTACTGCGCTGAGTACTGCCCGTTTGACGCCATCAAGATGGATCACGACTACGAGATCGCCAGCTACGACCGCACCACGGCGCACATCTTCGACAAGGCACAGCTCTCCAAGCCGCTCAGCCACTGGCAGACCATTGCGCCTACTCGTGCCGAGGAGGAGCGGCTGGCACGCGCGGCCAAAGAGGCCGCCAAAGCGAAAAGGTCGTGAGCACCCCTCCGGGTCGGTCACGACCCGTCAGCCTGGCAGGCGACCGGTGAGAAACAACATTGTGACGTTTTACCAAAGCCGCTCGCCGCGTGAGCGGCTTTCGCATCCTAAAGGTGAAAGGGAATGATGTACCAGAGCGACGCGGAGATGTTGTTCCCTGACCGTGTGATCCCATCTTTGCGTAACCTGCGAGGCCAGGAGTGGCAGCAGCTCGTTGACCACGTTCTGAGCCAGGAGGCTGGAAGCCTCGACCACCAGGCTTTTGCCCTGATGATGATCCGCCTGGATGGCTGCCTGACCTGCCACGCCGACAGCTACCGGGCGATGCGAGGCTGCACCCTCTGTGCCCAGCAGTCCATCGCCCGCTTCAAGGGCAGCGACGCCGATCTGGTGGCCGCCTACGAAAAAGCCAGGGAGGACATGCAGAACTGGCATGGCACGGGTGAGATCCCGCTTAGCGAACGCCTGCCGCCTGAGATACAATAACTATAAGACAGACATTCGCCTGGTTTATTATTTTGTTCCACCTGTTTTGAGGAAAGAAGTTAACCTATGTCAGAAGCGCAAAGCCTGAAGGTGAACCACCTGATCGCGGTCAGCAGCGGCAAGGGCGGCGTGGGCAAGAGCACCGTCGCGGCCAACCTGGCGGTCGCCCTCCACCAGAGCGGCGCGGCGGTCGGCCTGATGGACGCCGACATCCTGGGGCCGAACCTGCCCATGATGATGGGCATCGAGGGGCAGCCGGAGGTCATTGATAAGCGAATGCAGCCGCTCGAAGCTTACGGCGTGAAGATCATGAGCATGGGCTTCCTGGTCGATCCCACCCAGCCGATGATCTGGCGCGGCCCGATGCTGCACAGCGCCATCCGCCAGTTTTTCTCCGATGTCGATTGGGGCACGCTGGATTACATTATCATCGACCTGCCGCCCGGCACCGGCGACGCCCAGCTTTCGCTGGCCCAGTCCGTGCCCCTGACCGGCGCGATCATCGTCACCCAGCCCCAGGAGGTTGCGCTGGGTGACGCGCTGCGCGGGCTGGCGATGTTCGAGAAGCTCAACGTCCCGATCATCGGCGTCGTCGAGAACATGAGCGGCGACTTCTTCGGCGAGGGCGGCGGCGAGCGGCTGGCCGCCGGGCGCAACGTTCCCTTCCTGGGCAGCGTGCCGCTCGACCCAAAGGTGAGAGTCGGCGGCGACAACGGTCGGCCCATTGTTGTAACGGACCCCGACTCCCCGGCGGCGGAGGCGCTGGTGCACATCGCAAACCAGACCGTGACCCGCGTCAGCGCTCTTGGCCTCGACCGGAGCGACAACGTCATCCCACTGACGACCATCGGCTGAAGCAGCGCCTTGCAGGCTATGTGAGGGGCAGGTATCCACCTGCTCCTTTTTTTGCTGCCCCGCCGGGACGCCCCACAGCAAGTTCAGGGTTTTGCCATTTGCCGTTGGGGACGGCATCCGCCCTGTGGGGGTTGCAGTTTCACATACCGTCTTCTAAACTAATGACAGGAACACCGCAGAGTACATCTAAAGAGGCAACCATGACTGCAACCTCTGCACCGAGAATAGCAGCGGTCCGCTTTCACAAAGTGGGCAAGCTTTATCACTTCGACGTGTCGGCGCACCCGGAACTGGACTCCGCCGATTTCGTCATCGTCGAAACTTCGCGCGGTCGCCAGTTGGGGCAGATCGCGGCGTTCGTCCATCCTGAAGATGCCGACATGCGGCGGCTCAAGCCGATCAAAAGACCGGCGATGGCACGCGACCTGCTCATGAAGCAGTTGTGGGAGGCGAAAGAGGACGAGGCACTGGAGATCTGTCAGCGGGTGGGCGCTTACCTGACGAGAGAGAAGGGCGTCAAGTTCGTCAAGGCCAGATACAACTACGACGGCAGCCTGCTGGCACTCCTTTACACGTCCGAAGAGCCAAACATCGACACGGGCCGTCTGCGAAGAAGGCTGGAGCAAGAGTTCAACACGCGCATCGAGGTGCGGCGCATCGGGACGCGGGACGCGGCCAAGCTGCTCGGCGAGTACGGCGCGTGCGGCGCAGAGCGCTGCTGCTCGACGCACCTGGCTGAGTTCTGTCCCATCTCGATCAGAATGGCGAAGGCCCAGGGCGTCTCGCTCAACCCGTCCGAGATCACGGGCATGTGCGGGCGGCTGCGCTGCTGCCTGCTCTACGAGCACGATCAGTACGTAGAAGCGCTGGAGCTGCTTCCCAGGCGCAACCGGCGGATCGGCACGCCGCACGGTGAGGGCAAGATCATCGAGGTCAACGCACTCAAGCAGACCGTCACCGTTGACGTGGACGGCAATCGCCACGAGGTACACAGGGACGACCTGATGTCCGTCGAGGAGTGGCGCGCGCAGCAGGAAGAGGCGGCCCGGCACGCCCGCGATGAGGCAGCCAGAATCTCCTCGGAGCGCGCCGCAGGTGGCAGCAGCCGTCCCAGGAAACGCCCCTCCGGGCCGCAGCAGCGCAAGGCCAGCTCGAGCCGGTCGGCGCCCAAGAAGAAACGCCCCCGGAAGCGGCGGGCGCGCGGGTCGGATCGGTCGTCGGACGGGAAACAGAGCAGCTAAGCGGTTGATGGCCCCCACCAACCCCAAAAAGGAAACCGTATGAGCATCAACCTGCGCGACGAGGTGCGCGCGCTCAAGTCGACCCTGATCGAGCGTCGGCGCGACTTTCACCGCCATCCCGAGCTGGCCTTCCAGGAGCAGCGCACGGCGGGCATTGTGGCGTCCGTCCTGGGCGATCTGGGGCTGGAAGTCCAGACGGAGATCGGGAAGACCGGCGTGGTGGGCCTGTTGGAGGGTGACCACGACGGCCCGACGCTCCTCGTCCGGGCCGATATGGACGCCCTGCCCATTCACGAGCAAAATCAGACCGACTACGCCTCTCAGGTGGACGGCGTGATGCACGCCTGCGGCCACGATGGGCACACCAGTATCGGGCTGGCAGTGGCCCAGGTGCTCGCCGGACACCGCCCCGCGATCAAGGGACGCGTCAAGTTTGTTTTCCAGCCCGCCGAGGAGATCGGCGAGGGCGCGGCGGCCATGATCTCCGACGGGGTTCTTGAGGCCCCACGCCCGGATTACAGCATTGGGC
This sequence comes from uncultured Anaerolineae bacterium, assembly GCA_964603985.1. Taxonomy (GTDB): domain Bacteria; phylum Chloroflexota; class Anaerolineae; order Aggregatilineales; family UBA3940; genus CAZRXG01. The sequence continues at coordinate 141,539 of CAZRXG010000004.1, read as the reverse complement.
TGCACCTGTGGAACGACCTGCCGGTCGGCAAGGTGGGTGTGACGCCGGGGCCGTGCATGGCGGCGGCTGACATATGGAAGTGCACCATCACCGGCTACGGCGGGCACGGCGCTGCCCCCCACACGCTCAGAGATCCCATCCTGACGGCGGCCCAGGTCATCACGGCGATGCAGGGCATCGTGGGACGCAACGTCAACCCGCTGGATGCTGCCGTTGTGTCGGTCGGTTCTATTCACGGTGGGGAGACCTTCAACGTCATCCCGCCCCGCGTCGAGCTGGTGGGCACCATCCGCACCTACCGCGAAGAGACGCGGGCGATGGTGGGCCGTCGCCTGGGCGAGATCTGCGAAGGAGTCGCCGGTGCGATGCAGTGCGAGGCCGAGTTAGACATCCGGTCGATGTCTCCGGCGGTTGACAACGACCCGCAGCTTGCCGACCGGATCGCAGCCATCGCCGCGCGGCACGTCGGCGCGGAGCACGTCGAGCACGACATACGCACGATGGGATCGGAGGACATGGCGTTCCTGATGGACGACATCCCCGGCTGCTACTTTTTCATCGGCTCTGCCAACGCCGGGCGCGACCTGAGCTGCCCCCATCACAACCCTCACTTCGATTTCGACGAGGAGGCGCTGGTGATCGGCGCGGCCATCCTGGCGGAGGCAGCGGCGAGTTTTGTAATGCCGGAGGACTGACCGGCTGTTGGGTATCGAGGAGGAGAACCATGCCTGCACACGTGATTGTCGGGGCGCAATGGGGGGATGAGGGGAAGGGACGCGTCGCCGATTGGTTGGCCGCCGGGGCCGACATTGTGGCCCGCTACGCCGGGGGCGACAACGCCGGGCACACGGTGCGCGTCGCCGACCAGACCTTCAAGCTGCACCTGGTGCCGTCCGGCGTGGTGCATCCCGGCGTGCGGTGTGTTATGGGTGGGGGGATGGCGATCAATCCCCTCAAGCTGGCCGACGAGCTGCGCGGGCTGGCGGTCCGGGGGATCGACATCTCCCCGTCACGCATCATGCTGGCCGAGACGGCCCACCTCATCACCCCGGCGCACATCGCCCTCGACGGCGTTGGAGAGGCTCGGCGCGGGCCGGATGCCATCGGCACGACCAAACGGGGCATCGGCCCTGCCTACACGGACAAGGCGGCCCGCTCCGGCCTGCGGACCGGCCTGATGCGCGATCCTGAGGCATTTGCCGATCAGGTCAAGGCTCACGTCGAGGAGGCCAACCACGCGCTTGCCGCGCTGTACGACGCCCCCCCGGTTGGTGCCGACACCGCCGCCGCCGACCTGGGCGAGGCCGCCGAGTTTCTGGCCCCCTACCTGGCCGACGTGCCCCTGGCGCTCCACCAGGCGCTTGAGGACGGCAAGCTGGTGCTGTGCGAGGGCGCACAGGGGACGCTGCTCGACCTCGATCACGGCACCTACCCCTACGTGACCAGCTCCTCCTCGACGGTGGGCGGCGCGCTCACCGGCCTGGGGATCGGCCCGCGCCACGTCGAGCGCGTGGTCGGCGTGGTCAAGGCGTACAGCACGCGCGTCGGCGCGGGGCCGTTCCCGACCGAGCTGCACGGCGAGATGGGCAACCGGCTGCGCGGCACGGGCGCGAATCCCTGGGACGAGTACGGCACGACGACCGGCAGGCCCCGGCGCTGCGGCTGGCTGGATACGGTTGTGGTGCGCTACGCGGCGCGCATCAACGGGCTGACCGGGCTGGCGATCACCAAGCTCGACGTGCTGAGCGGCTTCGGAAGGCTCCAGATCTCCGATGCGTACATCTACCGGGGCGAGCAGATCGACGAGCTGCCACGAGACGCGGAGCGATTCGCGGCCTGCCAGCCGATCTGCGAGACGCTTGAGGGGTGGCACGAGGACATCATGGGAGTGCGCTCGTTCGACGTGCTCCCGGCAGCCGCCCGATCTTACGTCAGGCGGGTTGAGGAGTTGACCGGGATGCCGGTCGGGCTGATCACCGTCGGCCCGGCCCGCGACCAGACCATTGTGCGAGGGTAGATGATCAGGATCGGCGACATCGAGATCGACCTCATCAGCGACGGCCGCATCATGTCCGACCCAGGAGGCGTGTTCGGCCTGGTGCCGCGCGCGCTGTGGTCACGCATCATTGAACCGGACGACCAATCCCAGATTGTGACGGATCACCGCTGCCTGCTGGTGCGGGCGGTGGGCCGGATCATCGTCGTCGAGACCGGGCTGGGCACCCGGCTGACCAGCGAGCAGATCGCCCGCTACAGCCTGGAGCGCCCGCAGGGTGATCTGGTCGAGGGACTGGCGCGGCTGGGCGTGCAGCCGGGGGGCGTTGACCTGGTGATCAACACCCATCTCCACGCCGACCACTGCGGCGGCAACACCCGCTTCGACGGCGACCGGGTCGTGCCCACCTTCCCCAACGCCGAGTACTGGGTCCAACGCCTCGAATACGCCGACGCCGCCTTCCCCAACGAGCGCACGCGCGGCACCTACTTCGCGGACAACTTCGCGCCGCTGTACCGTTCGGGGCAGATGCGCCTGCTCGACGGCGAGACCGAGGTCGTGCCGGGTATGCGCTGCGTGGTCACGCCGGGCCACACGCGCGGGCACCAGAGCATCGTCTTCGAGCGGGACGGCCAGGCGGCGCTCTACCCCTCCGACCTCGCCACGATGGCCGTGCAGTTTGCCCGGCTGGCCTGGATGACGGCCTTCGATGTCGAGCCGCTGGTCACGCTGGAGACCAAGCGCACCTGGCAGCGTTGGGCGCTGCAAAAAGATGCCCTGCTGCTCTTCGTCCACGACCCCCACATACCGGTCGGGCGGCTGGCCGAGCAGGACGGGAAGCTCAAGATCGTCGCCGCCTGACCCGGCACGGGCCGGTTTATACGCCCTTATTCACGCTTTGCAGTAGAGTACCTGCCTCATACAGGGGCAAGATTGCAGAGCACACACCTGAGTCGACCGGTTAAGGGACGTGTAGTTCCATGACCTCATTCATGGCCTTGGCTGCACTCGCGGCCATGACGATACTTCCTCCTTCCTCCTCTATTTTCCCCTGAACAATGAAGCCCACAACGTTTTGACGGCGAAACGCGACAACTGTCACCCCATCTTCGTAGGTCTGGCAGACGAGGGCATCAGCGGGAAAGTAGAACATGTTCCCTTCAGTGATGTCTGACATACCGGATTGGGATGAGAAATACAGGTTGGCAGTACTGACGGAGTCAAATACAATCACACGACACGCGGTGGCAGAACCGCTGATAAAATTGCGGAATCCGGCTGTACGGGAGGCAACCTCTCCCGCCGCCGTTTTTTGTGTTGCTGCATACGCATCAGCCAGTTCCTGGTCAGCGACTAGATGTGAATTGTTACAGCCGTTGACAATATCCTCAAGTTGCTTTTCGCTGAGCATAACCGGTTCTGGTGTGTCGGTGGGTGCCGGCGTGGATGTAGCAAGAGGGCCTGTCGGCCCGCCACAGGCAGGCAAGAGCAGGACCAAAAATACCAGGATCATCCCTGGTTTACGGCACGGCAGACTCCCCCTGGAAGCGCTGTGCACTTCCACTACTTCAGTATGTTGTGTGGTTTTACCCATGGCTTTTCCCCCTCGATGGTCCATGCGCTCCATAACATAAATAGAAGGAGCATCAAAAGCTGCTCCCAAAATCGCCTTATCAAGGTTTATCCTGGTTGTCTAGAGAGGAGCGAGGGGGGCACTTCAACTGCACTTTTAGTCTCGTTTTGGCAAAGGCGCTCGAATTGGGGGGTGGGTTTGTGTTGCGAGAAAATGTATCAGGGCGGGTCAATTCCTTGAGGTAGTGAATCCAGGTATTTTGTCTCGTCGCTCCTCACCTGAGCTTTTCCCCATCCTCTAACTTACCTTCCACAGCGATTATAAAGGCATACGTTACAGATAGTCAAGCCAGGAATCGATCCGATGTTATGGCCCGTCGCTTAGCCCGGCCTCACGCATCACCTTGATTTTCCAAACGGCTTCTTAGTCCGAGGGCTGAACGCCAAAGCGGGCCTGCCCCTCGCAGACCCGCTTTTCGCGAACGTTTCCGATCCGGCCTACGCTACATGGGTCCACCCAGGCCAGACATGTCGAGTGGTTCCTCCTTCGGCCCTTCCTGACGCCTGCGCATCACCAGCAGGACGACAATCAGGACGACCGCTGCCAGGAACATGATGATGATGAGCAGCGGGATCACGAAGCTCGCCGTGCCCGGCTGCTGCGGGGGGGACAGAGCGCACCCCTCGGAGCAGTTGAACTTGTCCGGGCTTTCACCGGAGCCTTCCGTGCCGATCGCGAAGCACACCTGCCCGCTACGCAGTTCGGCGGCGGAGAAGCGGCGGCACTCGTCTGCCGTTGTGGCATTGCCGCAGTCCAGCAGCCAGACGTTCGACAGGTCATCCTTCGTGATGCCGACGGCGGGCAGGCAGACCTCATCGGGCTGCCGGTCGCAGATCACCCAGATCTCCGGCGCGTTGTCCCTGCCAGCCGCGGAAGACCGGTTGCTCCGGCTGGCCTCTGATGCCAGGCCCACCACGCTGGGCGCTATCGCGTTAGCCCCCACGATGCGGCAGGGCTCCTCGGTGGGTTCTTCGGTTGGCTCCTCGGTGGGTTCTCTGGTCGTCTCCTCGGTCGGTTCCTCGGTGGGTTCTCTGGTCGTCTCCTCGGTCGGTTCCTCGGTGGGTTCTCTGGTCGTCTCCTCGGTCGGTTCCTCGGTCAGTTCTCTGGTCGTCTCCTCGGTGGGGATCGGCTGGGAAGGAGGCTCGGTTGGCTCCTCGGTCGGCTCTTCGGTCGGCTCCTCGGTTGGCTCAGGTGGGGGGCAGTCCTTCGGGCAGTTCTCGTAATTCTCAAACGCGCTACAGATGCCATCCCCGCACGTGACCTCAACCGGGCAGTCTTCCGGGCAGGTATCGACCTCCTCCGGTCGGCAGACCCTATCGCCGCACCAGCTACAGTCCTGTGAGCAGTTCCACACACCCTCGCCCTTATCGGATTCGCAGATGCCGTTGCCGCACACCCAACCACCGTCGGACTCTTCCGTGGGTTCTTCCGTTGTCTTTTTATGCTTGTAAACCAGGCCCGGCACACAGTCACCGCCCGCATCGCAGACGGGCGTTGGCTCAAAGCCCATCATAGCAAACAGTAAAATGCCGCTCACTACTCCTACAAGCAGCAGAAGCGCATACCACCAGTTGCTCTCCAGCCGGAGGTGTCCCTCCTGTTCCCATATAACGGCGGGCCGCCGCCTTTCACGGCCCTTGGTGATCGTCGTCATGATTCCTCTCCTTACTTCACACAACCAACATCAATAAGCCCCGAACGTTCAAAGTGAGCAATCCAGTTACACTTTCCCGGCTATCCCTCCTGCCCACATTAGAGGGTGCCGCTGCGCGGATGATCGCGGCCAACCTGGGGCACCGGTAGCTGCCGTAGCGCCGTATCGACCGCCAGCACGCACGCGATGACCATAAAGGGAACAACCGGCAGCATAAAGCGTGCTATGTCGTAGCGGAAAGATTCGGTCGCAACCATCGGCCCCAGGTAGCTTAGCGGCGCGCCGATCAACAGAGCGACCGGCTTCCATCCCTGCCGCACCCACAGCGCCCTCACGACGTGTGCGCCTGCGATCAACATCAACACCAATGGGACGGCCAACCAGAGGTTCCGCCCGATGGTGTAATTCCACAAAATAACCAGGTTATCCCGGCTGAAAGGTAAACTGCTCAGAATATCGGCGAGCGGGCGGTCGAGAGTCCCGCCCCACGTTCCCATATCGCCAAACGAGGTGTAGCCCACCGTAAGCGGAAGCCCGTAGATCACCTGGTTGTACCAGACCTGGGGCAGGTACACGATCAGCGCTGCGCCGCACAAGGCTGCAAGCGCGCGCCAGCCGTGCGCCAGCAGCGCGCAGCCTGCCAGAAACACCATCATCGGTGCCATCTGTATCCGGTACATCACCGCCACGCCCGCCGTCACGCCAACGCCCGCCATCTGCCGGAACGTCGCACGCTCCGGGCGGGCGGCGATCCGCGCCAGCAGCAGGATCGCCAGCAGCGAGAAGAAGATCGCCGGGCCGTCCGTCAGGCCATCCAACCAGCCCAGTCGCGGCACCGCCGTGCTGCGCACGATCTCCGGACCCGGCGACGTATGCCAGAAGAAGCCGCAGTAGGCCAGCAGCGGCAGAAAAGCCCACACCGCCGCAGCCCAGACCGCCACCCGGTCGCTGCCCAGGGTGTGACGGGCCACGCCCCCTATCACCGGCACCGACAGGCCGCCCAGCAGCAGGCCGTTGATCAGGGCGAGCGGGACGATCACATCGGCGAAGCGGTCGGGCTTGAGTAAGCGTATCCAGGGGAGCATGACCAGCGGCTGCGCGATGCTCATGGGGGATGGCCGGGGGGGACCCCAGGCGAGGGAATCGGCCAGCGCAAAGATGTGCTCCTCCCCCGCTTCGTGGTACAGAAACCAGCCGTCGCGAAGCCTGAGCGGGAGAATGTTCAGCAGGAAAAGCAGCACCAGCCCGCAGCGAGCGAGCGTTAAAAGCGCCAGCCTGCGTTGCAGGCCATCCGGCGACGTGAGGCCGCGCCACCGGGATACAACCCGACCGGCACGACCCGTGCTCTTATCCTCGCGAACCTCTTTCACAGACATCCGTCTGCCCACCCTGTGAAGCGCTGCGCCATCGGTGAATTAAGGTCGTTGTCCCGGCAGCAGGTTCAGGGTCGGTGACGGCGGAAGGTTTTGATTTGCCGGGCTTCCGGTTCCAGGTTCCCTGTATTTGGGTATTTTACCATAACTCGAATCTGGCGCTATTGAGCCCCCGGCCTGTCATTCGGGGTATCGCCAGGGCTACAGATCGCCATCGACGGCTCTGTGCTATTTGAGCCTTGGCCCAATTGCTTAAAAATTCCCTTTGTAGCTTGACAGGAAACCTGAATCGTCTATACTTCACAATTGTGGTGTTGTATTACTCAACAATTGAAACTCCCGGGAAAAGATAGAGCGTGAGTGACAGCTTCGAGAATTACGTGACCGTTGCTGAGGCAGCCAGGCGTCTGAACATTCATCCCGAATCCGTGCGCCGATTGATCCGTTCCGGCAAGCTCCCGGCACGGAAGTTTGCCAACATCTGGCTGATTGAGCGGACCACCCTGGAGCAGTTTGCCAGTAACTATGATCCACGTCCGGGCAAAAAGGCAACCCTGCTGTGAGCCTCCTGGGCTGACCGTAGGGCGTTTGCGTCGTCCCCTCCACTATACTAAAATCGCTCTAACGTGAGGAGAGACTGCGTGGACAGGCTGGCCGTTTCGATCAAAGGCATCCGGGATGGATTGCTCATTACACTGGGAAACGCACAACCCTGGGTTGAGGTTGAGGCGGCGCTGCTGAGCACCATCCAGGTGCGAGAGGAATTCTTCCGGGGCGCGCGCGTTGCGCTTGATGTAGGAGAGCGGGTCTTGGATCGCGAACACATACGCAAGCTACGTGATAAACTGGCCGAGCACGACGTGACGCTGTGGGCCGTGCTGGGCAAATCCCCGGAGACGGTCCGCTCGGCGCGCCGGATGGAGCTTGAGACCGAGCTGGAGGAAGCCCCTTCGGACATTGATCTCGAACCGGACGGCGAGCTTCCGCCCATCGACTCGGACGAGCGCGGAAGCGCAGGCGTGCTGATCAAGCACACACTGCGCTCAGGCCGGGTGGTGCGGCACGTCGGGCACGTGGTTGTGATCGGCGATGTCAACCCCGGCGCACAGATCATCGCCGGGGGAGACGTGCTGGTGTGGGGGCGGCTGCGTGGGACGGTCCACGCGGGCGCGAACGGCGATGAGGACGCGTTGGTGTGCGCGCTGGATATGCGCCCCACACAACTGCGGATCGCCAACCACGTCGTCATCGTCCCGGATGAAGGGCAATCCCGCCCGCGCCCGGAAGTGGCGTTTGTGCACGAGGGGCAGATCGTTTCCGAAGAGTGGGCCTCTTAGACGAACCAATCTTGAGCGAGACTCACCGGTTTTACGCGGTGCCTGATCGCTTCGTCGGGGCTTTAGAGGTAGATTCTGGCATAGGACATGTCAACCTAGCGCATCTATGGTCAGGAAGGTGAGCATGAGTGCTCGTATCATTACGATTACGTCCGGCAAGGGGGGAGTCGGTAAGACGACGGCCACCGCGAACCTGGCGGTCGCTTTGGCCGCGATGGGGAAAAAGGTCGCCTGCATCGACGCGGACATCGGGCTGCGTAACCTGGATGTCGTCATGGGCCTGGAGAACCGCATCGTCTACGACCTGGTGGATGTCGTCGAAGGACGCGCCAAACTGCGCCAGGCGATGATCAAGGACAAGCGTCTGAAGGAAGACCTGTACCTGGTCCCCGCCGCGCAGACCCGTGACAAGACGGCGGTCAGCCCCAGCGACATGGTTCGCATCTGCACGGAGCTACGCCCGTTGGTGGATTATATCTTGATCGACTCGCCTGCCGGTATCGAGCGCGGCTTCCGCAACGCGCTTGCGCCCGCCGACGAGGTGATCATCATCACCAACCCGGAGGTCTCCTCGGTGCGTGACGCCGACCGCATCATCGGCCTGATCGAGGCCGAAGGGAAAGGGCCGGGCAGGCTGGTCATCAACCGCGTCAAGCCGGAGATGGTCAAACGCGGTGATATGCTCAGCCCGGAGGACGTGATCGACATCCTGGCGATCAGGCTGATCGGGCTGGTCCCGGAAGACGAGGCAATCCTCGTCTCCTCCAACCGTGGCACGCCGGTCGCCATGACCGCCGACGAGTCGCCTGCCGGTCAGGCGTTCCACAACATCGGGCGCCGCCTGCTTGGTGAAGACGTTCCGTTCATGGAACTGGAGGAAGAGGCCGGTCTGATGCAGCGAATCCTGCGCATCCTCGGCTTCAAGCCACAGAGCGGCGACAGTAACAGGAAGAACGCCGACAAAGCCAGCCCCACCCCGAAGGGAAGTAAGAGGGTTGCCAGCAGCGCCGGTCCCGGGGATCAAGTGTAGGTTTGTGGCCTGGGTTGTTGCAGTGATGAGAAACGGGAGCAGATCCTATGACTAGTCTCTTAGAGCGTGTGTTCAGCGGGCGTAAACCTACCAGCAGCCAGGTCGCAAAAGAGCGCTTGCAGTTGGTCCTGGTGCACGACCGGAGCAACCTGACCCCGGCACAGGTCTCTGCGATGAAGGACGAAATCCTGGAGGTGATCGCCCGTTACGTGGACTTCGACCGCGAGCAGGTGGAGATCAGCCTGGAAAGCGACGACCGGGAGAGCCTGCTGCACGCCGAGATCCCGATCCGTCCGGCCTCACCGCGCAAGCGGCGGGCGATGCAGACCACCTCGTCCTGACAACCGCCGGGCCGATCCGGCTCAGGCGAGAATGATGTCCCCCGCCGCGCTCTCAATCTGAACTTCGACCTGCACGGGCGCGTTGTCAAAGTCGGGGGTTGTGTAGCGGCCCTGGCCCAACGCCAGGAGCCGTTCGTTTTTAACCGTCAGCGTGGCCAGTTGCCCCCGTTTAACGACCAGCCTTGCCTCCACAGAAGGTGGAATGCACAGCTCGACCCGGCCCAGGCCGGTTCTCAGGTGCATCATCGTGTAGCCGCGCTGCGGGCAGGTGACTTTCAGGTACCCCCACCCCGTCCGGGCGACCAGGTGCTCCGCCCTCAGCGCGCTCAGGTCGAGCGTCAGGTCGCCCAACCAGCTACGCACTTCGGCGTCCCACAGCACGTTGCTTGCCAGGTCGGCCCGCCACTGCGCGATGTTTGGGCGGCGGAGTGAGTTCCTGAGCTGCAAATAGGCGATCCCCTCGCGCACCTCGAAGCCCGGCTCCCCAAAGGGACCGTAGCGCACCGTCGCGATGCGGTCGGTAGAGCAGGCGTCGAGCACAAAGTTGCACAGCCCGGCCCTGACCTCCACCTGTCCGCGCACGACCGGCCCGCGCACTGTGAACGAGCGCGGCACCGGCCCGGTGGTGATCTCCCCGGCCAGCAGAATGTGGACGCCCAGCGCCGCCGCTCCGACGCCGACCGGGATGCCGACCGGGAAGCGGACTCTCAGCGCCAGCATCGCCAGGCCGATTGCCAGGGACGCCAGTCCCACCCACCACGTTATCTGCGCCAGACGGCGGGTAAGTTCGGTTTCCTGCATACGGCTGCCTGCATACGGTTGCCTGCATACATTGCCCGTCACTCCAGACGGTACGGAAAAGGGGGGATAGCGGCTGGGCTATCCCCCCACAGTATAGGTGATCTGTGGCCCACCGGCCACCACCGCTCTCTGTCTAGCCTTGCGTTGGTTCCTCGGTGGGGGTGGGCTGGATGTAGGGCGGGTCTTCGGCGTAGACGGTGATCAGGTCGAGGGCGAATGTGGGGACCAGGTAGACGGTGTTGGGCTTGATCAACAGACGGACGTAGTAGGCCGAGCCGTCGGGATTCTCCGAGCCGACGTAGAGCGTGTACATGTACCCGCCGCTCGTCTCGAAGTGGATGGTGTAACCCGGCTCGTCCAGCCCGTAGGTTGCCATCATCTCGATCTCGCTCAGCACGCGGTTCGGGTACATGGTAGGCAGCGAGGCCACCGCCCCGCTGAGGCTTGCCCCGTCGACGCCCAGGCCGGTGTCGCTGCCCTCGACCGCCTCCAGGATCTCCCACGTGTCCGAATCTTCTGCCTCCATATCGCGGACGGCGCTGAAGACCTGCCCGCTCTTGTTGTCCGTCACCCGAATGCTGGTCACAATGTCGTACACCGCCCTGGGAAAGAGCGGCTCCGGCATCTCGTACTCGTATCCGTATCCGATGTCTGCCGCTTCTTCCTCCTCTTCCGCGCCTCCGAACTCGACGAACTTCACGACGAGGAAAGCCCCGGCGGCCAGCACGGCCAGCACGGCCAGCGTGATCAGGCGTTTGTTAAGGGAAGACATACTCGCTGCCTCCTCTCAGGTCAGCGCCTGCGGCGGCGCACGACCCAGACGACGATCCCGACCACCCCGATAATGAGCGGGATGAGGCAGACACCCGAGATCATCGTCACGGTCAGCCCCGTTTGCGAGAGCGGCTTGTCCATGAGCCGCTGCCCGACGTTTTGGGACGGCAGGTCGATCACCTCGCCTTTGGCCAGCCAGTTGACCGTGTTGAGCAGGAAGTCGGCGTTGCCGGCGGTCGCATACTGCAACATGTTGTTCGATGCGAAGTCCGAGTCACCGACGACCACCACCCGGCCACCTGACAGTTGGTCCTCCGCGCTGACGGCCAGCGGTACCGGCCCAGGGACATCCGCTTCGTCGAACTGCACGGTCGAGGAACTGCTCTCGGCCCACGAACTGCCCGAATACTGCCCTGATGAAAACAGCAGGGGAGTCAGGATTATCGTGGACGGCGCGCTGTCCAGCGTCTCGACGCTCCGCACCACGCTGAGGATGGTGCTCATTTGCGCGTCGAGGAGCGGCTGGGTGATGGGCGAGGTCGCATTGTAGGAGTCGTCGTTGTACATGACAGGCGTCAGCGCGTCGAAGTAGTCTCTGGTGACGAGATCGACCACCAGGTCGTCGTTTACCCTGATGCCCCAGCTATCGGCCAGGTAGTCGATCAGTTGGTCGCCGGCCGAGTGCCCGGTCAGGGAGTGGATTTCCTCTTCCTTCGCCAGGTCCCAGATGCGGGCACTACCGTCACGGCTGCCGGAGGCTAACTGCTCGCCGTCCGGCGACACGGCCAGTGACCAGATCTGCCCCGTGTGCCCCCACAGGATGATGTCGTCCCTCTCCGAGGTCGCGTCGGCAGGCCGGATGTGAATGCTGTTATCCCCCAGCGCGTAGAACCTGGTGCCGTCCCCGGCGATGGTGACCGCCGTGATGCCGAAGTCGGCGTATGGCGAGGTGGTGCTTGCCTCGCCCGTCTCAAGGTCGAGCGTGCCCTCGCTGCCGTCCCTGGCGACGCTGTACAGCGTCTCGCCGTCAGGGCTGAAGACGATGTCGAAGATGAACTCGCTGTGCAGATCCTGGCTGACTACCTCCTCACCGGTGGCGGCGTCCCAGACGTAAAGCACACCCTGAGTGCCGCCTGTGGCGGTGCTGCTGCGCACACCGGCTGCTGCAAAGAGCGAGCCGTCCGGCGCGGCGGCCACCGCGTAAAGCGGCGTCGTGACGGGGAACGGCGAGTAGCTCATCGGCTCGTAGGTCGCGGCGTCCCACACGTTCACGATCTGATCCTCGCCGACGCTGATCAGGTACTTCCCGTCCGCCGAGTAGGTAACGCGGCTCACCAGGTCGGTCCGCCCTTCGGGCTGCAGCTTCTCTTCACCGGTGGCTGCGTCCCAGACGCGCACGGTGCCGTCAAGCCCCGCCGTGGCGATCTCGTCGTCACCTGCCCGGAAGCTCACGTCTCTGACGGTGCTGGTGTGGCCGCGCAGCGTGGCCTTCTCTTCGCCGGTGGCGGCGTCCCAGACCTTGGCGGTGCCGTCCGCCCCACCGGTGACGAGCAGCGCGCCATCGTCGCTGTAGTCCACGCTCGTTACACCCGATCCAAATGCGCCGCCGGCCGTGCCCGGATCGAGCGTGACGAGCAGCCTGCCGCCGCTGTCCATATACTCGCGCAGCATCTCAACTTCTGCCCCGGAAAACTGTGCCTGGGGACCGGCGATGACTACCAGGGCGGCGTCGTCAGGCACCTCACCTTCCTCTAGCAGGTTCAGCGAGAGGAGGGTGTAGTTTACGCGTTCCAACTGGCCGCCGGCCTCGGAGAAGCCCGTGCTGGCAAAGTCGTCGGTATTGCGCTCACCGTGGCCGGTGACAAAGTATAGATTTCTGCTCTCGCCGAGCTGCACGCGCGACAGTGCACCGGTCAGATTGCGCTCGTCGGCGTAGGTCGCCTCGGCGGTGCGGTCGCCCTGTTCAAAGACCAGCACGCCCGACCGGGTTGTCCCCAACCGCAGCGCCTCGCCTGGGTCGCGGTCGGGGTCGATGAAATCGTAGGTCAGCTTGCCGCCGCTGACACTCTCGTACTGTTCCAGCCAGATATCGGCCTCTTCGCGCTGTGTTCCCTGATCCGCGGTGTAGAAGCCGACGACGTGCACCTCTTCGTCGAGGTTTTCGAGCATCTCAATCGTCTCGGCTGAGAGTTTGTACTTCCCGCCCTCTGTGAGGTCAATCGGCTTGAGGCCGCTTTCGCTGACGATCCAGTACAGGCCGACGACCAGGGCGACGAACAACAGGCTGATCAGGACGGACGTGACGCCGTACTCGGCGGTGCGTCCGGTGATGGCGGCAGCCACCGCCTGCGGGTCGAGCAGGATGAAGCCTGCCAGCCCGGCGACCCCCACACCCAGCGAGACCCAACTGACGGTGTTGTCAAAACGATGGCCGGGAGTGGCGATCCATGCTACGAGCATGACGATCAGCCCGATCACGCCCAGGCCCAACACGACCCAGCGTAACAGAGCGCGGTTGATCTTGATTTCGCTAGCCATTATGAACGCCACCTCCTGGAGTTGAGTACCTGTGTGGCAAGAAACAGGAAGACAGCCATCATACCGATAAAGTAAGCCAGGTCAATGGGGCGGATCAACGCCCGGTCTATCAGGCTGTTGTAGTGGGTGATCAGGGATATCTCGTCCATGATGGTGACAATCGTCTGGTTGCTGACCACCCCCGACGCGATGCTCCCCGACAGCCAGAGGAAGAGCAGGATCACCACGCTCATCACACCGGCGATCAATTGGTACTGCGTCAGCGACGAGGTAAAGACACCGATAGCAAACGTCGCGCCGGACATCAGCCACAGTGCCAGGTAGCCGGTGATGATCAAGCCCTGTTCAGGCGAGCCGCGCCAGACCAGCAGGAAGGGATAGAGCAGCGTGACCAGCATGAAGAGGGTGAAGACGGCCCACACGCCCAGCCACTTACCGACGACCACCTCCCAATCACGGACGGGCGCGGTCAGCAGCAGCTCGTGCGTGCCGGTGCGCATCTCCTCGGCGACCATTCGCATGGTCAGCAGCGGGGCGACAAAGATCATCAGGAAAACCATCGGCTGCAACATCCACTGCATGGTCGGTTCCGCCAGGCCCTGGTTAAAAATGACCAGCGACCGGGCAAAAAACCCGCCCGCCACGAAAAGCCAGAAGGCGCCAACCAGGTAGACGAGTGGGGAGACAAAGAACAGCGAAAACTCGTGCTTGAAGATGATCCACAATGTATGGAGTGAGCGACTGACGTTTTGCATTTAGCTCTTCTCCTCCTCTGACTTTTCCATCTCTTCTTCGTCGGTTGTAAGCTCCAGGAAGACGTCCTCCAGCGACATGCCGATAGGCCGCAGTTCCAGCAGATCCCAGGACCTGCTGATGATCAGGTTAGCCACTGCCGCCCGGACGTCCTCACCGCTCTGAGAGGCAATTTCGACGCCCTCCTCTGCCGCGTACGCCTCCGTGACGTTCGGCAGCGCGCGCAGCGCCTCGGCGGCCTCCTCCGGTTGGGCGTTGCCCACCCGCACGAAGAACCGCTGCAGGCCCTCCACCCGGCTGGTGAGTGTCTCGGGGTTGTCTTCTGCGACGATCTCGCCCTTGTTGATAACCAGGACCCGCGAGCACAGCTGGCTGACCTCGGAGAGGATGTGGGTGCTGAGCAGCACGGTGCGATCCTGCCCAACCGTGCGGATCAGCTCACGTGCCTCGCGCACCTGGCGTGGGTCGAGGCCGATGGTCGGCTCGTCCAGGATCAGCACCTTTGGCTCGTGCACCAGCGCCTGCGCCAGACCGACACGCTGGCGCATCCCCTTCGACAGGCTGGCGATCAGGCTGTCGGCCCGCTCGGTCATGTCAACCTCTTCCAGCACCTCGTCAACCCGGTTGGCGCGTTTGGGGTTGCGCATGCCGCGCAGGCTGGCCATGTAGTCGACGTACTGCCAGACGGTCAGCTCCTTGTAGAGCGGGACCGTCTCCGGCATGTAACCGATGTGCTGCCGCACCTCCAGCGACTGCTCGAAGACATCGTACCCGGCCACCTGCGCCGTGCCTTCGCTGGGCGGCATATAGCCGGTCAGGATGCGAATGGTAGTGGTTTTACCGGCGCCGTTCGGGCCGAGGAAGCCCACGATCTCGCCTGCGTCGGCGTGAAAGGAGAGTTGGTTAATGGCTCTGAAGCTGCCATAGTACTTGGTAAGCCCTTCAACTTGTATCATCTTGCCTCCCAACAAGACTCGGCTTGAGTTGGTCGAGACGTGCACAGGCGTCCCAGACATGCTAATAAGTCAGGACGCCATAAAGCGCGGGGCAGATAATATATCACTGTGAGAGGGGCTGTCAAGGGGAACATGATTGCCCTGGCCCGGTCCCGTCAATCCCTTCTTCTTGTTGTAGGGGCGAACCTGCGTGTTCGTCCCCCTGGTAGCAGTTGCCCGGTTGGGCGCTTCCAGCCGCGTCGCAGTGGGATAAGGGGTAAAAATCTGTGTAATCCGCGTAATTTGCGGATTGAAACCTTGTATACTAAAGTGAAAGACAGGACGGCACCGATGACGGCAAACGAAGCAGCCAGCTCTCTCCCCTGGGAAGAGGTCGAACACACCGCCGACTGGGCCTTGCGCGTGCGCGGCACAGACCTGCGTGTCTTGTTTGAGAATGCGGCTCGTGGTATGGTTAGTTTGATTGGCGGTGTGGCCGACCCGGAACAGGCAGCCGTCCACAGGACGTTCACGCTCCAGGCCCCCGATCACGAGATGCTGCTTGTCGACTGGCTGAGCGAACTACTGTACCTCATCGAGGACCAGAACCTCGTCTTCACCGAGATCGCCGTCTACTGTCTGGAGGGCCTGGCACTGGAAGCCAGGGTAAAGGGGAGGCCGGGCGGCAGCTTCCAAAAGCACATCAAGGCCGCGACGTACCATAATCTATCCGTTCAACGAACAGCGGAGGGATACGAAACCACGATTGTGTTTGACGTGTGAACGCAGGGGTTGACGACGAGGAACACGAGATGGAGAGCAAGGAGTTTATCGACCTTGGGCTGGTGAGCAACCTGGCAGTCATCAAAAAACCGGGCACGACCGAGAAGCTTCTGTTCGTCGGGCAGTCTGCTCAGAACGAGCGATGGGTGCGCATCATCACGTATGGGGCGGCCCAGGCTTTATGGTTTCACCTGACGGGCATCCTTTATCCGCGCGCGGCTGAGCAGGTCACGCCGCGCGCCGCCACGGCCGTGCTGCGCCAGCCGGACGCCCCCACCATCACGACGACGTTTGTCGTGCATCACGACGAGGACAACAAGGTCATCCAGGTGCGCGGGATAGGCGGGCAGCCCGGATGGATGATCCGCTTCTCGACCGAGGAGGGCTACGAGCTGTGGGCCTCCTTAGAGGATGTGTTGGACGCGGTTTAATCTGCGGGAAGGCCATTGGGTTTACGGCATCATTTGTTTGTTCATCCGTTCATTCTCAACCTGAGCCTGATCGCCCGATCAGGCTCTCATGTTCTGGAGGGGAATCGAGTTCAGGGGGTGCGTCATGCGTAAACGGGATTTCGTCCGTGTATCAGAGTACGTCTGGGAAGTGCCCACCAGCTACCGTGCCGATATGCGCGTCCCGGCGCGGTTGTACGCCAGCGAGCGCCTGCTTGAGGCTGCGTTAGAGGACAAATCGCTGGAGCAGTTGGTCAACACGGCCACGCTGCCGGGGCTGGTGCGCCACGCGCTGGCGATGCCCGACATCCACCAGGGGTACGGCTTCCCGATTGGCGGGGTGGTCGCGTCGCGCACCGCCGATGGAGTAATATCACCTGGAGGAGTTGGCTATGACATAAATTGCGGCGTCCGCGTGTTGGCGAGCAACATCTCCCACGCAGAGATCGAGCCGCACCTGCCTACCCTCGCCTCGGTGCTCTACCAAAACTGTCCCAGCGGCGTCGGCCAGGGCGGCAATATCAAGCTGAGCAACAAGCAGCTCGAGCGGCTGCTGCGCCGGGGATCGGAGTGGGCGCTCAAAGAGGGCTACGCGCTGCCGGAGGACGTTGAGCGCACGGAGGAAAGTGGCTGCCTGAGCGCCGCCGACCCGGAAAAGGTCACCGAGCGGGCTTTGAAGCGCGGCATCGGGCAGGTGGGCACGCTCGGCGCGGGCAACCACTTCATCGAGGTGGACATCATCGAGCAGGTGTTCGACCAGCAGGCCGCCGACGCGATGGGCCTGGTGCCGGGCAACATCGCGGTGCAGATCCACTGCGGGTCGCGCGGCTTCGGGCACCAGGTCTGCTCCGACTACCTGCGCGATTTCCAGAGCGCCTTCCCCGGCTTCGGGATCGACCTGCCCGACCGCCAGTTGATGTGCGCGCCCTTCAAGTCACCGGAGGGCCGCGACTACTACGCCGCGATGTGCGCCGCCGCCAACTATGCCTTTGTCAACCGGCAGGTGCTGGTCTACCACATCCGGCGTAGCTTCGAGGAGGCGCTGGCCGGGAAGATCCGCGACTGGCACCTCCACCAGGTGTACGACATCGCGCACAACATGGCTAAGGTCGAGAAGCATGAGGTGGACGGCGAAATGGTCGAGGTGGTCGTGCACCGCAAGGGCGCGACGCGCGCCTTTGGGCCGGGCTTCGAGGGCCTGCCGGAGGAATACCGGCCCGTCGGCCAGCCGGTGCTCGTCCCCGGTTCGATGGGCACGTCAAGCTGGATCCTGGTCGGCACGCCGAGCAGCATGGCCGAGACGTTCGGCAGCACCTGTCACGGCGCGGGCCGGACGATGAGCCGCAGCCAGGCCAAGAAGATGATCTGGGGTGAAACACTGCGTGAAGAACTGGAACAGGAAGGCATCAACATCCGGGCGGGCAGCATGCCAGGGCTGGCTGAAGAAGCCCCGCAGGCCTACAAGGACGTTGACGAGGTGGTGAAGACCGTCAGCGGGGCGGGGATCGCGCGCAAGGTGGCGCGGCTGGTGCCGGTGGCCGTGATTAAGGGGTAAGCCTCCTGTAGCGCACCGGGCGCTGAGTGGGCCGCCGTGTCCGGGCTTCGGGCAGGGCGGCCCTCTTGATCCCCGCTTGACTGCCAGCCTGACCTGTGCGATAACAGCAGGTGGGCATCGGTAGACAGCTTCCCGGAGAGAATCACAAGGAGAGAGGTCGACAATGGCTACCCCTTACGATGGCAAAGTGGGCTTCTGGCATCACGTGGGCGACCACGTTGGTGAGGCGACCATTGACGAGCTGGCGCGCACCATCAAGACATACTGCCCGGCGGCGGACGCAGTCTGGGTGAAGACCAGCGACGGCAACGCCTGGATGGGCAACTTCGACTCGAAAGAGTCGATGTCCATCGACGACCCGCACGACATCGCGCGCTGGGTGAACGCGCTGGCGGCGTTCGGCCTGGAGTTCCACGCCTGGTGCGTGGTCCTGGGCGAGGACGTGCCGGGTGAGGTGGCGCGCATCATTGAGACGTGCACCGTGCCGGGCGTCAAGTCGATGATCATCGACGTTGAGCCGCACGAGGGCTTCTGGCGCGGCAGTTCTGAGGATGTGATCCGGTTGATGAGCGCCGTGCGGGAGGGGGTGGGCGAGGATTTCCACATCGGGATGAGCGTCGACCCCCGCGAGCGCTATTACGACCGCATCTCCCCCGACGCGTGGCGGCCTTACATCAACAGCGTCCACCCGCAGGTCTATTGGGAGCTGATGCAGCGCGACCCGGAAGACGTGCTCGACGAGACGTACGTCGTGTGGGGCGACTACGGCCTGCCGATCTACCCCGTCCTGGAGGGATACGCCGAGGCCGGCACTCTCCGGCGGGCGCAGGATCTGGTGCGCAGCGTGCGTGGGGCGAGCGGTCTATCCTACTTCCGGCTGGGCGTGATCGGGCCGCTGCAGTTCCCCGTGATCAACGACGAGTTCGTTGAGGAGGAGGTCGGCCCCGACTTCGTGCTGCGGCGCTACGGGTGGGAGAAGATCATCTCGACCGACAGCTCCGGCTACTGGGACGGCACGCACACCGGCCGGTCCAGCGAGGAGACCTTCAAGTCGTTCACCAGTGTGCGCGGCCACCGCATCAAGTACAAGCAGACGCGGGAGCGGCAGGATGAAGTGTGGGCGCAGTGGGTGCCCGGCCTGCCGGAGCGGGGCATCTACGAGATCTCGGTCTACGTGCCCAGCCGCCACGCGACCACACACCAGGCCAAGTACCACATTCACGGGGTAGCCGGGGTTGGAGCCGAGCTGCTGGTGTCGCTCAATCAGGCTGCCTACTCCAACCAGTGGGTGCCGCTGGTGGTTTACGAGTTCGACGCGACCTCCAACGGCGGGCAGGTCAACCTGAGCGACCTGACCGGCGAGTCGGGCCTGGAGATCGCATTCTCGGCGATCCGCTGGCGGCAGGTGATCGAGCAGACCCCACAGGATGAGATCAGCACCATGGGCTTCGACTCGCCCGTCGGCACGGCCGAGGAGCGGCTGAGCGACCAGATCTGGCCCGGCGACTGGTACGACGCCACCGGGTTCGCCGCGTGGTACGAGACCCTGGGGGGCGACTATCACACCGGCGTCGATCTCAACCTGCCGCAGGACCTGGACCGCAACACGCCGATCTACAACATCGGCGACGGCGTGGTGACGTTCTCCGGGCGGGGCGGCGGCACCTGGGGATGGTTGCTCGTCATCCGCCACGACCCACTGCCCAGCGGCCAGGTGGTATGGAGCCGCTACGCGCACGTCCGCTCGCCGATGGTCAGCGAAGGGGAGCGGGTTGAGCGCGGCCAGGCGATTGCCCGGATAGGCGACGCCGAAGGCCAGTTGGCCTGGCACCTGCACTTCGACATCGCCAAGACCGACATCCTGGAGCGGCGGCCCGGCCACTGGCCGGGGACAGATCTGGACGGGGTCTTGAGGCACTACGTTGATCCGCGTGAGTTCATCATCGCGCACCGTCCGCCCGGTCGCGCCTGATCATCTCTTAATCAGTGAGGAGGCATACCGACATGTCAACAATGGACAGAAAAACCGGAATCATCGTCACCGTCGTTCTGGCCGTGCTCTTCGGCTGCGCGGGGATATTCACCTGCGTGGGCGGCATTTTTACGGTGGGCGGTGCCCTGGGTCGCCTGGGACGTGAGCTTGTCAGGGTCTGGCAGTGGGTCGGCGCGCTGGAGGGCGTCTGCACCGCGCTGGCCTTCATCGCCGTGCCGGTGGTGTTCTACTTCCTGCTGGTGCATGGCCGGAAAGAGGCAGAAGGGGAGGAGGAAGCCTCAGAAGAAGAGGAAGAAGCTTCAGACGAATCTGAGGAGTAACCTCCCAGCGCTCGCAGCGCACTTACAGCCAGGCAGTCTCCCCTCTCCCAAAAGTGTGACCTCGGTCGCCGGGAGAGGGGTTGCCGACTGGGGTCGGCGGGGGTGAGGGCGGTGAGGAAGCAGCGCACCGCCGTGATGCAGCATCCCGCTTGACAGCGCCGCGCTCCGCCGAGTCCCCCATTGCCATCGGGGGGACGGATGAGCCGTTGGGCTTCATAGGGGGTGAATTGTTCTACTTTCCACTTCACGCGGAGGCATCCCCTTGAGCCGAGGTATTCCCCATCGCTGGGATCTCTCCCCCACCGAGGCCATCGCCCTACAAAAACGGCTGGCCTCACAGATCGACACGGGGACGCCCATCGACCTCGACGCCCTGCGCTATGTCGCCGGGGTCGATGTCAGCGTCAAGAACGACGTCAGCCGCGCGGCGGTCGTCGTGATGACCTTCCCGGCGCTCGAAGTCGTCGAAGCCGCCACCGCGCGCATCCCGACGCCCTTTCCCTACATCAGCGGACTGCTCAGCTTCCGGGAAGGGGCAGTGATCCTCCAGGCAGCGGAGAAACTCCGGTGCCGCCCCGACGTATACATCTTTGACGGCCAGGGGATGGCCCATCCCCGCCGGATCGGGATCGCCAGCCACATCGGGCTGTGGTGGGATGCCCCCACCGTCGGCTGCGGCAAGACGCGCCTGGTCGGCAGGCACACTGAGCCGGGGCCGGAGAAAGGCGAGTACGCCCCGCTCTGGCACCGCGACGAGCAGATTGGCGTCGTGCTGCGTACCCGGACCGGGGTCAAGCCGGTGTTCGTCTCGGTCGGCCACCGCGCGACGCTCGATACCGCCCGTGAGCTGGTGCTGCGCTGCACGACGCGCTACCGCCTCCCGGAGCCGATCCGCGCCGCGCACAGGGTCGCCGGTGACTTTGCGGGGTGAGGACCTGGCGTATCCCGCGCGGCAGGGCCGGTCGAAGTCCGGTCGTTGGAACCGCTTCGCCAGAATCGCTAAAGGAGGAGAGAAACGGCATGATACTGAGGTACACGCTTCTATGGATCCCCGGGGTGATCATCGCGATCATCAACGGTGTGATACGACAGGAGGGATACAGCCGCTTCATGAGCGAGCTGAGGGCGCATCAGGTATCAACCTTCACTGGGATCGTTCTGTTCGGCTGCTACCTATGGCTGCTCGGCCTCAAGTGGCCGATTGAATCCCCCCGCCAGGCCATCACCATCGGCGTGATATGGCTGGCCCTCACCGTCGCCTTTGAGTTTCTGTTCGGCCACTATGTCATGGGCAACCCCTGGAGCAGGCTACTCCACGACTACAATCTACTCCAGGGTCGGCTCTGGGCGCTGTTCCTGATCTGGATCACCGTCGCGCCGTATGTGATATACAGGCTGCGCGCCTGATAAGGGCTCCCGCAGTTGGGCGCGAATTGCGCCTTACAAGGGGCTGAAGCCACCTTGTCTGAGTGCTGAACTGCGTAACTCTATTGCCGACAAGTTAGGCAAAAACGCTTCCTGTCAAGACCGATTTGGATGCCAATTTCACCGTATCGTTGAAAAATGGCTCCTGACAAATCTTAAAACACCTCGACTTGTCGGCAATCGCGTAACTCCTATTTGATTAGGTTTCCTTCTTCCTTTTCTCAAGTATAATCGAACGTCAGAATGACGCTCAAACAACTGGATAGAAGTTATGTTTGTCATATTGTAGAAAGTCAGGGGAACAATCATGTCTGACATTCTGACAATCAGGACCACTGTTGAGAAGTATACGGTTACCCAAGTGGTCGGTCAGTTCATCAGCGGCGGGCCTCGATGTTACTGTGGCAACCGAGATTGGTTCTTAAAAGAGGGAAACATCTGGAAGTGCTCAAGTTGTGGCCGCACCCGAAGAGCTCAACCCAAAGGTACTGTGATTGACGGGCCAAAGTGCTATTGTGGTAAAAGAGATTGGTTCATAGGCGAATCGGGGGCTAGGTGTGCATATTGTGATCGTTGGCGTAAAGCTGAAGTCCGTGGCTACATTGTTAATGGCCCCAAGTGTTATTGTGGTAATACTGACTGGTTCATAGGTCAATCAGGGGCCAGGTGTGCATATTGTGATCGTTGGCGTGAAGCTAAAGTCCGTGGTTTTGTGGTTAACGGACCCAAATGCTATTGTGGAAATAACGGGTGGTTCATAGGTCAATCAGGGGCCAGGTGTGCATATTGTGATCGTTGGCGTGAAGCTAAAGTCCGTGGTTACATTGTTAATGGTCCCAAATGCTATTGCGGACATCGTGATTGGTTTGTTGGCGAAACTATATATCGGTGTTCGCATTGTGATCGCACACGCTGAATCATTCTGTTGAGCTTAAGAACATAGAACCAACTATTGTGATGTATCTAGCACAGGACTTACGCAGTTGGGACACTGGCAATTCACAGGTCGGCTGCCTCACACAATAGCCACGACCGGCACGTCGCGCACCTGCGCCGCCTTCTCCAACGGCAGCGCGACGATGCGCGATTCCTCGCGGTAAGTGAGCGCCAGCGTCGTCACCGAGTTGACCCGCCCCCACCCCTTCAGCGTGCGCAGCTTCCACGACGTAGCCAGCTTCAGCACCAGCGCCTCGACCGCCTGCCACGCACCGGGGCCGGTGTAGGGGTGCGCCAGGATGACCTGCGGCGACCGGCCCTTCACTTTGGGCAGCGCCCCATCGACGATCTGCGCCCACCGCCCCAGGCTGAGCATTTTATCGGCGGCACGCTGCACCGCTTCCGGGTAAGTCTCCAGCCTGCTCTTGAGGTATGGCAGGCTATCACCTGCCGGTAGCAGAGTGACCTCCGCCCGCCGGATTCCGCGCCGCCCTCCCTCGTCCTGCTGGTCGGTGACCACCACCTCCGATACCGCCACGATCTGCTTATCCAGCGGGAAGCACTTCAGCGAGCGCGCGCCCTGATACGCCACGCCTCCCCATCCCTGGCCGCGCGGCATCGCGCCCCGCCAGACGGCCTTCAGCAGCGCCTCGTCGAACCCGTCAGTCGGTGGCCGGAAAGCGTAGCCCGGCCTTTTTGAGTCCAGCGCGTACTCGATGACCAGGTGCGGCATCGGGCGCTCAGGATTCAACCGGCTGCGCCTTGGGGCGTATCGCGTTGAAGAAGGCCCCCATCGCCTCTCCGATCCCATCCTCGGTCTTGAGGCTGCTGCTGCGGATAAAGTAGGTGTAGCCCAACCGCTGCGACTGGCTCTTGATGCGGCGGGTCTCGTTGCGGTAGTCGTCCAGCAGGTCGTCCATCGCCTTCTCGTCCGCCCACAGGTCTGACTTATTCACCAACAGGAGGAAGATCTTGAGGCGCTTGGTGGCGACGATCTCCTCGTCGATCATCTGCAAGGTGAAGTTCAGGGCATCCTTGTGAGCGTGGACGTTGGTGTGGTCGATCATGAAGATGATGCCCCTCGGCCTGGCGTCGCGCAGCAGGTCAACCCAGTCGGTCTCCCACATCGCGTACTCCCCGCCGACATCGCGTCTCGGCTTGAGCGTCATCCCCTCCTCGCCGATCTGGGCCGAGAAACGCGGCACGGCCTCCCCACCGGCGGCGGTTGGGTCCGGCTCAAACTCGTCCAGGAACGACGAGTCGTGCCGCAGCCACTCGATCAGCGTCGTTTTACCGGTCTGCCGGTAGCCCAGCACGATGAACGGCAGTCCCAGGAACCGCACGTAGGCAAAGTCGACCACCGATTCCACGCCGTCGGTGATGGAGCTGGGGATGAGGCTGGCGAGCCCCTTCAAGATCGCGAGTAGAGCCTGCCCGATTGGATTGCTCATGATAGTCCTCTATGTCTGTTTTCCGTCATCTGTAGTACGGTACGCACGACGGTCGGGGAAAGTTGCCGGGCGAAGACCTATGTATGCCAACATATTATTCGAGTGTATTGAAATTAGGATATTAGTACTATATACCAATACCCGCATCATATGTATAGTAGGGGTCGATGTGCATTATGGAGCGGGGCCTATCATCGCGCATCGGTACCGGGTTGGTCGGTATCAAGGGTGGAATTGGTGTAGGTAGCTCCAAAAGACGGGCGGAGAGTGCGTCAACGCGCTCTCCGCTTTTCTGTCTGTGTATGTACGACGTTGGGCGAGCTACGGCGGTGTCGGCCTATCCCCCCTCGCAGACGGCCTTCAGGTTGGTCAGGCTTTGCTCACCGTTGGAGATGTTCATCTGCTCGACGACCAGCTTATCGGCGACCTCACCCAGCACGCCGCCCGGCAGCTCGTAATCGAAGGCGACGTGAACGCGCGTGCCGCCTTCTTCCTGGCTGTAGGTCCAGGTCGAGGTGCCGCTCACCGCGCCCTCCATCTGGAAGGCAAATTCGTGGGGCGGGTTGTGAGTCAGGACGGTGGCCGTTACGTCGAAGCTGACGCCGGAGACCTGGTAGGTGATGACGGTCTGTCCGCCGGACTGCGGCCAGACCCCGTCAGGGTTGACTCCCACGATGCCGACGTACCACTGCGGCATGTTGGCAGGCTCACCGGCGTAGTCGTAGATAACGTCTGCGGGGGCGTCGATAAAGATGTCGCGTTCTACGTGGGCCATTTCTACTTGCACTCCTGTGTGTGTTAGGGGCACCGGTTCAATTTGTAATAATATGAGGGCAGACAGCAGGACCTCCCCCCGGTCGCAGGGCCACCCCCACTATCCTTTGTCATAAGTATACCGGATGCATCGGCTCACCACACATAGGGTCTTTTTCCCATAGATAGCTGTACCGGCGATCGGATAGGCCCAACTTGACACAAAAAACCGGCATGACGCATACTATTGGCGGTGCAACGAGGCACAGGTCACTGCCCCCTGGGGCGGGAGGAGGCATGTAATGGGTACCCAGACCGGTTACCGGAGCTTCGTGAGCAGGACGGCGTCTGAAAGTCGCCGTGAGCCAGGCTGGCGAGGAGCGGCAACAGCGGCCAGACGCAGAGCGCTTCCCGTCTGGATAATCGGCCTGGCGGTCGGCGGGATGCTGCTGTCCTGCACGCCTGAGCCAACGGCGACAGAATCCCCGACTGCGCCGCCTTCCCCAACGGTGACACCGACCGCAACCCCATCACCCTATGTAGGCCCGGTGCCTGAGGGGGCGCTCGCCCGGCTGGGCAAAGGCACCATAAACAAGGTTGCCCCCTCGCCGGATGGAGAGTATCTGGCAGTGGCCGGGCTCACGGGTCTGTATCTGTACCGGCTGGACACGTTTGAAGAGGTGTGGGCAAATCCCAGTCCGGACGAGGTGCGCTGCGTGGCGTGGTCGCCGGATGGGGCTCGGCTGGCCTCCGGGTCGGCCGGCGACATGGTGTCCGTGTGGGACGCGGAGACAGGTGAGCAGTTGTTTATACTGAAAGGCCGCGCGAGCGCCGGGGGTGGCAGAGCCTTTGTGGAGAGCGTGGCGTGGTCGCCCGATGGAAGCAAGCTGGCGTCTGGCTCCGGGGGCGATGAGGCGATCGTCTGGGACGCCGAGACGGGCAAGCAGCTGCTCACGTTCGAAGGACACACCAGCAGAGTAGAGAGCCTGGTGTGGTCGCCGGACGGGACAATGCTGGCCTCCGGGTCGGCGGACGATATGGTCATCGTCTGGGATGCCGAGACGGGCAAGTGGCTGCTCACGTTTGAGCAGCACACCGACAACGTGGTGAGTGTGGCGTGGTCGCCCGATGGGACCAGGCTGGCCTCCGGTTCGTGGGACAATACGGTGATGGTGTGGGACGCGGAGACGGGCAAGCGGCTGCACGAGCTGGCAGAGCACACCGATTTCGTGGATAGCGTGGCGTGGTCGCCCGATGGGACCAGACTGGCCTCCGGTTCGTGGGACAATACGGTGATGGTGTGGGACGCGGAGACGGGCGAGCGGCTGCTCACATTCGAGGGCCACACCACCGCGGTGGGGAGCGTGGCGTGGCTGCCGGGGCGCGATGCGACGCTGGTTTCCTCGTCGTATGGCGGGGCGGCGATTGTGTGGGACGCGGAAACTGGCCGGCAGTTGGGTGCGCTCGAAGGCCACACCGACGCGGTGCTCGGCATGGCGTGGTCGCCCGATGGGTCGATGCTTGCCTCCGGGTCGGTGGGCGGGGTGATGGTGTGGGCCGTACACGACCGTGACAGTGCGGAGGCGGCTGCGCTGCTGCACACGCTGCTGCGCCCGCTCGAAGGCCACACCAACGTGAGCAGCGTGACATGGTCGCCGGACGGAACGCGGCTGGCTTCCGCGTTGTGGGACGACAAATTGGTGATCGTGTGGGATGTGGAGACGGGCGAGCAGGTGCTTACCCTCCAGGGACATACCGACGAGGTACTCAACGCGGCGTGGTCGCCGGACGGGTCGAAGCTGGCCTCAGGCTCGGCCGACCAGACGGTCATCGTCTGGGACGCGGAGACAGGCGAGCAGATGCATTCTCTGGTGGGGCACGAAGACACTGTGAGCGGTGTGGCGTGGTCGCCAGACGGGTCGAAGCTGGCCTCAAGCTCGTACGACCAGACGGTCATCGTGTGGGACGCGGAGACAGGCGAGCAGATCAACCTGTTAGGGCCTGCCGGGAGGGTAAGCAGCGTGGCATGGTCGCCGGACGGGACAATGCTGGCCTCAGGATCGTGGGACGACGAGGCCGTCGTCTGGGATGTCGATTCGGGTGAGCGGCTGTTCACATTCGACGGGCCTATGGTGCAGAGCGTGGCGTGGTCGCCCGATGGGTCTATGCTGGCCACCGGGAATCTGTCCGGGGCGCTGGATGAGGCGGTGATAGTCTGGGACACGGAGACGGGCACGCGACTCCCCGCGCTCGAAGGGCACAACATGGCGGTGTTCGTCGTGGCGTGGTCACCGGACGGATCAATGCTGGCCTCAGGCTCACTGGACGGGACGATCATCCTGTGGGATGCCACCCGTATCGTCCGCCCGCCCACTCCTACCCCCGCTCCCCCTAGCCCTTCGCCAACGCCGACCCTGGATTTCGAAGCGCTGTCAACGGGCCCGTTCCGCCCGGTTGTCACCGTCGACAACGTGCTGGAGGAAGATTTCTGGTATCTGAACCTGCACGTCACGCCTGACGGCACTGTGTGGCTGTATTCCAACCGGCAGGTCGCCGTACTGCGTGACGATGCCTGGTCGATGTACATGGCCGGTTTTGCAGGGACGGTGATCGGAATCGACGACGCCGCGCGCGTCTGGGCGGTCAACGAGGACTTTACCGAGATATCCGTCTGGAACGGTGCCTATTGGGTTGACTACGACGCCGAAGACGGCTGGACGCCCATCGAGGAGATCGAGTACGCCTGGCAGCCCGTGCGCCAGGGTGTGCATACCGACAGGGCCGGGCGGACCTGGATCGCGACCGCGCGCGACGTGCGTGTCTTCGATGGCGAGCGCTGGACTGTTTTCACGCGTCAGGACATGGGCATGGCTCCTCTCGAATACCCGGATGAGGGAACCATTTTCAGCATCACGATTCTGGAGGGGTCTCCGGAAGTGTGGGTCGCCGAGTGCGATTGGGCCGGGCCTGGGCCGATGGGTGGGCAGGGGGCGCGCTGGTTCGACGGGCAGAACTGGCAGGGGGCCGACACGCCCATTGGCCAGGGCTGCGCAGGCCCAATTGCGCAAGATAGTGCCGGGCGCGTCTGGATCGGGGTGGAGGGTGTCCTGTGGCAGTATGATCCCGCTTCCGGGTGGGCGAGCTTCGAGCCGCCTGAGCTTGAGCCGCCCTGGGACCGGCTGCACATCGGGATCGTGTTGAGCATCTCCCTGGACGCATCTGACGACCCCTGGGTCTCGTTTTTGACCTGCGGCGGGGCCAGTTGCGACTCGCCGGTGCTGCTTTACCACCTGCACGACGGTGCCTGGACCTTCATCGCGGAGACGGGGGTAGGCTGGTTCACGGGGATGTCCTACACAGTCTTCGACGTGGCCGGTGCCGACTGGCTTTTCCGGGAGGTGGTCTACCTGCTCGAAGGAGACGAACTTGAGCCTGTGGCGGCACTGCCCGCCCAGGCCGTCGCCGTAGACGCTGCCGGACGCATGTGGCTTATGGCGCTCCACGAAGGCCAGGGCTGGCTTTGGACTCTCGACCCGGAGGCCATGGACTGACCCACAGGCCGGGTGTGGCGGCCTTTCGGGTTGCCAACCGGTTGTAAGGCAGAGTCAAAACAGGAGCGATCCCCCCGGTCGCTCCTGTCGATTCACGCTGATACGCGGCTAAATGTGGATCGGCTCGCCGATGATGCCGTGCGCGACCTCCATCAGCACCTCGCTGAGCGTCGGGTGGGCGTGCACGTTGCGCGCGATCTCCTCAGCGGTCAGCTCGGCGAAGTGCGCCAGGGTGTACTCCGGCAGCAGCTCCGTCACCTCCGGCCCGACCATATGCGCCCCCAGGATCTCGCCGTAGCGGGCGTCGGTCACCAACTTGACGAACCCGGCGTAATCGCCCAGGCCGAGCGCCTTGCCGTTGGCCTGGAAGGGGAACTTGGCGACCTTGACCTCGTACCCGGCCTCTCTGGCCTCTGCTTCCGTGTAGCCGAAGCTCGCGATCTGCGGCTGCGAGTAGATGCAGCGCGGCATCATCTTGTAATCCAGTTCGACCGTCTCGTGCCCGGCGATGGTCTCCGCCGCGACGATGCCCATCGCGCTGCCCACGTGGGCCAGCATCAGCTTGCCGGTCACGTCGCCGATGGCGTAGACGTTCGGGACGCTGGTGCGCATCCCCTCATCGATCTCGATGAAGCTGCCGCGCTCGGTCAGTTTGACGCCCAGGTTTTCCAACCCGAACCCCTCGACGTTGGGCGCGAACCCAATCGCGACCATCACCTGCTTGGCGTCGATGGTCTGCTCGCCCTCCGGCCCGGAGACGTTCACCTTGGCCTTGGTCTTCAGCACCTCGATGCCCTCGACATGGGTGCCGGTCAGGATCTTGACGCCCAGCTTCTTGTAGGCCTTTTCAAGCTCTGCGCTCAACTCCGGGTCCTCCAGGGGGGCGGCCCGGTCGAGCATCTCGACGACGGTCACGTCCGCGCCGTAGCTGGCCCAGACGTAGGCGAACTCCAGGCCGATTGGCCCCGCGCCGACGATCACCACCTCTGAGGGGACGCTGTCGGAGAGAATGGCCTCGGTGTAGGTGACGACGTACTTGCCGTCTGCCTCGACGCCGGGGATCATCTGCGGGTGCGCGCCGGTCGCGATGACCAGGTTCTTGAAGGTCAGCGTTTCCTCACCGCCGTCGTTGAGTGCGACGCTGACGGTGCGGTCATCCTGGATCGTCCCCCGTCCGTCGTAGGTGTCGATCTGGTTCTTCTTCATCAGGAAGCCGACGCCTTTGACCAGGCGGTTGCTGACCTGGCGGCTGCGCTTGAAGGCAGCGCCGTAATCAAGCTGGAGGTTGTCAAAGCTGAAGCCGAACTCCTTGCTCCGGTGCTGGAGTGTGTGGGCGACTTCGGCATTTTTCAGCAGCGCCTTGGAGGGGATGCAGCCCACGTTGAGGCACACGCCGCCCCAATATTCCTTCTCGACGACGGCGACTTTTAAGCCCAGTTGCGCGGCGCGAATGGCACACACGTACCCGCCGGGGCCTGCCCCTAGAATGACAACATCGTATTCCTTAGCCATGCAGCCTCCTTTGCACGTGACGTTGGGATTTGATCGTTAAGCCGCCTTTATTGTAATGCGGCGCAGGCCGTCTTTCCAGCCGAGTTGGTCAGGCGGCGCAAAATGGAGGATACTGGCAGCGTATTTACCCCGATCAGGAAGACGAGGCTGGCACATGATGACACAGGCAACGCCCGAAGGCATGGCTCAGATGGAGGCGATCCTCCGCTCCGTCGTCAAGGACTGGTACGACTCGCTTGAAGATCCCATCTCCGCCCAGGAGCGCGTGCTGCACAGGCTGCTTAAGGGCTACGCGCAGACCGGAGACGGAAAGGCGCACGGCGCAGATCAGATCGACACCATCGACGACTACCGCCGCGCCTTCCCCGCGCGCACCTACGACGATTACCGCCCGCTGCTCGACCGGGTCTACGCGGGCGACCTGAACGTTCTGCTCTACGAGGAACCGGTCGGCATCGCCATGACGCGCGGCACGACGCGCGGCACGCCCAAGCTGATCCCGATGACACCCGACGACCTCAAGTCGCGCCCGGCTGCCTCACGGGCCGTGCTGAACCACGTCCTGCGTACGCGGCAATTCGACATCCTGACCGGCGTCAACCTCAACCTGGGCTTCCCGTCGCGTCTAGGTACGATGCGCGTCGGCGAGCGGGAGGTGGATGTCGGCTACTCGTCGGGCATCTACATCCGCCACGTCAGCAGCAAGACGCCGGTGCGCAGCATGCCCAGCATGGACGAGATCGACGCCCTGGGCGGCGACCGGGAAGCCTCCGCCTGGGATCGCCGCTTCGAGCTGGCCTACCAATCGGCCAAAGACGAAAACGTGACCATCCTGGGCGGGGTGGTCAACGTCTTCCTCAAGTTCGGCAGGTACCTGAAAGAGAAGCACGGCCTGCGTCCCAGGGACGTGTGGAACGCCCGCGTGATGACGCTGGGCAGCGCGCCGGGCATCAACACCAAGTGGGCCCCCGCGCTGCACGCCAACTGGGGACGGCAGGCCGCCATCGTCGAGATCTACGGCACGACCGAAGGCATGTTCGGCCAGCAGAAGGACGAACGCAAAGCCTGGTCGCCTAACTACGACCTGTTCTTCCTGGAGGTCGAGGTCGGCGGCCAGGTCAAGATGCTGCACGAGATGCGCCCCGGCGAGATCGGCAGTCTGGTCGTCAGCACGGTCGTCTTCCCGCGCTACAAGATCATGGACCTGATCCGCGCCTACCGCCCCCCCTACTTTCGCTGCATCGGGCGCGACCGGCCCTGGGTGCGGCTGCGAAGCTGGTGGGAGGGGCTGCTCTACCTCGATTTCGGGCGCATCTGAGCCGGGGCGGATACGTTATTCGATTCTGTCCACCGATTTACTGCCGCAACACGGCTCTGATCAGGATCCCGACCCCGATCAGGACGAGGACCAGCGGCCAGGTGATCTCAGTGCTGATCAACCCGCTCAGGCCGCCCATAAGACATATCACGGCAAAGATGAAACGCCCTATCACCGGGCGGGCGTGGTCAGGCGAGACGACGCGCACCAGCGCCTCAAGCAGCAGCAGCAGGCCCGCCCCAAAGGCGATCCAGTGCCAGGCCTCCATCTCGCCGATCGGGGGCAGCATGTCCAGGTTCTCGGCCATAAAGACCAGACCCACCAGGATCAGGATGGCTGCCCAGAATGCGGCGCTCAGCGGGTCGCGGCGAAACTTCTCTGCGTACCCGTAACCCTTCTCCTCGGTCTTTTCAGCTTCCTTCTCCCGCTCTTTTTCGGCTTCCTTCTCCTCCTCCCACGACCTGGATGGTGGCCGGGGTGGCCTTTCGGAAGGGGGCAGTTCCTCGCTCATGTGTACGCTCCTGTTGAGACACTCAGGGAAAAGTTCGTTGCTCTAGTCTACCACATCTATTAGCCCTTTACGCTGTTCCCAGGCGTCTGGTTGCACCTGCCCAGGCAAAACGCCCTGGGGCCGGGGCTGGCTCCGGGGGATCAGCGGGCTACCCAAGCATGTCGACAGAGAGATGTACCTGTGAAGCCTGCGAAATCTGCGGCCTGCAACCCACCCGTCTACTTGGGCGGGTTGACCGTGAACGGCACCTCGCCGCTGGTGATCGTCTTGCCCTCCGCCGTGACGCCCGTCGCGGACACGGTGTGCTCCCCGATCTCCAGCACCCACCACGTCTCGAACGGCGGCGAGGCGATCACCGTCAGCGGCACGCCGTCCAGGTAGATCGTCACGTCGTGCAGGCCCGGCGGCCCGGCGGCGACAATGTGCAGCTTCTGCGTGTCGAGCGGCAGCCCCGCCGCAACCCGGTACACGTTGTAAGCATCCGGCGAGGCGATGATCAGGTCATCGAGGCCATGCGTCCCCAGCGCCGCCAGGCTGTCCGGCAGCAGCGGCAGGCCCTCACGGCGCGCCCAATCGTGGGCCTGCGGCGGCAGGTCAAGGAAGACCTGCTCTTGAAGGCGCTCCGGCGGGGTGGTCTCATCGGCCAACAGGCCGGTCGCCGCATCGACCACCACCCGCTTGTAGAAGGTATCGTACTCATCCGGCTCGGTCCCGGCGATGAACCACTCACGGCGCGTGTAAGGGCAGTCGGGCGTGGGCAGCAGGCCGGAGAGCGAACACACCTCGACCTGCACCAACCCATCCGGGCGCTCGAAGTCAAGCTCCGGCTGGCCGCGCAGCACTGTCCGCATGAAGTGATGCCAGATCGGCCCGGCCCCACTCACGCCGCTGATGCTGACCATTGGCTCATTGCCGGCATTGCCCACCCACACCCCAACCACCAGATTGGGTGTGTAGCCGACCGTCCAGTTGTCGCGGTAATCGGTCGTCGTCCCGGTCTTGACCGCCGCCGGACGCCCGATCTGCAAAATGCTGTGCGTCGTGAAGGTAGGCGCGCGTGCCAGGTTGTCGCTGAGGATGTCGGTGATCAGCCACGCCACGCGCGGGTCGATCACGTCCTCGCCCAGCCCGGACTCGTCGGTGTAAATAAGCTCCCCCTCCGCGTCTGTGACCTCCAGGATCATGACCGGCCTGACCGCCTGACCGCCGTTGGCCAACGCCGCGTACGCGCCGGTAAGCTCCAGCAGGCGCACCTCCCCGCCGCCCAGCGTCAGCGCCAGGTCGTACGCCTCCGGGTCGGTGAAGGTGGTGATGCCCAACCGCGCGACAAACTCGAACAGCGCGCCAAGCCCGACGCTGTCCAGCGTGATCACCGCCGGGATGTTGTAGCTCGACGCCAGCGCCTCGCGCACCAGCACCGGGCCGTGCTCGCGGCGGTCGTAATTGATCGGCGTGTATGAGAAGCCCTCACGCGTCACAAACGAGGTGCGCACGTCGAGGATCATCGAGGCGGGCGTCATCGGGTCGGGCTGGGTGGGATCGAGGGCAACGGCGTAGGTGAAGGGCTTCAACGCCGAACCGGGCTGGCGCGGCGCGAGCGCCATGTTCACCGCCCCACTGATGGCCGGGTCGAAGAAGTTCGGGCTGCCCAGCATCGCCAACACCTGCCCGCTGTACGGGTCCATCGCCACCAGCGCGGCATCGTGCGCGTCGTGCGGCGGGTCGCCGGGGTCGGGCCTGTTGAGCAGCCCCAGGTGCCGCCGCGCGATGCGCCCGGCAGTGTGCTGCCAATCCAGGTCGAGCGTGGTGCGAACCTCCAGCCCGCCCTGGTAGAACACCTCCGGCGGGAGCATCTCCTCAAGCTGCGCGTAGACCGCCGCCACGAAGTGCGGGGCCTCAATGGTGTACCGCTCGGCGGCGAAGGCCAGCTCCTCGCGCCGGGCCAGATCAACCCCCTCCGCGTCGATGTAGCCACTATCCTGCATCAGACCCAGCACGACCTCCTGCCGCTCCTTGGCCGCGTCTGGGTCGGTCAGCGGGTCGTAGAGCCCGGGGGCCTGCGGCAGCCCGGCCAGCAGCGCACACTCGGCCATGTCCAGCTCACCTACCGCTTTGCCGAAGTAACCGCGCGCCGCCGCGTCGATGCCATAGGCCAGGTTGCCGTAGTAAGTCTGGTTGAGGTACAACGCCAGGATCTCATCCTTGCCGTAGCGGCGCGCCAGCCGGTAGGCGAGGATGCTCTCACGCAGCTTGCGCGTCAGCGTGCGCTCGCCGCGCTCCTGCGGATCGAGCAGCAGGTTACGCGCCACCTGCTGGGTGATCGTGCTGCCACCGGAGAGCACCTCTCCACCGCGCAGGTTGATCCACACCGCGCGGACGATGGCCCGCAGGTCAACGCCGGGGTTGGTGTAGAAGTTGGCATCCTCGGTGGCGATGGTCGCCTGGACGCACGCCTGCGGGATGGCCTCCAGCGGCACGACGGTGTGCCGTCCCGCCTCCTCCCCGATGACCTCGTACAGCAGCCTCCCCTGCCGGTCGGTGATGCGGATCGAGGGCTTATGAAGCCCCTGGTCAAGGTCCTCGATGTCGGGCAGGTCGGTGAACAGCCAGACCCGCACGGCGACCATCGCGCCGACCAGCGGGATGAGCAGCGCGGCGGCGACGATCAGCGCGCGCCGCGTTTTTGCGCCTCGCAGCCAACCAGACATGAGGACGATCTACACCTTTTCCACCGGCGGTATTCCCCGCGCTTTGTGCTGCCGTCTACAGTGCCTCGATCACCTGCCGCGCCATCTCGACCGCCTCCTCCGGCGTCGAGGCGCAGCGCAGGTGCTCTCCGTAGCCCGCGAACAGGTCACCCACGTCGAAGTTGAGCACGATCACCGGCCTCCCGTTTTTGAGCGCCAGCGCGATCTCCGAGATCGTGCCCCCGCGTCCGGCGCACGCGATCACCACGTCGCTGGAGAGCACGTTGACAACGTTCCGCGCGTCACCCATCCCGGTGAGAATGCAGATGTCCAGGTGGGCCGACGCGCGGCGTGTGTCCTTGCCGGGCAGGATGCCAATCGTCAGCCCACCCCTGCTGCGCGCGCCCGCCGCCGAGGCGTCCATCACGCCGACGTTTCGCCCTCCGCTGAGCAAGGCCCAACCCTGCTCTGCGATCAACTCACCCAGGCGGTAGGCATCGCGGACGGCCTGCTCCGATGCGCCATCGCCGCCCCCCATCACACCAATAATTATCTTACGCATCACGCTCCCTCATCCGCCTGCCCCGGAGGCGGCATATGCACCTTGAGTATTTAATCCGGCCACGATGGAAATGTGGCTTGTCTGGCTGCCTGGCTGCTTGGCTGCCCCCTCCCCCCAGCGCCGTCAGGCGCGAAATGTGGGGGAGGGGACGGGGGTGGGGGGCAAACGATGACCGGATTAAGTTGTTAAAGCTCATTCGCCGCCCTCTTCCGGCGACGTGCCCGTGTCCAGGTTGGCAAAGTATTCCTCAAGCAGCGGTGTCAGATCGGCATCGGTGTGCCGCTCCAGCGTCTCAAAGTAGTCGCTTGCCGTCACGATCTGGCCGCTGTACGTGGCATAGTAGTCCTGCGTAAAGGCAAAAAACGCCTCGTCCCCCATCAGCTCGCGCAGCGCATCGGTGAAGCGCGCCGCCTGCCCGTACATCGATAGGATGAAGTCGGCACTGTAGTCGTAGCTGTAGATCGTCACGTCGACCGGCCCGTAGGGATGGTACTGGTCGACGCGCTTGACCCACCACCAGTCGGTCAGGTCGGGCAGGTAGCGCTCGAAGTACAGCAGCTCGCTGTAGAAGGCCAGCGACTCGTCCAGCCAGGGCTCATTGACCTGGTCGTTACCCACCGCCCCGTACCACCACTGGTGCGCGATCTCGTGGGCTACCAGCGCGTGCAGGATCGAGGGCGGCTCCCCCCCGTAAGCGATGTACACCGCATCACTGACCGAGGCCAGCGCCGAGTACTCCATCCCGCCCAGGAAGCCATTCTCGGCGACGGTCAGGTCGGCGTAAGGATACGGGCCGTATAGATCACTGAACAGCGCCAGCGCCTCAACTGCGATGTCGAGCGCCGCCTCACCCGCCAGGGTGTGCTCAGGCAGATAAAAGCTGCGCACCGGGATGCCGTCTATCTCGCGCTCGACCATCTGGTAGCGCTCGCTGGCCAGGAAGGCGATGCCGCGCGCGCCCTGCACCTCGAAGCGCCAGGTGTTCCCCTCCTGGCCGACGAAGCCGCCGCTGGCGACCTGCACGCCCTCCTCGGTCGTGACGTTCAGGTGGCAGTTGACCAGCGGGTAAACCGTCGGGTCGCCCACCGGGTGATAGCGCCACGTGTGCCAGCCCTCCCCCGGGTGATACGGCACCAGCGCCGGGTACCACTCCCCCGCCTGGATCAGGTCGAACGTCCAACCGGTCGTCCCGATGGGCGGCCAGTCCGTTGAGGCGACCGGCGGGATCACGACGCGGTAGCGCAGCTCGATCTCGATCACCTCGCCGGGCCGGGCCGGGCGATACAGCGGCACCCGCAGGACCGTCTCATAGTTATCCGAAAACGGGTATCCCTCCTGCACCGCGCCTCCCAACTGCACCGTTGCGGAGTCCGGGTAGAAAGTGTCGGCCATCCAGTTGATGGGCACGTTGAAGACCACCTCGTCCCACGCGTCAGGTGACGTGTTTTCGATGACCACCGTCTGCCGGACGCGCATCCAGTGTTCGAAGTAGAACAACTCGACGTCGAGCGTCACATCGGGCACCGACTCGACGACCAGCGGGGTGGCGACCACCTTGAGCGGCGGTGTTACCGTCGGCGCGGCGACCGTCGGGGTGTCGGCAGGGGCGGCGTTCGGGCCGGAAGGGGGATCGCCCACGATGGGCTGCGCGTCGGTCACCAGGCCGATCTCCGGGGAAGTGGCCGCCCGGCAGGCGACGATCAACAGGGATAACGCAAGTAAGAGAAACGAGGTACGCACAGCGCGCTTCGACATGCTACCGCCTTCGAGTAGGGACATCGACGGGAGTATAGCACGCCCCGGCCAAAACAAACCACACGGGGATTGTTATGGGGGGCAACGAGGGAGCGTCAGGAGCGCACCAGGGTGTCGCGTGCACCGGGTGGTAAGTTAAAAGTGGCGCGGGCCTGGCCGGTTTGCGCCACCCTGTGCGTCAACGTCAGTCGGGCGTATGCGCTGCCCGGTGCTCCTCCAGCGCGGCCAACATCTCCTCCACGCGGCAGAACTTGACGCGCGGGCGGCCCACCGCCTGGCCGCGCTCCCGTTCAAGCCGGTCGAGGATCTGCCACTCCTCGAAGGTAACGTACCGGATGCCGCGCTCGCGGAGCAGCTTCTCAAGCGCCTCGCGATTGGGCGCGGATGGGCTGAGCAGCCTCCCAGCCCGCATGTCCTCCAGCAGCGCCTCGACCGTCTCGACCGAGTCGGGCCTGTTGGTGCCAATGACGCCCGTCGGGCCGCGCTTGATCCAGCCGGTCACGTAGTTACCGGTGACCGGCTCGCCGCCTTCGAGCCGCGTCAGCACGCGCCCTTTTTCGTTGGGGATGGTGCCCCAGGGATCGTGGAAGGGCACGCCTGGCAGAGGAACGCCGCGATAGCCCACCGAGCGAAACACCAGCCCGACCGGGATGGTTTCGTATTCCCCGGTGTGACGGGGGCGCAATGCCCCGCGCTCGCTCTCGTACAGCTCGTTCTTGACGATCCTGATCGCCTCGACGCGCTCCTGGCCGATGATCTCGACCGGCGAGACCAGGAAGCGGAAGATGACCCGCTTTGACCGACCGGCAGGGGGCGTGTTGGCGTAGCGCCTCAGGTATTCGACGTTCTTGACGGCAACCCGGCCCTCGCCTGTGTCGAGGTAGGCCCGGCTGAGGGGATCAAGCTCGACCTCTTCGGGGGCGACGATCACGTCGGCATCTGCCAGATCACCCATCTCCCTGATCTCCGGGTTGGTGAACTTGGATTGGGCCGGGCCGCGACGGCCCATAACGTAGATTGTCCTGACGCCGCTGTCGGCCAGCGCCTCAAGCGCGTAGTCGGCGATGTCGGTCGAGCGCAGATCGTCTTCGGTGCGCGCCAGGATGCGGGCCACGTCCATCGCGACGTTGCCGATGCCGATGACGGCTGCGCTCTCCTGCGAGAGGTCAAACTCGCAATCGCGATAGTCGGGATGGCCGTTGTACCAGGCCACGAACTCGGTCGCGCCGTAGCTGCCGGGCAGATCCTCGCCCGGAATGCCAAGCCTGCGGTCGGTCTGCGCGCCAACGGCGTAGATCAGCGCGTGGTAGTGGTCGGCCAGATCGGCGTATGTCACGTCCGTGCCGAACTCAACGTTGCCGTAGAAGCGAAAGCCGGGCTGCGCAGCGATGCGGTCATACACCCCTGTCACCGACTTGATCTTGGAGTGGTCAGGAGCAACGCCGCCACGCACCAGCCCATAGGGGGTCGGCAGGCACTCAAACATGTCGATCTCGACGGCCAGATCCGCCTGCTTCTGCAGATGCTCGGCTGCGTAGAACCCCGACGGCCCCGAACCGATGACGGCCACCCGCAGCGGGTTCTCCGGTGTGCCCGGTGTGCTCATGTGTGTCAGATCCTCCTGGTGGGTCGGCTGAGTGCTCCGGCCCGGCGGAATGGTGCCCGCACCAAGTATACAGCAAATTTATCCCCATCCAGCTTGAAAGCGCCCGCGATGAGCAGGGACACGCCAACGTGTGTGCCCAGGACAGACACAAGGTGCTATAATACCGGGAGCGGCGGCACTTGAGTTCGTCACCCAATCACGAAGACCACACCAGGAGCTTTGCCGATGAGTCAAGAGAACTACGACCTGGGGATCGTCACCGGCCTGGATGTCAGCGCAGACGGCGAGGACCCGGACATATTCTGGCTGGTGGCCCAGACGGGGGAAGGGAAGCGCGTGGGCCTTAAGGTCACGGAGGGCGTGGCACGGACCCTGTGGGCGCAACTGACCAAGATCCTCTACCCGCGCGCAGCCGACCAGCTCACCCAGCGCGCCGAGACGGTGGTGCGCTCCCGGGTGGGCGAGCCTTCGATCACGCACCTGATCAACACGGTCTTCAAGCCGGACGACGAGCTGATCGAGGTAAGCGGGCTTTCGCGCGCGTACTGGTGGACGATGTGCTTCACCCTCACCGAAGGCGACGAACTGTGGGCTGTGCTGGAGGACATTTTCGGTGCCGTCGGGGGAGGCAGGTAACGTACCGGGCACCTGCCTCGTCGTAGTGCGCCGCATCGCTGCACGCTTGACAGACAGCCCACATGCCGGTTATAGTCGAGTATAGTTAACAATCGAAAGTGTGACTCCGGTCAGGGTGCCCTACGCCCCGGATGGCAGGGCTTAAAGGCGAAGCCGGTGGATCTCCACGCGAGACCAGTCCGGCGCTGCCCCACCCGCAACTGTAACCGTCGGTGACCGCAACGGCCACCGCACGGGAGCCAGGACGCCCGCCTTGACCGGGTTCCGACCTGCGCGGAGGGGGGTTGGGAACTGAAGTAGCCCGCTTTAAGCGGCCAACCGGTCTCCCGGCCCCGGCGTTCAGCCGGGGTTCTTCTTTTCCCCATCTTGCCGTCCGCGCGGCGACGACGGATGGCGAATGAGCTCCTACCTGTCAGATGAAAGCTCCAAAAAGTTCCTGCTGGCTGCCCAGCCGCTCGGTCGCCGGATGGCGATCATCAGCAGCGGGTTGGCGGCGCTGTTGGTCGCCGCGCTGATCGTCTCGACGGCGCACGGCCCGGCGCGCATCGCCTACGGCGACGTGGCGCGGCTGATCCTGCGCGGGATGGGCTTCGAGGTGGGATTGGGCCTGCCCGACAGCCAGTATGCGATCGTCAACCAGATACGCCTGCCGCGTGTGCTGGTGGGGGCGCTGGTCGGGGCGGCGCTGGCGGCCAGCGGCGCGACGATCCAGGGGATCTTCCGCAACCCGCTGGCCGATCCGAGCATCATCGGCGTGAGCGTCGGCGGGTCGCTGGGGGCAGTGGTCGCCATCACGAGCGGCGTGTCTATGAACAACCTGTGGGTGCTGCCCCTGTTCGCGTTTGCGGGATCGATGGGCACGGCGACGCTGGTCTACCTGGTATCGCTGGTGAACGGCCAATCGCAGCCCGCGACGCTCCTGCTGGCCGGAGTGGCCGTCAACGCGCTGCTGGGCGGGATGATCTCGGCGCTGCTGCTGTTTTCCAACCGCTTCGTCGAGGTGCACGTGATGCTGAACTGGTTGATCGGCGGGCTGCGAGGGCGGGGCTGGCCGTACTTCGCGGCGGTGGCGATCCCGGTGCCGGTGACGGTCGGGCTGCTGATGGTGTTTACCCGCGACATCAACCTGCTGCTGCTGGGCGAGGACACGGCCCAGGGCCTGGGCGTGAACGTGCCGCGCACGCGCTTTCTGCTGCTGGCGCTGGCGGCGCTGGCGACGGGGGCGGCGGTGAGCATCGCCGGGCCGATTGGCTTCGTTGGGCTGGTGGTGCCGCACATGCTGCGCCTGGTCGTCGGGCCGGACTACCGGCTGTTGCTGCCCGCCAGCGCGCTGGGCGGGGCGGCCTTCCTGGTGATCACGGACACCATCGCCCGGCTGGTCATGCAGCCCGCCGAGCTACAGGTGGGGGTGGTCACGGCGCTGCTGGGCGCACCGTTTTTCCTGTACCTGCTGTACCGGAACCGGCGGCTGGTGCGGACGCTGTGAATGCCGGTGGGCAATGATCGATCCGTAGATTGGCCCCACAATCGGGGGCAGAAGGAGTGAGCGGGAGAATGAACAGAAATCGCCTTATGATGCTGGCGCTCGTGGGCGCATTAATCGCGCCGGTGCTGAGCGCCTGTGCGCCTGCCGGGGTGCAACCGGCGCAGGAGGTAGAGGAGCCGTTCAGCGTCACCGTGACCGACGGGCTGGGCAACGAGGTGACGCTCGACACGAAGCCGGTGCGGATCGCCTCGGCGACGCTGGGAACGGACGAGATCCTGCTCGACCTGGTCGGGCCGGAGCGCCTGATCGCGCTGACCTACCTGGCCGCCGACGAGGCGATCAGCAACGTCGCCGGGCGGCCTGAGCTGGCCGAGGTGGAGAACGTCGTTGAAGCCGACGCGGAGCAGATCCTGGCACTGGAGCCGGATCTGGTGTTCGTCGCCTCGTACACCGACCCGGCGGTGCTGGAGCAACTGAATAACAGCGGGCTGCCGGTCTTCGTGGTGGGCTTCTTCACGTCGGTTGACGCGATGAAAGACAACATCCTGACCATCGGCAAGCTGGTCGGCGAGACCGAGAAGGCCGAGGAGATGGTGGCCGAGATGGACGCCCGGCTGGACGAGGTCGCCGCCGTGATCGCCGACGCGGGCGGTGAGCCACCCCGTGTGCTGTACCTCTCCAACGACGGCTGGGTAGGCGGGTCGGAGACGACGGTTGACGACGTGATCACGCGGGCAGGGGGCGTCAACGTCGCCGCCGACCTGGTGGACTGGGCCCAGGTCAACGAGGAGACGATCATCGAGATGGACCCGGACGTGGTGATCCTGTCGACCTACGTGACCGACGGGGAGTTCATCGAGAACCCGGCCTTTGCCGACCTGTCGGCCATCAAGAACGGGCGCGTATACCAGTTGATCGACTCGCACGTATGCGCGGTTTCGCAGTACATCGTGCTGGGCGTCGAGGATCTGGCACGCAGCCTGTACCCGGAGCTTTTCGAGGAGTAGACGATTCGGACGGACGCTCGTGGAGGCGTTGGCATGGATTTTAATCACAATGGGCCAGGTGCACGGCGTTCAGAGCCGCTGATCGAGGCCCGTGACGTGCGGCTTGCCCTCGACGGGGCCCCCATCCTGCGTGGGGCGTCGCTGGCGCTGC
Source organism: uncultured Anaerolineae bacterium (assembly GCA_964603985.1). Taxonomy (GTDB): domain Bacteria; phylum Chloroflexota; class Anaerolineae; order Aggregatilineales; family UBA3940; genus CAZRXG01. The sequence goes on along the minus strand of CAZRXG010000004.1, from coordinate 99,927 downwards.
ACCCCGGCGAGATGGTCGGGCTGATCGGGCCGAACGGGGCCGGGAAGACGACGCTGCTCAAGGTGCTGGGCGGGCTGCTCAGGCGCACGGGGGGCGATCTCCGGCTGGCCGGTCACCCGCTTGACGATTACTCGCCGCGTGAGGTGGCGCGGCTGGCGGCGCACGTGCCGCAGTCGACGTCCATCGAGTTCGCCTTCACGGTGCGCGAGGTGGTGCTGATGGGGCGCAGCCCGCACCTGGGACGCTTCGAGCTGGAGCGGGCGCTCGACCGCCAGATCGCCGACCGGGCCATGCAGCAGATGAACATCCTGGACCTGGCCGAGCGGTTCGTGACGACGCTTTCGGGCGGCGAGCGGCAGCGAACGTTCATCGCGCGGGCGCTGGCGCAGCAGCCGCGCATCCTGCTGCTCGACGAGCCGACCGCCAACCTGGACGTGCGTCACCAGCTTGACGTGCTGGACATGGTCGCGTGCCTGGCCGCCGAGCAAGGGCTGGGCGTGATCGCGGCCATCCACGACCTGAACCTGGCCGCGCAGTTCTGCGGGCGGCTGGTTCTGCTGCACCGGGGGCGGGTGCTGGCCGACGACAGGCCGGACGCCGTGCTGACGCCGCACCACCTGGATGCCGTTTTCGGAGTTGAGGCGCAGGTGTACCGCGACCCGTTCAACGAGGCGCTGCGGCTCTCGTTGGAGCGGAACGGCAACGGTAAGCAGGAAGACGCCGCCGGAGTGGAATCGGCTGCCGGGGAAACGCCTCGCTGAGGTGTCGCGCGAAGTCGGCGAGGGATAAAAACAAGAGAGAACGCAGGGCGGGCACACAGGCTGTATGCTGCCGGTGCCCGCCTTATGATTCACGTGCCGGTTACGGCCGGATCATCCCGCCCACAAGAGCAGCCACATCAGGGCCTCTAAGCCACCCATGCGCGGCCCGTAGATCGAGGAAGCCTCGCCGGGCTGCAATTCAAACGCGCCGATGTCGCACGGGGTATCGCCGGACGTATGCATCACCGGGCGGGGCATCCCGCGCTGGTCGGTGGTGAGGGCGCAGGCGTCGGCGGGCAGCGCGTCGACTGCCGGGCTGCCGGGGAGCAGGGCGTGGGTCCGGGTGGGGCCGCCGTTGTCGGCCAGAGTGTCCAGCATGGGATCGCCGGAGTAAGCCGCGTCGCAGCTACCGTCCTCAATCAGGTTGTGGCTGTTGGTGCCGATCTGGCCGTCGTCACCGGGGGCGCAGTCGTTGGTGCTGCCATAGTCGGCGTTACCGGCGACGTTGCCTGCTATGATGTTGTTGGCGAAATCCAGCGCGCCGTTGGCGTAGACGCCGCCCCCGCCCCCACTGGCGTTGTTGCCGCTGATGGTGCAGTTGACAATCTCGGTCGCGCCCCGGACGTTGACCCCACCGCCGTTGTGGGCGGCCTGGTTGCCGCTGATGGTGCTGTTGGAGATCGTGGCCGTGCAGTTGCAGGCGATGTGCATGCCGCCCCCGTGCCAGGTCGAGCTGTTGCCGCTGATCGTGCTGTTGAGGATGATCAGCTCGCCCATCGTGCTCTTAATCCCGCCGCCGCTGCCGCGCCCCCGCCCGTGATTGCCGCTGCCGTCAGCCGTGTTGTCGCTGATGGTGCTGTTAATGACCACCAGCGTCCCGTCGTTCATGATGCCGCCGCCCGCGCTGGCACGGTTATCGATGACGGCGCTGTGTTGGAGCGTCAGGGTGCCGTGATTGGCGATGCCGCCGCCGGACTGCGGGCACACAGGGGGATAGCCGTGACGGATGGTCATACCCGCAATGGTGACGGTGGCCCCCTGCTCGATGAGAAACACGCGGTCGGGGGCATCCTCCGGCGTATCGGCGGCCTGGACGATGGTGTTTTCGGCCCCCACGCCCTGGATGGTAAGGTCTTTGTTCACGGTAATGCTCGCCTCGGTGTGGACGGCGTCGGCCACGCCGATCACGTCACCCGCCTGGGCGGCGTCGATGGCGGCCTGGATGGTGGTGAAGTCGCAGCCATCGGAGCAGACGGTGATGGTGGGTGGCTCGGTGGGGGTCGGTTCGGGGGTGGGCCGGGGCGTGTCGGTGGGTTGAGGCGTGTCGGTGGGAAAGGGAGTCGGCGAGGCAGGCTCGGCGGCGCAGGCGGCACAGATCCCCAAAATAAGCAGCGCGACGAGGACATTTGCCAGAGTCGTCCTGAGTTGATAGGTCATAGCATCCCTCCTTTAGCAGCGGGGCGGGCAGAGGTGCCGCCCGACGATAGCCCGCTCAGTGGCCGATGTGCCGCAGGTCGACGCCTTCGAGCTGGTCGTCCCACAGCAGCAGCATACGCCGCCAGGTGAGGATCTGGGGCACGGCGAAGGGCAGCAGGCGCAGGCCGGTGAGCGGCGGCGCAAGCGGCCAGCCCATCAGCTCACCGGCGGTCACCAACATGAAGATCCGCTCCATGTCCCTGCGGTGCTTGAGGGTGTGAGGAGCCATCACCCACGACATCGCCGCGCCGAACATGAAGCCCGACACCCAGGCCCGCAGGCGCGCCAGCCAGTGTGGGGTGGCCGGTTGGTCACCGGGGACGGGTACCAGGCCCGCCCCCGCGGCGTTGGAAGGGTCTTTCAACCGTCTACTCCCCGCTCGGCACCCAGATGTTCTTGACCTGGGTGGCCTCGTACAGGAACTCCTCGCCCTCGCCCTGCTCTTTGTTCAGCCAATCGCGCGCCTCGCCGTAGCTGACCCAGGTGCGCTTCATGTTGACGGCGGACAGGGCCTCGACGTGATGGCTGCCCTCGGCGGCGCCAAAGTACCATATGGCATCCACGTCCTCGTGCTCGGCCAGCACTTTGGAGAGGTGATCGCGGTCGCCGGTCACGATGTTGACCACGCCAGGCGGCACGTCGGAGGTATCGAGCACCTGATAGAGGTCGGTGGCGCTGAGCGGGTGCTTCTCCGAGGGGATGATGACGACCGTGTTGCCGCGCGCGATGGCGGGGGCCAGCAGCGAGACGAAGGCCAGCAGCGGGCACTCATCCGGGCAGGCGATGCCGATCACGCCGACCGGCTCGTAGGCGGCGACGGTGACGCCGCGCAGGCCGGTCTCCTGGACGGTGCCGCCGTACTTATCGGCCCAGGCGGCATAGGTGAACAACCGCGCGACGGCCATCTCAACCTCAGACTCGGCGGCTTTGGCGGGACAGCCGGTCATGGCAGCGATCCGCTTGGCGAACTCCTCGGCGCGGGCGTCCAGATTCTCGGCGATGTAATACAGGATCTGGGCGCGGTTGTGGGGCGAGCGCTCGGCCCAGCGGTCGCTGGCCCACTCACCGGCCTTGGTGTGGGCGGCCTCGACCGCGTCCCGGATGTCCTTGCGGTTGCCCTCGCCGACCTCGCCGACGCTCTCCCCATCCGGCCCGTAGACGGCGCGGCTGTAGTGCCCGTCGGGGCGGACCTGCTTGCCGCCGATGTACAGCTTGGGCGTGCGGTCGATGGGCATCAGCGTCCCGTGCAGGCGCGACGGCTTCTGGCGGGAGTTGGCGGCGTCGCCGTCGAGGGGCGCGGGCCGACCGGGGACGTGGGCCGCCCAGGCATCTTCGGGTTTACCCTTGCCGTCCTCGCTCATCTCCGGGAGTTTGGGACGGGGCCGCTTCTGCCAGGCCGGGCGCACATACTCAAACAGGCCCTCTTTGCCGCCCTCGCGCCCGAAGCCGCTCTCACGGTAACCGCCAAACCCTGCGGCGGCGTCGAAGAGGTTGGCGCAGTTGACCCACACGCTGCCCGCTTTGACCTCGTGAGCGACGGCAATCGCCAGGTTGACGTTGTCGGTCCAGATGCTGGCGGCCAGCCCGTAGCGAGTGTTGTTGGCCAGATCGGCCGCCTCGTCGGGGGTGCGGAAGCTCATCCCGACCAGCACCGGGCCAAAGATCTCCTCCTGCACGACCGCCGCCGACGGCTCGACGTTCGTCAGCAGTGTGGGAGGGTAGAAGAGACCCTTGTCCGGCAACTCGCAGGCGGCCTGATACATCTCGGCCCCTTCCTTCAGGCCCTTCTTCACCCAGCCATCAATTGTGTCCCACTGCGTCTGGTCGACGATTGCGCCAACGTCGATGTTCTTGTCCAGCGAATCGCCGACGCGCATGGTGTCCATGCGGCGGCGCAGCTTCTCGTAAAAGTGCCCGGCGATGCTCTCCTGGACGAGCAGGCGCGATCCGGCGCAGCAGACCTGGCCCTGGTTGAACCAGATGGCGTTGACCACGCCCTCGATGGCGCTGTCGAGGTCGGCGTCGTCGAAGACGATGAAAGGCGACTTGCCGCCCAGCTCGAGCGACAGGCGCTTGCCGGAACCGGCCGTCAGGCGGCGCAGCACGCGCCCGATCTCGGTCGAGCCGGTGAAAGCTACCTTGTCCACGTCGGGGTGGGCGGCGATCATGCTGCCCGCCCGTCCGGGGCCGGTGATGACGTTGACCACGCCCGGCGGCAGGCCCGCCTCGGCGACGATCTCGGCGAAGAGCAGGGCGGTCAGGCGGGTGTAGGAGGCCGGTTTGAGCACCACCGTGTTGCCCATCGCCAGGGCGGGGGCGATCTTCCAGGCCAGCATCAGCAGCGGGAAGTTCCAGGGGATGATCTGGCCGACGACGCCCACCGGCTGGTAGTCGCGCAATTCGGTCTCCATCAACTGCGCCCACCCGGCATGGTAGTAGAAGTGGCGGGCGACGAGCGGCACGTCGATGTCGCGCGATTCGCGGATCGGCTTGCCGTTGTCCATCGATTCGAGCACGGCCAGCAGGCGGTGGTGCTTCTGGATGTGGCGGGCGATGGCGTAGAGATGGCGGGCGCGGGCGTGCCCGGATAGTTTGCTCCACGCCTTGAATGCCTCCCGCGCGGCCTCGACAGCGGCGTCGACCTCGGCCTGATCGGCCTGGGCGGTGCGGGCGAGCTTCTCGCCGGTGGCCGGGTTGGTGCTGTCGAAGTACTTCTTGCTGCCCGGCTCAACCCACTCGTTGTTGATGAACAGCCCGAATTTGCGCTTGTGCTCGTCCAGCCAGGCGTGGGCGGCGGCGGGCGATTCGGGCGCGGGTCCGTAGGCCATTGTTTCAAAGATCTCCGATACGGTCATAATCATTCCCTTGCATGGCTCACGATCATCTTTCAAGCTCTGGTGGATCAATCGGTCGATTCTGTTTTCAAGCTTCTTTACTCATCGCCGACAGTTCCCCTCCCTCCGCGAAGCGTGGGGGAGGGGTCAGGGGAGGGGGGCGAAAGCCGAACAAATAACTTCCAAAACCTTGGGCATGTCCCGCTCTACCTGTTCTGCTGCGACGCGCACAAAGCGGATCCCCAACGACTCGATGAGTTCTTGCCTGGTTCTGTCAGACTCCTTTTGCGCCTTATGTATTGGCCCGTCAACCTCGACAGCTAACCGTTCTGCCGGGCAATAGAAGTCCACAATAAATGGGCCGATAGCCACCTGGCGGCGGAAGCGGCGACCGTCCAGTTGTTTACGCCGTATGGCCTGCCACAGAAGCACTTCACTAGGAGTGGGATTCCTGCGGTTTTCGCGAGCGGCGTCACGCATCCTGCGTTTTTGCGCGGGTGATGGATTCCAGCGCTCCCAGTCTGGTGGTGTGTCGTTGTGCATAGCCCCCCCGACACAGCTTATGTAAACAAATCGAGCTGGTTGTTATTTCCCCCCACCCCCGGCCCCTCCCCCACATTCCGCGCCCTGACGGTGCTGGGGGGAGGGGAGGAGCCAGACGGATGGCACCTTCGTCGTGGTCAGACTATAAATGCTTAAGGCGCATCTGAAGCGGCCTCTATTATAGCAGCCCGGCGAGAAGTTACTGCCCCTGCTCCGGGAAGTAGGCCGGGAGGTTCCCCACGAAGTCGGGAAGGTTGGTGTGGCCGAGCATCTGCCGGATGGCGTGGGCCTCGCCGATGTGGAACCAGTAGTGGCAGACGTTGCGCAGCAGCATCGTGCCCACGTTCTCCCGCAGGGGGCTGCCATCCTGCTTAAGGTGGGTCTGCATCAGGTCGGGGGTCAGGCTGTCCAGGTATTCGTCGGCGGCAGCGGTGATGGTTCGCCACGCGTCCCACATCTCGCCGAGGGGCGGCGTGCTGGCCGGGTGTCCCCAGCCCACTAGGTCCTCCAGGTCGGGGCGCAGAAGCTTTCCCTGTGCCCGTTGCAGCCAGTAGGTATGCTCCTGGAAGGCGAGGTGTCCCACGATCCAGCTAATGCAGTTCATCGGCATAAGGCGGCGGACGGCGTCCTCCTCGGAGACGCCGTCCAGGCAGCGCACCAACTCGCTGCGGGCAAAGCGCAGTTGAGCGACAAGCAGGTGGGGCATATTCTTTTCCTTGTGGCGCGTGTTGTGGCGCGTGATGCCGCGCCCGTCTCATTTATCTAAACCAACCAGAACGCCCTCGGCTAAGGGATGACCGTGAACGTCACCGGCTCGCTGGGTGGGGCGAGCGGGACGTAGTAGTCCATCGTGAGGCCGGTGGGCATGTAATCCTCGGTGTACTCGGCCAGCATCTTCTCCGACGGACCGTAAGGCCGTACCACCACCCAGCACTCGACATCAATCGGCAGCAGGCCGGTATTGAACATCAGGTGCGGCTCTTCGCGCCGCCAGTCGTTGTCGGTGTCCGGGTTGAAGCGGTGCTCGATGAAGCGCTCCGCCCCGTCCGTGTCGGGGGGCATGTAAACCCGCACCTGGTACCACAGCACATCGGGGTAGCGCGTCCAGGTGATGAAGAACTCCAGGTTCTGGCTGAGGCTGATCACCTGGCCGGGAGCCGGCTCCAGCACGGTGACAGGCTCGCCCTCCCCCTCTTCAGCCTTTGCAAGCTGAGGGACTGCGGCGACCAGCCCAACGACAATTAACAGCCCGACACTGATAACAATAAATCGACGCATGATTTGCCTCCAGTTTTCTGGTCTCTGTTTGAGATCCGGCACTGCCGGGACTGGCCTTCGATGGTGTGTTGGTGTGCAAAAGCGGCTGCCGGAAATTTAGGCGCACCTCATATTATGATCAGCCAGCGATAAACAGTCAACCCCCCAAATGTTGGGGCATTCCGATCAGCCCATCGGTATGTGATGCCGTGCCGCGTAACGCCCCGTGACGGCGTGGGAAAGCTGGCGCTCGATGTCGGTCAGCAGGCCGCTGGCACCGATGCGGAACAGGTCGCGCTTCATCCACTCGTCGCCCAGTTCCTCCTTCATCAGGGCCAGCCAGTAAAGCGCCTGCTTGGCGCTGCTAATGCCGCCCGCAGGCTTAAAGCCAACCTTGTGGCCGGTGCGCCCCAGGTAATCACGGATGGCGCGTGTCATCACGAAGCCGACCTCAAAGGTGGCATTGACCTTCTCCTTGCCGGTCGAGGTCTTGATGAAGTCGGCCCCGGCCATCATGCAGGCCAGGCTCGCCATATACACGTTGCGCAGCGTGCCCAACTCACCGGTGGCGAGGATGGTCTTGAGATGGTTATCCCCGGCGGCCTTGCGAAACTGGCGGATCTCGTCGTAGAGGGCTTCCCAATCTCCGGTGAGAACGTGCTCACGGGAGATGACCACGTCGATCTCTCGCGCACCGGCTTCGATTGACGAGCCGATCTCGGCCAGCCTCTGCTTGAAGGGACTCTGCCCGGCTGGAAAGCCGGTCGAGACGGCGGCGACGGGGATAGCGGTGCCCTCGAGCGCCTTGACGGCGTCGGCGACGCGGCTGTGATAGACGCACACGGCAGCGACCTGGATCGGCTTATCGGCGACGCCAAGCGCGTTGAGGATGTCCTCGCGGACGGGCTGGCGGGCCTTGGCGCACATACGGTGGACGTTGCCGGGGGTATCGTCCCCGGAGAGGGTGGTCAGGTCGATGCAGGTGACGGCCCGCAGCAGCCAGGCCGCCTGCCACTCCTTCTTGATCGACCGCCGCGTGGTGTGCGTCCTGGCTCGCCGCTCGACGGCGCTGCGGTTCACACGGGACTCGCGGATCCAGCCCAGGTCGAGCGGGATGCCGGGGTTGCGCGTATCGGATGAGGCCATGTTCTTCACACCTTCGCTTTGACTCACACACTCGCGATGCGAGAAGCAGGGTTCATTACCGGATTATAGCACACGGATAGAGGGTATATGCACACGTGGTGTGGGTATTGGCCCTATCCCGCCAACAGCAACGGCAGGAACATCAGCATCAGGTTGGCCGTCGCCTGACACACGTAAGCGGCGGCCAGACCGTAGCGCGTCCTGACGTAGCTGTAGACGGCGGCCAGGGCGGTCGAGAAGACGGCGGCGACGCCCAGGTAAACCGGCGTGGCAGAGGCGGCGGGCCAGTAAAGCAAAACGCCCGCCAGCCCGACGGCCACGACGCTGGTCGCGAAGCCGCGCCGGTCTTGCAGCACGCCCCGGAAGAAGAGCGTCTCGCCGAGCGGCCCGGTGAAGGCCAGCAGTTGGAAGAGGGTGGCCGGGGTAACGCCGGGGAAGAGGATGGCAGTGGTCGCGGCCAGCCCCGGCCCGGCCAGAATCAAGATCGGCAGCCCGATCACCAACCCGATGCCGAACCCCCAGGCCAGGCTGACGGTGGCGATGCGCCCAGGTCGCTCTCCGGCGTCGAGCAGGGTCAGCGCGCCGCCGAGGGCGATCAGGACCGTCCAGAGCGCGACGTAGCGCGTCTCAATGTCCAGAAACAGCGTGCCGAGCCCAAGCGCCATATAAATCAGATAGGCGAAGACCGGGTCAAACTGCTCAAGCAAGGCCGGGCGGGTGAACGCCTCCTCCGGCGCGGGTGTGGGCGCGCGAACATCCGGCCCGGCATCCGGCGCGATGTCGGCGGCGGGGGCCGTGGTGGGCGCGGGCGAGAGACGGCGGACGGGGGGCGGCCCCGCGACCGGAAAGTCGACGCGCTGCCCGGTGATGCCCGGCGCGCGCCGGGGCGGGGCAACCTCGATCTGCGGGACGATCAGGCGCAGGGCGTCGGGCGAGGGCAGCGGGCAGTGACGCAGGGGCGGCAGGCCGGGCGTGACCGGTTTGCGGGCGGCCAGCTCATCGACCTCCGCCAGGATGGGCGGCGCGAGGGCGTCGGGGGGCGCGCCGCCATGAAACAGCGGAACGCCATAATGGACAGCGAAGTGAAAGCCGCCGTCCTCATCGTCCTCTGCGCCGAAGCCGCCGGGGAGATCGACCATCACGAGGCGTTCTCCAGCGCTTCCCGGATGGCGTCGAGCGTGATGTCAACGCGCTCCGGGGTGATCCAGTAGTGGGTGACGGCTCGGAAGGAGTGCGGGCCGGTGGGGCCAAGCCTGATGTTGTGCTCACGCTCGACGACGCGGGCCAGCTCGTAGGCATCAAGCGGCAGTGACTCATCCATCGAGAAGAAGACCATGTTGGTCTGCACTTTGTCCAGGTCGAGGTGAATGCCCTCGATCTGGAGCAGCCCTTCGGCCAGACGGCGGGCGTTGGCGTGATCCTCGCCCAGGCGCTTACTCACCTGCTCGACGGCGACGATCCCGGCAGCCGCCAGGATGCCCGCCTGCCGCATTCCGCCGCCCAGCATCTTACGCACCCGGCGGGCGCGCTCGATGAACTCCGCCGATCCGCACAGCAGCGAGCCGACGGGGGCACACAGGTTCTTTGAGATGCAGAACATCACACTGTCCACCGGGGCGGTTAGCTCTCTGACGTCACAGCCCAACGCGGTGGCGGCGCTGAAGATGCGCGCGCCGTCAACGTGGAGCTTGAAGCCATGCTCGTCGCACAGGGCGCGCACCGACTGCGTGTACGCCGCCGTGAGGGGCAGGCCGCCCGCCGCGCCGTTGGGGTTCTCCAGGCAGACCAGGCGGGTGGGTGGGTGATGGACGTTGGTGGGGTCGCGGATGGCGGCGCGAATGTCTTCCAGGGCGAGCGTGCCATCTGGCTGGACGGGGATGGTGTTGGGATGGATGCCGCCCAGCGCCGCCGCGCCGCCGACCTCGGAGCGGAAGGTGTGCGCCACCCGCCCGATGATCATCTCGTCGCCGCGCCCGCAATGGGTGAGGATGGCGGCCAGGTTGCCCTGCGTGCCGCTGGAGACGAACAGAGCCGCCTCTTTGCCCACCGCTTCGGCGGACAGGGCTTCGAGGCGGTTGACGGTGGGGTCTTCACCGTATACGTCGTCACCGACTTCGGCGTTGGCCATGGCCTCGCGCATCTCCGGCGTGGGCCACGAGACGGTGTCACTGCGGAGATCGATGTAGTCCATGTGCTGTCAGTCCTGTATGGTGGCTGATAAAGGACACAGCGCGCCGCGATCCGGTGTCCCGGTTCGCAACGACAACGGCGACCCATTGCGTCAGGCCGCCGCAGTGTCTCTCCGGGGGACGAGATATGCCTCGCCCATTCGAATGCGTGCCGGTGGGTTAATACTTCCGAACCAGGGCGCGGTAGGCGGTCGGCTGGCGGGCCTGGAGCGTCTGGAGCTCTTCGCGGCACTTCTTGATCTCGTCGAGATCGATGCGCGCCACGCAGTAGCCCTCCATCAACTCCTCTTTTTCCTTCTTGCCTTTATCCTTGTCCTCGTCCTTGTCCTTGTCTTCAGCCTTCTCCTCGCCGCCGGACCCCTTACTGCCGTCCTTCTTGTCCTCAGCCCGGGACGGCATCGAGGCGTGCACCTTGCCTCGCGGGCCGACGATCATGCTCTCGCCGCCGAAGGCGATGGTCACGTCTTCGCCGACGCGATTCGCCCCGGCGACAAAGCAGGCGTTTTCATAAGCGCGTGACCTGAGGTAAGTCTTCCACTCCTCAATGTCCTCTTTATCCCAGCTTGCCAGGATACACAGCAGCTCTGCGCCGTCGAGCGTCATGCTGCGCGACACTTCCGGGAAAGCCAGGTCCCAGCCAAGCATGAGGCCAAGCGTGCCGAATTCAGTCTCGAAGACCGGCAGCTTGTAGCCCTCGCGGAAAGCCAGCCGCTCCTCCCCCTTGAGGTGGGCCTTACGGTACTCGCCGATCAACTCGCCGTCAGGGCCGACCAGCACCGCCGCGTCGTAGAGGATGCTCTCGACGCGCTCCTTGGCGACCATGCCAAAGCCGATATACACGCCAAGCTGCTGGGCGCGCTGCGCCATCAGGTTGACGGTGGGGCCGGGGACGATCTGGGCGACCTGCGTGAACTTGACGCCCAACTCGTAGCCGCTGGTGACCAGCTCCGGGAAGAGGATGATGTCAACTTTTTGCTGGCTGGCGATCTTGCTCACGAAATCCGACATCTTGACAAGGTTGTCTTCGACTTCACCCAGATCAGGCTTCATCTGCACGGTGGCTACCGTAATCTCTCTCATGCGTGCTCCTCAACTATTCCGTCAAAAGATGGGGTGAACTGTAGCCGAATCCATAGCCTCTGTCAAGCCGGATTTTCGCTGCCATTTCCGCTCCCGGATGACGCAGGTATGCCCGGATCAGTCTATGGCGTCGGTGGTCAGAAGCTCCAGGAACTGCTCGTTTGACTCGGTACGCCGGATCTGGTTGATCACCGCCTCGATTGCGGCTGACAGGTCCATGCCTGCGCCCTGGGGCGGCGACGCGACCATCTGGGAGAACATGCGGCGCATCAGCCAGACGCGCTGAACCACGTCCGGGCCGAGCAGCAGTTCTTCGCGGCGCGTGCTGGAGCGCTCGATATCGAAGGCGGGGAAGATGCGGCGCTCTTGCAGCTTGCGCGAAAGGTGAAGCTCCATGTTGCCGGTCCCCTTGAACTCCTCGTAGATCACGTCGTCCATCCGGGAGCCGGTGTCAACCAGGCAGGTGGCGATGATGGTCAGCGAGCCGCCCTCTTCGATGTTGCGGGCCGCGCCGAAGAAGTTCTTGGGTGGGTAGAGGGCACTGGGGTCCAGCCCACCGGACAGTGTGCGCCCGCTGGGTGGCACGACCAGGTTGTAGGCGCGCGCCAGGCGGGTGATGCTGTCCATCAGGATGACCACGTCTTTGCCGCTCTCGACCAGCCGCTTTGAGCGGGCCAACGCCATCTCGCTGACGCGCACCTGGTTCTGCCAGGTCTCGTCGAACGTCGAGGCGATCACCTCAGCCTCCACCGAGCGGTCCATGTCGGTGACCTCTTCGGGGCGCTCGCCGATCAGCAGCACCATCAGGTGCACTTCGGGATAGTTGCTGCTGATCGCGTTGGCGATGTCCTTGAGGATGGTCGTCTTGCCCGCCTTGGGCGGCGAGACGATCAGGCCGCGCTGCCCGCGCCCGATGGGGGCGATCAGGTTGATCAGGCGGGTCGAGACGATACGACCGCTCGTCTCCAGATTGAAGCGGCGCTCAGGGAAGATCGGCGTCAACTGCTCGAAGAAAGGGCGCACCTTGGACTGTTCGGGGTCAAGCCCGTTGACAGCCTCGACGCGCAGCAGGCCGTAGTATTTCTCGTTGTCTTTGGGCGGACGGACCTGCCCGATCACCATGTCACCGGTGCGCAGGTTAAAGCGCCTGATCTGCGTCTGGCTGACGTAGATGTCATTAGGGCCGGGGAGGTAGTGATCGGCACGCAGGAACCCGATCCCGTCGTCGATGATATCAAGCACACCGCCCCGCAGCTCGTGTCCCTGCTGCTCGGCGTGGTGGCGGAGCAGGGCCAGGATCAGGTCCTGCTTCTTGAGGCGGCTGAACCCCATGATCTCGGCTTCACGCGCCATCTCACGCAGGTCGTTCAGCGTCATTGCTTCCAGGTCTACTATGTTCATAAGCTGTCTTCCTGTCTTGCTTTTATAAGCGGGATGTAAAATGCTGAAAAGCCAGCAAGTGTTGTCGGTTACATGGCTACGTTACGTTCCCGGCTGCCGCGTCCAGGGCGGCGACTTCGTCTGTGGTCAGACGCCAGCCCAGCGCCCCGGCGTTATCCTGGGCCTGGCGGGCGTTCTTCGCACCCGGAATAGGGAGAGTGCCCTTGCAGATGGCCCAGTTGAGGGCCACCTGGGCAGGCGTCTTGCCGCCGTGCGCCTGGCCGATCTCACGCAGCAGGTCGACGAGCGGCCGGATCTGGGCCAGCAAGTCACGGTTGTAGCGCCGGCTGCGCATGCCCGGCGGCGGATTCTCAGGGGTATACTTGCCGGTCAGCAGACCTTGCGCCAGCGGGCTGTAGGCGATCACGGTGACGCCCAGCTCGCGGCAGGCATCCAGCAAGCCGCTGTGCTCGATGCCGCGATTCAGCAGGCTGTAGGAAACCTGGTTTGAAGCGAGCGGGATGCCCCGCGCGCCCAGGATGGCGTGGGCGAGTCGAGTCTGCTCGACGTTGTAGTTGGACACACCGCCATAGCGTGCCAACCCGGCCTCGATCACGTCGGCCAATGCGGTCACCCAGGTGGCGACAGGCATAGGCGGGCTTGGCCAGTGGATCTGGTATAGATCGACCTGCTCCAGCCCCAGACGCGCCAGACTGCGACGCAGGGCGCGCATCAGGGTGCCCTTTGCCAGCCGCCAGGGATAAGGGAAAAACTTGGTCGCGACCACGACGTGTCCGTTATGCCGGGCGGCGTGCAGGAACCGGCCCACAAACGTCTCCGACCGACCGCTCCCGTACATCTCTGCGGTATCGAAGAAGTTTATCCCACCGGCCAGGCCGGCTTCAAAGGCGGCCCGCATGTCGTCCTCGTCGGTGCTGCCCCAATAGAAGCGGCCTCCCCAGGCCCAGGCCCCGATGCCAAGCTGGCTGACCCGCAGGTCGGTGGGGCCGATTGTGGCCGTATCAGGCGACTGTGATCCGGTCATGGCACGCCTGTCTCGATCCTGAAAAGAGCATCCTTGTTGACCTGTTATCCGGACACACCATGGCTTACTCCGCCATAGGCTTCGTCAGCGGCTATGCTTTACGTGACTCAATCTGATCCGGTTAGGCAGAACGGAGCCGTGAAAGTGCCGGGCAACCTGCAAGCACTTGCAGGGGGATTAGTGCAGATGTAACTCCACGTGTTCGAGCGAGTAATGAGCGGGATTAGATGCGGCTGCGCTTCGCAAAGAGAAACACCTGGCGGCTTTGTTCAGTTATAGCACAATTGGCACGAAGGTCAAACAGGGAGTTTCTCTCTAAGGCGCGGTCCGGGCCGTATGCAATGGTCTACCCAGCAACCCATCACCTGAAGTCATCGAAGAGCCGCATCTGCCGGGCACAAACCACCCGACACCCGACCATGCTTGAGCGAATTCTACCCTAAGAAACGCGGAGATGCAATTCGGCAAAAGCGATAAACGGGCACGGCGAGGGCGATAAAAAGCGAGTTGCCCACCGTGTGGGGGGCACGGGGGCAACCGGCCCAGGTACATCCACGGATTTATGGTGCCACGTAGCTCCGCAATCTATGAATGACCCCGGTGTCTCTGGCACCCTTCACACCTGCCACAGCAAAACACTCAGCGCCAGAGAAGTGCCTCAGTAACGACATTACCATCAAATCCCCGACTGCATATGTCACAACGAAACAGGTAGACCCTTTTCCACTAACCGATTCTGTACTACCACAACTCGACCTTTTGTCGTTACTGGTCTAACCTGATTATAGAATCTCCCCTTTCAAAGACAATAGCCATTATTTCCCATATAGGTATGGCGTTGGAGTTTTGTTATGGGACTGTGTGCGAGGGTATACTCGTGCCGTTTGTTCACGACTTCAGACCACCTGGAGACACCCCTGTGATCATCGTGGTACTGCCCGCCTATAACGAGGAAACTGCCCTCCCGCCCCTGCTCGAAGCTTTGGCGGCGGTTCGTGCCGCCGACCTGCCCGACCTGCGCACCATCGTGGTGGACGACGGCAGCGTCGACGGCACGGCGGACGTGGTTCGCCAGCACGCCGGGGAGCATCCCTGGATCAGACTCGTCCAGCACGACGGCAACCAGGGCCTCAGCCAGGCCATCCAGACCGGCTTTGAGACGGCGCTGCAGGACGCCGCGCCGGACGACGTGATCGTGACGCTCGACGCCGACAACACGCAGCCTCCCGACACGATCCCCCGCATGATCGAACGCCTGGGGGACGGATACGACGTTGTGGTCGCCTCGCGCTTCAGGTCGGGGGCGGAGGTGCATGGCGTGCCCTTCATGCGGCGCGTCTACAGCCGGGTGATGAGCATCCTGTTCCGAGTCGCCTTCCCGGTGCGCGGTGTGCGGGATTACTCGTGCGGCTTTCGCGCTTACCGCGCCGACGTGCTGCGAAGGGCCTACCACGCCTTCGGCCAGGACTTCATCACCGAACAGGGCTTCGCCTGCATGGCCGAGATCCTGTTCCAGCTCAACCGCCTGCCGTCGGTCAGGTTCGGCGAGGTGCCCTTTGTGCTGCGCTACGACCTCAAGCCCAGCCAGACCAAGATGTCGGTCGCCCGCACCATTATGGACACGCTGCGGCTGGCGCTGACGCACCGCTTCAACCGCCCGCCGGTGCGCTGACGAGCCACGCTCGCCGATGCGCTGCACAAGCGCGCACGGAGCGCGCATCAGCGCGTCAGATTCGGGCGGTTGGGTGTGTTTAGCTTGTAGGGGGCGTAGGACAATCGACGGGGGAAAGGCGGTAAACTGCCCCCCATGAGGACTACAATGGTAGTTATGCTTGTGACGGTTTGGGGTATACGACCATAGGGCCAGAGGAGAGATAATCCATGAACCTCGCACGAATCGCGCGCTTGAAGTTCCCCTCGCTGATCGTGGCGGTGGGGCTGCTGCTGGGACTGATCGGTGACCTGCTGCTGTATGGCAAACCGGTTGGCATCTCGTTTCCGACTTTGATCGGCCTCCTGTTGATCGGGCTGTTTACGCTGGCGTACGTCGAGAAGACGCCGCTCGTCTGGGCCAACCTGTGGCTGGTTGTCCCACTTCTGTATCTGGCGGTGATGTCGATGGTGCGGGCCGCGCCGTTCCTGCGCTTTCTGAACATCGCCGGGACGCTGCTGCTGACCCTCCTGCTGGCAAACCGCCTCGCCACCCGCCCGGTGATACACCTCAACGTGGGCGGGTACGTCGGCGCGCTGTTCGAGGGGGGCGTGCTCAGCGCCCTGATCCCGTTTCCGCTGCTTGACCTGGGGATCAAAGACCTCCGCGAGCACGGCGGGAGCCGCGACACGGCCCGCCGGGTGGCGTTTGGGCTGCTGATCGCCGCGCCGTTTCTGTGCATCTTCACGCTCCTGTTCGCCTCGGCGGATCTGCTTTTCAACAAGTACCTGGGTGACATCATAGACGCGCTCAACCTGCCGGACCTGATCGGCCACACCTTCCTGACGCTGGTTTTGACCTGGGTGACGATGGGCCTGCTGGCCTACGCGCTCACCCGTGACGAGGAGTGGGCCGGTATATTCAGTGCGCAACCGTCTGCGGGGAAAGAGGCGGCGGGCGAGGACGACGCAGCCCAGACCCCGGAGCCCGGCCAGGCCACCGAAGCGAAACCGGCTACCAAGCCGGTCAAGCTGGGGATGGTCGAGGTGTCGGTGATGCTGTTCAGCATCGACCTGCTGTTCCTGATCTTCGTGGCGATCCAGTTCGCGGCGCTGTTCGGCGGCGAGGCGTTTCTGGCACGCCAGGGGCTGACCTACTCCGAGTACGCGCGGCGGGGGTTCTTCCAACTGCTGGCAGTGGCATTGATCACACTGGCGCTGATCCTGATACTGGATGCCGCCACGCGGCGCGAGACGGAGCGGCAGCACGCCGTGTTTCTGGTCGGCTGTGGACTGATGATCGCGATGACGATCATCATCCTGGCATCGGCGTTCATGCGGCTGGGGCTGTACGAGGCAGCTTACGGCTTCACGCGTCTGCGGACACACTCGCACGTGCTGACGGTCTGGATCGCCGTCCTGCTGGCTGCGTTTCTGATTCTGCTGGTCACGCGGCGCACGGCGCTGTTTGCGTCGGTGGCGCTGGTGGTGGCGATTGGCTTCACGGTGACGCTCGACGTGATGAACCCGGACGTATTCATCCTGCGCCAGAATCTACGGCGCTACGAGCGCGGCGAAGAGCTGGACGTGGGATACGTGGGGAGCCTCTCGGCAGACGTGGCCCCGTACCTGGTCCCGCTGCTGCACGACTATGGGCCGGAGGTCGAGGAGATGGCCGGGTCATGGCTGCACCGCCACCTGGAGCAGCTTGACGGGCGGCGGGATCGGGCAGGCTGGCCGTCGTATCACGTCAGCTACAGCCGGGCGTACCGGGCGCTGGACGCCAACCGGGCACTCATCGAGCAGTTTGAGGCTGCGAAGCCGTGGGAGACGTATCGGACAAGGCCGGACTTGGAGTGATGGGCGCTTCACGCCGGGGCGTGATAGAATACGGGCGTAAGAAGGTGTGGCGTGGGGGAGAGGTGCGATGGTCAGCGTGACGGTTTCGATTGACGAGGACGTGCTTGGCGTGCTGAAGGCCATGGCGAAGCTCCAGGACGTGACGGTCGAGGAGGTGCTGCGCGGCATGGTCGCGCAGTCCGTCGAGGAGCTTAGGGAACGGATGAACGACCCGCTGATCGGTGCGCTGGATGCGTTCGACGGGGCCGGGGACAATGTGGCCTCTTGTGCAGATGACATTATTCGTGACGAGTGGCAGCCTGATTAACTCGCCATGGATTCGGTTGCCGACACCGGTTTTGTTTACGCAGTTATCTATCCGCGAGAAAGGTTCCACGCGGAAGCGCGTGCGCTCTACCTGGCTTTGTCAGATCGGGTTTTGCTTCCAGCAGTTACTCTGGTTGAACTTGCCTTCCTTGCGGATCGGGCTGGTGGAACCCAGGCGGTCATCGCGACGATGCAAGCCATCCGCCAAAGCCGGATAGAACTGATCGATCTGATTGGGGAGGATTACGACCGTGCTGTGGAGATTCTCACAAAGTATAGTGACACTCGGATCGACTTTGTCGATGCGTGCATCATGGCATTGGCGGAGCGATTGAGCGTCACCCGTATTCTGACGTTTGACCGACGCGACTTCGGATTGTATCGCCCAGCTCATTGTGAGCACTTCGAACTGCTGCCATAAAAATGAGGAGCGAAAACACGCCCGGCACCAACTCGCCGGGCGTGTTTTGTTTTTTTTTCGCCTTTCGCTGCGTTGCTCCTCGGCTCCTTCACAGGAACAGGATCGCCGTCCCGGCGATAGCCACAACCGTCCCGGCGATGGCGCGCGCGCCGATGCGCTCGTCAAACAACAGGCGTCCAACCGGCAGCAGGAAGATAGGCGGCAGGCTCATCAGCGTCGAGGCGACGCCCAGGGGAGCCTTCTGGATGGCGATCAGCGACAGCCACACCCCCACAAACGGCCCGGCAATCGCGCCCCCGGTGATCGCATACAGGGCGCGGGGGTGCGCCTTGAGCGTCTCGAAGCTGGCACGGGCCTGTCTTCGAAGCAGGGTGAAGGCCCAGATCGCCAGGGCGGCGGTTGTCAGCCGGATCAGGTTGCCGGACAGCGGCGAGAAATCGCCCTCCAGGCCCAGCTTGGAGCACACCAGACCGCCCGCCTGCCCCAGCGCCGCCCCCAGTCCCAGCAGCACCCCCAGCACGTAGTGGCGGGTCTCGACTTGATTGCCGGGATTCCCGTCGTTCCGCCGCTCCGAGACGACCAGCGCCACGCCGCCGACGGTCAGCGCGATGCCGAGCAGCTCGTAAGGGGCCAGCGTCTCGTGCAGGAGCACCCAGCCCAGCACGGCGCTGATCACCGGGGCCAGCGCCATCAACAGCATCGACAGGCGCGGGCCGAGCATGATGAAAGCCTGGAACAGGCACCCGTCCCCGAACACGAAGCCGATCAGCCCGGAGAGCGCCAGCCAGCCGAAGCGAAACGGCTCGGCGTCAACGGGGAACGGCTGGCCCTGCGTGAGCCAGTGCATCAGGGTGACGAAGACGACGGCCAGCAGCAGCCGCGTCCGGTTGACGATCATCGAGCCAACCTGCCGCCCCGAAAGCGTGAAGAAGGTTGAGGTGAACGTCCAGGCAACCGAGGTTGCCAGCGCTGCGATGTGTCCGGCGTAGGCAGTCATAGGTCCTCTCTGTGGTGGAGTTGCAAAAGCATACCCGGCGAGGCACGATCCGGCAAATGGCGGCCAGACGCATATCGCCGGTAGAATAGACACGCGACGCCCTGATGGCTGTGGAGTGGGTAAGCATGGCCCCTGATGATGGCACCCCCGAATACGAATCGCCCTTCTCGTGGCGCTACGGCGGCGACGAGATGCGCGCGCTGTGGTCCGAGGTGGAGAAGCGTCGCCGCTGGCGGCGGGTGTGGGTGGCGCTGGCCGAAGCGCAGGCGGCGGCGGGGCTGGTGACTGCCGGGCAGGTCGCCGACCTGCGGGCGCACGCCGACCAGATCGACATCGCGCGGGCGCACCAGATCGAGGCCGAGATCCATCACGACCTGATGGCGGAGGTGCGGACCTTTGCCGAGCAGTGCCCGGTCGGCGGGGGGATCATCCATCTGGGCGCGACGAGCATGGACATCTCGGATAACGCCGAAGTCACCCGCCAGCGCGACGCGCTCGACCTGCTCCTGGCGGCGCTCGATGGGCTGCTGTGCGCCTTCGCCGGGCAGATCGAGCGTTGGGCGGAGATGCCCTGCATCGGGTGGACGCACCTCCAGCCCGCCGAGCCGACGACGGTCGGGTACCGCCTCGCCACCTACGCCCAGGATCTGCTGGCCGACGAGGCCGACCTGCGGCGGGTGCGGGCCGGGCTGCGCGGCAAGGGGATCAAGGGGGCGGTGGGCACGGCGGCCAGCTACGCCCAACTGCTGGCCGGGACGGGCCTGTCGCCCGCCGAGCTCGAAGCGCGGGTGATGGCGGCCCTGAGCCTGGAGGCGTTTCCCGTCTCGGCGCAGACCTATCCCCGCCGCCAGGACTGGGCGCTGATCACGGCGCTGGCCGGGCCGGCCGGGACGTTGTACCGCTTCGCTTTTGACCTGCGCCTGCTGCAAAGCCCGGCTGTGGGCGAGTGGTCGGAGCCGTTTGGGGCGCGGCAGGTGGGATCGTCGGCCATGCCGTTCAAGCGCAACCCGGTCAAGGCCGAGAACCTCGACAGCCTGGGGCGGCTCGTCGCGGCGCTGCCCCGTGTGGCGTGGGACAACGCCGCCCACTGCCTGCTGGAGCGCACGCTCGACGACTCGGCCAACCGGCGGGTGATCATCCCACAGGCGTTCCTGGCAGTGGACGAGATGCTGCACGTGGTGACGCGCATCGTGCGCGAGCTGCGCGTCGACGAGCGGGCGGTCGCGTTTAACATGGCGCGGTGGGGGACGTTTGCCGCGTCGGAGCGGGTGCTGGTCGAGCTGGTCCGCATGGGGGCGGATCGCCAGGCAATGCACGAACGCATCCGCGAGCACAGCATGACGGCCTGGGAGACGATTCGGCGCGGGGAGGCCAATCCGTTGGCCGAGGCGCTGGCGACCGATCCGGCGCTGGCTGTCTATCTGCCGGGGGAGCAGATCCGGGCGCTGATGGACGCCTCAGGCTACGTGGGCGATGCACCGGCACGCGCGCTGGCGCTGGCCCAGAGGATATGGGAAACCCGTACAGGAGAGAACCAACTTGGCAAGAATCATTCAGGGGGAACGCATCGGCAAGACCGCCGAACTGCTGGTCGGTAGTTCGGCCATCATTTACGACGCACATTGGGAAAAGATCCTGCTGACACGCCGCGCCGACAACGGGCGCTGGTGCCTGCCCGGCGGGGCGATGGAGCCGGGCGAGTGCATCGCCGAGACGTGCGCCCGCGAGGTGCTGGAAGAAACCGGCCTGCGCGTGCGCGTCGGGCGGCTGCTCGGGGTGTACACCACACCTCACTGGGTGCTCGAATACGCGGACGGCAACCACTTTCAAATGGTGTCATTCTCATTTGAAGCCGAGGTAATCGGCGGGGAACTGGGTCTCAGCGGCGAGACGACCGGGTTCGGCTACTTCACGCTGGACGAGATCGAGCAGATGGATCTGATGGAGCACCACCGCGAACGGATCGCGGACGCGCTCGCGGGGCGGTCAGAGACGTTTGTCCGGTAGGGCCGCAGGGCGCTCAGTTCTTATGAGCGCCCCGGCGGATGAGACGACATTCTAGATAGCCGGTTGCCTGGAGCGCAGATCGACCAGCAGCGCCAGCGCCAGCAGCATCACGGCAACGACGGCAGTTGCCACCCAGGCCGCCGGGCTGACAACCGGCGTCCCGGCGTGCTTGACGCCGATCCCGGCAAAGGCCCACACGATGACCAGCCCGTAGGCCACGTCCCGGCGGGTGAACAGCGTCGCGGCGGTGATGGCCGTCGCGGCGATCAACATGATCACCGTCCACGCTTCGGGGCTGATCCCCCACCCATCCCACTCCAGGAAGTACAGCAGCGAGCTTACGTTGGCGATGGTCGCGACGGTGATCCAGCCCAGATAGACGCTGAACGGCAGCCGAACCAGCCAGCGCTCGCCGGAGGAGGCCGGTGTCCGCCCGATGCCCAGGCGCAGGTAGATGGCGATCAGCAGGCCGAGCAAGGCCAGCATCGCGAGCAGCGTCAGCGGGAAAAGCTCGTAGTGCCACAGGAAGATCCAGGCCGAGTTGGCGAGGCAGCTCAGCGCGTACAGGTAGCCGATCCGGCGTAAGGCGGGGTTCTCGCGCTGCGCCGGGAGTGCCTGGTAGACGGTGAACGCGATCAGGAGCACGTAGATCAGCGACCAGATCGAGAACACGTAGCCTGCCGGGACAAAATACACCTCAAAGCGGTCTGAGATCTCACCGGTGGTCTGCCCGTTCAGGGGCAGGGCGTTGGCGAGCGCGTTGACCGTCAGCGTGACGACGGTGGACAGCGCCACCACGACCTGACGCACGGTATCTTTGATCATTTGCCCGATCCTTTCAAACCGGTCGGGTCATGGATCGCGTGCCACAGGGCTCCTGTCAAAAGCAGCGATAAGCCCGGTCGCGCTATTTCTGAGCAAGCTGGAACGTCAGCAGCACGCGACCGGCAGTGATCTCGTCGCCACCTTGCAGGGGGTAGGGCTGGCCGGCTGCAAGCTGCTGGCCGTTGACGAAGGTCCCATTCATGCTGCTCAGGTCTTCGATGTAGTACGTGCCGTTCTCGACGAAGACCCGGCAGTGGCGGCGCGAGGCCGTGCGGGCACCCTCGATGCCCAGTGTCCACAGGTCGATGTCCGGGGTTAAGGCATCGCGAGGGTGGCTCCGCCCGATGACCATCACCGACTGCGTGATCGGGATCGACCGTCCGGACGTGGTTACCAGCTCGTACCTCGGCCCGGTCTGGGTGTCGTCGGGCCGGACGGCGGGCTTGGTCAGCACGGTGGTGGCCGGGGGCGGGCGATCCTCCAGTTGGGGGGCCTGCGCTCCGCCAATGATCTGCTCGATGCGGCGGACGACCTCATCCGCCGAGGCGATGCGGTCCTCGACCTGGTGGGCGATCATGTCGTTGACCAGTTCCTCAACCGGCTCGCTGACGCCCGTGATGGGGTCCAGGTCCCCGGCGATGACCTTCGAGGCAATCGTGCCGAACTCACGCGCCTTGACCGGCAGCGTGGCGGTCAGCATCTCGTAGAGCACGATCCCCAACGCGTAGATGTCGGCCCGGTGGTCGACGTTGTGCGCTTCGAGAATCTGCTCCGGCGGGGCGTAGTAGAGCGTTCCGGCGAAGTGAGAGGGGTCGGTCAGGGTGGCGTGGTTGGAGCCTTTGGCGATGCCGAAGTCGATCAGCTTGGCCTGGTTGTCGGGCGTGAGCATGATGTTCTGCGACTTAACGTCGCGGTGGATGATGCCCTGCTTGTGAATGTCAGACAGTCCCAGCGCAAGCTGGCGGGCGACGGCCAGCGCCCCCGGCTCACCGAGGGGGCCGCGCGTGTCGACGATGTCGGCCAGCGTGTGCCCCTCGACGAACTCGGCGACGATGTAGCTCAACACCTGGTTAAGCTCTTTGTTGTGTTCCTTGAGCGCCCAGTCGTACAGCTTGATGATGTGCGGGTTGTCGAGCTTCTGAAGCAGATCGATCTCCCGCTCGAAGCGACCGATGAAGCGGTCGTTGACCAGGTGCGGGTGCACGACTTTGACGATAGCCATCTGGCCGGACTTTTTGTTCCGCGCCAGGTAGACGGTGGCCGCGCCCCCGACTCCCAGGCGGTCGTAGATGATATAGCAGTCTTTGAGCGTATGGCCGATCAACACGGTTGGTTCTCTCCCACCTGTGGCATCCCGAACACACACTACAACCTATAGTTTATCACACTTCGCCTTTCTGGGGATATTCCCCCGCGCCGAACCACCGTCACCCCGCAGCCCCGCCGGTTCAGGGCAGAAACGCCACGACGACTTGCAGCAGCGCCCACAGGGCCAGCGCCAGGATCAGGAAGCTGATGCTGCGGCGCGCCCGCGTGAATTTATGGTTGGCGATCACCGACTTGGCGTGCACCTGAACCAGGATACCCTCCCGCATCTCCACCTCTGACTGCGCCGGGAACACGTCGAGGAACTCCCGCTCGCCCAGCCGCGCGATGTGCCCGAAGTAGAACAGCGTCCGGCTGTGTTTGGGCACGTTCAGGGTCGGCCTGGCGGCCAGGGCTGCGTAGTAGATCGAGACGACCAGCGCGGCGAGCGTCAGCAGGTTGATCCCGGCTGCCACGCGGCTGCCGACCGGCGCAGCCGGGTCGAAGATGTTGTAGGCCATCCCCCGACCTGACAGTGTGAGCGCAGCCGCCAGCAACGTGTCGGCGGCCAGCGTGAACTGGGTCTTGGTGTCCGCCAGGCTGATCTGCCCCTCGATGTGGTCGAAGAGCAGGATCGCCAGTCGCATGATGTCGCTTCTGGTGCCGCCTGGGGTGCCCGTGTCCTGGGCCGATTGCTCTGTGTTCATGTGCTCCTCCTGAGCCGTGCTCTGGATGTGAACCGGCGGTTCGCGCGGCGCGGCGGGCCGGGTGGCCCAAAAACCGACCGACCGGACGGTAGGCTTGAATCCCCACCCGATTTATGCTTTAATGAGTACAGATCCCGTACGCCCGCTTATCCTCAAAGTCGCGTCCTATTAACTGTAAGTATTAAGGAGTACAGACTATGCCTTACCAGATTCGCCGTGCTGCGGTGATCGGCTCAGGCACGATGGGGGGCGCGCTGGCCGCCCATCTGGCGAACGTTGGCATCCCGGTTGATCTCCTGGATATTGTACCCCGTGAACTCACTCCCGAAGAAGAGGCCCGGGGACTGACGCTCGACGACCCGGCGGTGCGCAACCGGATCGTCGGCCAGGGATGGGAGGCCGTCCTGAGGGCGCGCCCGGCAACACTCTACACCCCGGAGAGGGCGGCACTCGTCCGGCTGGGCAACCTGGAAGACGACTTCGACCGCCTGGCCGAAGCCGACTGGATCATCGAGGCCATCGTCGAGAATCTCAAGATCAAACAGGGGCTGATGGAGCGCCTGGAGGCTGTGCGCAAGCCGACGGCCGTCATCGCCTCCAACACCTCCGGCCTGCCTATCCGCGACATCGCGGCGGGCCGGAGCAAGGAGTTTTGCCGGCACTTCCTGGGGATGCATTTCTTCAACCCGCCGCGCTACCTCAAGCTGCTGGAGATCATCCCCCACCCCGACACACTGCCCGAAGTCGTCGAGGCGATGACGGACTTCGGAGAGGAGGTGCTGGGCAAGGGCGTCGTGATCTGCAAGGACACGCCCAACTTCATCGCCAACCGTTTCTTCTCGGCAACAGGCGCGCACGACTTTGGCTACGCGCTGGAGCACGGCTACAGCATCGAAGAGGTGGACAGCCTGACCGGCCCGCTGATCGGGCGGCCCAGGACCGCCACCTTCCGCCTGCTCGACCTGGTCGGCATGGACGTGATGAAGCACGTCAACACCAACCTGTACGAGGCCATCCCGCACGACGAATCGCGCCACCTGCTGGCCCGGCCCAGGATCAGGGAGATCGTGGATCAGATGGTCGAGCAGGGCCGGTTGGGCAACAAGGCGGGCCAGGGCTTTTACAAAATGACGATGGTCGACGGCCAGCGCGAGTTCTGGACGCTGGACTTCGACACGCTGGAGTACACCGCGCCCGCCAAGGTGCGCTTCGACTCGGTGGGCAAGTTCCGCAAGCTGGAACCGGTCGGGGCGCGCATCAAGGCCATGACCGAGGCCGACGACCGCGCCGGGGAGTTCGTCCGCAACGCGATCTACAACTTCCTGACGTACGCCGCGCACCGCATCCCGGAGATCGCCGATGACCTGATCGCCGTTGACCGCGCGCTCAGGTGGGGCTTCGTCCACGAGCTTGGCCCGTTCGAGATGTGGGACGCGCTGGGCGTCGCCGGGAGCGTGGAGAAGATAGAGGCCGCCGGGTTCGAGGTCGCGGAGTGGGTCAAGGAGATGCTGGCCGCCGGTTATGAGACCTTCTACCAATACGAGAACGGCGTCCCCGTCGGCTATTACCGGCCCGACGCGCAGGACTACGTCCCGCTTGAGGAGAAGCCCAAGGCGCTCGTGGTGAACGTGCTCAAGGCACGCGAGCGCGCGGTCGAGGAGAACGACGGGGCCAGCATCGTCGACATGGGCGATGGGATCGCGCTGTTCGAGATCCACACCAAGGCCAACACGCTCACCCCCGACGTGATCGCGATGGGCTACCGCGCCGCCGATCTGCTGGAGACCGACTTCAACGGGCTGGTGATCGGCAACGACGGCGACCTGTTCTGCGGCGGAGCCAACCTCGACCTGGGGGCCATCCAGCAGGAGGCGGCCCGGAAGGACATCACCCCGGCGGAGGTCGTCGAGGGGATGGTCGATCAGTTCCAGCAGATGATGCTCGGCCTGCGCTACGCGCCCAAACCGGTCGTCTCAGCGCCATTCCAGAGGGCGCTGGGCGGCGGGGCCGAGCTGGCGATGTGCGCCGACCGCATCGTCGCCCACGCCGAGCTGTACATCGGGCAGGTCGAGGTGGGCGTGGGGCTGGTGCCCGCTGCCGGTGGCAGCAAGGAGCTGCTGCGCCGCGTCGTCAACCCGGTGATGCGCGTCAAAGATGCCGACCCGCTGCCGCCACTCTCCAAGGTGTTTGAGCTGGTCGGGCTGGCCAAGGTCTCGATGAGCGCCGAAGAAGCGCGCGAGATGGGCTTCCTCGGCCCCGCCGACCGCATCGTCATCAACCGCGACCACCTGCTCTACGAGGCCAAGCGTGAGGCACTGCACCTGTACGAAAGCGGCTATCGCCCGCCGATGCCGGAGAAGATCTACGCCGCCGGGCGTGACCTGCTGGCCGCGATGCGGACGCAGCTTTTCATGCTGGAGGACGCCGGTTACGCCACCGGGCACGACGCCTTCATCGGGGGCAAGATCGCCTGGGTCCTGTGCGGCGGCGACCTCTCCGGCCCGGCCTGGGTGGACGAGCAGTACATCCTCGACCTGGAGCGCGCGGCGTTCGTCGAGCTGATGCAGCATCCCAAGTCGGTTGAGCGCATCATGCACATGCTGACGACCGGCAGGCCGCTGCGGAACTAGCGGATGGTATTGGCAGGTATGAGACAGCCTGAACCAGATGGAGTGAGAATACGATGCGAGAAGCAGTGATTGTCGAAGCAGTGCGGACGGCAGTAGGCCGCGCAAAAAAGGGAACCACCCGCAACGTTCGTTCGGACGAGATGATGGCGACCGTCATCAACGAGCTGATGCGGCGCGTGGAGGGGGCCATCGCCCCGGAGGAGATCGACGACGTGGCCCTCGGCTGTGCCTACCCTGAGGAGGTGCAGGGGCTGAACATCGCCCGCGTGATCACGCTGCGGGCCGGGCTGCCGGTCAGCGTACCCGCCCAGACGATCAACCGCTTTTGCTCGTCGGGCCTGCAGTCCATTGCCACGGCAGCCTACCGCATCATGGCTGGGGATGCCGACATCGTGATCGCGGGCGGCATCGAGACGATGAGCCAGATCCCGATGACCGGGTTTCGCATCTCTCCCAACCCCTACATAGCCGAGCATGATCCCAGCGTCTATATGGGCATGGGTCTGACCGCCGAACACGTCGCCGACGAGTTCGACGTTTCCCGTGAGGATCAGGACATGTTCGCCTACCACAGCCACATGAAGGCAGTCGCCGCCTGGGAGGCGGGCCGCTTCGATGGGCAGATCGTGCCCTACGAGTTCGAGGAGGTGTGGTACGAGGACGGCGAGCGCAGGAGCAAACCGGTCGTCTTTGACAGGGACGAGCACATGCGCCCCGAAACCACGCCGGAGGGGCTGGCCGCGCTCAAACCGGTCTTCAAGCCGGGCGGCACGGTGACGGCAGGCAACTCCTCGCCCCTCTCGGACGGCGCGGCGGGCGTGATCATCATGAGCCGCGAACAGGCCGAGGCGCGGGGCCTGAAGCCGCGCTTCAAGTTCCGCCACTTCGCCGTGGCGGGCGTCCGCCCGGAGGTCATGGGCATCGGGCCGATTGAGGCCGCGCCCAAGGCCCTCAAGCTGGCCGGGATGAGCCTGGACGACATCGAGCTGATCGAGCTGAACGAGGCATTTGCCTCGCAGTCGCTGGCCGTAGTCCGCACGCTCGAATTCAACACCGACATCCTCAACGTCAACGGCGGCGCGATTGCGCTGGGGCACCCGCTGGGCTGCACCGGGGCCAAGCTGACCGTGCAGATCATGTACGAGATGGAGCGCCGCGACCTGACCATCGGGCTGGTGACGATGTGCATCGGCGGCGGCATGGGCGCGGCGGGGATCTTCGAGCGGGTGAATTAGCGTAATGGCTCATCCGTCCCCCCATGATGAACTTTGACAATTTTATGAGGTAACAACGCGGATGCTCTGTTAACCTGGATCGTGTGGATTGCGACACTGCCCTCACCCATCTCGGACGGCTAGGCCGTCCTCGATTCGCCCTCTCCCTGAGGGAGAGGGCAGACTGAGCGCGACCGCAGGTCGGGCGAAGGCGGGTGAGGGCCTGAGCAACAACTTGTAAAAGACCAACTGAACAAAGCATTAGCGTAATTTACGCAAAGCTCGACCCCTTCCCTAGTTGCAAGCCCCCCTGTCCTGTCCGGATAGGGGGGCGCTTTTTAGCCGGTGGCCGACCGGGTGACGCTTCGTGCGCGTCCCGGCAGCCCCTTCACGCCTGGAGCACCCGGTCGCCGACGATCTGGCCGTCCACCAGCTCGACTCGCCGCCGCGCGCGCCGGGCCAGGTCTTCGTCGTGCGTCACCAGCAGCAGTGTCCTGCCCCGGCTCACCAGATCCTCGAAGATCGCCCAGATCGCGTCTGCCGTGGCCCAGTCGAGGTTGCCCGTCGGCTCGTCGGCCACGATGACCGCCGGGTCGTTGGCCAGCGCCCGCGCGATGGCGACGCGCTGCTGCTGCCCGCCGGAGACCGCCGAGGGGAGCTTGTGGGCGTGTTCGGCGATGCCTACCATGTCGAGCAGGTGCATGGCCCGCTCGACGCGCTCCCGGGGGGCGTATTTGCCGCATAGGTCCATCGGGGCCTTGACATTCTCCATGACGGTCAGCGTGGGCAGCAGTTGGAAGAACTGGAAGACCACGCCCAGGTTGAGGCCGCGCCACAGGGCCAGTTTGTCCTCGCTCAGGTCATTGAGCAGCACGCCCCCAACGATCACCTCCC
Organism: uncultured Anaerolineae bacterium; assembly: GCA_964603985.1. GTDB lineage: Bacteria > Chloroflexota > Anaerolineae > Aggregatilineales > UBA3940 > CAZRXG01. Next base: position 71,400 of record CAZRXG010000004.1, on the reverse strand, counting down.
CGGCGGTCGGGCGGTCGATGCCGGTGAGCATGTTGATCAGCGTCGTCTTGCCCGCCCCCGATTTGCCCATCAGCGAGACCATCTCGCCGGGGCGAACGGTCAGGTCGATTCCCTTCAGCGCCGGGAAATTTCCCCAGGTCGTCTGGTAGGTCTTGACCAGGCCGCGCAGTTCGATCTGAGCGTCCCCGTTTGGGTGACCTGGGTTATCGTCCGGGGCGGACGTGGCGACTGGTCTGGGTCTCAATATACCGATCATACTGCCAACTTCCCTCAAAGATACGTCACTCATACGCCAGCGACTCGCGCACGCTGATCCGGGATGCGCGCCAGGCGGGCATCCAGCACGCCACCACCGCCAGCACAATCGAGAAGGCCCCCCACACCGCCGCGCCGACCAGCGAGTAGTGGTACTCCAGCGGGCCGTTAATGAACGCGGCACCGACGGCGGCGTTCATCGCCTTGCCGACCGGGATCGCCAGCACCGCGCCCAGCAGCGAGCTGATCAGGCTGATGATCATCCCCTCGACGATCACGATCTGCCACACCGAGCCGTTCGACGCCCCCACCGCCCGCATCACGCCGATCTCGCGCGTGCGCTCCAGCACGTTCAGGCTCATCGTCCCCGTCAGCGCCAGCCCGCCGACCAGCGCCAGCAGCAGCGATATGATCATCAGGATCTGCACGATGATGCTGAAGTTGGCCGTGATGCCGTCCTTGAACGAGCCGATGGAGGCCGTGCTGGCAACGGGCAGCCCGACCACGTCCTTGAAGTGATCGGAAAGCTCCTGCGCGACGTGCAACTGGTACGCGATGCTGTGATCGTCCGTCTCGACCACCAGCCGGTCGGCCTGCCCCATCCCCGACCAGTGCCGCTGGTAAAACTCGTCGGTGACGTAGGCGAACCCGCTCATGACGGGCGAGCCTAACGGTGCCGCCGCGCCGACGATCACCAGCGTCTCCTCGTCATCGCCGACTTTGAGCGTTATCTCCCCGCCGATTCGCAGGTCGGGATTGTCGATCATCATGTCATCGGTCAGCACAACCTCGTTCACGTTGCCCGGTCGCAGCCACCGCCCGCGCAAGATCACCGGGTCTGTGTACGGCGATTCGGGCGGAATCCCGAAGACGATGATGTTCGGCCCCTCGCTCTCATCGGGCCGGATGTGCTGGCCGCTCCCGACGCACCACGCCTCGGCGTCGACCACGCCCTCGACGCGCATCGCCTCGCGCTCCAGCAGTTCGGCGCGATGGTAGCCCATGAAATCCACGTGCGCGTCGTAATTCATCAGGCTCAGGACGTTGAACACCATAGAAAATAGCCCTACCCGCACGCTGAAGATCGAGATGAAGACCGCACTGGCCACGATCAACGTGCCCACCGTCAGCCTCAGCCGCCCCTTGCGGCGGAAGGTGTTTCGCAGCGAGAGCATCAGCGGGCGCGGCAGCCCCTTGATCTGCTCGATCAGGCCGTCGATCATCCCTTTCTTCATCAGGGCTTCGCCGACCTCCTGCTCGTAGATCGCGGCATGGGCGGTGATGTGCGTCCCATGCAGAACCGGGAAGATGGCCGCCACCACCGGCACGATCAAGGCGGCGATGATCTGCATAACCAGGATCACCGGCGGGAGCTCAAAGGACACGATGTCGAAGTTGACCCTGTTAGCCACCACGTTGGTGAACGCCCGCGCACCCAGCACGCCCAGCGGCACCGACACGAGCACGGCCAGCACCCCGTAGACGACCATCGTGGTCAGGTAGACCATCATCAACTGCCTGCTGCGCGCCCCGATGGTCTTCAACATGCCGATCTGCTTGAGCTGCTGCTGGAGGACGGCTGAGGTGGTGTTGAACACCAGGAAGCCGCTCAGCACCAGGCTGGAAGCTCCGATCACGACCATCACCACCGAGATGGTCATGACGATGTTCATCCCCCAGTGGCTTTTGGGGATGTCGGTGCTGGCGACGGTGTAGCCCTCGTTCTCGATGCGCTCCCGGATATACGTGACCGTGCGCTCGACCTCGCCCCGGTCGGCGGTGTCCACCAGCCGGATGTACAGGTGGTTGTAGTCACGCGTGCCCATCAGCCAGTCGAGCGTGTCAAACGTGATGTAACCGTATCCTTCCTGGTAATTCTGGGCAGGTAACTGCCCGATGTCGTGCACCACCCCGACCACCTGCAAATCCTGTGTGCGCCCGTCGGGCAGCTCGATGTGCAGCCGGTCGCCGGTCGGGAAGTGCGCGATCTCGAAGTTCGACCGCTCCAACAGCACCTCCCGCCGCCGGGGCGGCCAGGTCCCGCTTTCGGGATAGAAGCTGGCAACCCGGATGTCTTCGAAGTCGGGAACCGCCTGCAGGTGGAACTCGTTCCACGAGTCCGGGCCAACCTGTAGATTGACGCTGAACTCATAGCGGCCTTCAGCCTCGCGCACCTCGTGCAGCCCGCGCACAAAGTTGACCAGGTCGTCGTCAAACGCGGAGATGGTCATGATGGCGGCAGCCGGGTCGCTCGCCTCGTACGCCTGGGTAAGCTCATGCTGAAGCACCAGCCGCCCCGTTCCGACCACGCCAAACGCAAACACCCCCACCGCTATCGCCAGCGCGACCAGTGCGGTGCGGGCCTTGTTCTCCCACAGGTCACGGATGATTTTCTGCCATCGAACGTCGATTACCATCGCCGATTACTATCGCCCTCTCCCGGTCGTTCCGGTAAATAAGCCTCGCTCCGTCCGCCTCTTCCCCCCGTATGACGACAAATCCTCATCTATGAACACTCTGTCATTTATAGACATATCGTCATGTTTGTAGTATAATTCAGTCAGCGAGGTATTTCAAGCCACAACCGGGACGAACTTTTACTTGCCGTCAGTTTTGAACACGTGTCAGTTTTGAACGGAGCACGGCATGACAGACACCGAACTGAACCGCTTCGAGCGGCGCAAACAACGCACCCGCGACCGGCTCAAGCAGGCGGCCACCGAGCTGATCCTGGAGCAGGGATACGACGCCGTCACCATCCAGGAGATCACCGACCGCGCCGACCTGGGACGCGGCACCTTCTACGTCCACTTCAAGGATAAAGAGGACATCGTCTGGACGATTATCACCGATAGCGTCGGGGATCTGGTCGACAGGATACACGAGTACATCCCCAGCACCGCCGACGACTTATCGCGGCTCTACTACCTATACCTGGCCATCTTCGAGTACGCCAGCGCCAACCGCGACCTGCTGCGGCTGGTGCTGGGCAAGCAGGGGCACGCGCTTCTGGCCCACCGCGCCACCGAGTACATCGCCGACGTGATGCTCCGGAACATACCCAAGCACGTGGTGTCAAAGGTGATACACGGCGTCCCAATCGAGTTCGTGTCGCATTACAAGGCGGGCGCGCTGATGGAGGTGATCACCTGGTGGCTGGAGGAAAAGGCGGATTATTCGCCTACGGAACTGGCGACCATGTACTACCGGCTGGATGTCCGGCGCGAGCCGCCGACCGACGACTAGCGGGCGGCCTGGGCTTTCGCTCAGTGCCCCGGACGTTCAAGAATACCGCGCCTCAAAATCGAGAGACCTGGCCCGCTTCGGCCAGGTCTCCCTGTTTGTTTCTTTATTCCACTTGATCAGGACGCCGTCGCTTACTCTTCGGGCACAGGCTCCGCCGGTTGCAGCGACCCCGCGACCGCCATCATCTCCTCGTAAGGCAGGTTGGTCAGCATCTCGATGCGCAGGCCATCCTGCACCCAGACCAACTGGCAGGCGTCGACGTAGTCGAGGCTCTCAGGCGGGGGGACGGGCGGGCTTGCTCCGCCACCACCGCCACCACCGCCGCCACCACCACCTCCTCCGCCACCTCCACCACCACTACCACCGGAGGGGATATGATTCTCCTGGGGGCCGCCGGTGAGTTCCACCGTGCCCGCCAGGCCGCAGATCAGGATGGCATCGTGGCCGCTCACGTCAACCGCCTCGCCCTCAGGCAGCGGCTGATCGACGGCCGGTGTCTCGTGCAGGATGACGAACTCCCGGTCGTTGAAGGAGCGCAGCTCGGTGTAGTGGTCTTCGGGTCTCTCGCCGGTGATCTGCAAAGAGCCGTTGTACCACAGCCGTTCCGGCAGCGCAGCCGGGTAGAGCGGCGTGAACTCAGACACCGCCACGATGGTGAGGCCGGTGTCCGTCTTGCCGCGGAAGACCTTCAGCAGTAGCGTCTCGACCGCCGCCCGCACGGGCGACACCGTGACGACAACCAGGCTCAGCAGCACGGCCAGCAGTACGCCCACCGCCAGCGGGCGCAGCCGCCGTTTGCGGGTGAGCGTGGGGTCAAGTTTGAGGGACATTTCATTTTCTCCTATCCCGGATCTGATCCGGCTCCAGGCCATCTCAGGCGGCGCGGCGTGCGCCATCTGCGCCTTGAGGTGTCGGCGGAGGCGGCTCTGGGCCTTCCAGAGCGCGGCCAGTTCGGCCTGGCAGCTCTGGCACCGGCCCAGGTGAAGCTGGATCAGCGTTCCCTCTGAGGCGCTCACCTCGTCGTCCAGGTAGGCGACGAGCAGCTTGCGAACTTCCTCACATCTCATTGGCTTTTGCCTCCTCACGCCTCAAGGCTCCAGGCAGAGTAGCTTCATCGTCCTCCGGGCCAAGCTCGGCGCGCAGCGTGGTGAGCGCCTGGTGCAGCCGGGATTTCACCGTGCCGATTGGCAGATCGAGCACCTGGGCTATCTCGGCATACGACAGGTCCCACCCGTAGCGCAGCACGACGGTGGCGCGCAGCTTATCGCTCAGCCCGCGCAGCGCCCGCTGCATCGCCTGATCCTCGGCCACCCTCTCGACGGAAGGCGGCTCCTGGGCGAGTCGGCCCGGCTCAACCTGGCCCATCGAGAGCAGCCGGGGACGGCGTTGGCGATGCCTGCGCCGGTTCAGACAGGTGTTGACGGTGACCCGGTGCAGCCAGGTGGTGAAGGCGCCTTTTGACGGGTCGTACGAGGCGAGCGACCGGTACACCCGGATGAACACCTCCTGAAGCACGTCCTCCGCGTCCTGCGGGTCGTCGAGCATCAGGATGGCCGTTCTGTAGACCAGGTTTTTGTGCCGGTCGTAGAGCGCCGCAAACGCCCCGTCGTCACCTGCCCGGCAGCGACTTATCAGGTCCATGTGATGTATCTCCGTGTCAAAGTGTCTCGTCGCGTCGACGCATATAACTGTACACCGGGTTGGGGGAAAATGTTCGGTTGGCTGCGATTCCCGGCCTGTCTGGTGTACAATGCCCCCATGTTACCCTCTCCTACCCGGCCAACGGAGCAGCCCGGATGACACTGACACTCACACCTGTACAGACCAACGCCGACAGGCGCGCCTTCTACAACTTCGCGTGGCAGGTCTACCGCGACGACCCCCACTGGGTACCCCCCATCTGGCCGCAGCGCAAGGCGTACCTCGACGGCACGGCGGCCTTCTTCAGCTACGGCGAGGGCGAGTTCTGGCTGGCGAAACAGGACGGTGACGTGGTGGGCACCATCGGCCTCGCCATCGACCACGCCCGCAACCGCGACATGGGCGAGCAGGCGGCCATCTTCGGGTTCTTCGAGGTGCTGCCCGACGGCTACCGGGTCGCGGCGGCGATGTGGGATCACGCCCGCGAGTGGGCGCGGGAGCGCGGCATGACCGTGCTTCACGGGCCGCACAGCTTCACGGTGAACGAAGATCCCGGCTTCCTGGTCGAGGGCTTCGAGTACGCGCCCGCGATCATGATGGGCCACATGCCGCCCTACTATGCGGCCTTTGCCGAGCGCTACGGCTTCGAGGGTGGACAGGAGTCGCTGGCCTACCGCGTCGACATGGCGCAGTTTGAGCCCGACATGGCGAACGCCCCGCGTGTTCTGCACCGGGTCGCCGAACGCGCCATCAGACGGTGCGGCCCGGACGCCATCCGCCACGCCCGTCCCGAGGAGTGGGATCGCGAGATCGAGCGGCTGCACGCGGTCTACAATAAGTCGCTGTCTGTGCTGCCGGACTTTATCCCCATCGAGATGGCCGAGTTCCGCGCCCAGGCGATGGATCTCAAGCCCATCCTCGACCCGGAGCTGACCTTCATCGCCGAGGTGGACGGCCAGGCGGTCGGCTTTGCGCTGGGGCTGATCAACATCGCCGAGGCGCTCAAGCACGCCAACGGGCTGCGCCATCCCTGGGACTACCTGCGGCTGGCACTGGCACAGCGGCACATCACCGGCGTGAGCTTCAAGATCCTGGCGATGGATCCCGACTACTGGGGCTACGGGCTGGAGGCGGTCATGTTCCTGGAGATGGGCCGCGCTATCCTGCGCAAGGGCTACACCTGGGTGGATCTCTCGCTGACCGGGGCAGACAATCCGCAAACCACCAAACTCGCCCGGCGCTTCGGCGGTTACGTCTACCGTCGCTACCGGCAGTACCGGCTGGCGTTGTAGGTGCTTCTCTCCACTTTGCCCTTTTCCGCGATGTGGACAATAATGGTGCCATGAACGCTGCTCAAAAGGCCGTACGATGAACTCCGCGCGGTTCCACTTCTACGATGAGCTGACCTTCTTCCTGCCCCGCAGAACCCAGAACGGCACCATCACCCACTACTTCGACTGGCGAGCCTCAATCAAGGACATGATCGAGTCACTGGGCGTGCCCCACGCCGAGATCGAGCTGCTGATCGTCAACGGCCAGTCGGTCAATTTTGGCTACCTGGTGCAGAGGGGTGACGACATCCACGTCTACCCCAACTTTGAGGCCGTCGATGGGGCAGACAAGGTCCGCCTGCGCCCGCCGTTTCAGGGCAGACCGCGCTTTGTGCTCGATACGCACCTGGGGCGGCTGGCCTCCTACCTGCGCATGCTGGGCTTCGATACGCTCTACCGCAGCGGCGATTACCCCGACGACGAGCTGGCACAGGTCTCCCACGACGAGCAGCGCATCCTGCTCACCCGCGACGTGGGCGTGCTGAAGCGCAGCATCGTGATCTACGGCTACTACGTGCGCAACACCGATCCCCGCCAGCAGATCGTCGAGGTCACGGAGCGCTTTGCGCTGGCCGACCTCGTCGAACCCTTCAAGCACTGCCTGAAGTGCAACGGCATGCTCGAGCCCGTCGCCAAGGAGGCCATCCTCGACCAGCTTCCACCCAGCACACGGTGCCACTTTGACGAGTTTCACCGCTGCCGGGCCTGCGGCCAGGTCTTCTGGAAGGGATCGCACTACGAGCGCATGCAAGAGTTCATTGCGCGGGTGCTGAGCTAGGCACGCCTTTTCCGGGTGGGGTGTGAGGCGAGAAACAGTTACAATTACATAAAGGTGCCACTCTTAGGCCTGGAGTCCCATTGCGCCACTTGGGTGAAACTGCTATTATAGGTATGAGATCGTTCATTCATTTATTCTATAGGAGAGGTAGTCATGTTATTCCTTCCGCGCGAAGAGGGTCAGGGTCTGGTTGAGTATGCACTCATCCTCGTGCTGGTGGCGGTCGTTGTTATCGCCATCCTGACACTGCTCGGCCCCGCCATCGGTAACGTGTTCAGCAACATCATCGCCAACATCTAGCCACGTTATCCGAGAGCAGCAGGGCAGCCTGAAAAAGGCTGTCCTGTATTTTTTTGCCCACTGAACCTGGGGACTGCACTCATGCCCGAACGTCTGGCAGAGCAGTTGAGAGCCGTCGCCGCCACGACGCCCTGCACGCCGGAAGTCAGGGCGCGGTTCTTCGAGCGCATCGAGCAGGGCCGCCTAACCCACGACGAGGACAGCGTGACGCACTTCTGCGTCTACTTCCTGCCCTACAACCCCACCACGAAGCAGGTTTTCATCGTGCATCACAAGAAGTCCGGCCTGTGGATCTCGCCCGGCGGCCACGTCGACCGGGGGGAGACGCTGCACGAGACGCTTGAACGGGAGATGTCTGAGGAGCTGGGTGTGAGCGGAGAAGTCACCGGGCCTGGCAGGCCGTTTTTGCTGACCATCACCGAGATCAACAACCCGCCGCATCCCTGCCGCAGGCACTTCGACGTGTGGTACCTGGTGCCGACCGACGGGACGGCGTTCACGGTCGACCTGGAGGAGTTCCACGAGACGCGCTGGCTAAGCATCGCCGGGGCGCGAGAGCTGGTCGTCGATTCCAACAACCTCACCGCGCTGGACGTGCTGGAGCGGCAGCTTTCCCCCTGAGCCGACCTTCACCCCCACCGGCGGGGTGGTATAATCCCGCCCCATGAAAACATCACAGGGTGCCAATCCACTCGCCCGCCGCGCCGACCTGTGGATCGGGCTGGCGGTGTTCGTGCTGACACTGGGGTTGTACGTCGCGACGCTCGCGCCGGGGCTGGTGTTCGGCGACCCCGCCGAGTACACCTTCGTGCCGCACATCTGGGGGATCGCCCACCCACCGGGCTACGCCTTCCAGACGGTGCTGGGCGGGCTGTGGCAGCGGATTGTGCCGCTCGGCAGCATCGCCTACCGCGCCAACCTGCTCAGCGCGGTGGCGGGCGCGGCACTGGCGGCACTGGTCTACGGCTCGGCGCGAGCTTTGACGCCACGTGACGCATCCGGGGTGGCGGCCCATGCGCCCGGCGTGCTGGCGGGCCTCTCGGCGGCGGCAGCCACCGACATCTGGCAGCACAGCATCCACGCCAACGCGCACATCGTCAGCGCGCTGCTGGCGACGGTGAGCCTGTTTCTGCTGCTGCGCTGGTGGCGGAGCGGCGAAGGTGGCACACACGACGACCGCTGGCTGTACGCCTTCTGCGTGGCCGCCGGTCTGAGCGTGACCCACCACCCACTGCTGGCCTTCAGCTTCCCGGCGTATGCGGTCTTCATCCTGGCGGTGAGACCGCGCCTGCTCACCGACTGGAGGACACTCCTCAAGATGGTGGGCTGCGCGCTGATCGGGCTGAGCGTGTGGCTGTACCTGCCGCTGCGGGCCAGCCTGCCGCCGCCCGTTCCCTTCGGGCCGGACAACACCAACACGCTCGACGGCTTCCTCGACCTGGCACTGGCGCGCGGGCTGCGCGTCAACCTGTTCTACTTCGGGCTGAAGGATCAGGGCGCGCGCTGGCTGGTGGTCTTCCCATCGCTGCTGCGCCTCCAGGCGGGTCTGCCCGTGATCGCGCTGATGGTCGCGGGGTTCGCCTGGCTGTGGGCGAAGCGCTGGCGGGCCGGGCTGCTGTTCACGCTCTTTCTAGGTGTCAACCTGGCCTTCATCCTGAACACCATCCAGGACGTGATGGCCTACCTGATGATCCCCTTCACCGCGCTGATGATCCTGGCGGGGGCGGGCGTCGCCCTGCTCTTTGAGCTGGTCCGCTTCCCGGCCCGGCGCGATGTGCGCGCGCTCCACGCCCTGCTGGCGCTGGCTCTGGTCGCCATGCCCGTCCTGCGGGCGGCGGCACTGATCCCGGTCGTTTCACTGTGCCACTACCGCGAGGCCGAGGAGTGGGTCGAGGAGGTTTACACGCGCTTCGCGGGCAGCGGCGAGGGCGCCGTCCTGCTGGCGCACTGGGAGCACCTGACGCCGCTGTGGTATGCAGCCTGGGTCGAGGGGCGGGAGCTGAGCGAGGACGACCTGCGGCTGGTTTTCGTGGCGACCACCTCCGAACGCCCCTGGGTGGACAACGTGTGGGCCAACATCGAGGCCGGGCCGATCTACGTCTCCGGCTACCAGCGCGAGCTGATCGATGAGGGCTTCCGGCTGCGTCCGGTCGGACCACGTCTGTACCGCGTGCTGCCACCCCCCGCCGTCGAGGAGCCGGAGATGCCGGTCACGCTCAACCAGGAGGCAGGCCCACTGACGGTGGTCGGCATCGATCTGCCACTGACGACCGTCCGGCCAGGGCAGGTGATCCCGCTGGCGATTGCGCTCAGCGCCGATGAGCCGCCCACCGACATCATCTTCCCCTACACCACGCTGAGCGATCCCCCCTCCAGCGTGGTGCCATTCGTGGCCTTCAACTACACGACCGACAGCCACTGGCTGACGCCCTACTGGCAACCGGGTGAGGTGATCATCGAGCGCTACGACCTGCGCGCGCCACTCAGGGCTGTGCCGGGCGAGTACCCGCTACGACTGGGGCTGCGCAACCTATCAACCGGCGAGGATCTCCGCTTCGAGGATGGCTCGACGTTGCTCGATCTGGGCACCATCACCATCCAGGACGCAGCACTCGACGAGAAGTACCTACCCGACGAGACGATGGCCGACATCGCGCACCGGGTAGGGCTGCTCGGGGCAGTAGCGCGCGCCGGTGGGGAGCGGCGAGTCGCGGTGTGGGACGAGCCGCTGGTCGTGCATCCGGGCGACGACATCCGCGTGCGCCTGCACTGGGCGGCACTTTACCCGCCTGGCGAGAACTGGAAGGTGTTCGTGCACCTGATCGACGGCGGCAACCGCGTGATCGCCCAGCAGGACGCGCCGCCGCTGGGCGGGTCCTTCCCGACGTTCCTGTGGTTCCCCAAGTGGGTGCCGGGGCAGCGGGTGGTCGACCCCTACCGGCTGACCGTCCCGCCCGGAACGCCGCCCGGCGATTACCTGATCGAGGTGGGCATGTACGGCTTCATGACCTTCCAGCGCGCACCGTTCTTCGACGACGACGGGAACCTGTCCGGCGACCGGTTCATCCTGGGGACGGTGCGGGTGGAGCCGTAGCCATGCCGCAAGACGACGCCCACCGTGTGCGGGCCGCATGGATCCCGCTGGCGGCGCTCCTCATCACCGCCGCACTCTACGGGCGCAGCCTGCGCCTGCCCTTCTACTCCGACGATCTGGTGCAGCTTGCCTGGCTGCGCGACCTCACCTTTGGCGAGCTGTGGGGGCGGGTCAGCCCATACGGGTACTACCGCCCGCTGGCCTTCTCACTGTGGATCGCCTGGCGCGACCTGGGCCTGCCGCTCACGCCCGCCGGGCTGCGCCTGCTGAACCTGGCCGGGCACGCGCTGGCGGCGACGCTGGTTGGGTGGCTGGCCGCCACCCTCGACGCCGAGCAGCGCCCCCTGAGCGGCATCTTTGCGGCGGCGATCTTCGCAGCGTACCCCTTCGCCTATCAGGCCGTGCCCTGGGTCAGCGCGATCTTCTATCCCCTGGTCGTGATCCTGAGCGTGGGCGCGGTGCTGGCCTACCGGCAATTTCGCACCGGGACGGCCCACCGCTCACCCCTGCCGCTGATCGCGTCGGTGGCGCTGGCCGGGCTGGCCCCTTTCGCACACGAGAACGGGATGCTGGCCGGGCTGCTGGTCGCGCTTGTTGAGCTGGTCATCTGGCTGGCGAATCGCGGCGAGGGCGGGGGCCGGTTGCCATCGCCCTGGCCGCTGTTGCACGTGGGGCTGAACGCCGCCTTTATGATCGCCTGGTTCCGCGTGCGTCCGGGCGGTGTCGCAACGCTCAACCTGGGCCTGGGCGGGCTGACGCGGAACGCGACCATACTGGCGAGCGGGCTGTCGTTTCCCCTCGCGCCGCTGGCGACGCTCCTGGCGCGGGTCGGCGTGCCACTGGCACTCAGTGTGTGGGTGATCGCATTGGCGGCGGTCGGGCTGCTCGTCTGGCTGACGCGCCGCGCGTGGCCGCTCGCAGCGGTGAGCGCCGGATGGTTCGTTCTGAGCGTTGGGCCACCGCTGGTGACCATGCGCCCCAATTGGCTGGCCGACGCGCCGCGCTTCCTCTACCCGGCGGCGGTGGGGGCGGCGGTCTGGTGGGGAGTCGCGTTGAGCCGGGTAGGGGCCGGCCCGGAACCCGCCCGCCCGGTCGGCAGGTGGGCGCGGTATGCCGCACCTCTGCTGGCCCTGGCCGCCATCGCGCCGGGGGCGTACTTCGCACACCGGGGAATCGAGTGGCACCTGCGCGGCGCGGCGGCGATCCGGGATGCGGTCGCGGCGGCGAGGGCCAACCCCGGCGCGCCGCTGCTGCTGGTCAACCTGCCCAACAGGCTCCCACCGCCGACCGGTTTCTACCCCTACTTCGACGGCGGGGCGATCCTGCTGCCGCCCCAGGTCCCGGCAGGCGAGATCGCCGGGGCGCACCTGGACGAGAACCGCCCCGCCGACCGGGCGGTGACAGTCGGGGCGATCCTGCCACCGGTTGCATACCGGCGGGTCACGTATGGCGACCCGCTGGACGTGGGCGCGCTGGGCGATTTGGTAGGCGACGGGCACCGCGTCTACGTCGCCGATTACGGGGCCGATCACGGGAGTGAAGCCGTCCGGCTGCGCTATGCCGGGATGCTCGTCGACGGCGCGCCGCCGGGGGAGGTGAGCGCGCGCTTCGGCGGCTCGCTGGCGCTGCGGGAGGCGGAATCGGGCATTGAGGGCGGCATGTTGCGCCTCGCCCTGACGTGGGAACTGACCGGCCCCCTGGAGGGCACGCCCACGATGTTCGTGCATCTGGTCGGCGCGGACGGTGCGCCGGTCGCCCAGGCCGACGGCGACGCCCTGCTGGGGCTGTATCCGCTGCGGGCGTGGCCGGTAGGAAGTGTGGTCGAGGACGTGCGCTATGTCACCCTGCCGGGCGAGGGGCCGTATCAGGTTTACGTGGGTGTGTGGCAGCCTGAGACAGGTCGGCGGCTGGCGGCCACCGACGCCGACGGTCGGCGCTGGCCGGACGACCGGGTGCCGATTGGCCCTTGAGACGGGTGTCCGTTTGCCCGCACCACTTTGTGAAAATCGTGGCAAAACGCCGCAGGTTTCGATATGCTCTTATAAACAAGATCTATACCAGCGTAAAGCCTGCCTTTCAGCAGGCAGACCGGAGGGAACCCGATGATAACATTGACCGACGCGGCCAGAGAAAAGATCGTCGAGCTGATGGCCCAGCACGAAGACAAAGGACTGGCGGTGCGGCTGGAGATCACAGGGCGGCGCTCATCCAGCTTCATATACATGTTTGGCTTCTTCAACGAAGAGAACAAAAAAGACGGCGACCTCGTGCTCGACATGGGGGATTTCCGTGTGTACGTCGACGCGAAGAGCGCCCCGCACCTGGAAGGCACGACGATTGACATCACCGATCTGGGCGGCGGTCGCTTCGGGTTCGGGATCGACAACCCCAACTCGGTGTGGGACGATCCGGTTGCCGAGAAAGTGGCACAGGTCATCGACTCGGAGATCAACCCCGGCGTGGCGATGCACGGCGGGATCATCATGCTGGAGGACGTGAAGGACGGCGTGGCCTACGTCAGGATGGGCGGCGGCTGCCAGGGCTGCGGCCTGGCGAGTGTGACGCTCACCCAGGGGATCATCACCGCGATCCGTTCGGCGGTGCCGGAGGTCCGCGAAGTCGTCGACGTGACGCACCACGCCGCCGGGGTGAATCCCTACTACCGCTCGCCGGGGGACGGGCAGTCGCCAGGCGACTAGGTGAGACACACCGCCGGGCTATTGACAACTCTCCCGTCCGGCGATAAGCTATAAACCACAAGCGATTTAGATGTAACGCGTTGAGCGGGACGAGTATCTGCACCACCGGCGTTTAGAGAGAAGGGTCCACCGGCTGCAAGTCCCTTCCGCCGGAAAGCAGCGAAAAACCCCCCGCGAGCGCACCCCGGAAAACCCATAGTGGCGAGTATGGGATGACGGTCTGGCCCCGTTACCGGCCTTAGAGATCGGCGAGGCGGCGCTGCTGCCTCCGCCGGAAGTTGGGTGGAACCGCGTGAGCCCTCCACGCCCCAATGCGTGGGGGGCTTTTGATTACCTGTTCAGAGGGAGGAATGACTGTGGCACAAGCGAAGGAAAAGGAAAAAGAAAACGTACCATATGAGGAGTCGAAGCTGTACCGCATCCGGCACTCGGCGGCTCACATCATGGCGCAGGCCGTGCTGGAGATGTTCCCCGGCGCGAAGATCGCCATCGGGCCGCCTATCGAGGAAGGCTTTTACTACGACTTTGACCTGCCCCGCCCCCTGACCGCCGACGATCTGGTACACATCGAGCAGCGCATGCGGGAGATCATCCGCGGCGATTACGAATTCGCGCGGCGCGAGCTGAGCGCGGATCAGGCACGCGAGCTGTTCGCCGACCAGCCGTACAAGATCGACCTGATCGATGGGCTGGAGGCGGGCGGCTACGACGAGTACGGCGAGCGCGTCGAGGAGGCCCCCGTCATCTCGACCTACAAGCAAGATACGTTTGAAGACCTGTGCCGGGGGCCGCACGTCAAGAGCACGGCCCAGATCAACCCCGACGCGATCAGCATCACCTTCCGCGAACCCGCCGGGGCCTACTGGCGCGGCGACGAGAACAACCCGATGCTGACACGCATCTACGGCACGGCCTGGGAGACGGCTGGAGAGTTAGAGGAGTACCTGCACCGCCTGGAGGAGGCCAGGGAGCGCGATCACCGCAGGCTGGGCCAGGAGCTTGACCTGTTCAGCTTCTCCCAGGAGGTGGGGCCGGGTCTGGCGCTGTGGCATCCCAAAGGCGGGCGCATCCGTGCCGTGATGGAGGACTACTGGGCACGCCGTCACCGCGAGGGCGGCTACGAGCGCGTCTACACGCCCCACATCGGTAAGGCCAGCCTGTGGGAGACCAGCGGGCACCTGAAGTGGTACAAGGACGGCATGTACGCGCCGGTCACGATTGAGGATCAGGAATACTACCTCAAGCCGATGAACTGCCCGTTCCACATCGAGATCTACAAGAGCCAGATCCGCAGCTACCGCGACCTGCCGATGCGCTTCGCCGAGTTCGGCACGGTGTACCGCTACGAGCGCTCCGGCGTGCTGCACGGCCTGCTGCGCGTGCGCGGCTTCACACAGGACGACGCGCACCTCTTCTGCGCGCCCGACCAGATGCCCGACGAGATCCTGGGCGTGCTCCAGTTCTCGCTCTCGATCCTGCGTGACTTCGGGTTTGAGAACGTCGACATCGAGCTGAGCGTGCGCGACCCGGAGAACCTCGGCAAGTACGCCGGGCGCAACGAGGACTGGGAGATGGCCGAGGCAGCCCTGATCAAAGCCATGGAGCACGAGGGCCTGCCCTACAAGCGCGTCGAGGGTGAGGCGGTCTTCTACGGCCCCAAGATCGACATCAAGGTACGTGACGCGGTCAACCGCCCCTGGCAGGTGACGACCATCCAGTTTGACTTCTGGCTGCCGGAGGCATTCCAGATGGAGTACATCGGCCCGGACGGCGAGCCGCACCAGCCGTACATGATCCACCGCGCGCTGCTGGGGTCGATGGAGCGCTTCTTCGGCGTGCTGATCGAGCACTACAAGGGCGCGTTCCCGGTCTGGCTCGCGCCGGTGCAGGCCACGCTGATCCCCATCACCGACCGCCACAACGACTACGCCTTCCAGGTGGCCGCCGATCTGGATGCCGCCGGGCTGCGCGTCGAGGTGGACGACTCCAGCGACCGGATGAACAACAAGATCCGCAAGGCGCAGGTGGAGAAGGTCCCCTACATGCTCGTCATCGGCGACCGTGAGGTCGAGGCCGGGGCGGTGGCCGTCCGGCTGCGCAGCGGGGACGACCTCGGCGCGATGCCGGTGGACGAGTTCCTGGCGCTGGCCGAGCGCGCCATCGCCGAGAGGGCGCTCGAATAGCCGCCGGACACTGACCCCCGTACATCCGGGATCGTGCAGGGGGCACGGCGTGTGCCGCTGCCCCCTGTTTTACCCCCACCTCCGCCGGGAGATTGAGCCTATTACATGGGTCTCGTAGGCCGATGCCGTTAAAATCTGTGTAATCCGGCCATCCGTGAACTTTCTCCCCTCCGCGTTTCGCATTGTGACATTGCGCCAGCCTGGTGTACAATGAACACATCCTGTTTCTGGTGGCTCAGGGTGGGGATATGGCAAGCGTAGACGATATCCTACAACAAGGGATTGCCGCCGTGCAGGCCGGTCGGCTCGATGAGGGCCGCCGCTACCTGGCACAGGCAATCAAGCTCGACCCCTTCAACGAGATGGCCTGGATCTGGATGAGCGGCGTCGTCGAAAACGACGAGCAGCGCATCCGCTGTTTGCAGCAGGTACTCCGCATCAACCCGGAGAACAAGCTGGCACTCAAAGGCCTGCGGGCGCTGGGCGTGCTGGAGGAACCTCCTCCTCCCGCGGCCCCACCGCCGGGCCAGCAGGCGCTCGAGGCTGCTCCGGCCCGCGTGCCCGCCCCGGACGGCGTCCCGCTGGTCGGCGCCGACGCCGTGGCCCAGGCCCAGCGCGAAGCCGAGGCCGTGCTGGAGGCCATCCGCGCCGAGGCACAGATGCGCCACCTCGCACTGAACTGGGTGGCACCGGAGGCCGCCCCCGCCGGGAGAATCCCGATCTACCGCAACCCGCTCGCCCTCGCCGTCGCTGGCGGGGCGGTCATCGTCGTCCTGGTGATCCTCCTGATCTCCGGCCTCAGCGGTATGATCCGCCAGCGGCGGGCCGCCAAGGGGCCGGACATCACGGCTACCCCTGCCCCGACGGCCACCACGACCGTCACGCCGCACCCGACGCGCACCCCCACCCCCGACGGCGACCCGCTGACGCCCACCCCATCGTTTGAGCCGGGCAAGGCTCCACGCGGCGACCTGCGCTTCGGCCTGACACCCACCGAGCCGTACATCGTGACGCCCCATCCAACCAGCCCGCGCATGAACGACGCCATGGATGCCTTCTACGAGGGACGCTACGAGGACACGGTCGAGAGCGTCGACCGGGCGCTGGCGGACGGCAAGGCCACCATTGACGGGTACTTCTTCAAGGCGCTGTCGCTGGTCTACCTCGGTGAACTGGACGAGGCTCAGGATACGGTGGAGGACGGACTGGACATCGATGATAACTTCGCGCCGCTGCACGCCGCCCTGGGCCTGATCTACGCCCGCCAGGGCCGCGCCGAGCAGGCCCGCGTCGAGAACGAGCGCGCCAAGGAGCTCGACCCCAAGCTGCTGCTGTCCTACCTCAACCTGGCCCAGGGCTACCTGGACGAGGAGGAGTACGATCTGGCGCTGGCCGAGATCGAAGAGGCTAAGGCCCTGATCGGCGAGTACGATGTCAACGTGCTGGTCGTCGAGGGCGAGATCTACCTGGCCCAGGACCGCCGCCGCGACGCGCTCATGACCGCCAACCTGGCCCACTACGTCGATCCCGGTTCGGAGGAGGTAGTCGCCTTCCTGGCGCGTGCGCGGCTGGAGATGGAGCTTTACGCCTCGGCCATGTTCGGGCTGGAGGAGTACATCGAGCAGCGCGATCCCTACAACGCCCAGGCGTGGTACCTGCTGGCGCGCGCTTATCAGGCCCAGGATCGCCTGACGGACGCCTTCGAAGCGTACGGGCGGGCACTGCAGCTCACCAAAGACACCACCGACATCTTGATCGGGCGCGGGCTGCTGTACTTCGACCAGGGTGACTACGATCTGGCCTATGTCGACCTCGACACCGCCGTCGAGCGCGTCGATGATAACTACCAGGCCCGCTACGGGCGGGCGATCAGCGCCTTTGCGCTCGGCAAGTACGACCAGGCGCTGGAAGATCTGGCGTTCGTCCGCGAGCAGACTCCCAGGCAGCCTGACATCGAGACGCTCTACGTGCGCATGCTGATCGAAAACGAGCAGTACGAGGAGGCCATCGAGGCGGCAACGCAGACCCTCAACCTGGCGCTGTCGTCCGAACAGCGCGGCTACATCTTCGAGGCGCGCGCCCGTGCCTACTACAACGACCGCAAATACCAGGACGCCGCCGCCGACATCAAGCAGGCGCTCGCCGAGCAGAGCACCGGTACACGCCATTACTACTACGCCCTGATCCTCGAAGCGCTGGAAGACCGCGACGGCGCGATCTCCGAGCTGGAGTGGGTGCTGTACTGGGATCAGATTTTCGGCTACCCCTTCGCCGACGCCGCCGCCGAGCTGCTTGAGCGGCTCTACGAGGAGCGCGCGCTGGAGCTTCGTGGCACGGACACCCCCACGCCAACCTCGACGCCGACCGACACGCCCACCCCGACCCCCACGCCCTCGCGCACGCCGACGCCCACCCGCACGCCCATCCCATCGCGCACGCCGACGCCGACCCGCACACCGACGCCCACTCCCAAGCGCACCCCGACGCGTACCCCCTCCCACACCCCGATCAAGACACCGGAGCCATGAACCTGGAGACGCTGCAAGGGACGGTCGAGCGCATCACCTTCTACAGCCAGGAAGACGGTTACAGTGTGATCCGGCTGGCCCCCGACCAGCAGATGGGTCTGTGGGACGGCGTCGGGCCGGACGGGCTGGTGACGGTGGTCGGCAACCTGCCGGAGATCGCGCCCGGCGAGTGCCTGGAGCTTGAAGGCAACTGGCAGACCCACGCCCGACACGGCAAGCAGTTCCGCGCCCAGAACGTGCGGCGCGTCACCCCGGCCACCGTCGAGGGCATCCGCCGCTACCTCGGTTCCGGGCTGATCAAGGGCATCGGCCCCAGGACGGCAGAGCGCATCGTTGACCACTTCGGACCTGACACGCTCAACATCCTCGACCACGACCCCGACCGTCTTTTCGAGGTGGACGGCGTCGGGCCGCACCGCGTCCGGCTGATCAAGCGCGCCTGGGCCGAGCAGCAGGAGATCAAAGAGGTGATGCTCTTCCTGCAGGAGCACGGCGTCTCGACCAACCTGGCAGTCAAGATCTTCAAGACCTACGGCGAGCGGTCCATCGCCCAGCTTGAGGAAGATCCCTACCGCCTGGCGCGCGACATCTGGGGGATCGGCTTCAAGACCGCCGACCAGATCGCCCAATCGCTGGGGCTGCCCACCGACCATCCCCGGCGGCTTGAGGCGGGCGTCGCCTACGCGCTTAACCAGGCCGTCGACGATGGGCATGTGTACCTGCCCGAACTGCAACTGGTCGCGAGCGCCGCCGAACTGCTCGACGTGCCTCAGGACGACGTGGGGGCCGCCGTCGAGCGGGCGGCGATGGCCGACTTGGTCAAGGTCGAGGTCATCCCCTCAGACGAGCGCGAGCCGCTGCGCGGTGTCTACCTGCCGCCGTTCTATCACGCCGAGGTGGGGATCGCGAAGCGCCTGCGGCACATGATCGAGACGCCGCGCACGCACCTGGAGCCGCTTCAGCGCCACAACCTGGCAACACTGGTCACGCGCGCGGCGGTCAACGCGGGCGTCGAGCTTTCTCCGCAGCAGGAGGAGGCGATCCGCGAGGCGCTGACCCACAAGGCCAGCATCCTGACCGGCGGCCCCGGCACCGGCAAGACGACCACGCTGCGCGCCCTGATCGGCGTGCTGCGCGAGGCGGGGCACTCGTTTGCGCTGGCCTCGCCCACCGGGCGCGCCGCCAAGCGCCTCAGCGAGGCGACCGGGCAGCCGGCCCGCACCGTTCATCGCATGCTGGGCTACTCGCCCGCACAGGGCTTCGCCTTCGATGAGCAGAACCCGCTGCCGGTCGACGTGGTGATCGTCGACGAGGCGTCCATGCTGGACGTGGTGCTGGCCAACGCGCTGATCCGCGCCGTTGATCCGCGCTCGCACCTGCTGCTGGTGGGCGATGTGGATCAGCTTCCCAGCGTGGGCGCGGGCGACGTGCTGCGCGACCTGATCGCGTCGGGTGTGGTCCCGGTGACCCGCCTGGACGTGATCTTCCGCCAGGAGGCGGGCAGCCTGATCATCGCCAACGCGCACCGCGTCAACCGGGGCGACCTGCCCTTCTTTCCTGAAGACGCCGAGGACTTCTTCCTGTTCAACGTCGGCGACGAGCCGGAGCGCGCCGCCGAGCTGGTCGTTGACATTGTCCAGAACCGGGTGCCGCGCCGCTTTGGGCTGCATCCCCTGGACGACATCCAGGTCATCGTGCCCATGTATCGCGGGCCGGTGGGCGTCTCGGCGCTCAACCAGCGGTTACAGGCAGTGCTCAACCCGCCCGGACGCCCCGCCCAGCACGTCATCGGTGGGCGGCTGTACCGCGTCGGCGATAAGGTGCTGCAAACACGCAACAACTACGACAAAGAGGTCTTCAACGGCGACGTGGGGCGCATCTACTCCTTCGACTTTGCGTACCAGACGATGGTGGTCACGTTTGAGGGGCGGCGCGTCGAGTACGACTGGAGCGAGGTGCCGGAGCTGACTCACGCCTACGCCATCAGCGTGCACCGCGCACAGGGCAGCGAGTACCCGGCGGTGGTGGTGCCGATGGTGACGCAGCACTACCTGCTCTTGCAGCGCAACCTGCTCTACACGGCCATTACGCGGGCCGAGCAGCTTGTCGTGCTGGTTGGCTCAAGGAAGGCCATCGCCATTGCGGTGAAGAACGACAAGGTGTCGCAGCGCTTCACGGCGCTGGCGGCCAGGCTGCGGGGGGAGCTGTAAACAGGGCGGCAGGGTGATCGTGCCGGTGTATTATTTTGTGCCCTGCCGGGGGCAAGTTTTGCAGCCCTGGCTGCAAAACCGCACCGACTATGGCGAATTTGCCGGGGCGCACGTCGGGTAAAGGCGGGATGCCCGCAGAGTAGGCGCACCCGCCGCACGCTGCCGCCTCATCCATCGCGCGCAGTTCTGCGTTTGTGGCGCGGAACGCACGCGCATACCCGGCCTGCGTGAGATGGCAACCGCACTTTCTCACTACGCCCATCCGTCCGAACAAACGTGACGTACTCCGGTGGAGGGCGACCAGCCGGTCGCCCCTACACCGGGCACGGCGTGCCGTGCCCCTACGATGCAATGTTCCGGTGTCAATGGAGCCGGTGGTGGGGATGGCAGCCGCACTTTCCCCACACGCCACGCGTTCTGGACGGGGAGCGCGGCCAAGCATGGGGGCTGCCCGTCTGTGCGCAACAGTCCTTTCCGCGCGTTGCGAGATCCGGCGACCGTCCGCCGACGTGAGCGTCGTGCCCCGCAGGCGCTAACTAGAACTAACGTTCTATCCATTATAGCACGGGATGGAGGGAAGTCAATTGAACATTTGTTCGAAAAGGGTTAGGGTTGGGTTGGAATTGGCGGTCAGCTATCAGCGGTTGGCGGTCAGCTATCAGCGGTTGGCGGTTAGCTGTTAGCGGCCCTCACCCAACCGCGCCAGAGAGCGCCCGGCAATGAATTGGCCGGGCTGAAGTTGAAATGTGCACTGAAAGTGCACTTCTCCACCGGGGGCTGGCAGCGGGACAGCAACCCCACCCCCAGCCCCTCCCCGCCAGCGAGGAGGGGAGTCCGGTGGCCGGTGGAGATGTCGGCGGGCAGCGGACGGCGTCAGCGTGCTGATGGTGTAGGCGGTGGCCAGACCGGTCACCGCTCGTCACTGGCTGCGGAGCGGTGAAAAAACAGTGTGAGGACACAACACGCTATGCTCCGACGAGCAAAGAACTAACACCCAAGCCGATGCAACAGCTAATGAAGCATAACCCGCCCGTCAATCAAGCCAGTCAAAAACAATAACATTGGTATCTTTGTCCAGTCTCTGGGTCACGTCCATCAATGTCATTTTCTGTAGATCAACAATGTGCAGGCGATGATCATAACCGACATAGGCAATGTATTTCCCATCCGCCGAACTCTTGGGCCATGTTGCTGTGCTTGCAGTCGAGTCCAGGCTGTTCAAGAGAACCTCTTGAATGATGTCACCCTGCAAATCAGTTATCAGCAGTTTGTTTTCTATCCCGTTGCCGGTATCGCCAGTACCTAACGTCGTACTCACCAGTGATTCTGAATCTGGCAGCCAGGAAGGATCACTTGCCACATTCGGGATTTCTGCGATGTTTAATAACTGACATTTGTGTGTCAGATCGTCACACACTATATCACCTGCGATCACCTTGCCAACCTCCGGGCTGTAAGGCTCATCCTCTGGAACTGCCCAGGTACAAAATACGGCCTTGATACCATCGGGCGCCCAGTCAAAATAGTTGAGGCCGGTCAAATGAATCTCAGACTTGACACCGGAAGCCAGATGTAAAATCTCAATGTATGTCTCTCGATGCGTTTCAGAGGGTGTTGAAGAGTAAAGCAAATACGCAAGATACTGTCCGTCAGTGGACCATTTTGGATAATAACCCGCCTGTTCTCGAGTAGTCAATTCTGACAGGAAAAACGAGGTCAAATCAAGCTCAAAGAGCGTACTCATTAGAGTCGGACTGCTTTCATGATATGCAGAAACGGCCAGAGATTGATTATCCGGTGCGATGTCGAGGGAACCAAAGCCATACTGTGAATTGGCTAGAATCTTGCGGAGATTATTGCCATCCTGGCACACAGCATATAGGTCTGTTTGTGGAGGGCGTTCTGGATCACCAAAGTACTGTTCGGCTGTGAAAACCAGGGCGCTCTGTTGGCAGTCAGGTAAAGGTGTCACAACGGTGGGCACTATTGTGGGGATTATTGAAGTCGGCTCAATTTCCTCGATCATACTTTGAGTCGGGGCGTTTGGTGTCTGAGTCGGGCTGACGGACGGTGTGTGAACTGTCGGGGGTATTTCAGTTGCCTGGGAGCCATCTTGCGCCAGACACGAAATCCCAACGACGCCGCAGAGTGCCAGGACAGGTGCAACTTTGCTTAAGATACGCATATCATTGACCTCCGCCGCTTTGTCCTACCCACCCCCGCCGAGCACCTCCCGCAGCACGTCCCGCTCCACCCGCGAGGTCATATCCAGGCTGAGCGGCGTCACCGAGACCACGCCCTCCAGCAGCGCACCCACGTCGGTGTCGCTGCCTGAACCGGGCAGCAGTTCTTAATCGTCCTTATGGTACAGTTCGCCAGGAAGGCGAAAGGCCATTTCTCACTACCTTTTGCGTTTTCCCACTGCTCAACTCAAAGGTTGTAATCGTCAGGTTCCGAAGGGAGTCCCGAATACCAATTATTGATTTCCCATCTGGTGACCAAGAAAGCCACCCTCCAGGAGCATTGGCAACTAATTCTCTTGACTGTGTTTGAAGATCAAAGATATAGAGGCCGCCCTCATCTCCGAGAAGCAACTGATCGGATCCTGGGGAGAATTCTATCGGAGATCCTTGAATATCCACCGACAATTCCCGGCCATATTCATCCAATAGCACATACTTTTGACTGCGTGTGGTTATCATGGTTCCAGCACGGGAAACAATCAGCCTGCTCACTCTTTGATCGGATCTATAAAGCACCGATTGTACACTGCACGACTCCATATCCAGGATCACTATCTCATTTGAGTCATGAGGCGCAGTGATGACGAGGTTGTCTGTGATTCCCCATACATATCCTCCTCCGATAAGTACTTCACAATAGAGGATCGTTCCGTCTTCGCGAATTAGAATAGGATAACTGGCGTTTGGGTTTGTGCTTGGCATTACTCTGGCTGTAATCGACCGATTGTCAAAGCTCCACCGAACGTTGTTGGTTATTGGATAAGGTAGCTCGATGCGGTAGTATTCGAGTCCGCTACCGTCAGCATCAACAAATCCAAGTGTGTTACCGCCCATTTCTAATGCGTAAAACACAATCTCCCGCTCTGGTATCTTGGTGAGCTTGTGGATGACTCTGTACTTATGGGTATCTAAGGCGAATGGACGTTGATTGAGACAGCCTATCTGAGACAGGATTACAGCCAGGCAGGCCACGCCTCTCATACTCTTCAGGACGCAATTTACCAGATTTGCTCCTGTCGAGTTTGTATTTGCCTTTGCCCACTTAAATCTGAACTTGCGTATTTCCATGCCAGATAACGACCCTCTATTGAAGCCTCCCAGCATTGGACGCTCTGACCAGCCCGACGCATCTGAGCATACGACTCACCATCCGCCTACCCATCCCCACCAAGCACCTCCCGCAGCACGTCCCGCTCGACCCGCGAGGTCATGTCCAGGCTGAGCGGCGTCACCGAGACCACGCCCTCCAGCAGCGCGCCCACATCGGTGTCGCTGTCCGAGGGGGTGACGGGGTTGGCCTTGGTATAGCCGAACCGGGCTTTATCGCCCAGGTTCTTGCGCCTGGGCGGCACAGGGAGGTAGTAGTGCTCGCGTTCCAGCCGGGTGATGCGCCAGGGCGTGTCGGGCGTGGCGTTCTCCGGGATCTCGATCTTGAGCGCATCCACGTCCGGCGGGGCCTCCGCCGACAGCCACCGCGCGGCAAACAGACGCGTGAAGTGGATCGCGGCGCCGAAGTCGATCGGGCTGTCGTACTCAGCCGCCAGCTCGAACTTAACCGCCAGCTCGACGTCCACCTGGATCGAGACGGCCAGCGCCGGGATGCCGTGCGCGGCGGCCTCCAGCGCAGCGCCCACCGTCCCGGAGATGGTGACGCCCGTCCCGACGTTCTCCCCGAAGTTGATGCCGGAGACGGCCAGCGCCGGGCGGCGGTCGGCCAGCTCCATCACGGCGTGCTGAACCGCCAGCGCGGGGGAGGCGTTGGCGGCGTAGGCCGGCCAGGTGCAGCCGTCGGCGGTGACGGTCGTCTCGAAGATGCGCCCGTCGTGGTACAGAGGCATGCTGCGCCCCGTCGCCGACTGCTGCGTGCGTGGCGCGACGATCAGCAGGTCGCCCAGCGGGTCGAGTGCCGCCGCGCCCGCCGCCAGCCCCGGCGAGATGATCCCGTCGTCGTTGGTAAGCAGGATTAAGGGTTTGGTCACAGATGTTTTCCTTGATCGGCAGGTTCGCGCGCCGAGTCTAATACGGTTGGCGAGAAGTTTCAATAAAGCGGTCAGCAGGTCAGCTTTCAGCCAGTCAGCCATCAGCCGGTCAGGTAGGGGCACGGCAGTGCCCACCCCCTCCCATCTGCGCAAGCGCAGATTCGCCCTCCCCCATAGCAATAGGGGAGGGCAATGCGGGCCAGCGATCAGCTATCGGCGGGTCGGCGTCAAAAAAGCCCCTCCCGATTCGGGGAGGGGCGGTGGTTTCGCCTGATGTCACAATATGCCTGGCCCGTCAGGCGGCCCGCTGCCGGACCGGGGCGGTTACCTTGAAGCTCTCCAGGATGCCGATCCAGGTTGAGGCCAGCGTCAGCGCGGCCAGCACGACGGCCAGCGCAGCCGGTTCGGCCAGCAGGAACCTCAGCCAGTCGGCCAGCGCGGTGGCGAGGAAGGTGGTGCCGTCCAGGACGAAGGCCAGCGCCTGCACGGCGTAGCTCAGCGCCCGCCCCACGAAGGGCCAGCGGGCCAGTATCCCGTCCACGCCCAGCGTGAGCAGCATGACCGGCACGGCGACGCTGACCGCCGCCGCCAGCGACGACCCGGTCAGCAGCGCGATGAGCAGCGGGTACCAGCGCCGACAGGATTCGTGGAGATCGACCCGCGTCATGACCATGGCCGTGAAGTCCGGCGAGGGCACTGCCTCGTCCGCACTCTCGAACATGGTGCCGAGCAGGTGCATCCGTCCCCATAAATCGGCGCAGACGGTACAGGTGTGCAGGTGCTCGTCCAGTCTTTTCTGCTCCTCGCCGCTCAGCTCTCCGTCCAGCGCGAGGCTCATCATGAAGTGGTATGAGTCGTGGGCCATTATGCACTCTCCATTGCCACAACCAGGCCCGGTGCGTTGCCTGAGCTTAGCTTCTCGGCCAGCATCTGGCGCGCACGGAACAGGCGCGACTTGATCGCGCTCTCGGTTGTGTCCAGCGTCCTGGCGATCTCAGCGTAGGACATGTCGTACCAGTATCGCAAGACAACGGCAGCCCGGTAATCGGGGGCCAGCCCATCCAGTAGATCTTGAACAGCCTCCTGATGCTCACCTTCTTCGGTTGCTTCCTCCGGGTCAGCCTCGGAGCTGACCAGCGACGGGTGCGCGGGCAGCGGCTCGTCGATGGAAAGCCACGTCAGCCGCCGCTTACGCAGCCGGTCGATGCAGTGATTGGAGGTAATCGAAAGCAACCACGTCTTAAAGGATCGCGTTTGGTCGTAGCGCTTGAGGTGCTGATACGCCCGCAGGAACGCTTCCTGCGCGGCGTCCTCGGCCTCCCGCGCGTTGCCAAGCATCCTGTATGCCAAATTATAGACAGAACGCTGGTAGGTTTCCACTAGCTCCGCGAAAGCCTGCTGGTTGCCTTCCAGAACACGCGCCACCAGCTCTTGATCGTGATCCACGTTCCACCCGCTTGTTGCCAGAAAATCCACCTAACCCTGATGCAGTCAGGGTTCCTCATCTTCTGATACGCACAGGCCGCCGCAAAAGTTGCAGCGCTATCTCAAGTATAGCACGTCGCGTTGGGGATGAGGTTAACAAAGGATTAAACCCGCAGGCATCCCGTCAGCGGATCTGGTAGGGCACCTGGGTCATCACAACCCGCTCCAGGCCCGCCAGCGCCACGTTGAAGATGAGGGCGCTGTTCTGGTGCAGCGCCTGCTCCCAGTAGCTCTCCATCGCCAGGTGCCCGATGATGACGTGCACAAAGCTGTCCGGGTTCTCGGCCAGCACGGTCTGGACGTACTCGCGGACGGGGGCCACCAGGTGGCGGTAGGGAGAGGGAATGATGACCAGCTCCCCCTCGCCGATGATCCGCTTCCACTTTTCCTGCACCCGCTCGGATTTGTCCGGGTTCACGGCGATGTGGAAGGCCTTCCAGGGATGCCCCAGCGAGCGGGCGAAGTTGACCATGCGCACCGTCCCGCCGTGCACATCTTCGACCAGAACCAGCGTCTGGATCGGGCGCGGCGGCACGCCTTCGAGCGTAGTCCCCCGCGACAGGCTGCGGGCCACGCTCTCGTAGTGGCGGTGAATGCGGAAGAAGATCAGAACCAGCGTCGGGATCAGCAGCACGACGAACCACGCCCCGGTCGCGAATTTCGTCACGGCGAAGATGATCATCACCACGCCGGTGCAGATCGCCCCGAAGGCGCTGACGATCATCTTGTACCACCAGCCCCCATCGTACTCCAGCACGGTCTCGCGCCCCTGGACGCGCTCGCCGGGCTTGAGCCTGCCCAGCTTCCACAGGTGGATCACCATGCCCGCCTGCGAGATGGTGAAGCTGAGAAAGACTCCGACTGCGTAGAGGGGAATCAGAGCGGTCGTGCTGGCCTTCGAGAACACGATCAGGGCGCTGGCGACGACCGCCAGCCCCACGATGCCCCACGAAAAAACCAGTCGACTGCCCCGGTAGGTGAGCTGGCGCGGCAGGAACCCGTCGCTCGCCTGCAAAGCGGCCAGCCGGGGGAAGTCGGCGTAACTGGTGTTGGCCGCCATGACCAGGATCAGCGTCGTGCCTGCCAGCGTGAGCAGGTAGAAGACGCTGTGTGCGCCGTACACCGTCCGGGCAAGCTGGGAGACCACCGTCTCGGTCTCGCCGGGCACGGCCCGTATCTGGTTGGCAAGCAGCGTGATGCCCAGGAACAGCGCGATCAGCATCCCGCTCATCCAGAGCAGCGTGGTCGCGGCGTTCCGGCTGCGCGGCTCTTTGAAAGCCGTGATCCCGTTGGAGATCGCCTCGATGCCCGTCAGCGCCGTGCAGCCGCTGGAGAAGGCCCGCAGAACCAGGAACAGCGTCAGCGGCGCCGCGACGGTCGCCAGCGGCTCGACGCCCGTGACCTCCGGGAGCGTGCCGCTGAAGAAGCGCACGGCCCCGACGATCAGCGTGAGGAACATCATCGCCAGGAAGAAGTAGGTCGGCACGGCGAAGATGGCCCCGCTCTCTCGCACGCCGCGCAGGTTGACCAGCGTCATCACGGCGATGATGCCCAGGGCGATGTGGACGCGGTAGGGCGTCAGCGCCGGGAAGGCCGACGAGATCTGGGCCACGCCCGACGAGACGCTCACCGCCACCGTCAGGATGTAATCCGTCAGCAGCGCCGCCCCTGCGATCTGGGCAGGGATCACGCCCAGGTTGTCGCAGGCGACGATGTACGCGCCGCCGCCGTTGGGGTAGGTGTAGATCGTCTGCCGGTAGGAGACGGTCACGACGGCGATCAGGATCGCGATGGCGACGGCGATGGGGATCGATAGGTGCAGGAAGACTGCGCCGCCCGCCAGCGCCAGGATGATCAGGATCTCCTCGGTCGCGTAGGCGGTCGAGGAGAGCGCGTCCGACGCGAAGACGGCCAGTCCGACCGGCTTGCTGACCGTCTGGTGGGACAGAGTGCGCGTCTCCAGCGGCCTGCCGATCAGCAGACCGGAAAGTGTAAAGCGTGACCCGTGCTCCTGATTGTCTGTCATAGGGTATCTGCCGCTTGAAAAAAGTTTCAATCAGCTCAATGTCAGGCTTCTTGAAACGCGTCCGGTGTGCCTCCCGTCTCTAAAGGGTGGCAAACAGCCACACGCTGGCGAAGTCGATTATCAGAAGCAGCACGTAGAAGCACAGGATCAGCCAGCCGGTCGAGAGGAAGCGCGGTCGACCCAGCCCATTCCACTTGGGAGTGCTTTTGAATTTCTCAGAATAAGGAACGATCCCTGAATCAGGATTGTCCTTGTCCGCGACGAGACCAAGCGCATCCTCGGCGCGGTAGATCCAGGATATCTTGACATCCATGAGGCGTCGATGTCGAAGGGTCATGAGTACACCCAGGATCGCGAATAGGCCTCCCAAAACCGCTCCGGAAATTGCCAGGAACTGAAATGGAACGGGGGTCGAAAGGCCCCGAATGAAGATAACAAGCTGAAGAAGCGCCAGGTGGGCACCAGTGACGACACCCAATGCCGTCCATTCCTGGCCACGAGAATGGTGGATGTCGGTCCATTCTGTTCGTATAAAGGAGCGATAGTCCTCAGGCTCTGGTTGTCTGCTCCCCCCAGCTCCTCCTGCACCCGCTTGTGATTTGGTTGCCACCGTAGACCTCCCTTCCGTTCTCTTGGAATTTCGCCGTAGTGTAGTCCGGTTTTGAGCAGAAGCAAAGATAATGTCGGCTGATGAGCGACCATACCCGACGGTATAACAAACCCGAAACGGCGATTCGGGCAAAATCGGGCATCGTAGGGTTGCCGTAGGGTAAACGTATATCCCCCGGCAATAACCTTCTTCATCGAGTGGGGTATTATAAGATCGAAGGGCGAAAATCTCTTCTTCTCCTCCTTTTAGAAAGAGAGCCGGGAGTGGCGTACCCGGCTCTCGACGATTCTGGGGGTGGTTACGTTACCCCCTCAGCCTCCCCGTGACAGGCGCGCGATGAAGGATTCCAGCGCCAACTGAGGCTCGATTTCCCCCGTCTTGATCGACAGATCGGTCTCCAAAAGAAAGTGGTAGATGCGCTCAAGCTGGTCGAGGCGGTACTGCCGCGCCTGCCCGGCCAGCTTGCGGGCCACGAAGTCGCGCACGCCCAGCGCCTGCGGGGCGCTGCTGGCCGGTTGCCCGCCGTCGAGGTGCTCGCGCATCTGGATCAGCAGCCGGTACTGGCGCACGATCATTCCGAAGATGCGCAGCGGCTCGTCCCCGTCGTCGATCAGGCGGTGCAGCAGGCTCAGGGCGACCTTGCCCCGCCGCTGGCCGAGCGCGTCGACCATGTGGAAGATGCTCGCCTCAGGGCTGTAGGGCGTCATCAGCTCCACGTCTGTGGTGCTGATGGGACGCTCGTTGTTGGTGTAGGTTGCCAGCTTGGCCAGCTCGGTGTCGGCCAGCGTGAGGTCGCTGCCGATCCGCTCGGCCAGCAGCCGCGCCGCCCCCGGCTCGATGGCCGCCCCGTGCTGCGTCGCCCGCTCGGTGATCCAGCGACCGGGGTTGCGTGGCAGGTCGAAGGTCAGGATCTTGCCGCGCGGATCGTTCTCGACTGCGTTGATCAGCTTCTTGAGCGCGGCGCGGCGGGCGGTCTTGCGCTTCAGCTCGGCGGGCGCGTCCTGCGTGTGTCCCTGGACGCCGGTCTCGATGAAGATCAGGCGCGTTGAATCGGGCAGCGCCGGGATCAGGTCGGGAATCCGGTCGATCAGGTCACGCGCCAGGTTGGCATCGGTCACGTTCTCGACCAGCACCAGGCGCACGTCGGACATGAAGGGCAGCGTCCCCGCCGCAGCCTCGATATCGCCCGGCTGGACGGTCTCGCTCTCCAGGCGGGTGGTGTTCAGGTCGGCGGCCATCGGGTCGGCGAACAGGTCGCCGCAGAAGGCAGCCAGCCGGTCTTTGAGGCCCGGCTCGTCCTGGCCGTGGAAGACGTAGGCGACGGCTTGAGGGCTGCTCGTCATCGGCCTTGAAGCTCTTCCAGCGCCGGGATCAGGTCGGGAAGCTCGTCAATCGTCGCGTCCGGGACGACGCCCTCGGAATCGACCGGAGCGTAAGGAGAGCGGATCAGGATGCCGACCATGCCCGCTTTCTGCGCGCCCCCCACGTCCACGTCGGGCAGGTCGCCAACGTAGGCCGCCTCGGCAGGCGAGACGCCCAGACGCTCCAGCGCCGCGGTGAAGATCGACGGGTGCGGTTTGGTGGCAGGCGTGTCACACGAGTAGACGCGCACCGGGAAGAAGTCCAGCAGGTCGTAGCGGGCCAGGTGGGCGTCGTGCAGGTCGGCGGCCCAGAAGGTGTTGGAGATCACGCCCAGCTTGTACCCCGCCTCGTGCAGCGCGGCGATGGTCGATTGGAGGCCCTCGCGCGGGAAGACGATGGTGTTGATCTCGCGGTAGAAAAGGGGGCGAAGCGCCGCCCAGCCCGCGTCGTCGAGCGCCACGTCCAATTCGGCCAGCGCGGCGCGGAGGGGGGCCTCAACGCTGCCACCGCGCAGCTCTTTGAGCGATGCCAGGTAGGCCGCCCCGATGTGGTTATCCACCACCGCCCCGGTCTCCTCCAACGTGGGGAGCGTGTGGCCCTCGCCGACCAGGTGATCGTATATCGCCTTGACGCCCGCCAGCGTGACGCGTCGAAAGCGCCGCCGGGAGTCTTCCGACCGGTCGTCGTGGTAATGCAGCAGCGTGCCGCCTAGGTCGAACAGAACAGCTTTGATGAGGGTCATTGTTTGCGCCAGCCGGGGAACCACAGGTCCAGAGTCTTCAGCAGGTCGGAGAGGGTGTCGATGGTGGCGTTCGGCTTGACCGAGCCGTTGCTTTGGGCGGTGCCGCGCCGCACCCACACCGCCCGCATCCCCACGCCCTGCGCGCCCAGCACGTCGTCGTGCAGCCGGTCGCCGACGAAGATCGCCTCCCCAGGCTCGACGCCCAGCCGCCTGAGCACTTCTTTGAACGGATGGGGGTGCGGCTTGAGCTTGCCCACGTCTGCCGCCGTCAGCCGCACGTCCAGGTACTCCAGCAGG
Organism: uncultured Anaerolineae bacterium; assembly: GCA_964603985.1. Taxonomy (GTDB): domain Bacteria; phylum Chloroflexota; class Anaerolineae; order Aggregatilineales; family UBA3940; genus CAZRXG01. Next base: position 40,391 of record CAZRXG010000004.1, on the reverse strand, counting down.
CCCAGGCTGCGCAGTTCGGTGTCGCGCATCCACATCGGGAAGGCGGCGTTGGTCACCAGCCCGGTGCGCAGCCCGGCCTCGCGCAGCGTGCGCAGCACGTACACCGTGTCCTTGAAGACGCGCACACCGGGGACGGGCTGCCAGTCAAACAGGCGTTGAAGCTGCTCCAGGTCGGGGGCCGTGACCTCGATGTTGATGGCTTCCAGCATCTTGCCGATGATCTCGATCTGGCGCGGGCTGTCCCACTCCGGCGGGGCGACCTGCTGCCAGGCCAGCACCGTCTGATCCCTGTACAGGCGGGCGAACTCCTCCAGGTTGGGCACGGTGTGGCCCGCCGACCGCAAGTGCTCGTGCATCGGGCGCAGGTGCTTCTTGTGAAGCTCGGCCCAGTTCCCGCCGCGCTCGCTCCAGTCGATGAGCGTGTCGTCCATGTCAAAGATTACGGCCCGTAACATACCCCTTCGCTTCCTTTACAGCCGGTTCCTCAACCGTCCAGGTGCGGGGCGCACAGCAGGAGCGCCAGCGCGCTCGGCCCGTCGACGATCTCGCCGCCCACGACCATCTGCATCACCCGCTCCGCCGCCAGTACGTGCCGCTCCATCACCTCGGTCGGTTCGCGGTGCGGCTCGCCGAGCGTCACGCCGCGCGCCAGGTAGATGTATCCTCGCTCGTCGCTGATGCCGGGTACGGTGTACGTCGTCGCGACAAGCTCCAGGCTTTCAGCCGTCCCGCCGATCTCCTCGGACAGCTCGCGCCGGGCCATCTCGATGGCCGGTACGCCATCCTCCAGGCCCCCGGCGGGCACCTCCCACAGCCACTCCCCCACCGCGTGGCGGTAGTTGCGGATCAGCACCAGTTGCCCGTCGTCCAGCACGGGCACGATCCACACCGCGCCCGGTCGCTCGATGACGGTGTACACGCTGTCGCTGCCGTCCGGCAGCCGGATCTGGTCTTCACGCAGCGCGAACCACGGGCTGCGCCATACGATGCGTGAGTTGAGCGTGCGGTAAGGGTTTTCAGGCATGCGACCGGTCTTCCTTCGACGTCGCGGGGATTGTATCACGGATTGGCGGCCTGCGCTGGTTTTCTAAGCCGCTCGCGCTGGTCTACAATAAGAGTGGCTGCTTAGCTACTACGGCCCTCAACCCCCAGCCCCTTCTCCCTCAGGGAGAAGGGGAGCAAGCAATTTGAACGGTTATCCGGTCAACTTCAACTGGCGCGAGTAGTTACCAATAAAGCCGACCTTGCGAAGTAGGAGGAGCACCTCATGAGATTGGGCCTCATGGCCGGGTATTCCGGCCCCAGGATCGACCTGCCGGTGGAGATGATCCAGGAAGCCGACCGCCTGGGCTTCTTCGCCGTGTGGACATCCGAAGCCTACGGCTCGGACTGCGTGACGCCGCTGACCTGGATCGGCGCGCAGACCGTGCGCATCCACCTGGGCACGGCCATCATGCAGATGCCCGCCCGCACCCCGGCCATGACCGCCATGACCGCCATGACGCTCGACCAGCTTTCCGGGGGGCGTTTTTTGCTGGGGTTGGGGCTTTCGGGGCCGCAGGTGGTCGAGGGGTGGCACGGTCGCCCCTATGGCAAACCGCTCGGCAAGACGCGCGAGTATGTCGCTATCCTGCGGGCCATCTTCGCGCGTCGGGAGCCGCTGGAGCACCAGGGCGAGCATTACCAGATCCCCTACCGGGGCGCGGGTGCGACCGGCCTGGGCAGGCCGCTCAAGAGCATCCTGCACGGGCGGCCCGACATCCCGATCTACCTGGCCGCCATTGGCCCCAAAAACGTCCGGCTGGCCGCCGAGATCGCCGATGGCTGGATGCCGATCTTCTTCTCGCCGCGTCATTACGACAGTGTCTTCAAGCCGCACGTCGAGGCCGGGCTGGCGGAGGCCGGGGGCGGCAAAGGCCCCGCCGCGTTTGACATCGCCCCGTCGGTGCCGGTGGTGGTCGGGCAGGACATCGACGCCTGCCGGGACGTGGTCAGGCACACGCTGGCGCTCTACATTGGTGGGATGGGCGCGAAGGGGCGCAACTTTTACCATGACCTGGCCTGCCGCTACGGCTATCAGGAGGCCGCCGATACCGTCCAGGATCTATACCTCGGTGGGGAAAAGCGCGCGGCTGCCGCTGCCATCCCCGATGAACTGGTCGATGACGTGGCGCTGTGCGGCCCCAGAGAGCGCATTGGCGAGCAGTTGGCGCTGTGGCGGGACTGCCCGGTCACCACGCTCAACATCATGACGCCCGACATCAATGCCGTGCGTGCGATGGCGGAGTTGGTGTTGTAGGGACGTGAACCGCCCCGGGGCGTAGGCCGGTCGCCCGTGCTACAATACACCCATGAGCAGCCACCACGATAATTGGGGCCTGATCGGCCACGAGTGGGCCGTTGACCTGCTGGCCCGGCGCGTCGCGGGCGGGCGCGTCAGCCACGCCTACCTGTTCACCGGGCCGCCGGGGATCGGCAAGACGACGCTCGCCACGCGTCTGGCGCAGGCCATCAACTGCACGGGCGAGACCCCGCCCTGCGGCGAGTGCCGCGCCTGCCGCCTGATTGGGCGCTGCGCTCACCCCGACCTGCACGTGGTCGAGGCGGAGGGGAAGTCGATCAAAATTGCCCAGATCCGCGACCTGCAAGACTCGCTGACGCTGCGCCCGCTCGAAGCACGTTACCGCGTGGCGATGATCCTGGACTTCCAGAACGCCACCGGTTCCGCCGCCGATGCGCTGCTCAAGACGCTGGAGGAGCCGTTCTCCGACGTGCGCCTGCTGATCACCGCACACGTGGCCGAAACGCTGCTGCCGACCATCGTCTCGCGCTGCCAGGTGATCCCGCTGCGCCCCGTCCCGGCGGCCCGCATCGAGGCGGCGCTGATCGAGGGGGCGGACCTGTCCCCCGACGAGGCGGCCATGCTGGCACGCCTGTCCGGCGGGCGGCCCGGTTGGGCGCTGACCGCTGCCCGCGATTCGCGCTGGCTGGCCTGGCGGACCGAGGTCATCGACAGCCTGCTGGCCGTTCTGCGCGTCAACCGGGGCGGGCGCTTCGCCTACGTCGAGAGCATCTACCGGCTGGATCTGCTCGGCCAGATCCTCGACGTGTGGCAGAGCTGGTGGCGTGACGTGCTGCTGGTGGCCGAGGGGAGCCGGGTCGCGCCGGTCAACGCCGACCGCTCCGATGACCTGTGGGCGCTGGCTTCGCGGGTCGGGCGGGAGGACGCGCGCCGGGCGCTGCGCGCCGTGCGGGATACCGTCGCGGCGCTGGACAAAAACGCCAACACCCGCCTGGCGCTGGACGTGATGCTGCTTGAGATGCCGTACCTGTAGGCGGACGCGCGTTTAACCGGCAACAGTAAAGCCCCCTCCTTAATAAACCTAGGAGGGGGCCGATTTGTCTCCGCCGGTTAATCGACCGCGCTCAGCTCAGGTAATCGCGTAGTTGGCGGCTGCGCGTCGGGTGGCGCAGCTTGCGCAGCGCCTTGGCCTCGATCTGGCGGATGCGCTCACGCGTCACGCCGAAGTGCCTGCCCACCTCCTCCAGCGTGTGATCCTGGCCGTCGTTCAGCCCGAAGCGCATCTCCAGCACCTCGCGCTCGCGGTCGCTGAGCAGGCTGAGCACGCCGCGCACCTGCTCCTTGAGAAGCTGGCGGTCGGCCTTCTCGACCGGCCCCAGCACCTTGTCGTCCTCAATGAAGTCACCCAGCAGGCTGGAGTCCTCTTGCCCGACCGGCATGTCGAGCGACATCGGGTCTTGCGAGATGCGCATGATGCGCCTGACCTTCGCGGCGGCGCGGCGCAGCTTGCGTTGCAGGTTCGGATCGAGGCGCTCTTCGCGCTTGAAAGCCTCGCGGATGGCCTGCGCGTCTTCCCCCTCAAGCAGGTCCATCTCCACCGCGATCTCCTCGGTGGTCGGCTCGCGGCCAAGCTCCTGCGTCAGGTCGCGCTGCGTGCGCATCAGGCGGTTGATCGTCTCCACCATGTGCACCGGGATGCGGATCGTCCGCGACTGGTCGGCGATGGCGCGGCTGATCGCCTGCCGGATCCACCAGGTGGCGTAGGTGCTGAACTTGTAGCCCTTGGTGTGGTCGAACTTCTCAACCGCCCGCAGCAGGCCGATGTTGCCCTCCTGGATCAGGTCGAGGAGGCTAATGCCGCGCCCCATGTACTTCTTCGCCACGCTGACCACCAGCCGCAGGTTGGCCTGCGCCAGTGCGGTGTTGGCGTCCTCGGCGCGGGCGTAGGCGGCGGCAAACTCGTCTTCAACCGCGTCCTGGTCCAGATCCGACACCCACTGGGCAAACTGGCGCCGCCGGGGCAGATCGCCGCGCTCCTGGAAGGTGTTGATCAGCGCCTCCTGAAGCGGCTCCGGCAGCAGGTAGAGTGCCTCGAAGGCCAGGAACAGGTAGCTCGCCAGGAGCCCCCATTCCTCGTCGCGTCCCCACTCGCGCAGGTCGAGGTAGCGGTGCAGGTACGAGGGCGGCTGTGCCCACCATCCTCCTCGCAGCCGCTGTGCCTCGCGCACCAGCTCGATGAAGTCCGGTGGGTCGACGTTAAAGGCATTCACCATCGCCAGTGCGTCTTTCCACGCGTTGCCGAGCTGGGTGAACAACCCGGCCAGCACCTCCTCCACACCCAAAGGCCGGTCGCCGTCGTCTGCCGGGGTGGACAGCTTTTTGAGCTTGACACCGGCCATCATCTCGGCTGACAGCCAGATCTCCTGGTCGGGGTCGAGCAACTGGACCTGCCCGATCTCTTTCAGGTACATGCGCACCGGGTCGTGCGCCAACTCAGGGTCGGGCACACCCAGCGTGGGTGATGTCACCACATCTTCCTCTTCAAGCTCGTCCAGATCGTGATCACCCGGCTCCCGATCTTCCTCCGAGTCGCTGTCGATCTCGTCCGATGGTTCGTCCTGCTCCTCGTCATCGGTCGGCACGATCACGACATCCAGATCTTCCAACTGGTTATAGAATGCCTGAGCCTCACCGTTCTCGGAATCGCCGAAAACGGCCATGATCTCGGCCTCGTCGATCTGCCCGTCGCGCTTTGCCTTCTCCAGCAAAGCCTGGATGTTGGTTGAGCGATCACCCGTCTGATCTTGACTCATCGGTTGAGTTTCCACAGGTTTACACTATCTCAGGTTGCCCGTAATTGCAATCGGGCGCGTTCGGACGCCGCCGCGCGTTTCCCGGATAGGCTGTAAAGATCGCGTGCCTGTTTGATGCGGCTGCGGGCGGCAATCAGGGCCGTCACCGTCTCCCCGTCGTACTGGTAGGCCGCTTCGGTGTCACCTCCATCTTCCACCTCCAGCATCAAAAACTGAACTTCCTGGATGCGCTCGTCGAGGCGCTTCATTCGCAGGTCAAGCACGCCCTGTATCACCTCGCCCAGGACCCGGTCGTAAGGTACCTCGATGCTGGGCGGCGTCACCCCGCGCAGGATGGCGTACAGCGGCCTGTCCAGCCAGCCCTCGACGCGCTGACGGGTCAGCGGATCGAGCGCCCCGGCAAAGTGGTAAAGTGGGTCCAGCTCGTCCTGCTCCAGTGCCGCCTCCCACGCCCTGAAGATGGCCCGGTGCTCCGGGTGGGTGAAGTCGGACGCCACCACCTGCCGGGCCAGGCTCTCGTGGTCGGGCAGGCTGTGACCGTCTGTCTCCTCCGACACCCGGCGGAGCAGCCTTTCGGGATTCAGGAACTCGGCCAGGATGCGGTTGATCCGGTAGATCAGGCGCGGGTAGCGGATCAGGGCCGTCAGGCAGAATGCCTCGCGTGAAAGGGTCGGTGCCAGTTCCAGCGCCGGAGGCCCGGCCTCAGCCGGGGGAGCCTGTGGCGGCGGCGCGGGGCGATACTCCCGCGTGGGCGTCGCCGTGCCCCCGAAGAGCGCCCGCTCCTCGACCTTCAGCAGCCGCGCCAGCCGCTGCCGGTAGTGGCTGCGCTCGACCGGGTCGGCGATGTCGTTGATGAGCGGCGTGACCTCCTTCGCCACGCCGGACTTGACTTTCGGATCGTCGAGGTCCTGCCCCGCCGTCGCCGTCTGGATGACGTACTCGACGATGGGCAGCGCCCCGGCGACGAACTCGGTCCACGCGTCGGGCGACTCGCGGATCAGGTCGTCGGGGTCCTGGCCTTCCGGCAGCACGACCACGCGGATGTCGAAGCCCAGGCGGCTCTCGTAGCGCACCCAGCCGCGCGCGTCGAACTCGGTGGTGAGCCTGGCCCGGTACTCGCGCTCGGCGGCGTCGAAGTCCCACGCGCCGTCCTCGGCAGCCTGCTCGGCTGCCGCCTTCGACACCCGCTCGATGACCTCGCGCCCCCGGTCGGTTGCCATCTGCCCGGCGGTGTCCGCGTCGAGCGCCAGGACCAGGCGGCTGGCGTAGCGTGCCAGCAGCCGCAACTGTGCCTCGGTGAGCGCTGTGCCCATCTGGGCGACCACGTCCGTGAACCCGGCCTGGTGGGCCTGCATCACGTCCATGTAGCCCTCGACGATGACGGCCGTCTCGCTTTCGCGGATCGTGCGGCGCGCGTGGGAGAGGCCGAACAGCAGGCGGCTCTTGTCGAACAGCGCGCTCTGCGGCGAGTTGAGGTACTTGGGAACGTCGTCCTCGGCCAGCGCCCGCGCCCCGAAGCCGACCACGTTGCCCCGCAGGTCGCGGATCGGGATCACCAGCCGGTCGCGGAAGCGGTCGTAGACCCCGCCGTCGTCCTTGACGACCAGCAGCCCGGCCTCGACCAGATCCTCCTGCTCGTATCCCAGGTCGAGCAGGTAGCTCATGGTCGTGTCCCAGCCGGGGGGCGCGTAGCCGACCTCAAATTCCCTGACCGTCTCGGCATCCAGCCCGCGCTCCTCGACGTAGGCCCGCGCGTAGGCCGCCTCAGGCGCGTTGAGCAACTGCCCGTTGAAGAACAGCGCCGCCTCGGCCAGCAGTTGGCGCAGCCGGTCTTCCACCTCGCGGGCCTCGACCTGCTGCGGCGTCTGCGGGCGCACCTCGACGCCCGCCATCTCGGCCAGGTAGCGCAGCGCCTCCGGGAAGTCCCAGCCCTCGATCTTCATGACGAAGCTGAAGATGTCGCCGCCTTCGCCGCACGCGCCGAAGCAGCGCCAGTTCTGCGAATCGGGGAAAACAAAGAACGAGGGGGTTTTTTCGCTGTGGAACGGGCACAGCGCCTTATAGCTACGCCCGGCTTTTTTCAGTGGGACGTAGTTACCGACAAGTTCGACTATGTCGAGGCGGGCCTTGATTTCGTCGGTGACGCTCATGCTCTGCCGGTGTGCTACACGCACTAAACAGGTTCAACACAATTGAAACGATTCCTGATTGATCCGCGATGGTTGCGATCGTCATTATACTCGCGCCCTGCCGGTGTGCAAAGCGCCCGCATTCACTCGGCCAAAATGTTACCACTTGGGTTCGGCTGCCGCCCTCATTTGCGATACTCGACGAGCACCGTCTGGCACAGGTATCTTAGCGGGGGAATGCTTCTTAGCAGGACACGGTCTACAGCCACCAACGTGCTCATGTGATTGTATCCAATGAGCCGGCTGATTCGAACAAGCAGGCCGTACGACCTTATCTTGGCAGTGCCAAAGTGCTGTCCTGCTGAAATCAGCTCTCTGTTTGTCAGGGGTCTATCGTCAAGTGTCTCGACGTACTCAAGCCAGGCTTTTCGGTTCAAAATGGAAGGTCTATGATAACGGCTGCCCTTGTTACCCGCCGGGACTAAGTTCTGGACAAAGTCGAAAGCCTTACTGTTTTCGACAGGTTCGTAAAACACCGCGACACCGCCGGGTTTCAACACCCGGAACGATTCGTGCAGTGCCCTCTCAAGATCGTGCCTGGAGAGGTGGTGCAAGATCATCAGGCCGACCACTTTGTCGTAACTGTCCGCCTCAAATGGTAATTCTACAATATTCGCCTGCCGAAAATCACAACTGACGTGATTGGCTTCTGCAAGCATCCTTGATGCGGCTATCAGGCTCGGCCCAATGTCAACTGCTGTGACTTCTGCGCCTTGCTTCGCAAGGAAGACCGCGAAGTCTCCCCGCCCGCAGCCCAGCTCAAGCATCTTCTGGCCTGCCAACGGGCGTAGGGCTTCCATAAGATCGACGCCCACAGCTTCCAACCCGCTGACTTGAAGGTCATCAATTATGAAGGAGTCAGGGTCCTTTTTGATGTGATCTATGCGGTCTTGACCGTATTGATCCCACCGCTGCTGCTCCTCGGACTGCTCGTATACGTGTTTCATTTCGTTTACCCGTGTCTCTATGAGATCCGCAACGGAAGCACTGTAAGCCCTACGCGACAGCCTCGCTTTGACAGGAGCACGATGGTTGGGAGGGTCTTTTTTGGGCCGACGAGGCGTGAAGACAGCCGCGTCAACCCTCCAGCACCTCCATGTGCGCGAAGCTCGCCAGCAGGCGCTTCAGCCCGCCCTCGTCGAAGATGACGCTCACCTCCTCGTCCTTGCCGCTGAGCTTGCTGGTGACCACGATCCCCTCGCCGAACTTGGGGTGCAGCACCCGCTGCCCGGCCTTGAAGCGCTGCTCGACCGGCTCAGGCTCCGCCGAGCGGTCGATGCGCGGCGGCCCGCCCGACCAGCTCGTCACCTGCCGGTAAGCGCCGACGCTCGCGCCGGTGGTGGCGCTGGTCACCAGATCGGGCGGCAGGTCGTCCAGGAACTGCGAAGGAAGGTTCACCAGGCTCTCCCCCCACACGCTGCGCTTGAAGGGGTAGCTCAGGAAAAGATGCTTGCGCGCGCGCGTCATCCCGACGTACATCAGCCGCCGCTCCTCGGCCATCGCCTCCGGATCGTCACGCGAGCGGCTGTGCGGCAGCATGCCCTCCTCCAGCCCCACGATGAACACCGCGTCGAACTCCAGGCCCTTGCTGGCGTGCAGCGTCAGCAGGGTGGGCGCGTTGGCGCTGTCCTGCATCGTGTCCACGTCCGAGACCAGCGCCACCTCCTCCAGGAAGGTCGCCAGGTCCAGCTCCTCGAACTCGGCGGCCAGGTTGGACAGCTCCATCACGTTTGCCCAGCGCTCCTCGCCCTGCTCCGTCCCGTCGGCGATGTGCTCCCGGTAGCCCGTCTCGTCCAGCACCAGTTTGAGCAGGTCGCCCAGCGCCATGTCGTCTTTGACCTGTCGCCAACCCACCACCATCTCGACAAAGCGCAGCAGTGCGTTGCGCGCCCGCCCGCTGAAGGGACTCGCCTCCGGCCACTCGGCCAGCAGCTCAAGCGCGCCGTAGAGCGAACGCTCGCCCTTCCGCGCCCAGGCTTCCAGCACGGCAACCGTCTTCTTGCCGATGCCGCGCGGCGGCGTGTTGAGCACGCGCAGCAGGCTGACCGAGTCCTCCGGGTTGTGGATGATCCGCAGGTAGGCGATCACGTCCTTGATCTCCCGGCGGGCGTAGAAGCGCGTCGCGCCGACCAACTGGTAGGGCAGGTTGGCCCGCACGAAAGTATCCTCGATCACGCGCGACTGGGCGTTGGTGCGGTACATCACCGCGCAATCGCCCGGCTCGACTTCGCCCGCCGCCACCAGCGCGGCGATGGTGTCCACGACGTACTGGGCCTCGTACTGCTCGTCGTGTGCCTCGTACAGCACGATCTCCGGCCCGCCCTCTATCTCGGTGAACAGCGCCTTGGGCGTGCGGTTGGGGTTCCGGTCGATCAGCGCGCGCGCGGCGCCGAGGATCGTCTGCGTCGAGCGGTAGTTCTGCTCCAGCAGGATGACGTTCAGGGCGGCGTAATCCTCACGCAGACGCATCACGTTGCGGTAATCGGCCCCGCGCCAGCGGTAGATCGACTGGTCTTCGTCGCCCACGCAGAACAGGCGCTTATGCCCGCCGGCCAGGAGGCGCACCAGCATGTACTGTGTGACGTTGGTGTCCTGGAACTCGTCCACCAGGACGTGGTCGTAGCTGTTCTGGTAGCGGCCCAGCACCTCGGCCTGATCCTCGAACAGCGTCACCGCGTACAGCAGCAGGTCGTCGAAGTCAACGGCGTTGTTGGCAACCAGCCGCTCCTGGTAGGCCTCGTAGGCCCGCTTGACGACCTCGTCGAAGTACGCTCTGGGGCGGAACAGGTCGGGGGTGATGCGATCGTTTTTGGCGCTGGAGATGCGGGAGAGAATCCGCTCCGGGCGGTACTGCTTCTCGTCCAGGTTCAGGTCGCGCGTCACCACCTCCTTGATCAGCGCGCGCTGGTCGGGGGTGTCGAAGATCACGTAGTCGCGGGTGATGGGCAGGTGCTCGGCCTCGCGGCGCAGGATGCGCGCGCAGGTGGCGTGAAATGTCCCCAGCGTGATGCCCTTCAGGCTGCCGCCCAGCAGCCCCTCGACGCGCTGGCGCATCTCCCGGGCGGCCTTGTTGGTGAAGGTGACGGCCATGATGCGCCACGGCGGGACGCCGCGCTCGTCGATCAGCCAGGCGATACGGTGAGTCAGCACGCGCGTCTTGCCGCTGCCCGGCCCGGCCAGTACCAGCACCGGGCCGTCCGGCGCGGTGACGGCTTCACGTTGTGTGTCGTTTAACCCTGTGAGGATGGCGGACACGGTCGGCATTCTCCCTGGATGCAATATGATGTGACGTGGTGCGCGATTGTAGCATGAGGCAGGATGGGGCGAAAGGGATTCGATCCTGAAACTTCCGCCGTCTCCCCTTCGAAGACGACCTGGCCCGCGCGGTCGAAGGCATGCGCGAGATCGTCACGACGCTCTATCACCGTACTGCGGCTCTTTCCTCGCCACTTTTTCAGGCCCAGGCTCCACGCCTTTACTCCCCCACCTCCCACAGGATGATGGTGCCGTCCAACGACCCGGCGGCCAGCGTCGCCCCGTCCGGCGACCACGCCACGCTGTTCACCGCACTGGTGTGGCCTTCGAGGGTGCGCAGCGGCTTACCCGTGGCGGCGTCGCACAGGATGACGGTGTTGTCCCACGACCCGGAGGCCAGCGTTGCCCCGTCCGGCGACCACGCCACGCTGCTCACCGCATAGGTGTGGCCTTCGAGGGTGTGCAGACGCTCGCCCGTGGCCGCGTCCCACAGGATGATGGTGTGGTCATCCGATCCAGAGGCCAGCGTCGCCCCGTCCGGCGACCACGCCACGCTGTTCACCGCACTGGTGTGGCCTTCGAGGGTGCGCAGGCGCTCGCCCGTGGCCGCGTCCCACAGGATGACGGTGCCGTCATACGACCCAGAGGCCAGCGTCGCCCCGTCCGGCGACCACGCCACGCTGCGCACCGCATGGGCGTGGCCTTCGAGGGTGCGCAGGCGCTCACCTGTGGCCGCGTCCCACAGGATGACGGTGCCGTCATACGACCCGGAGGCCAGCATCGCCCCGTCCGGCGACCATGCCACGCTGCTCACCTCACCGGTATGGCCTTCGAGGGCACGCAGGCGCTCGCCCGTGGCCGCGCCCCACAGGATGACGGTGTCATCACTCACCCCGGAGGCCAGCGTCGCCCCGTCCGGCGACCACGCCACGCTGAGCACCGCATCGGTGTGACCTCTGAGGGTGCGCAGGCGCTCACCCGTGGCCGCGTCCCACAGGATGACGGTGCCATCCCACGACCCGGCGGCCAGCGTCGCCCCGTCCGGCGACCACGCCACGCTGTTCACAAACGAGGCGTGGCCTTTGAGGGTGCACAGCAGCTTCCCCGCGGCCGCGTCCCACAGGATGACGGTGCCGCTACTCGACCCGGAGGCCAGCGTCGCTCCGTCCGGCGACCACGCCACGCTGGTTACCCCACCGGTGTGGCCTTCGAGGGTGCGCAGACGCTCGCCCGTGGCCGCGTCCCACAGGATGAGGGCGCTGTCATCCGCCCCGGAGGCCAGCGTTGCCCCGTCCGGCGACCATGCCACGCTGAACACCCAACTGGTGTGGCCTTCGAGGGTGCGCAGGTGCTCGCCCGTGGCCGCGTCCCACAGGATGACGGTGTTGTCACTCGACCCAGAGGCCAACGTCGCCCCATCCGGCGACCACGCCACGCTGCTCACCGCATAGGCGTGGCCTTCGAGGGCGTACAGGCGCTCACCCGTGGCCGCGTCCCACAGGATGACGGTGCTGTCACTCGACCCGGAGGCCAGCGTCGTCCCGTCCGGCGACCACGCCACGCTGCGCACCCCACCGGTGTGGCCTTCGAGGGTGTACAGGCGCTCACCCGTGGCCGCGTCCCACAGGATGACGGTGTCGTCACGCGCCCCGGAGGCCAGCACTGCCCCGTCCGGCGACCACGCCACGCTGTACACCGTATCGGTGTGGCCTTCGAGGGTGCGCAGGCGCTCACCTGTGGCCGCGTCCCACAGGATGACGGTGTCGTCACCCGCCCCGGAGGCCAGCATCGCCCCGTCCGGTGACCACGCCACGCTGTGTATCGCCCCATTGGTCGCGTTGGCCCACACCTGTTCCGCCAGGTCGGCGCGGCACAGGTAGACGCCGGTGCCCGTCCCTATCGCCAGGGTCTCCCCGTCCGGCGAGAAGGCAACCTCCCACACAATTCCCGCCCCCAGGCGCAGCCGCGCGCCCTCCGGCGCTGCACCGATCAGGCAGAGTTCTTGCGGGGCTGGGGCCGGTGTTGGCGTCGCTGTGGGCGTCGGTGTCCTGGTAGCTGCGGCTGTCACCGTCGGTTCGGGCATTGGGGTAGCTTCTTCTCTCCCCGCCTGGCCGCAGGCGCTCATACCGCAAGTCAGTAGTACGGCCAGCGCGGTCAGTATGGCCTGTCGTGTGCGCATTTCTCTCTCTCCCTTCGTGGTAAAGTGGCTTTTTGCCGCTGCCCGGCCCGGCCAGTACCAGCACCGGGCCGTCCGGCGCGGTGACGGCTTCGCGTTGCGCATCGTTTAACCCTGTGAGAATGAGTGTAGCATGAGGCAGGATAGGGCAACAGGGATCCGATCCCGAAACTCAGAAGGGTGACATTTAAGCGTCACCTGCCCCTGAGCGGGAATCTTGCCCGATCCATGTACACCCCCTCCCCATGCATAGTTTAAGGGACCGGGGGGGAGGGTGGCGTCACGCGGCCAGTTCCTCTACTATTGCAGTATGAACCTGTCCAGGAATCCAGCCGCAGACCAATTGAGGGTTACCGACCGTGAGTGCACTAACTATTGATGGCATCAGAAAAGTGCATCTATTTATAACAATGGGTCTGCTTGGTTCGCTTCTGATAAGTTGTACGGCATCGTCATACCAAAGCGAGCCAACTTCGACTGACAGTGTATCCATAGTCTCCATGACGCCAGACCTGAGGGAGGAGAGGCTGTTATCATCCCCCGTGACGCCATCCCCAGAGTATACGCATAGCGACGATCTGGTGGCGACAACAACTTGTACCGTCACCCTAGCCGCGACCGAAGCTTATCCGCCTGCTCTTCGGTGTGTAAATGGCGGCTCGATAGTCTTTGTGGCAAGGTCTCAGGGAACTGGCGCGTTCTACTTACTGTGCCGGGGTGAAGGTAAGCCGACTCCCATTATGCCCCTCTCGCCAGACGAGGCCATTACGGGCCTTGACATTTCATCGGATGGTCGTCTTGTCTATTCGGGAAGCAACGTTTCCACAGGTGATAGGTATCTGTTCATCCAACTGTCCAAAGCGGAAGCTCCTGTAAGGTTTGCGGATGGTGATATTGGGGGAATGGTTTCCCCTCGATGGATTCTGGATGACACACGGATTGTATTTATCGACCGCAGTACCCCGGACGCATTGGCTGTTCTTGACATTGAAGAGCGATCGGGGACCACCGTTTACGAGGAAAACACTATCGGAAACCTGCATGTTAGCTCGGATGACAGCACAGTCCTTTTCACCGCGAGTACGGGACAACCCAACGTGCAGCCGAGCACTATGGTAGGCACCCTGGTTTGTAGTGGAGAAACATGTCACCTTGCCGATCTACGCCAAATAGACAACATCGAGAACAACCCAACTTGGGCACAGAGTGGGAAATCGATCGCCAGCATTAGCTACCAACAGAAAGCACATCAGGAAGGCGTATACATTTACCTTCGATTAACGAGCCTGGATGGCGTCATCGAACAGGAGATAGAATTAACAGAACTCGAACCTGCATTGGAGAATGTCGGGGAAGTAGTTTCGACACCGGATCTGTTTTTATTTATCGGGCATTCAGATGGTGCCGATAATCTTTATGCGCTTTCAGTTGTAGATTACACTCTAGAGCGTCTGACGAGCTTCAGTCGTTCCGAAATCAGGGAGCTTGTATTCTATACTCCCCTCAATACCGAATAGTGAGTGCATTCGGGTCATAGTATCCGCGTTTTGCTCAGACACCCGAAACCCCTGCCGTCTCCCCTTCGTAGTATCTGTAAAAGGCCACAGGAGAGCGGGGGATGATGTCTATACGCTGGGCCAAGGTTTTTGCGGATATCTGGAGCAACAGGGTTCGCACCATCCTGGTTGTGCTCTCGATTGCCATCGGGGTGTTCGCCGTCGGCGCGACCACCAACGCCCTGCGCATCATCTCCCGCGATATGACTCTCCTGTTCCGCGCCACCAACCCGGCCAGCGCCCGGCTGACCCTCTCCCCCTTCGATGACGACCTGGCCCGTGCGGTCGAAGGCATGCGCGAGATCGCCCAGGTTGAGCCGCGCCGCATCGAGGCCGTGCAGGTGCTTGGCCCTGGCGGCGACTGGCTTGACCTGGACCTCAACGTCGTGGCGGATTACGACCATCCCACCATCAACCGCTTTTCGGTCGAGGCCGGGCAGCACGAGCCACAGAACCGGGAGGTGATCCTGGAGCGGGCGACCGCCGACTGGCTCGACGTGGGCATCGGCGACTCGATCACCATCCGCCCCGACGAAGATGGCCGTCACTACACCCTGGCCGTGGTGGGCGTCGTCCACGACCTGCAAGTGTGGATACCCTCGTACACAGAAACCGGCACCGGCTACGTCTCCATGGGCACCCTGGAGTGGCTGGAGATGGACGCCCATTACAACCAGCTGCTCATCGTCGTGGCGGGCGATCCCTACGACAAGGCGCACACAAAAGAGGTCGTCGAGCTGATTCAGGATCGTGTGCTCGATCCCGGGGGCTACAAACTGCATTCGTCGGAAAGAAGCGACGGCACCCACTTTGCCGGCGACGTCCTCGACGCCGTCCTGATCATCCTGCTGACGATGGGGGTGATGTGCGTCCTGCTCAGCGCCGGGCTGGTGATCAACACCGTCTCGGCCCTGATCGCCCGCCAGATCAGGCAGATCGGCGTGATGCGCACCATCGGCGGGACGCGCTACCAGATCGCGTGGATGTACCTGGCCGTCGTCGTGATCCTGAGCGCCGTCGCGCTTGCGCTCGCGATTCCGCTGGGCAGGGTGGGCAGCCGGTGGTTTGTGGACCTCGCCGGGTCGCAGATCAACTTTGATTTCCCCAATGTCGACCTGCCCTTCTGGGTTGTTCTGGTACAGGTAATGCTCGGCCTGATGGTGTCCGTAGGGGCGGGGCTGGCACCGGTTCTGTGGGGCACCTCGATCACGGTGTACGATGCCATCTACCAGGACGGCAACATCCAGGAGAGCACGAAAGGGGTGTCCGAGGGCGTGCTGAAGTGGCTCAAGAGCCTTCCGGGGGCGCTCACGCTGGCGGTGAGGAACACCTTCCGTCGCAAGAAGCGCATGGCGCTCACGATGGGCACCCTCACGCTGGCAGGGGCAACCTTTATCGCCGCCTTCCACACTCACCTTTCGCTGGGCAGGACAATCGTCGGCACCGGCAACTACTGGCAGTTCGATGCCTCGCTGAGCGTTCCCGGCGGGGCGCGCCTGCGCGCCGTGGAGCGCGAGGCGCAACGCGTGGAGGGGGTTCAGGTGGCCGAAGCCTGGTACATGATGAACACCACCATGATCTGCGACGGCGCTGAGGAAGATGTCGAGGTGGCGGCAGTCCCACCCAACTCCGGGACCCTCGTCCCCGCCCTGGTTGACGGGCGCTGGCTCCGGGAAGGGGACACCAACGCCATCGTCGTCAGCCATGATCTGCTGGACGACATTCCCGGCGCGACGGTTGGCAGGGAGGTCATCTTCCGCACCAAGGAAGAGGGCCGCGAGGTCGACCACACCTACGTGGTGGTGGGGATTGCACTGCCCTATATCTTCACGGATCGGGTCTATGCCCCCTACGACTACTTCACCCGGTTGAATAAGGTTCCCGGCCAGGCCAACCTGGTCCGGGTGCGGGTGGATCCCTACACTCTCCAGGATGGCGAGACCGAGCAGGCGCTCGCCGAGCGGCTCGCCGTGTGGTTCGACGATGTCGGGATGGGCGGCGGCAGCACCACCACGTACTACGAAGGGGTGGTGACCAACACCGGCAACTTTGACATGCTGCTCTACACGCTGATGCTCATGGCCGGGCTGCTGGCCACGGTCGGCGGGCTGGGGCTGGCCGGGACGATGAGCCTGAACGTGATGGAGCGGCTCCGCGAGATCGGCGTGATGCGGGCCATCGGCGCGACCAACGCCTCCGTCCGCGAGGTCATCTTGTTCGAGGGCAGCTTTATCGGGGTATTAAGCTGGGCGCTCAGCGCAGTCCTGGCCTACCCGTTGGGGATGCTGCTGGTCAAGGCTATCGGCCAGACCATGCTCGGCGCGACGGTGGAGTACGTTCTTTCTCCCCTGGGCGTTGTCCTGTGGCTGGGGCTGAGCCTGATCATTGCCACGCTGGCCAGCCTGGCACCGGCCCAATACGCCGCCCACCTGACCGTCCGTGAGGTGCTGGCCTACGAGTAGGGCACGGCTCGCCCCGACTTGGCGGAGTTCGAGGCTGCGGTTGGCGTCACGCGGCCAATTCCTGTATATTGCAGACATAAACCCCATCCGGGCATCCAACCGTAGCACAAACGACACTGTATCAGGAGTAGCTTGCCTCTCGTGGTTAACCCCCAAGCAAATCTACGATTTTATCCTCAATTATTGACTGGCAGTCTGGTCGGTGATTTACGAGCAACTTTGGGCGAATCAGATAAAAGTCGCCCTTCGATGGTGTGTGACCTCGGATCGGTTGCTTTAGGGGAAGGAAAAGAGAGAATAGCCACATGCAGAAACTAATGAAGCGCATAAACAGCGCCGTTTCACTGCCAACTGATACCACTGGCGAACGCCTGCGTAAGACGGCACTTGCAGTTGGACATCTCTTCAGTGTGTTAACCGCGTTTGCATCAATAATGGGTAGCGCGGTATTCGGGATCTGGTTAGGCATCGTTGTCTTTGCTAGTTACACAGTCACCGGCGTTTTGATGCTCATATATCTCATCGCCACAAAACACTTCAGGTCCTTTCTCTACATGTGGTTGGTTTGGACGCTGAGTTTGCCAATCGCAGTACAGATTGGGGCTGGTGGCTACACAAAAGCCAATACTATGCTCTGGGCTATGATTGTCCCGGTGATCGTTGCTGTGTTGCTCGATTTCCGGCAAGTTCTCCTATGGTATAGCGTATTTGCGCTAGCGGTTATCTCGATTGCTGTTTTCGACTACCAGATTGCTCAGATAGCCCTAGTAATACCTAGCGAGGTGTTCATCAGTACGACCGTCTTTAATCTCGTTGTGGTGCCAGCCGTGCTGCTTATCATCATCCGATATCTGGTCGTAGAGATGGAAAAGGCGCGTGCGCGTGCCGATAGCCTGCTATTGGCCATCCTGCCTGCGTCCATTGCCGAACAACTCAAAGAAAGAACGGAAACCATCGCCGACAGTTATCAAGAGGCAACCATACTGTTTGCGGATATTGTGGATTTCACACGGATGTCTGCCGACGCGGACCCGATTGACGTGGTGAATATGCTGAACACGGTTTTCTTGGAGTTCGATGAACTGGCCACAAAACATGGTGTGGAGAAAATCAAAACGATAGGCGATGCGTATATGGTCGCCGGGGGGCTGCCCACGCCACGCGAGGACCACTGCGAAGCGGTGCTTGCATTCGCTTTCGACATGCTTGACGCGATTGGCAAGTACCGAGCCTGGAATGATGAACCCGTACGGCTTCGGGTTGGCATCAACACCGGACCGGTCGTGGCGGGAGTAATCGGGCAGCAGAAGTTCATTTATGACGTGTGGGGCGACACCGTAAACACCGCTTCACGCATGGAGTCAAACGGCCTGACGAATGTCATCCAGGTAACGGAATCGGTCTACAAAAAGATGAAAGACCGGCTTGAATTTGATGAGCGAGAGCCAATCCACGTCAAGGGCAAAGGTGAGACAGTAACTTATCTTCTGCGCCCACTGCGGGAGTAGGACCACAACGGATTAACACACTACCCTTGGCTTTCAACCTGATCACGCTCAATGGCTCTCCAGCCGAGATTTACTTCAGGTGACCGTCATGGCAGTGAATAGCCCTCCACGTATATTACGAGTGGACACGCGGGATGCTTTACGTGCACGACGATGTCGAGCTTCTGGAGTGGGCGCTTTACGACCTTCGCAAAATAGACGATCACATCTATGTGTACAACGTCAACTATTGATCTCCTGTAAGGCGGGCTTAAGCGAACGGCGGGCACCGGTAACGACCGGCGGAGTTCGAGGCTGTTGATTTAGCGGATCGGGATTCGGCATGGGATTATTAAGCAAACAAAGGACGATCTTTCAAATACTGATTGTCCTCGTAGGAGGGGTGTCTTGCCTCGCTCTGTCTGCTCCTAACCAGGGTCCGGCGTACTCCGTTGCTGATCGTATTCAAATAGATGACAACGTTAGTGAGTTCTTTTCGGTAGTGAGTTTGGATTGGAGCCCAGATGACAAAAGAATAGCAATTGGTGGGCACGTCGCTACGTACATCTATACGGTGGATACCCGGCAAATACAATTGCTCCGTGATGAACCTGGAACGAGTAACAGAGTAGCCTGGGATGCGGAGGGGACAAGGTTAGCTGGCAGTGCAAGGCATCTTTGGGTTTGGGATGTTGAAACGGATGGTATGCTGACCAGCTCAAATAATCCCGGCAGGTACAATTACTTCGACTCGGTCATCTGGGGGCCGGATGAAAATGTAATCGCAAGCACCTATACAGACGGTTTTTCAAAAGCAACGATTCAATTCTGGGATATATCAACGAATACATTATCGGACTTTTCGGTTGATGTCATGAATAATCCCCTCATCGTGGGGTGGAGTCCTGACAAGAGCTTACTTGCAATAACACCGGCAGATCGATCAATGATAACAATCGTTAAGTATGAAAATGGGGAGATTGTGCAGATACTGAGTGATGACCTGACCGGCACACCGCCGGTAGCCTGGAGCAGTGATGGCAGCCTGCTGGCAAGCGGCAGCACTGATGGACATCTAATCATATGGGATACTACGACGTGGGAAACGCTTACTGTTTTACCCGGACACGAAGCGCGCCTGAGAGCACTCCGTTGGAACCCCTCAAATACTCACATTGCGAGTGCTGCGGAAGACGGAATCAGAATCTGGAACGTTAATACCGGCAGTTTCTCAATTGTACAAAACGTATATGGAGGTAGTGTGGATTGGAATAGTAATGGAAAACAGTTAGTGACTGCTATAGATAATGAACTGTACATCTGGGACATCAATTCATTACCATAAAGTCAATATGCCGGGCCCCGAAACCTGCTCAGTCGCCCCTATCTGGCCGCGTCCTCTGCCGTGAGCGGTTGGCATCACGCGGCCAGTTCCTCTACTATTGCAGGTATGAACCGGTTTTGGGGGGCAATCGCAGTGCACAACTTCCTCCGGGTTGGGTGCGATGAGTTTGGGGCATCAATGAACAAGTGTCGAACGGTGAAGCTGGGAACGGTGAAAACGCTGACGGCGATGATAGTTGGCATTCTCTCTCTTTGCGCCTGTCAGAAAGCAAACAATACGTACTCACCAGATATGCTAACTAACCTGGCGTTTCCTGAAGAATGCCACTATAGCACGTTATCACCTGATAATAAATGGGTGATATGTGAGCGGTACGGAGCCGGAGGGGAAAAACACGAGCCGGGCTTGTGGATTGCTCAATCTGATGTGGGGACTTGGCAGCAACTCACGGCATGTGAGGATGCGGGTCGGCCACTGCCATATTGGTCACCCGATAGCCAGAAGCTGGCATTATGGAGGGATGACCCTTCCGTGTGGCTCTATGAGGCCGGCAATTGGGATGAATGTGCCTTGTTTTACAAGTACACTGGCGACGGAGTCACTGCAGGGATTCGCTGGTCACCGGACGGCAAATATCTGGCGGTGGCTAATAACATAGGAGGTTTAACCCTGGTTCATTCCGACGAGGCTGTGTCCGAAGTGTTGCTCGAAGATGGCACTGTTGGCATGGCTCACGTGAGTATCTCTGACACCGTATGGTCGCCAGATAGCAAGCAAATTGCCTATTGGACCGTACCGGATACAGACTGGAAACTCAGGCACTTCAAGGATTTCCAACTATGGAGTATCGACCTTGAAACCAGAGAGAGGCGGTTTTTAGTCTCGCCGGAACCTGCCTTGCGGATTCGCTTCTCTATGCCAACATGGTCACCAGATGGGAAATGGATTGCGTTTAAGATTTTTCAAGGAATAGCACTCTTGGAGATGGGATCACTGGAATGGACAAGCGACGTATCGCAAGGATGGGATCAGATATATAACCTAACCTGGTCTCCAGACAACTCCCACCTTGCGATACTATCGCGACCAAGCAAAGAAGACCCAAGCACTGATATTTGGGTGCTTTCTATTGCCTCTGGAGCCATCGACCGCCTTACCCAAACTGGCCGCTACAGGGAGATTATCAAGTGGACAGAAGAAGGTATTGTTGCGTTGGGCGAGAATAACACAATCGAGATTATCCCCGTCGAATAGAGGATCGGTCACTTGACGATGCTCCCGGCGGAGGACAATCGCCGGGCTTCGTTGTGCGCGGAGAGGATTGTTGCACACAGACGGGCAGCCGCCCCTATCTGGTCGCGTCCTCTGCCATGAGCAGTTGGCATCACGCGGTCAATTCCTCTACTATTGCAAGTATGAACCCGTCCAGGCATCCAACCGCAGCACAAATATGCCTCAACGATTTACAGGTGAGGGCAGCCGACCACTATGATCGAGATTGACGGCTCACAGGGCGAGGGCGGCGGGCAGGTCTTACGCACGTCGCTGGCGTTCTCCATCCTGACCGCCCAACCCATCCGCGTCTTCAACGTGCGCGCCAAGCGCCGCAATCCGGGGCTGGCCCCGCAGCACCTGGCGGGCATCCTGGCCGCCGCGCGCATCTGCCGCGCCCAAACCGGCGGCGTCGAGCTTGGCTCCACCGAGATTCACTTCCAACCCGGCGGCCCCGCGCAGCCCGGCGAGTATACCTTCGACATCAGCGCGCTCTCAGGGCGGGGCAGCGCCGGTGCGGTGACGTTGCTCCTACAGGCCATCTGGCTGCCGCTGGCCCTCTCCGAAGGGTCGTCGCGGCTGGTGCTGCGCGGCGGCACGCACGTCAACTGGAGTCCCCCCGTCCACTACCTGGATTGGGTGCTCTTCCCGACGCTGGCCCGCCTGGGCGTCGAGGCGGCCATCCATCTGGAGACGTGGGGCTGGTACCCCAAAGGCGGCGGGCAGGTCACGGTGACGATACGCGGCGGGGCGCACCTGCGCGGGGTTGACCTCACGCAGCGGGGATCGCTGGTCGGGGTGAAGGGCGTGGCTGCCGTCAGCAACCTGCCCTCGCACATCCCCCAGCGCATCAGCAACCGCGCCAACAACCTGCTCCGCGAGGCGGGCCTCCCGGCAGGCGTGCAGCCGCAGCGCACCGGCGGCCCCTCGACGGGGGCGGGTCTCTTCATGGCGCTGGAATACGAGCACTGCTGCGCCGGGTTCACCTCGCTCGGCGAGCAGGGCAAGCCCTCCGAGAAGGTCGCCAACGAAGCAGCCGGTGACCTGATCGCCCACCACGAACAGGAGGCGGCGCTCGACCGCTACCTGCCCGACCAGATCATCGCCGCGCTGGCGCTGGCCGAAGGCCCCTCGGCGCTCGGCACGACCGCGATCACCCGCCACACGCTGACCAACGTCCGCATCATCCGGGGCTTCGTCGAGCGTGAGATCGTGGTCGAGGGGGCCGAAGGGCAGCCGGGCTTCGTCCGGGTGGAAGGCGACGCGCCGTCCCTCCCCTGAACAAAACTACTCCTCAAGCTGCTCAACGATGATCGCGGCCAGCCGCTCGGCCACAATCCGGTTGCCGTCTGCGGTCAGATGCATGGTATCCAGGTATATCCATCCCGTCTCATCGTCAAAAATGGACGTGAAGTCGTAGACCGGAACGCCCATCTCGGCCCCGACCTGCTGCATGGTCTCCACCCCTGATGGGTAAAACTCAACCATCAGATCAAAATGACCTCGCTCGCGGGCCAGTTTGATGTAGCCTTCTTCTTCCTCAGTCGGCACCTTCTCACCGGCGTTCAGGGAGGGCTGGAAAACCATCATGGCGTCAACGTCGTGACCGCGCAGCAGTATGACCATCCGCTCCAGGTTTCGTGCATACACGTCGAGGGCCTGGGGGTGTATGCTCAGCTGGGCCGCCGGGTTGGGTGTGTCATCTTTCGCCAGCCATTCCTCGACAGCAGGGAACAGCCGATTTTTTATCTCGTAGACGACTTTATGTGTCAGCCGCCCCAAAGCCACCTTATTGATGAGAAACGACCCAACCGGTGTGTATATGAACGGGATACGCTCTTGTTCTGGCTCCGGCACATTGACCAGCGCGTCCTGCAGAAGCTGAATTTCATCGAGCATGGCCGGTGAGTAATCTTCTACCCAGCGTGGCGACAGGCCAAAAAACAAATCGTTATGCCCGTCGTAGATGATGACCAGATCGGGGTCAAGATCGAGAATATGGACGGCCAGCAGCGTCAGTTCCTGCGTGGAGTTATAGCCCGTCATGCCGGCATTGATGACCTCTACCGGCTGATCGTGCTGCCGGTTCAGGAGATCTTGCAGATAGTATTCGATCGTTTCTTCATCGTGCACCCCCACCCCGAAGGCCGCCGACCCGCCGATCATCACGATGCGATAGACACCTTCCGGTTTAGGCATTTCGAACTCATGCGGGCCGCGATACCCCATCTGGTTGATCGACAGCCACTTACCTTCGTAACCGGGCAGCCAGCGATGCCCTGAGTAAGGGTCGGTCAGGACGGCTTCACTCTGATCGGCCTGAAACGGCTGTTTAGGGCACGTCGACTCATTGGGATGATTACAGCCTCCCCCTTTGGAGGGTTGGGGCCGGGCGGCTTTTGCCCGCTGCTCAACTGCATCCATCCCCCAGAACAGCAACTGCCCGACCAGCTCGGCGGCAACCAGAGCAAACACCACCATTCCCACGCGAAACAAAAACCGCTTGCGCAGGCTGATGGCGAACAGAGTCTCGTTTCTGTCAGCGATCTCCGAATTGGTGTGCTGCTTCTTCATCGTTGGGTCCATTTAGAGCCTTTCTTGATGCCGCTCTATTTGTCGTTCCTTTGACTGCCGGTTGGCCCCCCTCAAGTATCCCCAACCTCTCTCGTGTGCCAAAGCAAGTTTAGCATGTGTCGACCCGGAATGTGATCTGTACGGTCAGCAGGGATAGGGCAACAATGTGTTATCCATCTCGGCTTGCAGCACTCGGCGATTCGGGGGACTCACCATTCTCGACGACATGCGGCGTATATTACCACAAAGGACAGCAAAACGGCCCACCTGCCGGTGAGCCGTTATCGTTACTGGGGTAGCTCTCAACGTTGTTCGAGCATGCGCTGAACCATCTCGACCGTCTCAACGGTTGTGGGCAGCACACGCCGCCACAGCCGGTTGACATCGAGGACGAAGCCCTTGAGCACCCGCGAGCGCAGGCGTCCTGACGTGTCGGGGCGGAAGTCGTCGTAGAGATCGTCCGGCCCCAGGTGGTAGATATTAGCCAGCTCGCGGATCGGGTCGATCAGCCAGTATTCGCGCACACCCCTGGCTTCGTAGGTGACGAACTTTTCACCGCGATCCTGGGCTGCGCTCTCCGGCGAAATGACCTCGACGATAACGTCGGGCGCACCCTCGACGTAAGTCTCGTGCATACGGTCGAAACTGGCGTTGGTGATGAAGACGATGTCGGGCTGGTAGACGTGCTCGCCGTCCAGCCGTACCTGGTAGGGCGCATCGCGCACCATACCGGCGTCGGTCATCTCGACGAAGGTTTTGAGCAGCACCGTCAGGTAAAGGCGGATGTCCTGGTGACGGCCGGTCACGGTGACCGATGGATCAGGGGATGGTGTCTCAGGCGCCGGTTCAACCGCCGGGGAGGAAGACACCTCTGATGGCGGCGGTGTCCGAACGGCGGGCGCGACGAGTTCGTCGAAACTCATCTGCAACCGCTCGTCTTCGGAGGGGCCGCTGTGTTCCAGTTCCTCGAACAGAACTTCAGCGCTCATTGTGATCCCGCCTTATGTAACAAAAAACAACCATTTCCTTACTTCACTTCATGACGGCAAAGAGGTCCCACGTCTGCCAAACCGGTCTCAGCGGGTGGCCTCATGATAACGTGTCAGTATTAAATCGGCGTTAAGCTCCCCTAAAAACTGTGTAAAAACGGTCTGTCGTGCTTCTCTGTGGTGCCGGTGGCCTGAAAACGGCCACCAACGCCCGATCAGAGTGCATTTCTTTAACATATATAATAGCACAAGAAACGTAAAAATTTCATTACAGTTTGGAGGAATTATACAACATGTTAAATCATATAAATTCGTAATCCTACTAAACGAGCCAAACCCGGCCCGGAGAGAGTCTCCACCGGGCCGGGTTACGTTGGTTGAGCGGTATCGGCGGCAGGCCGCGCTAGACGACGACGTTCACCAGCTTGCCGGGCACGTAGATCACCCGGCGCGGCGCCCCATCCTCCAGGTAGGGCTGGACCTTCTCGGAGGCCAGCGCCTTCTCTCTGGCCGTCTCCTCGTCGATGTCGGCTGATACCTGGATGCGGTCGCGCACCTTGCCGTTGACCTGCACCACCAGCGTGACGATCTCCTCGGAGGCCACCTCCTCGTCGGCGACCGGCCACGGCTGCCGGTGGATGCTGTACGGTCCTCCGATGCGCGCCCACAGCTCCTCGGCGATGTAGGGCGTGAAGGGGGCCAGCAGCAGCAGCAGCGTCCTGACGGCTTCGTCCCACGTCTCGGTGTGCGCGATAGGCGTTTCGCGGAAGTCCTGCATGGTGTTCTTTAGCTCCATCAGGGACGCGATGGCAGTGTTGAACTCGAAGCTCTCGATGTCGCGCGTCACGCGCATGATGGTCTGGTGCACCTTGCGGCGCAGCACCCGCTCCATCTCCAGCGGGGCGGTCGTACCCGCATCGTCCGGCTCCATCGCGCCGGGCATGTCGGCGATCAGCGCCCAGACGTCATTCAGGAAGCGCACCGGGCCGTTGATGCCCTGGCTGTCCCAGGGGCCGCCCTGATCCCACTTGAAGGCAAACATCAGGTACGTGCGCACCACGTCCGCGCCGTACCGCGCGACCAGGTCGTCCGGGTCGATGACGTTGCCGCGCGACTTGCTCATCTTCTGGCGATCCTCGCCCAGGATGCTGCCCTGGTTGTACAGGCGCGTCATCGGCTCGCTGAAGATCGACTCCGGCTGGACATCGGGGTTCATCGGCTTGACGTTGTGGAAGACACCGCAGTCGCGCATCGCCTTGGTGAAAAAGCGCGTGTACAGCAGGTGCATGGTGGCGTGCTCGATGCCACCAGTGTACAGGTCAACCGGCAGCCAGTAGCTCGCCTCCTCCGGGTCGAACGGCCCGCCCTCGTAGCCGGGGCTTAGGTAGCGGTACTGGTACCACGACGAGCACATGAAGGTGTCCATCGTGTCGGTCTCGCGTTCGGCGGGGCCGCCGCACTGCGGGCAGGTCGTGTGCCGGAAGCCGTCGTGATACTTCAGCGGCGACTCGCCGGTCGGCATGAACTCGACATCGTCCGGCAGCAGCACAGGCAGGTCTTCTTCGGCAACCGGCACGATGCCGCACTGCTCGCAGTGGATCATCGGGATCGGCGCGCCCCAGTAGCGCTGGCGGCTGATCAGCCAGTCACGCAGGCGGTAGTTGATCGCCTCCTTGCCGACTCCCTTCTCCTCCAGCCAGTCGATCACCGCGCCGATGCCGGGGTTCTTGCGTCCCTTCTCGTCGGTGATGGCCGTGCCGTCGAAGTGGGCCGAGTTGACCATCACGCCCGCGCCGGGGTAGGCCTCCTTCATCGTCTCGCCGTCCATCTCCACGCCGGGCGGCTGGATGACGACGCGCACCTCCAGCCCAAACCGGCGGGCGAACTCGAAGTCGCGCTCGTCGTGGGCGGGAACGGCCATGATCGCGCCGGAGCCGTAGGTCATCAGCACGTAGTCGGCGATCCAGATCGGGATGCGCTCGTCGTTGACCGGGTTGATGGCGTAGCCGCCGGTGAAGACGCCCGTCTTCTCGCGGTCGGCGGCCTCGCGCTCGATGTCGCTGGCGCGGGCGGCCTGCCGGACGTAGGCTTCAACCTCGGCGCGGCACTCGTCGGTCGTGATCTCCTCGACCAGCGGGTGCTCCGGGGCCATCACCATGAAGGTCGCGCCCCACAACGTGTCGGGCCGGGTGGTGAAGACCGGCATCTCGTGCCCGCCCTTCTCGGTTTTGAAGACCACCTCCGCGCCCTCGCTGCGCCCGATCCAGTTGGTCTGC
Organism: uncultured Anaerolineae bacterium; assembly: GCA_964603985.1. Lineage (GTDB taxonomy): Bacteria > Chloroflexota > Anaerolineae > Aggregatilineales > UBA3940 > CAZRXG01. Next base: position 13,695 of record CAZRXG010000004.1, on the reverse strand, counting down.
ATCGTCATCACGCGCTCCGGCCAGTCGATGGGGCCGAAGTCCAGCAGCTCGTCGGCGTACTGTGTGATGCGGAAGAACCACTGATTCAAGTTCTTCTTGATCACGGGCGTGCCGCAGCGCTCGCAGTGGCGATCCTCGCCCCACACCTGTTCGCGGGCCAGCGTGGTGTTACACTGCGGGCAGAAGTCAACCGGGGACAATTTCTTGTAGGCCAGGCCGTTCTTGTAGAACAGCAGGAAGAACCACTGCGTCCAGTGGTAGTACTCCGGATCGCTGGTGATCGCCATCCGCTCCCAGTCGAACATCGCGCCCATGCTCTTGAGCTGGCGGATCATGTTGTCGATGTTGGCGTAGGTCCACTCCTTGGGGTGGATCCTGCGCTTGATGGCGGCGTTCTCGGCGGGCAGGCCGAACGAGTCGAACCCCATCGGGAACAGCACGTTGTAGCCCTTCATCTGCATGTAGCGGGCGCGGGCGTCCGAGGGGGCCATCGCGTACCAGTGCCCCATGTGCAGGTCGCCGGAGGGGTAGGGATACATGGTCAGCGCGTAGTACTTGGGCCTGCCGGTGTCGATCACCGAGCGGTAGATGGCGTCCTCGGCCCATTTTTCGCGCCAGCGCGCCTCGATTTTCTGCGGATTGTATTCATCCGTCATTGTCTGTTTATCGTCTCCTTTGAGCAGTCGTTAGCTGTGTTGACTTTCTCGCAACCAGTAAACCGGTCAGATGCGCGTGTCCAGGAGGCGCGCGAGAAGGCAGTGCACCCTCCACCTGAACCCGTTCCAATTCATCGCGACCTCCTTTCTTCAGCCTGCGGGGGCGATCCACGAACCGCCCTGCGCTTAACTGCCGGTTATAGGTAATCCTCACGCGGCGGCGAGAAGCAGTCGATCACGATGCTCTCGACCGGGAAGGTCGCCGAGTGCTTCACGTCGCCGGGAATGACGTAGCTGTCGCCCGGCTTGCAGTTGCTCGTGACGCCGCCAATCGTGATCGCGACCTCGCCGCTCACCACGTACCCGACCTGCTGGTGAGGGTGGTTGTGCTCCGGCACCTCCACGCCCTCCTCGGCGCGGAACTCGACGACCATCGCGTCCTTGGTGTAGCCCAACGTGCGGCGCATCAGGCCGGGCACCATCTCGACCGGCGTCACGTCTCCCCATCGAACGATCTGCTTGCTCGCCATTAGCTCCTCCGTGCTGTTTCGTGAATTAAAAATCCCCCCGTCGCGCTCAGGGACGGAGGGATCCGCGGTACCACCCTGGTTGGCCGAATCGACCGGTCACAAGCCGGTCGATCATCCACCTGTTTCAGCAGGCGGACGGCCCACCTTCATTGGCGCGTAACGTGCGCGACCCGGCAGCCGCTACCGGCGGGCGATCCTGCCTTTCGCGGCTGAGGCTCCCGGACGAGGTGGGCCACCTGTGCTCGTTGGGGGCACGGGCTGCCGGGCTTACACCCTCCCCGGCTCGCTGCAACGATGGCTTATCACTTCCGTTCGTCGCCTGTAAAATGAGTTCGGTTGTCAAGCTGTACGTTATGCCTCATTGTAACGACCATCAGAGGGCGTGTCAATGCGGAGCGCGGCGTTGGTGGCGCGCCGGAACGCCCCGGTTGAGTTCGACAAAGCCGCGATCCTCGGCTAGGATCGCGGGCTGTGAAGATTCCCCGATGCCGCAAAATAGCACCCCTGGCGCTGCTGCTTCTGCTGCTGACGCCGACTTTCACCGCGCACGGACAGAATGGCTCCTCGCCCACGCCCGACGCCCAGCGCGTCGAGCTGCTCGACCGCATTGGTGGCCTGATCGGCGCGTCGCTGCCGCTGCCGGACGGCACGGCGCTGGTCGCCGAAGGCTCGACGCTGGCGCGCATACGCCTCGACAGCGAGTCGGCGGTCGTCCTGGCCCGCGCCGACCTGAGACACGGGGCGCTGCTCGACCTGGCGGGGGAGCCGCCGCGCTTCTACGCGCTCGCCGAGGAGGGCGTGATCGCGCTGGAGAGCGGCGAAGACGACCTGCCACGCGCTGTGGACTTCGCGCCGGGCGGCGGGCAGACCTTCGCCGTGCGGGACGATCTGGTCGCCGTCGCCGCGCGTGAGGCCGGGCTGCGCCTGCTGCGCGTCGGTGCGGAGGGGCGCCTCCACCCGCAGGCGACGCTCGCGCTGCCCGGTGGGGCGCTCGACGTGGCGCTGTCGCCCGACGGGGGGCGAGCCTACGTCGCCGGTGGGGAGGCGGGTGTGTACGTCGTCGATCTCGCCGACCCGGCTGTGCCCCAACTGGCAGGCGTGTTCTCCGACCCCGCGCCCGCGCAGACTGTCGCGCTGGCCGGGGCGCTGCTGGCGGTCGGGAGCGGCGGGCAGGTGACGATCCTCGACCCCTCGTCGAACTCCGGTGACCGGGTTGGCCTGTACGCGCCGCTGCGCGCCGGGCGGCGGGTGGCGATCCAGGATGACTATGCCTACGTCGCCGACGCCGCCGGCGGGCTGAAGATCATCTGGCTGGCCGCGCCAGACCGTCCGGTGCAGGTGTACGGGGAGGCGGGCAACCCGGCCTACGATGTTCTGCTGGACGGCGAGACGGCTTACGTCGCCGGGGACGGCGGGCTGCGCATCCTCGACGTGAGCAATCGCTACCACCCGCTTGAGTTAGCCCGTCTGGAATTGCCCGGTCTGCCGCAGGGGATCGCGCTGGGGATGGGGCGGATATACGTCGCGCTGGGCGACGAAGGGGTGGCCGTCGTCGGCCTGGAGAACCCGGTCAGCCCCCGCCTCGATAAGCGCATCCCGCTCGATGGCCCGGCACACGCCCTGCTCTACGACCGGGGCATGGTTTACGTGGCGGCGGGCGAGGCCGGGCTGGCGACCGTCGAGGCCGGGCAGCCGGGGGGCGAGACCCTGCTGGCGACGTTGCAGCTTCCCGGCCCGATCCTGGACATCGAACGGTACGGGGGGGCGCTCTATCTGGCGGCGGGCGAGGCGGGATTGCTGGCGATGGATATCACCCGCCCCGATACGCCGGTGCTGGCGGGCGTGCTCGCGCCCAGGGAGGGGCGCAGCTATGAGAGCGTCGCCATCTCCGGCAAGCGCGCCCACGTCGCGTATGGGGAGGGCTTCATCGTCGCCGACGTGAACCGCCCGACCGATATGGGACGCCTGGCCCGCGTCCGGGTCGCGGCCCGGCACGTCGGCCAGAATGGGGTCTACCTCTACGCGCTGGGTGAGGATCGGATCACGGCCTACGACGCGCGCGCCACCGCCGAGCCGATCTACCTGCGCACCTACCTCGCTCCCCGGCAGATCGCCGCCACCGCCGCCGAAGGGGATCGGCTTTTCCTGGCTCACGCGGGCGATGGCCCCGACCTGGTCGTGTTAGGCTTGCAAGCCCCCGATTACCCGGTCGAGCTTGACAACGTCGGGGCGGACGGGAACACGCTCCAGGCCCGGCCCAACTCTGGTGAGGTGTGGCTGGCGCGGGGCTACGGCGGTCTGCGCCGCTACACGCTGACCGAGGGAGGCGCGCTGATCCTCCAGGGCGCATACAGCACCCTGGTGGAGGTCACGCGGCTGGCGTTGGGTGGTGATCGCCTGCTGGCCGGTGGGCGGGCAGGGTGGTCGGCGCTGGCGTTGGGTGAGGACGCCCACCCGCGACCCGCCGGGCGGGCCGGTGAGATGCTCTCCGTGCGCGGGCTGGCGGTTGACGGCAACACGGCGGCGGTCGCGGCGGGTGAGGACGGCATCGCGCTTTACAGCCTGGATGGGGTGGGCGTCCCGGCGCTGATCGAGCAGCGCGAGACGACCGGCCCGGCGGTTGGCGTGGCATTTGCCGGTGACGTGATCGTCGCTGCCGATTCGGGCGGCCTCGCCATGTTCGACCGCCGCTACCTGGCGTCGGTGCGGCGCGTCAGCACGCCCGCCGCCCCCACCGGCCTCGCCATCCGCGAAAGCCTGGCCTACCTCACCCTGGCCGACGGGACGCTGGCCGTCATCGACCTGGGCGAGCCGACCGGCGGCATCCGGGTGCTAAGCTCGATCAGCACCCGCCGCCCGACCGACCTGATCCTCGCCCCCGATGGGCGGACGGTGTACGGCCTGGCCGACGAGACGGTCAGCCTGCTGCGCACCTCGGACCCCGGCGCGCTGGCGGTCGCGGCGCAGGGCTTTCTACCCGACCCGGCGACGCAGGGGTTCTTCGTGGGAAACCTGCTGGCGGCCTTCACACCCGGCAGAGACGCCCGCCTGTACGACCTGGCCGCCCTGGAGGAGAGCGCCATCCCGCGCGGCAAGCTGGACATCGCCACCGAGACGCTCGCGGGTGAGGCCGTGGCCGTCAAGGAGACGGTCGCTTACGTCGCCTACGGCGAGGCGGGCCTGGGGCTGGTCGACATCCGCACGCCGGGCACTGGGCGTCTGATCGCGGACGGCGAAGTCCACGCGCTCTACCTGGACGGGGACACGCTCTTTACCGCCGGGGACGCGATCACCGCGTGGGATGTCACCCGCCCCGAAGCGCCGGAGGTGCTGGCGTCCCTGGAATTATTCGCACCCGCCAGCCACATCGACCCGGCCCCGGACGGACGCCTGCTCGTCAGCCTGGAGAACGGGCTGGCGGTCGTTGCCTGGGATGGGGAGGCGCTGACCACCCTCGGCGATCTGGCGACGCCGGGCGCGGTGCGGCAGGCCGTGCAGGTCGGCACGCGCGGATACCTGGCGCTGCGCCGCGACGGCCTGCACGTCGTCGATCTCTCCGACCCGGTCGCCCCGGTTGGCCTGTTCAGCTACACCTCGCCGTCAGGGCAGATCGTGAGCGACCTGCTGCCCCTCGACGAGGCGCACCTGCTCGTCAGTTGGGAGGACGGGATCGACGTGCTGGAGGTCGGCGCGACGGATGCCGCGCCGCGCCTCGTCTCTGTCACACCGGCGAGTGGATCGGAGGCGCGCGGCGTGACGCTCTCGCCGGACGGGAGCCGCGCGGCGGTGGCGCTGGGCGACGACGGCGTGGCGCTGATCAGCCTGGCCGACCCACGCGCGCCGCAGGTCGTCGGGCGGGTCGAGACGCACGGCGATGGGCTGGCGGCGGCGCTGGACGGCGCGACGCTGTTCGTGGCAGATGGGTTGTGCGGGCTGCGGGTGTTTGACGTGGCCGATCCCGCCGCCCCGCGCGAAACCGGCTACTGGCGCGGGAGCTTTGCGGCGGACGTGGCCGTCGGTGGGGGAGTGGTCTACCTGGCGGACGGCAACCGGCTGCTGACTCTGCATCACGATCCGGCCCTGCCGGGCGTTCCGCCGCCCGCCCCCCGACTCCCCGACCCGCCCAACGGCGCGGACGGCGTCCCCCTGACCCTCACCCTGAAGTGGGGGCCGCCCGCAGACCCCTGCGACCCGCTGTCGTATGCCATCTACTTTGGGGTGGCGGATGACCCGCCTCTCGTCGGGGAGGTGATGGGCGTCCCGGAGCTTGAGATCGGCGAGCTGGCCCCGCTCCGCACCTACCACTGGCGCGTCGAGGCGACCGACCGGCAGGGCGACAGCGTCCGGGGACCGGTGTGGCGCTTCACGACGGCTTCGGCGGAGTTTGCCGACACGATCCCGCCCGCCCCGCCGCCCTTCGTTGAGCAGTTCCGGCAGCACCCGGTCGGGGCGCTGGTGTTTTTCGGCGGGATGGTGGCGTTGCTCGGCTGGGCGATCTACCGGCGCTACCGCCGCCGGAGCCGCACACAGCCCGCCGTCCCGGACTGGTACTCGACCGAGGCGGATGAGGAATAGCCATCACCGTTGATCGCTTGACACGAGGGAGCAGTTGCTCTAGAGTGGCTCGGAGGCATGTTGAGCCATGAGTGAGTGAGCGTACGCGGCAGCAGGTAGGACGAGGAACGCATGAGCAAGCGCGCACAGAATGAGCGCAGGTACCCCAACTGGGAGGATTTGCCCGGAGGTGGCCGACGGTACTGGTATGATCGCCAGGGTGCTGTGCGGGGCTGGGTGCGGTATATTAAGATTGTGGACGCAGACGAACAAACTACCAGCTTTGTCCAAGAGATTTTCAACGATGATGGTGAACTGGTAGCGCGGCACCAGAAGTATCCGGTCGATACAGGCCATGAAGTGCTGAAACGTGAGGACGAGTGATCATGCTGACCCGGCAGGATGTTATCAACAAGCTGTTAGACTATCTCAACCACCGGATCACACTGGCAACGCTGGTCGACTGGGCCGAAACGGTGCTCATTGACACGGACATTGCAGAAGCCGACACGGTGTTGCTCATGGATGTGCTGACCTACGTAGGAGCAGCGGACACCCCGGATTTCCCGCTCACCTGGGACATACTCTCCAAGTTTTTGGACAGGCTAGGCGCACCCGTGCGTGTCGAACTGGTAACCCACTGAGCCATAACCGCTCACTCCTCCTTGTCGCTTCTACTCAGGAGCTTACGCAGCCCCAGCGCGAGGAAGAAGCCTCCCCCGCCGACAGCCCCCACGCCGAAGCCGATGGCCGACAGGTACTCACCGCGTCCGAGCGACTCGCCGACGGCGGACAGCCCTGCGATGACCAGGATGCCTCCCAGCAGCAGCGGCACCCACTCCGCGCTGCCGCCCGCCCCCGTGCGCTCGAGGTGCGGCCATACCACGATGATGACAACCAGCAGCACCAGGCCGAAGGCGGCCTGGACAGCCATAAAGGGCAGTCCACGCTCCTCAAACCCCATCCGCAGGGGGGCCAGTGCGAAGAGACCGCCGAAGATGGTCATGACGAGCGGCTGGAACAGAACGCGACGCGCCCGGATCATGGCGCGCAGGCTGCCCCACAAGAGCGCCAGCCCGACGATCTGAAAGATGCTGAGAAAGGCAAAGAACGTAACGGGCCCCTGCATGATTTCCCTCCGGCGGGTTAAGGCTGCACCTCGATGCTCTGCAAGAACAACCGGTCGGCGCGCACGGAACCGCCCTCCAGGATGGGCAGGCGAGCGCCGGTATCGGGGAAGTACATGCCGACCGAGAGCGGATAAGAACCGGGGGCCATCCCGCCGGGCGTCTGGATCATGCTGTACTGGAGGAAAACGTCGCGCGGCTGAAGCCCGCTGACGTGCACGCCGAGGCCGTCGGCCTGCGCGATCACCAGGACAGGGTTGCTCAGCATGTGGGCGAACAGCGTCAGGTCGGGCGGCGGCGGGCCGTCAAGACGCCAGTAGGTGGTCAGTTCGATCCAGTCGGTGGGGCGAAGGGTGTCGTCGCGGACGGTGTAGCCCAAAAAGGCGATGTTGTCCCCAAACTTGACCGGCAGCTCGGCCAGCCGGATATCGCCCGACTCAGGCGGCCAGGCCGTCGGCGCGGTCGTGATGAAGGCTCCTGCCCGGTCGGCGAGCACGTTGCTGGCATCCAGCCGCATCACCACATCCGGGCGAATGCCGGGCACCCCTTCGTCCTGCGCGTAGCGCATCCAGGCCAGCAGCGGGCCGGGCAGGTGATCGTAATAGTGCCCGCGCGGGAAGATCAGGCGCTGCGACTCCCCACCCTCGGCCAGGATCAGGCTTTGCGTGCAGTCGAAGTAGCGGATCGAGCGGTCGCGGCGGTGCATCAGGTAGGCGAGCAGTTCCCGGTTTGAGAGCGCAAACGGGTCGCGGCTCCGGTCGGCGGGGAAGGAGCAGACCGAGACGGGGGTCGGGTCGTCGTTCGTGTCAAGGTAGCGGGCCAGCACGCCCAGGTCGGCCTGGTAAGCCATGCGCACATCGCCCTTCTCCGGCCAGATCATGAAGTAATCGCGGTAGGTCAGGTACGCGTTGCCGAGGATCAACACCCCCACCAGCCCACTGATGGCGGCTGCGGCGAGCAGTTGCGGCACGTCCCGCAGCCAACGGGTGAGTGCCTTGAAGATCGCCCGCAGTCCAATCGCCGGGAAGACGAACACGACCGGTAGGATGACGGCCATGAACTCGAAGTCCGGCTTGTGCGGCAGGAAGGCGGTCGGCAGCAGCCCGATTGCCAGCCACAGCAGGGCCAGCCCGTAGGACGACCGCCGCCAGCGAGCGATGGCAACGCCGATGCCGACCACCATCAACACAGCGATCACCGGCCCCATCACCGGGCGACCGGGCAGGTTGTGGTCGGGCAGCATGTCACCGCGCAGCGCCAGGGCGGCTATCGACGAGATAACACGCTCCGGGATCTCGGCCAGCAGGCGGGGCTGCTCGGCAACCGGCACCGGCTCGCGCGCGCCGGGGTGGCGGCTCAGGAAGATGAGCAGGGGCAGGTTCAGGATGGCCGTCAGCGCCAGTGTATAGACGATGTTCCCCCAATAACGCTTGAGTGTCCGGCGGTCGGCCAGCCAGCGATAAGCGACAAAGGCAATAAACAGTATGACCAGCGTCCAGGCCGTGACGTGGACGTACTGCGCCACTCCAAGCGCCAGCCCGCCGAACGTGAACCACAGGCTGGCGTCGGTAAGCTCCTCGGACTGGAAGGCACGCACAAACATCAGGATCACCGCGCTGGTCATCAGCGGCATCAGCGTGACGCGCAGCACCGCTCGCCCCATCCACACCGGCCAGAACGCGACGCTCATCAGGCCAAGCACCATGAGCGCCACGCGCGTACCGAACAGGCGGCGCATCAGGCGCGCCACGACGGCCAGGGAGAGCATCGCCAGCCACACCGAGGACAGCCGCCACAGGATGATCCCGCGCCCCGTCACCGCCGTCGAGATGGCGAGGTAGGCGTAGTACAGGCCCTCGCGGGCGGGTGTGACCTGGTCGTAGATGACCGAGACATCGCCGTCCCGCATCCGGTCCGCGAGCTGGGCGTTGGTCAGCTCTACCACGCTCAGGCCGGGTGGGGTCGAACCCAGATTCCACAAGCGGAAGAAGGCGGCAAACAGCAGCAGCGCGGTAGCGGCGAGGAGATGCCGCTGGCGGCGTCCCCGGGCGATTTGCTTGGGCTGATCGGTTGGCAGTGAATCTTGCATGGCAGAAGTCTCTAGAGAGCCGTCAGAGTGGCCGTGAACAGGAGCGGCAGCATCGCCAGACCGCCCGGCCAGGCGACGTCCGTCAGCAGGTGAAGCCGATAGTTGAGCGTGCGCATCAAAACAGGCATACCGCCCCCGATTATAAGTGCTTTGTTCGAAAGCGGAAAGAATCTGGTTTCAATTGTCAATCGGCGATTCTGGCATTAACGGCGATGGTGTGTTATATCTCAGTGTTACCTGTACACCCCGGTGCATGGCCCAACACCTCAAATAACCCATCCTCGCGGCTCTTTTTGTTCTTTCGACGCTCTCTAATTCCTGGCCGCGATGCACCGGGCGTAGCTATTTAGAAAACTTGCTTAGGGATGTGATGATGCAACTGTCGGATATTCCGCCACTGGAGGCACTCTTCGCCCGCTTCGGGCTGGCGATGGTCCTTGGATTCCTGATCGGCCTGGAGCGCGAGCGCGAGAAAGCAATGGTCTACGCCGGGATGCGCACCTTCGCGCTGATCAGCCTGCTGGGCGCGGTCCTGGCCTTCATCAGCCAGACCACCGGCGGGATATGGCTCTTCGTGGTGGGCTTCGCCGCCATCGCGGTGTACGGGATGCTGGCCTATCACCAGGCGTTTGAGACCGGTCATGTCGGGATCACCACCGAGATGGTCTCGCTGCTGGCCTACGTGCTGGGCGCGATGGTCTACTGGGACATGCTGACGCTGGCGGCAGCCATGACGGTGGTGGTTGTGCTGACCCTGACCTTCAAGCCCAACCTGCAAAGCTTCCTCGCCAACGTGGATCGCGCCGACATCCTGGCCGGGCTGGAGTTCGCCATCGTCTGGGTGGTCGTCCTGCCTCTCCTGCCCAACCGCACATACGGCCCGCTTAACGTGCTAAACCCGCGCGAGATCTGGCTGATGGTCGTCTTCGTGTCGGCCATCAACCTGGCAAGCTATATTCTCTCGCAGGTCTACGGGGCACAGCGGGGCATCGGGCTGGCGGGCGTGCTGGGCGGGATGGTCTCCAGCACGGCTGTGGCCTACGAGTTTTCCCACCGCAGCAGAAACGAGGAGGAAGGGCACTACGCCGACGTGTTCGCGGTAGCCATTGCCGTCGCCGCGACGGGGATGTTCTTCCGCGTGCCGATGCTTGCGCTGGTGGTCAACCTGCCGCTCGGCATGGCGCTGTTGTACCCGATGATGGCCGGAGCGATTGTCTGCGGGCTGGGCGTGATTTTTCTTGCCCGGTGGCTGCACCGGCGCAGCGACGACGTTGAAGAGCCGCGCGGCAAAGCTGCACGCAGCCCCTTCGCCCTGAAGCCCGCGCTCCAGTTCGGGGTGGTGTTCGCCATCGTCCTGCTGATCTCCAGGGCAGCGCAGGTGTACCTGGGAGACACGGGCGTGTACCTTTCCAGTGCCGTGGGTGGGCTGGCCGGGCTGGACGCGGTCACGCTCTCGATGGCCAAGCTCGCCAACAACGGCCTCTCGGAGGAGATTGCGATGCGCAGCGTCACGCTGGGCGCGGCAGCCAACATGCTGTTCAAGGGGGGGCTGGCCGTGGCGATCGGGCGCGGGGCCGTGCGCCGCCAGATCCTGCCGCTTTTTGTGCTGGCAGCGGTGGCCAGTGTCGTGGTTGCGCTCCTCGTCACTTGAGGTTCTCTTCTCCCGTCACAGTTCCAGGCCCATCCAGTGATGGTCATGGAACTTGCCATCCAGGAGTATCTCCTTGCGGATCGTCCCCTCCCTGACGAATCCTTTACGTTCGTAAAGCAGAATAGCGCGTCGATTATCCGTCCGGACACGAAGGTTGATCTTCTTCACGATCTGGGTATGTCGCGCCCAGTCAATGAGCGTGTCGAGCATCAACGAGCCAATCCCAAGCCCCCAATACTGTTTTCGCACCGACATGCTGAATTCACCGCTGTGCCGGACACGTGGCCGACGGCCCGCCGAAAAAATCAGAGCGGCGACAATCGTATCGTCTATCGAGCCAAGTATGTACAGTTGGTTGTCGGATGCCAGGCACCGGCGTATGAATTCCTGCTCTTCCGGCTCCGTGAGGTCGAACTCTCCGGGGCCGAAGCTCAGGAAATCCGATTCCCCGCCGACTCCGTGAACGTAGTCCAGAACCGCGCGAGCATCTTCAACCGCCGCCTCGCGGATGAGAAGAACACGGCCGTTTTTCAGTTCGTAACTGCGTGGTTCCATGGCCGAGACAGTCTTGACGCATAACCCGGCGAACAACGACATGGGGTCATCTGTGCTTCTCCCATTCCAGCCAGGCCCTACAGATAGCCTCGGCAGGCGTATCGCCGGAGCCTTCAAAAGCGCCCCCATCCGGTTGCAGGGTCAGGTCTGTTATGGAGGCAAGCCATTTTCCCTGGTACTGGCGTAACATGAACACCCGCTCCGGCGTCGACTCCGGCACCAGTGTCAGCGCGGTTTCTATATCCTCGCTGTAGCGCGGGAAGAATTTGTGCCACACGTTCTCCTCTGTGTCCGAGAGCGCCTGCCCGTTATCACAAATTGCGTTGTCGGGGCCCAGCAGACACCACGTTCGCTGATCCGTGAGCGGGTTTACATCGATGCAGGCAGCCCGGTACCCCAGCCGTTCCCCTACTTCGCGGTCAAGTTCGAACGACATCACCCACCTCCCTACTGTTAACCTCTCACCCCGGCACGATGGCTTCGATGCATCTCGATGACGGGCAGCAGAGTCCGATTGCGGATGCCGGTTTGAACTGACGTTTTTTCAACTGATATGGTAAGCCCAAGGTAAATGGCAGGCTGGACTTCTGTTATTATAGCTGCCTTTTGACAGAATGAGAACCTGACGCAGACCGGGCGGGCCAACTTTTGCCCCGGTCCCTGGGCTATCCCCTGGAGCAAGCTCAGGGACAACATATCACGTGGGTGGCTGATACGCCGGTTGCAACCGGGTTGTCTCAGACGCGGTGAGGAATTGATATAGGACCCAGGCAGTTGGGGGGCTGGTACCTCACAGGTCGAGGGACTTCAGTCCACGGATTACACGGATTGCACAGATTTTGGGAACTTTTCGCTCGCTGCTGTGTGGCCGGAAGTGCGCGGGAGCGGCGCAGGAGCGGCGCAGAGGCGCTCAATTGCGTAATTCCTGTGATAAATCAGACGCTTTAAGCGTGTTCAGTTTTTCGCCGGTATCCACGTCCCAGATGATAACTTCATTGAATGAGGAGGAGACCAAGTGCTTACCGTCTTGGGAGAAAACCACGCTGTTTACGTAAGTTGTATGACCTTCGAGGACGTGTATCAATTCTTGAGTGTCCACATGCCAGATAGCGACCACTTTGTCTAATCCCATCGCGGCAGCTAACAGGGTGCTATCCGGCGACCAATCCAGACTTGTGGGCGCAGCATCCGGCCATTCTACAAACACCGACTCGACCATAGCGCGATCCCATATGCCGATGGGGTTGATTTCTCGATAGTATCCCTCACTTGCAATGGCAATGTGGTTCCCATCAGGTGCCCACCTGACACTCGTCACCCTTGGTGTATTTGTTTCTATGATTTTTGATTGTTCCCCTGTTCGCATGTCCCATATGGTCACCAAGCCAAATAGTGAATGTCCTGTGACGAGCAGTGTATTATCAGGGCCAAAATCTACACTCGACATTGACGTAAATAGTGACGGTTGGTCTGATGGCTGAATGCCTACGAAGAGATGTTTCAACGTGCCGTTGGTCACATTCCAGACCCGCGACGTGTTATCCCAGCCTGCCGAGGCAAGCATGGTGCCATCTGACGACCAGGCTAAGTCATAAACCTCCTGGCGGTGTCCCGTAAAAGTATGGGGCCTTTGCCGGTTCATTACTTCCCATATCAGAACGGAGCCATTATCAAGCCCAGCAGCTATTCGGCTTCCGTTTGGATCACATACTACCGTCGTGACCGTGCATTGAGTGGCAGCACGCCACATTTCGGTTAGTTCATCAAATGCGTACAGAAAGACGCCGACATTCGTGCCTATTAACAGTGCATCGCTCTCAGGCAGCAATGTGACATCACTGATGCTGACCTGGGCGCGGTCAACGGAGTGAGTGCATTCAGATGCCTCAGATGTCTGCACGGCACCGATCAGCTTGAGCGCCAGGGTACCCAAAGCCACAATTATGGCGATGCTCAGTGTTATTCGAAAAAACATGCCACCTCTGTGCCGGGCATCTGTATTCATAGCTTTGCCGCCGATCACCTCACACTTCGGCACAGCATGTTCTACCGCCAAGCAGCTTAACAAAAAGGAGCGAGGTCAGCGCCTCGCTCCCCGGTTGTCGGCGTTTCAGGAGGCCATTTCAGACTCGGCGGGCAAGAGTGTATTGTGGCCGTCTGCGGGCCAGAAGGAGTACGCCTCCCCGCCAAGCTCGGCCCTGGCGATCCAGTCGAAGGACAGCGGCAGGCCAAGCTCGACCGGGTCGAGGGTGGCGACCAGGAGCGGCCCGTCGAGGGTGATGTCGAGGAAGAGGAAGGTCTCGCCGGGCGTGCCGTCGGGCTGGATGACGGTCACCCTGCCGATCCAGGCACCGTCCTTGAAGCGCACCGCCAGCCGGACATCGACGCCGATGTCCTGTAGCTCCAGGCCGGTTTCGGGGTCGTGGTCGGTATCGAGCGACCAGACGTAGGCCAACCCCTCCTGCGGCTCTTCGGGGATGGGCTGCGCGGCCTGCACGGCGAACTGGAGGGTTCCCTCTCCGGTGGGCTGCAC
>CAZRXG010000003.1:34372-248663 GCA_964603985.1 uncultured Anaerolineae bacterium | reverse complement strand
TCCTCAGGCAGAAAGGAGCAAAGCTGCATATCCGGGCATCCCGGTCATAAGCCCTTCGGGGCTTGTTGCGGGCGACGAACCATCGTTCGTCCCCGGCAGCGTCGAGGCGTCGCCAGCCACAGGTCGCTAGGGGCGGCCCCTGCCAGGCCAATCCGGGCGGGCTGGCGTGGAATGACGCCCGGGATGGCACCGCGCGCTCCCACCGCGTCTCAGGACCGCGCGCCGTGTGCGAATGACCTGCGTGCCGCCCTGCGGGCACGCTGCACAGTTGGTCAGCCGCCGGACTTACCAAAAGCTGATCGCCGATTGCTGACAGCCAACCGCTGACCCCCCGGCCCGACTCTGCCCCCTCCCTCCGCGCAGCGTGGGGGAGGGGTGGGGCAGCGAAGCTGCACCGGGGAGGGGGGCAAAGCTGACCGCTGACGGCTGATCGCTGACAGCTATTTTTCACCCGGCCATAGACCGACTGCGCACCGCACTCCATCATGCAGCACTACCGGCAGACTCGCCGCCACCTCGCGGGTGTGCCAACTGAATACATCGCCGAACATAGAAGCTGTGATGTCATCCACCGAACAGGGATTTACTGGTATACGAAGCCGCCCGCCTGCCACCACATAGACTCCACCATGCCCATGGTGGGACGGGCCTTGTGCCCGCCCAGGAGGGGCCGCGAGTAAAGGCGGTGGCAGGCGCGCCGGTTCCCGTAGGGGCGGGTTTCTAACCCGCCCAAGAGGGGCCGCGAGTAGAGGCGGTGGCAGGCGTAGGGGGCAATATGCAAACCGCCCCTCACCCCCGCCACAGGCCCACCAGGAAGCGCACCTGTTCAACCGCCTGGTACGTCCCACCGCCTTCATGGTCGTTGTAATCCCACACCTTGATCTGTTTCGGCCCGGCGTAGTGGTTGTACGCAGCAAAGACGGTTGACGGCGGGCAGGTCTCGTCCATCAGCCCGACCGAGAAGAGCGCCTGGGCCTCGGCCCGCGCCGCAAAGTTCACCCCATCGAAGTACGCGAGCGTCTCAAAGACCGTGCCCACCTTGTCCCGGTGAATCTTGCAGAAGTTGACGATTTCGTCGTATGGTCTGGCGTCGGTGATCTCGGTCGCGCGGCGGTAGTGGCACAGGAAGGGCACGTCCGGCATCACCACCGCGATATCCGGCACCAGCCCACCAACCGCCAGCGTGATCCCCCCGCCCTGGCTTCCCCCTGTGACGGCGACGCGCGTTCCATCCACGGACGGGTGACAGCGCGCCGCTTCCACCGCCCGCACCGCGTCCGCGAAGACCCGCCGGTAGTAGTAAGTCCTGGGATCGAGGATGCCGCTCGTCATGAAGCCCGGATAGTGCGGGCTTGACCCATCCGGCTGGATGTCGGGTGTATCGCCGGGACTCCACGCGCTGCCCTGCCCACGTGTGTCCATCACCAGGTGGGCAAATCCGGCACTGCTCCACAACAGCCAGTCAATCGGGAAGCCGCGCCCGCCGCCATAGCCAATGTACTCCACCACGCACGGAAGTGGCCCATCCTGGTGGCGCGGCAGCAGGAACCAGCCTTTGATCGGCTGGCCCGCGTACCCGGCCAGCGTGATGTCGTAGGTCTCGACGGTCTGCAACCCGTAATCCACCGGCTCGAAGCGAGCATCCAGCGGGTGCTGGCGCGTCAGCGAAAGTGTCTCCTCCCAGAAAGCGTCGAAGTCGGCAGGTTCCTGCCTGGGGGGCTTGTAGGTCTCCAGTTCCTCCAGGGGCATGTCAAAGAGCATTTGTCGCTACTCCGTCTGCGATGACGCTCGACCGTGGCAGTGCTTGAACTTGCGTCCGCTGCCACAGGGGCACGGGTCATTGCGCCCGACCCCGGCAAAGCGTTGTTGGGATGCTGCGTCCTGCTCCGCCATGTGCCGCATGACGTTGGCAGGCGCTCGCCCGGCCCGCAGTTCCGCCGCCATGAACTTCATCGCCTCATCGATGTGGGTGAAGAAGGCTTTGTAGCCCTCACACAGGTAGTTCAACCCCGGCTCACCGTCGGGCGTCTCCAGGATGCGGTCCTTAGGGCAGCCACCGTTGCAGGCAAACCGCACCGCGCACTCCCGGCAGGCGCGGGGCAGCGCATCCCGCTTTGCCAGCCCGAACCGCTGCTGCCGCTCGGAGGTCACCAGGTCGGCCAACGGTGTCTCCCGGATGTTGCCCAGGTAATATCCCGGCTCTACGAAGTGGTCGCATGCGTACAGGTCGCCGTTGTGCTCCAATGCCACCGCCGTGCCGCACGTCTCTTCGAAGATGCACAGTCCGGGCCGCTGGCCCACCCAGGCGGCCAGAGCCGTGTCGAAGATCTGCACGAAAACCCGCCCAACGTCGCGGCGCACCCACTCGTCAAAGACGGCGATCAGGAAGTCGCCGTACTGCCGGGCCGTCACCGACCGATCCGTGACCTGAGTGCCCTCCTGGAAGCCGGTCTCGTTGTCCCGCTGCACGATGGGGATGAACTGCATGAACTGCGTTCCCACTTCGTCGCGCAGGAAGCGGTACACGTCCAGTGGGTAGGGAGCGTTGGCGGCGTGCACGGTGGTCAGGATGTTGTAGTTGACGCCGTGCCGCTTGAGCAGCCTGACACCGCCCATCACGCGGCTGAAGGTGGGATTGCCGCCCTTGTCCACGCGGAAGGCATCGTGCAGCTCGCGCGGGCCGTCCAGGCTGACGCCCACCAGGAAGCCGTTCTCACCGAAGAACCCGCACCAGGCATCGTCCAGGTTCGTGCCGTTGGTCTGAAACGTGTTCAGGATCTCCACGCCGGGGCGGGCGTACTGCTCCTGGAAAGCGACCGCCTGCCGGAAGAAATCCAGCCCCATCAGCGTAGGCTCACCCCCCTGCCACCCAAAGACCACCTCAGGGCCGCCCTGAGCCTCGATGTGCTGGCGGGTGAATGCCTCTAACACTTCCGCGCTCATGCGGAGGTCGCTGCCGGGATACAGCCTCTCCTTCGAAAGGTAGTAGCAGTAGGCGCAATCCAGGTTGCAGATGGCCCCACGTGGCTTGACCATCACGTGAAAGGCAGTCGGGGCTGTATCCTGTGTGTCCTGTGGCTGGGGCGGGTCAGATTCGTTGCGTTGCATAAAGCGCCCTTCGTTGGTTCAGGACAGCACCGGAGCGCAGATCAGCCGACAGGTTGCTTCCCCGCCGGATAGCCGCGCCCCGGCCCTGCATGGTAAGCCTGACGATCAGGCGGCTAGCCGAGCAGCCTTTCGAGTGCCGAAAGTAGCAGCACCACGTTCTCCCGGCGGGAGGAGAAGCCCATCAGCCCGATGCGCCACACCTTGCCTTTTAGCTCACCCAGCCCACCGCCGATCTCGATGTTGTAGTCCTGGAGCAGTTGCCTGCGGATCTTAGCGTCGTCCGCGCCGTCGGGGATACGCACCGTCGTCAGCACAGGCAGGCGGTGCTCGACCGGGACGTGCAGGGTCAGGCCCATCTCTTCCAGCCCTTCCCACAGCAGTTCGCCGTTGCGGCGGTGACGTGCCCAGCGATCCTCAAGCCCTTCTTCGGCGGCAATGCGCAGCCCCTCATAGAACGAGTAGTTTGTCGAGATGGGGGCCGTGTGGTGATACGCACGATCCTTGCCCCAGTACTTGCGGATCAGGGTGAGGTCCAGGTACCAGTTGGTGACTGGCGTCGAGCGCTTCTCCAATGCTTCCACGGCGCGCGGCCCAAAGGTGACCGGGCCCATACCCGGCGGGCAACTCAGGCACTTCTGCGAGCCGCTGTAGCATATGTCAATGCCGGTTTCGTCGACGCGCACCGGGAGACCGCCCAGCGATGTCACCGCATCGACGAGCAAAAGGCCACCCTGGTCGTGCACGACCCTGGCGATCTCATCCAGAGGCTGCAACACACCGGTCGAAGTTTCAGCGTGCACAATCGCCACAACTTTCGCCGGGTGGCTGTCCAGCGCCTCCTTGACTTCGGATGGCGTGAAGAATTCGCCCCAGGGACGTGTGATGGTCTGGACATCGCCGCCGTAGCGACGCGCCATCTCTTCGATGCGTCCCCCGAAGTACCCGTTGATGCACACCAGAACCGGGTCTCCCGGCTCAACAATGTTCGCCACGGCAGTCTCCATCGCAGCTGTTCCGGTGCCTGACATGGGGATGGTGAGCGGGTTATCCGTTTCGAATACGTAGCGCAGCAGATCTTGCGTCCGGTCCATCAACTCGAGGAAGCGTGGATCCAGGTGCCCAACCAACGGTGTCGCCATTGCCTTCAACACCCTCGGATCAGCCGTGCTGGGGCCAGGGCCGAGCAGGACGCGCGGTGGCACGTCCAGTTCAGGATAGAGCGAAAGATCGAGGTTGCGCGCACTCATTTTTGCACTCCTTTTTAGTTCTCTCCCTGATCATAGAGCCGATTGGTGAAATAAAACTGTTGCGAAGCATCGGTCACCGACCTGGCCGATGACCGTTTTCCCGAACATCTCGACTTCTCTATGGTACCACCATTTACGGCGTTTTATGACTCGTGTGGCCTGTTTTGCGTTTTGTCGAAGGCCCGGCGTGCCAGGCAAAGGGCCGAGACATGGTGTCTCGGCCCCTGGTGCTCTGCCGCGCCCGGTTCTCAAGGCCGATGAGCCTGGATGAACTTGAGCGGGTCCACGTAGTGTCTGTAGACCCCGCTCTGATCCCAGCCCGGCCAGTGCTCGGGGCTGGAGGCCAGCACATCGGTGGTGGAGATGTCAAAGTGCAGGTGGTAGTTCCCTCCAACGCCACCACTTTTGCCCACCTGCGCGATCTGTTGGCCGCGCACGACGGTTTCCCCCACGCTGACGCGGATGTTATCTACGTGGCCGTAGCGCGAGTAAACCGGTGTTCCATCGGGCAAGGGGGCATGCTTGATCACGACCACGGACCGCCACGCACCGCCAACCGTCCTGGCGTAGGTCACCTCACCATCGGCAGTAGCATACACCGGTTTGCCACGGTCAAAGTCCCATACCGGCCTGTTGAGGTTCAGGTCGGCGCCGGTGTGGTAGCCCATCGAGTATTTGTTCCCAAACGGATTGGCGTCGGACCACAGGCCTGGCCACAGCTTGATCGCGGCCCGCTCCTCTGCTGTGCCGACGGGTGCGTCGAAGCCGAGGCCGCCCTCAGGGATCAACCGCCAACGAATCGCACTGAAGGCGATCTCCCGCTCCTCCTGGTCGGAGGTGAGATCCACCAGATTGACCCGACCGGCGTCCTCCTCCTGCGGATCAAGCTCGAAGATGCCCAGGCTGACCCAGGCGTCAAAATACTTCCGCTGTTCGACCACTACCCGCTTCTCTTTACGGGTGCCGTTTTCGTAATGTACGACGAAGTACTGCGCCCCATCTGTCGTGGCGTGTGTCCCCGGAATGAACACCTCAACGATATAGCGGCCCGCTTCCGACAGCGCCGGTTCGTAGGCCGCCCACATGGTCTGGGTACGGGATGTCTTGCGGTAGCGGGTGAGATGGCCGCTCCGGTCTATGAACTCTTCCCAGCCACCCGGCTGGTGCGGTGGGTAAACCCCCTCTTCAAACCCAGTGCCACCGGGTGCCACAATCAACAGATCTTTTTTGACTTCCTCCTCGTCCGCCTCAACCGAAAGCTCCATGTAGGCGCGCCAGGCGTCATCCTTGGTGACCCCTGCGCGGTACAGGCTGACGAAAGTGGGCTGTCGACTCTCGACCTCTTCGCACCAGCGCTTGAACTCGGCATAGCTCATCCGCGCATGGCCCTGGTTATCCCAATAGGTGGCGATAGCCGGCATCAGGGGAGTATCGTAGCCCAGTTCAGCTTTGTGCCGCTCGTATTGCTCGTAGGCACTCCGGGTAACTACGGCGGCAGCGTTTAGCCGGTCTGAGGGCAGGATTTCGCCGTAGATCATAGGCATGAAACCGCCCCGGCATATTTTTGCCAGGGGGATCGTGGGGATCTCGTCAATCTTGTTATCCAGGCGCGGGTCTGAGCACAAGTAAATGCGAGAGGTATCCAGACCCATGTCGAGCACCCGCCGAGCCAACGCCTCAGCCTGATCGAATTTGGAGTTGATAGATGCTTCGGCGTCGATGATTACAGCTTCAAATCCGACGCCCAGGGCGCGCCTGAGGCAATCGGCTTCGGCTTCAACGTCGTTGAGATAGGCATAGGTCCAGGCGACCGGCTTTAAGCCAGGGTCCTGCCGCACGATGGACAGTGCGGTGCGAGCGTTCTCCTCTGAGAACCTGCCTCCGTAACTCACCTTGCACAGGATAAACTCGGCGCCAACCTGGGGTGCAATGGATACTGCTTTGCTGATATCGTCGTATAGAGTCCAGATCCCTTTACCCTTTAAGATACCCATGTCCTTCTCCTTTCGCTCGATCCGTCACCATGGCAGAGCATGTGGCAATGTCTGTACCTTATCATCAAGCTGCTAAAAAGCCAAAGCCCATCGCGGTGCGATGAGCTCTAGCGACAATACGGTTCGGCTAAGGGCAAAATGGGGACCGGGTCAGTCCACGGCGAGTTCGTGAGCGAGTGCCGCTTCATGCATGACCGACTGGACGACAAAGTGAGCCAGCAGCGCCCACCCCACCAATGTCGCTGTGATTATGGTCTGCCAAGCCGCTGGTGTCATAGTTTCGGCACCGTGCTTTAGAATGAACAGGAAGGTTACGGAGGATGCCAGTATGAATAAACTATGGTACGCAATAAGAGCAGCAGGATCGGACGGTGTTCTAATACCCTCAACGGCGCTCCCTTGCTTTTAGACTGCGCCGCCCGCGCGTCAGTCGCCGCCCGTGCCGGAAAGTCTCGGCAGATTGCGCATGATTACCTGAATAAGTTGGAGCGGTCAGGCAAAATACGTGTATGGTCAGGATGGATGATCAGTCAGTCCATACGACTTGAACGGGTGCCAAGCTGTCTTGGGTTGTCCCATTGCCTAACTGTCCATACTCGTTACTTCCCCAGGCCCATACTGTGCCATCAGCCCGGAGAGCTATACTATGCCAGGCTCCAACATCAATGGCAACAATGTCTGTCAGCCCTTGCACTTGCACTGGATTGAAGCGGTCTTGTGTTGTTCCATCACCCAATTGACCAGAATCATTACGTCCCCAGGCCCATACTGTGCCATCACTTTTGAGTGCTAACACATGAGTACTTGCTGCCAATGCAGTGATTTCGGTCACGCCCAATTGCACAGGTGATTCCACCAGATTTCCCCGTTGATTATCTGTGCCCAATATACCGATCGAATTATCGCCCCACCCCCAAACGGTTCCATCCTCCAACAATGCAAGTGAAAAAGCTCCACCTTCAGCCACGGAAACCACTCTGGCGGGCATTTCTATTTCAACAGGCACTCCTATATGCTCTACCTTTCCTTTTCCTATGTCACGCGCCCCCCAGGCCCAAACAGAGCCATCCTGTTTTAGTGCAAGTACACTTGAAGAACTTGTGTCCAATGCCACGGCGGAATCAATCAGTGACTGTACTGGCGTGAATTCAATGATGGCACAATCGATAGGATACTCTGTCATGAGCTCAATTGCACGCTCACCACATAATTGTCCATTCCCTAATAGTCCAGTCGTGTTATCTCCCCATCCCCAAACTTGACCGTTCTCGGCAATTACCAGCACATAACCATCTCCAACAGAGGCCATAGTGACATTTGTGATCTCCTCAATCCGTATGGGATGTTGTATTCCAACACTACTCTGGTGTGAACCGTATAGTATCCTTCCCCATACCCAGGCCATTCCATCCGTACGGATTGCCAGTGATCCTGATCCGCCTGCTGAAATCGATGAAACATTATCCAACTCTATTGCGGCAGGAGTTGGAAGTATTTCTATCATGCTGGTAGTGTCCGTTACATCCATGCCCCACGTGTAAACATTACCCTCATTGGTGAGCGCAAGAGAATGATAGAAACCGCTCGATATATTTATTATCTTGGCATCGGGTTGCAGGTTTATTTGATGCGAAACAATAGTCTCCTCTATAGGGCCATACGGAGTTGGTACTGTAGAGCATCCGCCAAGCACCACTCCAAACAAAAGGGTAGCCAATAGAAACTTTAGTTCCGTTTGCATCGGTAATCCCTGGTTCCTTACTGACTTCCTGTAGCAGATTGTTCTTAAGAAGACTTAAATCTAACAGAGGTGTAGGTGTTGGTGCCGTCGTCGAGCAGATTGCCGTAGGCGTCGTAGGTGTAAGCGACGTCCTCTGGGTCGCCGCACTGCTGGTTGGCGTTCCCGTCGACGCAGGCAAGCTGGTTGGCATCGTTGTAGACGAAGCCGAGCGTCTTGACCTGCTCGGTCGCGGCGTCTCGGCGGGAGAAGGTGAGCAGGTTGCCCGCGCCGCCCGCGCGTCAATCGCCTCCTGTGCCGGAAAGTCCCAGCCTGTGCCCCCGGTGTGCCTGAACGCGGCGGGCGGTGCGCGTCTGCCACAGACCGGCCCCGGCGACGTAGGCAAACCCCAGCGTGTAGAGCACCATGAAGGGGGCCAGCGCAGGGGCGCGCTGAAGCGCCAGAACAGCCGTCACGCCGGAATAGAGAGAGAGGGCGATCTCCAGCCAGGTGGTGTAGTCCGCCGGGAGGACGTAGGCGCTGGCGGCCCATGTCTGTCCGCGATGCCAGATGTGGAACTTGGGGGTGCGCCTGAACGTGTGGGGGTGAGAGGAGAAACCGCGCAGGACGGCTGCCAGATTGTTGACGGCGAGCCCCACGCCCAGCAGCATCAGAACCGGGAAATGCAGCAGCCGTCGCTTCCAGTCGGGGTAAAGCGTGCTTTGCGCGACTATCATCTGCAGGGGCGGGCCCAGCATCGCCAGACTCAGCCCGGCCAGCGGCAGGTTGCTCAATTGGCCGGTGAGCAGCAGTGGCAGCGTGGAAAGCAGAAGCAGCAGCATCAAGGGGTGAATGAAGTAGCCGCCCAGGTGAAGCATCGCCTGGAGCTTTTGCCAGATGGTCAGGTGGGACGTTAAAACGGTCGGGCCGAGCTTGCGCAGGCACTGCACCGTGCCGGTCGCCCAACGGGATTGCTGGCGCTTGAAGGCCATCACCAGGGGCGGGATCTCGGCGGGCACGGAGATCTCAGGCAGGTAGAGGCAGCGCCAACCGCGCAACTGGGCGCGATAGCTGAGGTCGATATCCTCCGAGAGGGTGTCGTAATGCCAGCCGCCGCTGTCCTGGATGCAGGTGCGCCGCCACACGCCGCCCGTGCCGGAAAAGTTCATCAGCAGGCCGCCCCGCTGGCGGGCGGTCTGCTCGATCACGAAGTGGGTATCGAGCGCCAGAGCCTGGGCGCAGGTGAGGGAGCTGTAGCCAGGGTTAAGGTGCCCCCAACGCGTCTGCACCATCCCCAGCCCAGGATCGTCCAGGAAGTGGGGGATGACCCGCCGCAGGAAATCCGGTTGGGGGACAAAATCGGCGTCAAAGATGGCGATAAAGTCGGCTTCCGCCAGGGTGAAACCGTGCGCCAGCGCACCGGCCTTATAGCCCGTTCGTGAGTCGCGGCGCACGTGGTCGATGCGGAGACCGGCCCGGCGGGCGCGCCTGACGGCCGAGGCGGCAATAGCGACCGTCTCGTCGTCCGAGTCGTCGAGAAGCTGCACGGTGAGGCGGTCGCGTGGATAGTCGAGCCGGGTTACCGCCTTGACCAGCCGCTCGACGACGTGGCGCTCGTTGTAGATGGGAAGCTGGACGACAACCGAGGGCCAGTTATCCTCGTCGGCAACGACCGGTTGGGGGATCTTTTCGCGCCGGTGGCTCAGGTAGATGACCAGGAGCACCAGGGCATTGAAGCCCACCAGCGCCAGGCCAAAGGCACTGATGCTGTAAAGCAACTGGAGAACGATCAAAACGGTTCTTCGCTCCGTTA
Source organism: uncultured Anaerolineae bacterium (assembly GCA_964603985.1). GTDB lineage: Bacteria > Chloroflexota > Anaerolineae > Aggregatilineales > UBA3940 > CAZRXG01. The sequence goes on along the minus strand of CAZRXG010000003.1, from coordinate 238,784 downwards.
AGGGATCAACTCATTGTTCCATCTTCAAGAGTCACCGCGAGGGACGACCATGCGCCGGTCGCGGGAGTTGGATAATACCACGCCTTGCCGGTTTCGACACGTGGCGTTGGAGGCGTCGATGAGGGCCGCCGTGTTGACAAGCACCGCGTCACCCGGCACAATTGCGCCCGGCAACACGAAGCACTGAGGGAAACCACATGCCCCGGATCTTGCTCGTTTTTGGCACACGCCCGGAGGCCATCAAGATGGCCCCGCTGGTTCACGAGCTCAAGCGGCGGGAAGAAGCCGAAGTCGTCACCTGCGTGACGGCCCAGCACCGCGAGATGCTCGACCAGGTTCTGGACTGGTTTCACATCGAGCCGGACTACGACCTCGACCTGATGGAGCCTGACCAGACGCTGGCCGGGCTGACGGCCAGAGCCTTGCAGGGCACCACGGAGGTGATCGAGCACGTCAGGCCGGACGTGGTGCTGCTTCAGGGTGACACGACGACGGCGATGACGACCGCCCTGGCTGCCTTCTACCAACAGATACCGGTCGGGCACGTTGAGGCGGGGCTGCGCACCGGGCGGCTCTACGATCCGTTCCCGGAGGAGATCAACCGCCACCTGATCAGCGTCATGGCAAGCTACAACTTCGCCCCGACCGAGACGGCCGGGGCCGCCCTGCTGGCCGAGAACGCCAACCCTGCCACGATCCACGTGACCGGCAACACGGTGATCGACGCGTTGCAGTGGACGGTCAAACAGCCGCACCAACTGGATCTGGGACTCCCCCTGGACATCCTCGGCGAGCGGCTGATTCTGGTCACGGGGCACCGCCGGGAGAGCTTCGGGCCTGCGTTTGAGGCGATGTGCCACGCGCTGCGGCTGATCGCCGAGCGCAATGCGGATGTGCGTCTGATCTACCCGGTGCACCTCAACCCCAATGTGCAGGAGCCGGTCTACCGGATTCTGAGCGGTGTCGAGCGCGTGCACCTGATCGACCCGCTGCCTTACCCGGACTTCGCTCACCTGGAGGCGCGGGCAACCCTGATCATCACCGACTCGGGGGGGATACAGGAAGAGGCCCCCTCGCTGGGCAAGCCGGTGCTCGTGACGAGGCGCACCACAGAACGCCCGGAGGCGGTCGAGGCGGGGACGGCCAGATTGGTCGGGACCGACACCGACCGCATCGTCGCGGCGGCAGAGGAACTGCTCCACGATCCGGTGGCTTACGCAGCCATGGCCAACGCCATCTCGCCTTTTGGTGATGGGCACGCAGCCGAGCGGATCGCCGACATCCTGCTGTGTGACCTGGCGTAGGCCGCCGACGTGTGAAGCGAGGCGTGGACGCTACCGCGTCTCGGTGACCTTGCGCAGGCTCCGGGGCCGATCCGGATCGTAATCACGGGTGTGGGCCAGGCACATAGCAAAGAGTTGTCCGGGGACAATCGCCGTGATGGGTGAGAGCCACTCAGGTACCTCCCCCGGCAGGGCCAGGGGCGTGCGGGCCGATGCCAGGGCCTCCGGGCTGTCGCTGATGACAAGCACCTCCGCGCCGTGATCCTTGAGCGTCTGCACAAAATCCAGCATCTCGGGCAGCATCGCGCCGGAGGGGGTAACGACGATGGCGGGGAATCCAGGCTCGATCAGGGCCAGCGGGCCGTGGAGAAAGTCCGCGCTGCTGTAAGGCTCGGCGATGGTGTAGGTCAGCTCTTTCAGCTTCAGGGCCAGCTCGAAGGCGGTGGCGTAGTTGTAGCCCCGGCCGATCACGATGCAGTGCCGCATGTAGCGATAGCGTTCGGCAGTTTGAGCGCCCCCGTCGTTTAGAGACAGTGCGGCAGCGACCGCCTCAGGGACCCGCTCCAGGGCAGTGAGCATTTGCGCGTCGTCCGCCAGGCTGGTGCTCAGCAGGGCAATCGCCGCCAGCTCGCAGGTGTAGGTCTTGGTGGCGGCGATAGACTGCTCCTCGCCAGCATGCAGGTGGATGACGTGATCGGCCTCATGGGCCAGGTCGGAATCGGGGAAGTTGCTGATGGCCGCAGTCAGAGCGCCCTGGCGGCGGGCTTCGGCCAGCACGGCCACGATGTCGGGGCTTTTGCCGCTCTGGCTTATGCCCAGCACCAGCGCTTCGGCGAGGCGGGGGGGCTGCCGGTAGATGGTGAAGAGGCTGGGCGTAGCCAGGCCGACGGGCAGCCCGTTGACGGAGCCCAGGAGGTACTTGGCGTAGCGGGCAGCGTTATCGCTGGTGCCGCGGGCGGCGATCACCAGGTGGGTGATCGGGCGTCCCCGGAAGGCCGAGACCAGTTCCCGGACAGCGTCCTTCTCACCCTCCAGTAACTCGCGCAGCACCTGCGGCTGCTGGTGGATCTCGCGGTAAAGGTGGGTTTGTTCAAGCATAGCCAAGCCCCTTTCATGCACTCTGATTCTGGTTGAGAATATGGCGAACAGGGGATATCTAATCGAGAATAGATTATACTAGAGATATGAAATATCCATACTGCCAAAACAAAGGCCAACGAGTTAAAGACGGAAAGAACCGTACGTTGAGGCCGAACTTGCTGAAATGTATCGTGCGCTGCCCCTTGTTCCGCTCTGAGGGACGTCAGCATTCCTTCCTACTAATCGCCAGCGTGATCCTGATCCTATCCACGTTGGTTGGATGTGGCCCTTCGACCAAGGCTCTCGAAGCGGTTGAATACACACCGCTGCCCGGCGATGACTGGGAGGTGTCGACGCCTGAAGAGCAGGGGCTGGATCCGATGCTTGTAGCGGAGTTGTATCACAATGCAAATGAAGTGGAGACCCTCAAAGCACTACTGGTCGTCAAGAACGGCCATCTGATCGCAGAAGGGTACTTTAATGGAGGATCGGTTGAGCAGGATACCAGGATACAGTCGGTAACAAAGAGTTATACCTCGGCATTGGTCGGGATTGCGCTGGATCAAGGCTGTCTGTCAAGCGTGGATCAGAAGATGATGGACTTCTTCCCGGAATTGGCCGATCAGATAACCGATCCGAGGAAGAAACAGATCACGATCCGGCAGATGCTGCAAATGCGGGCCGGATATCCCTGGGAGGAGTCCTCGACGGAATTATTCGAGCTTTTGTATTCGGGCTTCCGACCGTCCAACCTGGTTGACGTTCCACTCGTCCGCGATCCGGGAACCGACTTCGAATACAGCAATCTGACGTCCCATCTCGTGGGGGTGATTGTCGCCCGGGCGTGTGAAACCGACCTCAAGTCATTCGCCCAGGAGCACCTGTTTGCACCGCTTGAGGTGGAGGTGGGTGATTGGATAACGGATTGGGAAGGCTACTACAACGGCCATGGGGATCTCCACTTCACGGCACGTGATATGGCCAAGTTCGGCCTGTTGTATCTCAACGATGGTGAATACGAGGGAGTCCAGATCATCTCTTCGGATTGGGTGCATGACTCCCTGCAAACCTATTCAGAGGATGCCTGGCGCTACCGGGTAGGCCGCAACTTCAAGGATATCGGCTATGGCTATCAGTGGTGGTCTGTCACAGCAGGCGAGCACCGTTACAACCTGGCTTGGGGTCATGGCGGGCAGCAGATTGTCGTGCTGGATGAGCATAACATGGTGATCGTCGTCAAGGCGGATCCACTGTTCGCCCAACATGGAGACGCCCCCTGGAGGCTCGAAAAGGCGAACCTCAACCTGGTGGCTGATTTTATCGCGTCCTTACCGAGCGACTGACGGGCAGGCCAGGGTGACGTTCCGGTTGGCTAACAACACGCTGGAGCCGACTTGCCCGGCCCACGGTTACCTGGTTGATTTCTTATCACCTCCTTGTTAGGCACTCTCGCGAACAGACGTGCTTGACAATTGTCCGGCCTATTCTATACTTTTAAGCAACCGTTCACCTGGCGATTCAGGCACGATTATGATGCGCCAACCGCCTGAGGCCTTGCAGCGCCAGTGCCTGCGGCGAGCAAAGAAATACTGTGCGGCGAAGCGGGTGCCAAGCCCGGATATAACACCCCTGGCGTCGAAGGTGGCCGATCTGGTGCACCGCAACCGGGACCGGGCGCGGGCCAGTTCGCCCCCGGACCCGGAAACGGGCGTACCCGATGAGTACGTTGACGACGTAATCAGGTACTTGTTTCAGGAGGAGGCACTCGTCAATGCGCTGAAGGCGGGTGAGTCGCAGGCGTGGGAAGAACTCCTCGACCTGCTGGCGCGGCGCGTCACCACCAACCTGCGCCGCCACAACGTCAGTGAGCCGCACCTCCAGGCACGGACGGACGAATTGATCCAGCACTGTGCCTTTCTCATCTGGCAGGCGCTCGACCGCTACCGGTACGACAGCAGCTTCGAGGCATGGGTATCGGTCTTCGTCGCGACCGAGGTCAGGTCCGTCTGCCGATCCAGACGTTTCAGGCTCAGCACCCATGCGCTCTCCTGGGAGACCCCGCCCCCGGCCATGCCGGACGCCCCTGCGCTGGGTGAGCGTGTAGGCGACGAAGCCGAGATACGACGGCTCCAGCAGTTGGAGCTTGTGCTCACCATCGAGGCCGGATTCGAATGCCTAAGCCCCGACCAGCGTGAACTCGTGCAGCGGCAGCTTGGCGGACAGACCACCCGCGACATCGCGCGGGAGATGAAGCGCACACCTAACGCCATCTACAAGATCAGGCAGCGCGCCATTGAGGCGTTGCAGGCCTTCGTGGCCGAGCGGAGGACACCTTGAACGAGAAGCGCGCGGTGGAGCACAATCACGAACACTGGTACGTGCGTGAACTCCTGGCCCGCTATGCGGAAATTGAGCGGAGCAGCGGCAATGCGGCGCAAATGTACCCCGAAGTCGCCGCGCATTTAAGCCGGTGTGAAAGTTGCCGGGCCGCGTTGTTCGATATGATGGCGGATGATGCCGGAGACATGACGCTCAGACGCGTTACGGCGGATGATCTGCCTTTCCTCCGGAGACCCGATTTAGCCCACCATGCGGTCGGTCCTGGCAGCGGAGGGCCGTCTTTCAGCATACACATCGCCTTGCCCGCCTTGGATTTGCACGGTGGCCCGGCCATTCCGGGAGTCGTCACGCGATCCGGCACGGGGCGAGGCTTTGGCCCTACCCAGCCTGGCGGGCGGCTGCTCCTGTTCGACATGGTTTCGGTTGAAGGTAAAAACATCCAGGTGATGCTGACGCTGCACGGCGGGCCGATCCCCGACCGGTACACCATCGTGGGAGAGCTGGCGGGGGAGTCCCTGCCCCCGGTGCTGAAAGCCCGCCTCCACGTGGGAGATGAGGTTTACTTCTCCGAGGTGGAAGACGGCCTGGTGCAGTTCGAGGACGTTGCCTTCATCGAGGACGCAGAAAGCGTGATGATCACGTTCGAGACACCTGCCTGGTCGGCCTGATTTTCAGACGCAGTTTTTGATGAACAGCCAAGCGGCCACGCCGACTCGCGCCACATTGCGCGAGCGAATCGCGCTGGTGGACACCTCGCTTGTGCCGCCTAAGGCTATCCGGCAGGCGGAGGCTGAGGGGGCGCGCCACCTGGCAGACAGTCGGGACTCTTTGCTCCCTGCCGCGCTTGCGCTCGCCCGGCGGAACCCGGTGTGCGGCGCGGCCTTCGGGTTGGGCGCGCTTGAGGGGGCGGGTTTGCAGGCCGATCCCGGTGCACAGGCGGAAGTGCGGGCGGCATTGGGGATCGCCCTGGTCTGGTGGGGGTACTATTACGAAGCCCGCCCTCTTCTCGATCAGGCCGTGGCGCACCTGCAAGCCCGCGAAGTGGGCCGGGCACACCTTTACGCGGGGTGGCACCTGATCCTGTGCGAGCGCCGCTTCCGGGTGCTGCCCGATGCAGTGGACACCCTCCTGCAAATGGCAGATGACCTGGAAGCAATGGGCGACACCGCCGGGGCGATGGGCTGCCGTCAGGACGCGGCCCTGCAAATCTCGTTGAGCGAGCAACCTGACGAAGCTGACTCCATCCTGGAGACTGCGGGGCAGTACTTCGCCGATCAGGGCCTAATCGGCGACCAGGGTATCAGCTTGCTCCGGCAGGCGTACATCCGGCTCAACCGGGGTGAGCTTGAGGCGGGACGCGCGCGGCTGGATCGGGCTGAGGCGTGCTTTGTCCAGGCTGACATGCCCGCTTTGCTGGGCGCGGTGTGGATGTATCGCGGCCTGTACTTCTACCACCGGCGCGAGGCGGTGCAGGCTGCCTATTGGTTGGAGGAAGCGGGCAATCGGGCTGCTGCCCTCCAGCACAGGTACTACCTGGCCCTGAGCCTGATCGACATGGCAACGCTGCAATACCATCAGGGAGACACCGGCGGCAGCCTGGAAACTCACGACGCCATCGGTGACCTGGCTGCCGAGCTCAGGCTGCCCTACCTCACTGCCAGCAGTGAGATGGCGGCGGCCAATCTCAGGTTTCGGCAGGGAGACCTTGGCGCGGCGGTGGAGGGATACGCTCAGGCCGGGCGTCTGTTTGAGGAGACCGGTTACGTGGTCTCCTCCGCCGTCTGCACCATGAACCTGGGAGTGGCCGCCCGGCGGCAGGGTCGCTTTGCCGAATCGCTGCGGCTGCTTAACCAGGCCCTGGAGATCTTCACTGCTCACGATGCTTACGAGCACCGGGCCAACGCCCGCCACAACCTGGGCAAGACCTACGCGGCTTTTGGCTACTTCGAGCCGGCCAGTGAACACTTCCGGGCAGGCATCGAGATTTTGGAGGACGCAGGGGCACCGGCTCAGGCCGTGCGCCCTGCCATTTACCTGGCCGACCTGCTGGCGGGTAGGGATGAGACGGCCCAGGCCATGCAACTGTTAGGCCGGGCGGGCGAGCAGGCAGACGCAGCCGGGTTGGAGATGGATGCTGCCGTTTGCGAGCGCGTGCGGGCCGGTGTCTTGCTCCGCAGGGGGGAGATAGTCGACGCGTTGGACGCTTACCGGGACAGCTTTGAGCGTCTCACGGCGTTGGGACAGGAGGAGGCTGCCTGGGAAGCCCGGTTGGGGATCGCCGAGTGCCATGTCAGATTGGGTAAGAGCGATGCGGCTGCACGCGAGCTTGAGGCGATGGCCGGTGAGACGCTTCCGGTGATCGCCCGGTGGCGTTATCACACCCTCGTGGCGCAGATGGCCGACCTGCGCGGGCAGGATGATCAGGCCATGGCAGCTTACCTGGATGCCCTCTCGCAGATCCGGGCGGCCCGGCGCAGCCTGTCCCGCGAAGATGAGGCCGCGCACTTCGTGATCATGCTCCAGGCGGTTTACGATGAGGCCTTCGATGTGGCGCTCCGGTCTGACGATCCCGGCCTGGGGTTAGCCGTGGTGGAGTTATACGGCGGCCAGCTCTTGAGCGTTCGCCTGGGGAGAGAGGCAGCCGCACAAGATGAACCCCATGCGCTGCCCGCGCGGGTGACGAGCCTGCTCGGCGAGCGGTTGGGTGATGCGTGGACTGTGCTGCGCTATGCCTGGCACCGGGATGATCTGTGGCTGTTCGCGCTGACGCCCACCGGGTTGGAGCGCCATGCCGTCCGGTTGGATGCGGAGGCGAGATTGGCGCTGCGGCTTTGCGCCAGCCCCGATGACTCGTTCCGGACGTTCATCTACAGGGGAGAGTCCAGGTTCCAGGGGGACACGACGGCGATCGGCAGGGACAGACGCCGATACCTCCTGAGGGCGCTGCTGCCGGGGTCGATACGCGCGCGGCTCGAACCGGGCCACACCCTGATCGTCGTCCCCTCACACCAGTTGTACGGCTTGGCCTTCCATGCCCTCCTGGACGGCGACGAGCCGCTGATCGAGCGCGCGTGCGTCGTCTATGCTCACTCGCTCGACCTGCTCAGAACGTCGCTGGAGCGAGCGGGAAGCGATGGGGGCCTGGGCGGGCGGGGGTTGATCGTGGCGCAGTCGCGGTTTGATCGGCAGGGCTACGATCCGCTGCCCCACGTGGAGCGTGAAGTCGAGGTGATCGCCGGTGCCGTAGGTGAGCGGGCGCAGCGGGTACCCGCCGCCGGGTTGGATCGGCACGCCCTCGTCCGTGATGGGGAGAGTGGCACCTTCGCGGCGTATGACTGGTTACACATCGCCACACACACCTACGCGGAACCGGTGACCGGCTTCTTCACCGGGTTGCTGTTCGGCTCGGAGATCCTCGACCTGGAGGATATTTACCGGTGGCGGCTGGCTGCCCGTCTGGTTACTCTGTCGGCCTGCCAGACGGGCATGGGGCGTTGGTATTATGGAGACGAGATCGCGGGGCTGACGCAGGCCTTCATGGGGGCGGGGGCGGAGACCGTCGTCGCCAGTTTGTGGCGGGTCGCCGACGAACGGGTGTCAAGGCTGATGGCCGACTTCTACAGGCGGTTGGGCGAAGGCATGAGACCGGCGGCGGCGCTGGCGCAGACACAGCGCCGGGCGCACCGGTCGGGGGTAGAGGCTTACTACTGGGCGCCCTTCTGCGTTTTCGGCAGGCCGTGAACGGTGGTACACGCAGCGAGCGTCAGACGGGATCGCCGCCCGCGCCGCCGCCGGGATCGGCATACGACATGGCTGGCACTCCTTCCGGTGAAGTGATGTCGACCCGCGAAGACCGGGCCGATCACCCTCACTCTGGCAGCAGTGCCAGCGCGGGCAGAGAGCCTTTCGGACAAAAACCGGACTGTAGTTTCGCCTTTTTCGGCGAAAGTGTAGTGGTATCTTCCTGCCTTGCGTGTCCTATTTTTCGGTGTACCTTGTAGGTAGGTCTATTGTTGCAGAAGTCGCAGCGAATTACGGGGTCATCGTCGCCTGCATTGTAGTCCAGCGACGCGCCGCATTAGGGACAGCTATGCGGGCGCAAGCCGGGCGGGAAGCGAAGCGGACCGCGACGGCGGGACATGCTACAAAAACTACGCAACTGGCTAAACGCCCTCGCCTTCCCCGATGACCGGCCTGAACAGGCAGCCGGCAGTGACCGACTTGAGGCTGAGAAAAATCTAGGCGCCAAGGCTTTCTATTCGGGTCGGGCACGAGGGGGTGAGATGGGGGTGGATGAGTTGCGGGAGCTCACCGGTGGCGAGAATTAATGGCGATTTCCAGTGTGATGATGCGCTATCGCCGGATCAAGAATAAGAAGACATTCTGTGAAGGGTCCTCGGCCAGGTATTTAATGGCAATCGTGCCACCTACTTCTATCTGGTTGCGGATGACCAGTTCTGAAGATATCGTATCTTTGCGCGATACATGCTCCCTGCCGGAAATGTCCGTGAACTTGCACTCGACGATGGAATAAATTGGCCGGTTGTTAACCAAAATGCTGTAGTTGCGGTCAACGAAAGTCACAGTCGCCTGAGTCTCAATGCCCACCTCATCAATTCGCAACGCCAGCACACGCCCTCTGACTCCGGATATCACCGACCCTACCATGTTGAACAGCCCCGCTCCGGTGAAGAGCAGGCCGATAATCGGCAGAAGTATGTCAGGCATGGGCAGCGAGGGAATGTCCCGTATGAGTTCGATGGCGCCTGCCACCGTCCCGGCTTCATTCCAGGCGCCATAGGCAATTGTCCCCAGAAATCCCAGCCCGATAGCCAAGAATATGATGCCACGCACAAAGTTCATAGCGTCCCCCTCACATGCATTTTAGTCCTTACGCAACTGACCGAGCGCCCCCGCTTTTCCCGAGGACTGGCCTGAACAGGCACTCGACTTTCGCCTTAGGATAAGAACTCTTTGAGCAGAGCGCAAACTGGCATAGACCGGAATAAAAAGCTCCGACCGCAGCCGGGCCGGAGCATGGGATCTGGGTGTGGGCGAGGATCAGACGAGCGCCAGCGCCTCCATCTCGTCCTTGATGACGGCGGCCAGCCGCTTGATGCCTTCCTCGATCTGCTCAGGCTGGGCGTTGGAGAAGTTCATGCGCAGGGTGTTCTCGCCCTTGCCGCTGGAATAGAACGGCTGGCCGGGAACGAAGGCCACCTTGTTCTTGACGGCCTTTTCCAGCAGCTTGGCGCTGTCCATCCCCTCCGGCAGCCGCACCCACAGGAACAGCCCACCTTTGGGGTATGTCCACGTCACGCCCGGCGGGAAAAGCTCCTCCATCAGGTTCAGCATCAGGTCACGCCGCTCGCGGTAGACTTTGCGCAGCTCCTGCACGTGGCGCTCAAGAAAACCGTCGCCCGCCGTCTCGTGGGCGACCATCTGCGCCAGTGTGCCGGTGTGCAGGTCGGCGCCCTGCTTGGCCTGCACCATGTGGGTGATCACCCCCTGGGGGGCGACCATCCACGCCACCCGGAAGCCGGGGCACAGCGTCTTGGAGAAGGTGCCGAGGTAAATCACGTTGCCCGTAACAAGGCACTCGTCGTCTCCGCCAGGCCGATTCTGAGCATCGAGCGCGATCAGGGGAACCTCGTTTTCGCCCTCGAAGCGCAGTTGCCCATAGGGATCGTCTTCCACGATGGGGACGTTGTACTCATCCGAGAGTCTCACGAGTTCCTCACGCCTGGCGCGGGGCATCGTGATCCCGGATGGATTCTGGAAGTTCGGCAGGGCATAAATAAACTTGGCGTCGCCTGCCTTGAGCCTTTCCTCCAGGGCATCGGTGCGCATGCCTTCGTCGTCGGTCGGCACGGTGACGTATTCAACCTGGTAGGCGTTCCACGCCTGAAGTGCGCCCAGGTACGTTGGCTCCTCGACGATCACCCGGTCGCCGGAGTTAAGCATCACCTTGCCGATCAGGTCAAGCGCCTGCTGGGAACCGGCGGTGATCAGTACGTTGTCAATTGTGCAGTGGATACCGTAGTGTCCCAGGCGATGCACGATCATCTCGCGCAGGGGAGGATAACCCTCCGTAGTGCTGTACTGAAGCGCCTCAGGCCCGTGATCGGCGAGCAGCTTCTGGGTGACCTCTGCAATGCGCTGCGCGGGGAAAAGTTCGGGGGCAGGCAAACCACCCGCGAAAGAGATGATGTCGGGCCGCTGGGTGATTTTAAGGATCTCACGAATGGCAGAACTGCCCATCCCCTGGGTTCGCAGGGCATAACGATCCGTCCACTTGGTTGTCATTGACTTTGCTCCAGACTCCTTACTTTGTGAGATGCCATGGGACAAAACACTCGGCCAGCGAGCTGAAGTCCATTATACCTCACAGTTGGCCTGTGTTCAGGTCGCCGGGGGCGTCCAGGCCCTTTAGGGGGAGAGGCCAAACACACCAGGGATAAGGCCGGGCGTATACTGCTCGACGGTGTCACGCGCCAGCCCGCCCTGCTTGCAAATGGCCGCATAGAGCTGCCCACTGGGACGGACTTCACGCGCCTGGGTCTCGAAGTCAACCCTGATCAGGCCGAACCGGAAGCGCGGATTGTATCCTTCCGTCCACTCGAAGTTGTCAACCAGGCTCCAGAAGTAGTAACCCAGCACCGGGATGGTGCGCCCAATGGCCTGCCATAGCTGGTGGAGATGGCTGACGATGAAGTCAGGGCGGTACTCGTCGGTGGCATCGGGGATGCCGTTCTCGGTGATGTACATCGGCAGGCGGTACCGCCGCCAGAGCGTGCGCAGAACGTCGGACAGCCCGGCAGGGTGAATCTCGCCCCATTCGCCGGGGCCTTTCAGCACGCCGGGCTTGGTGGACAGTTCCAAAAAGAACGTTTGAGGCGAGGCGAGATTCACCCGGACCCGGTAGCGCTGGTAGTAATTGACCCCCAACCAGTCAAGTGTGTTGGCGGCCTCCGGCATGAGCAGCGAGCGACGGCCCGGCACGCGCATGATGCCCTCGGTTACCATGCCCAGCAGCAGGAAGTGGAACATGTGCCGGATGAAGTTCGTGGCGACCCGGTCGTTGGGGAACCACGCTCGCCAGGGCTGCCAGACCATCATGTGCTTGGCGAGGCCGACCTGCGCGCCGGGGACAAGCTCGTGGATGGTGCGGTAGGCGACGGCGTGAGCGCGCACCAGGTTGACGGCAGCGCTCAGCGCGGCGTTCAGGTCCGCCTTTCCGGGCGGCCAGCGCGCGACGCCGTAAGCTTGGCTGATCATGACCGCCGGTTCGTTGATCGTACACCACAGTTTGGTCAGGTCACCCAGCGCCGCGATCACCTTGCGCGTGTAGCGCTCAAACCAGCCGACAACCGCCTCGTTCTCCCACCCGCCCTGTTCGGTCAGCCACAGCGGGTTGGTGAAATGGTGGAGGGTGACCATCGGCTCGATGCCGCGCATGCGCAGTCCGACCAGCATGTCACGGTAGCGTGCCAGCGCCGATTCGTCCCACATTCCCGGTCTTGGCTCGACACGGCTCCACTCAATCGAAAGCCGGTGGGCGTTGTGGTTCATCTCTGCCATGCGGTCAAAATCTTCTTCGGCGCGGTTCCACCAATCGCAGGCCGGCCCGGCGGTCTGGTTGCCATAAACGTAACCGCCCTGCTGCTCGGCAGCCCACCAGTCGTTGTTGGTCAAGTTCCCTTCGACCTGATAGGCCGAGGTTGCCGTTCCCCAGCGAAAGCCTTTAGGAAAAAGAAGTGTTTTGTTGTTCATAGGCGACGTTTTCCACTTAGAAGTAGTCTATTTTCATTATCCGGCAAAACACGGCGAAGTTGAATAGAGACTTACCCCCATATGTGCTTCACACAGTATAGCGACCTTGATGTCTTACTTCACCCTGCCTGTCGGTGGATTACTGGTATAATGGATGTTGTCCGCTTGTGCCTGACCTGGCTCGCTACAGCGACTCCGCATCGCAGCAGCCAAACCGAGGGGGGGGATGGTGTTCTATGTCTCTGCCATCTTTGAGTCTGATCGCGCTGCTCTTTAACTTTATTTCCCTGGCCGCCAGCCTGGCGGTTCTGATGCTGACCCTCTGGCAGAGCCGCCGGATTATCAACCTGATCCTGGCGCTGTTCCTGGTCGCCGTGATCGTGAACGCGATAGCCCTGATGGCCTACCGGGTGAGCGATCTGCTGTTTGGCCTCAGCCCAAGAATCTGGGTTTGCCTGAGCGCCAACTCAATAGGCGCCTACGGCGTGTTGATCTTCGTCTTCGCCTCGGAATATGCCGGTGTCAACACCCGCTGGGTGCGGATCGGCTATTTTATCGGGGGACTGCTGTGGGCTGCAAGTGTGTGGCTTACCTGGACAGATCGCCTCTTCTCCAGGGTCGAGGTCACGCCTGAGGGTTTCTCTGAAGTCTGGTTTACCCCGGTCGGCAAGGTGCTGACCATCGTGCTGCTGGGGTTCCTGCTGCTGGCACAGATCAGTCTGTTTATCAACCCCAATCCGCGCAGCCGCTCGCTGACTCCCGGGGTGCTGGTCTTTATCCTCGGCACATTGACCAACATCGTCCCGGCGCTGGGGCGTTGGCCGATCTTCAGCATCCTGACGACGATCTCGGTGCTCTTGATCGGACGGGCGCTGGTGCGGCGACAACTGCTCAACCCATTGGCCGAGTTGAACCGCGAACTGGCCGAAACAAACGCCGAACTGGCGCGCGCCAACCGGCTCAAAGCGCAGTTTATGGCTACGATGAGCCACGAGCTACGCACACCGCTCAACTCGATCATCGGCTTTACCACGCTGCACGCGGACGGCGTTTATGGGCCGGTCAGCGGGAAGCAGCATGAGCGCCTCTCGGCTGTGCTGCGCAACGCCAAAAACCTGCTGGCCCTGATCAATGACGTGCTCGATCTCTCCAAGATCGACTCCGGTCACATGGAGCTCAACCCGGCACCGGTGGTGATCAGCGGATTACTGGATAACATCCTCACGACGTTTGAGCCGCTGGCCCGCGAAAAGGGCCTGTACCTGAGCGTCAGTGCCGCCGATGATCTGCCCGATCTGGTCGCCGATCCGGCGCGGCTGCGCCAGATCGTGACCAACCTGGTCGACAACGCGGTCAAGTTCACCAAGGCGGGCAGCGTGACCGTCGAGGTGGGGTTCGACGACCTGAGCCGGACGGTATCGATCTCTGTGGCCGACACCGGGATCGGCATTCCGCCCGACCAGCACGAGACGATTTTCGAAGAGTTCCGGCAGGTGGACAGCTCACCGACACGTGAATACGGGGGCACAGGGCTGGGACTGGCGATCACACGGCGGTTGGTACGCATGCACGGCGGCAACGTGCAGGTGGAGAGTGAGCCTGGGAAAGGGTCACGCTTCACCGTGACGCTGCCGCTGGTTGCCCGGATAGAGGCCGACGCAGGTGTGGACACGACGCGCGAGACGCAGCAATCTTGAGTGTATGGTAAACGGGTTTCGCCAGCATGACCAAGCAAATCCTCATCTTGACCTCGGATGCAGGCTTCGGGCACCGGCGTGCCGCCGAAGCGGTCGAGGCAGCCGTCAGGGATGTCGGTGGGAATGGCTGCCACGTCTCCATCGCAAACCCTTTGCAGGAGCCGTCCATCCCTGACCTGGTCAGGTCACTTGAGACGAGCTACGATGAGGTCGTCACCGACGACCCGACCCTGTACCAGCTCACTTACATGGCAACCGATGCACCGGTCGTAGCCAGGTTGATACAGGAAGCGACCACGAGCGTCCTCAACAGGGTTCTGACAGAACTGGTGGCCGATTACCGGCCCGACGTGATCGTTACCACCTACCCCGCATTCTCGCGGGCCGCCGTCAAGGCAGCGCACGCCCTCTCGCACCCGGCCCCGGTTGATGTCGTCGTCACCGACCTGATCGATGTGCACAGCCTCTGGTTTAACAACAGCGCCGCCCTCACCTTCGTCCCGACGGGTAACGTCTATAAGCAAGCCGTAGAGCACGGCCTCTCCAAGACCAGAGTTCACCTGAGCGGCCTGCCCATCCACCCGGACTTCGCCAATGAAACGCGCGACCAAGCTGCCATCCGTCAGGCGCTCGGCTGGGAACCTGACATAACCACCGCCTTGATCGTCGGCTCGGCCCGCACCCGCCAGACGGCAGCCATTGCCCGGCTGCTTGACCAGTCCGGCCTACCGCTCCAGGTGGTCGTGGTCGGGGGCGGCGATCCGGAAATTGAGGCCCAACTGAAAGCCACGGAATGGAAGGGGGCCGTCCGTACCTACGGGCTGACCAGGAATATGCCGGAAATGTTGCACGCTGCTGACTTTATCGTGTGCAAGGCAGGCGGCCTGATCGTCACCGAGGCACTTGCCTGCGGCCTCCCGCTGATCCTGTACGAGGCCCTGCCCGGCCAGGAGGTGGGCAACGTCCGCTATGTGGTCGAGAGCGGCGCGGGGGCCTGGTCACCGGGGACCATCGGTGTGCTGACCACGGCCTATACCTGGCTGGCGGGCGATCAGGCCGAATTACGCAAAGCACGGGCCGCGGCCCGCCGCATTGGCAAGCCGCGCGCTGCCTACGAGGTTGCCGAGCGCATCTCCCGCCAGATACAATAGTTACTGATCACGCATGATCAATATCACAACCTTTATTGCTTATGCCCCACAATTGGGTATTATAGTGGGCTGAGCTTCGCCTGTTGGGGGAGGGGCTTTATATATCCGAGGAGAATTACTGCCAAGGCAATTCTCGATAAGTACAAGAGGAGTAACATTTAAAATGGCAGCTTCCAAATGGGTCTACAGTTTCGAGGAAGGCAATGCCAGTATGCGCGACTTGCTGGGCGGCAAGGGCGCGAATCTGGCCGAGATGACCAACATCGGTCTGCCCGTTCCGTCGGGGTTCACCATCACAACCGAGGCCTGCCTGGCTTTTCTCGATGAGGGCGAACAGTTTCCTGATGGGATGTGGGACCAGACCGTCAAGGCGATGAAAGCCCTCTCTAAGAAAATGGGCAGAGATTTCGGCGACAACAGCGACCCCCTGCTGGTGTCGGTGCGCTCCGGCGCGAGGATCTCAATGCCCGGCATGATGGACACCGTCCTGAACCTGGGCCTGAACGACGAGTCGGTGAACGCAATGGCCGCCCAGACCGGTGAGCGTTCCGCGTGGGACTCGTACCGTCGCCTGGTTCAGATGTTCGGCAAGGTCGTCATGGACGTTGAGGGGTCGGAATTCGAGCGCTATATCAAGGAGGCCAGGGAGAAAGAGGGCGTCAAGAGCGACCCACAGATTTCAGCCGAGGGCTGGCAAAAGGTCGTCGAGCAGTTCAAACAACTGATCAAGGGCGAAACCGGCCAGGAGTTCCCGCAGGACCCGTGGAAGCAGCTCGAACTGTCGGTTCAGGCAGTGTTCAAGAGTTGGAACGGTGCCCCGGCGGTCAACTACCGCAAAGCGACGGGCATCCCGGATGACCTGGGCACCGCCGTCAACGTGGTGGCGATGGTCTTCGGCAACGTCGGCGAAGACTCCGGCACAGGCGTGGCATTCACCCGCAACCCCGCCACAGGCGAACAGAAGCTGTACGGCGAATACCTGTTCAACGCTCAGGGCGAGGACGTGGTCAGCGGCGCGCGCACACCGCTCAAGATGGCCGACCTTGACAGAGAGGCTCCTGAGATCTACAAGACGATCCAGGGGATCGCCGACACGCTGGAAAACCACTACCGCGAGATGCAGGACGTGGAGTTCACCGTAGAGCACGGCAAACTCTGGATGCTGCAAACCCGCAACGGCAAGCGCACGGCGGCCTCCGCGGTCAAGATCGCGGTTGACATGGTGGGCGAGGGCCTGATTACCAAAGAAGAGGCCGTTGCCCGCATCGAGCCGTACCAGATCGACCAGTTGATGCACCCGTATTTCGATGCGGCAGTAATGGCAAAGACCCCGGTGTTGACCGAAGGTCTGAACGCGTCGCCCGGTGCGGCAGTGGGTAAGGTGTACTTCGACGCGGACACCGCCGAAGCCAAAGCTGAGGCAGGCGAGGCCGTGATCCTGGTCCGCCCGGAGACCACCCCCGAAGACGTGCACGGCATGATCGCGTCGAAGGGTGTGCTGACCCAGCGCGGCGGCGCAACAAGCCATGCCGCTGTGGTGGCCCGCCAGCTCGGCATCCCCTGCGTGGCGGGTGCCGAGGGCATCGAGATCGACCTGGAGAAGCGCCAGTTCGCCGTGGACAGCAAGACCATCAAGGAAGGCACCACGCTATCCCTTGACGGCGGCACGGGCCGCGTCTATGAGGGTGAGATCCCGACCGTGACCCCGACCTTCGATGAGCAGCCGAACCTCCAGCAGGTCCTGTTGTGGGCTGACGAGATCCGCCGCCTGCAGGTGTGGGCGAACGCCGACGATCCCGAACAGGCAACCCGCGCCCGCAACTACGGCGCGCAGGGCATCGGCCTGTGCCGTACCGAGCACATGTTCCTTGGCGAACGCACCGAGAAGTTCCAGGACGCGATCCTGGCCCATCAGCGCGGCGGCAAGAAGGACAAGGAGGAGTTCCAGCGCGTGCTGGACGAGGAACTGCTGCCGCTCCAGCGCGGGGATTTCTACGGCATCTTCAAGGCAATGAGCGGCCTGCCGGTGATCATCCGCCTGCTCGACCCGCCGCTGCACGAGTTCCTGCCCTCGCTGGAGGAGCTGGCCGCCGAGGTGGCGGCGCTGCACGCCAGGGGTGAGTCAGACCCGGCGAAGGAGTCGCTGCTGCAAACCGTCAGCGATATGCACGAGTTCAACCCGATGCTTGGCCTGCGCGGCTGCCGCCTGGGCATCACGCTCCCGGAGCTGAACCAGATGCAGGTCCGCGCGATCTTTGAGGCGGCCTGCGATGCCGCCAGGGACGGCGCTGACGTGCACCCCGAGGTGATGATCCCGCTCACCGCCCACGTCAACGAGCTGTACAAGATCCAGCCGCTGCTGGAGAAAGAGGCCAAGGCGGTCATGGAGGAGAAGGGCATCGAGATCAAGTACAAGTTTGGTACGATGATCGAGATCCCGCGTGCGGCGCTGACGGCGGGTGAGATCGCCGAGGTGGCGCAGTTCTTCAGCTTCGGCACCAATGACCTGACGCAGATGACCTATGGCATCAGTCGCGACGATGCCGAGCGCAAGTTCCTGCTGCGCTACGCCGATCCCTACGACCTGAACATCCTGCCTTCCAATCCCTTCCAGGCGGTTGACCAGATCGGTGTTGGCCGCCTGATGGAGATCGCCGTCAAGGAAGGGCGGGCCACCCGTCCCGACCTTGAGGTGGGCATCTGCGGTGAACACGGTGGCGAGCCGTCCAGCATTGACTTCTGCCACCGGATTGGCCTGAACTACGTCAGTTGCTCGCCTTACCGCGTGCCGGTCGCCCGGCTGGCGGCTGCACACGCCGTTCTCAACGAGAAGGAGAAGGCGAAGGCGTAAGGCCCCGCCAACATAAACACGCACAAGCTAACCAGGGGCGCAGATCGCGCCCCTGGTGCCTTTGGGCGTTGAGAGGGGGGCGATTCGCTACGCCCATCTGAATCCGTTATACTTTGCGCCTGGTCGCACACATTCAAACAACGAAAACACATGAGGTTTCACATTGACTGAGCAAAAAGGATTCACCCTGTGGATGACCGGACTCTCCGGTTCGGGTAAGACAACCGTTGCCAAAATCGTTGAGGCCGAGATGAAAGCGCGTGGCCTCAAGATTGAGCGGCTTGACGGTGACATCGTTCGCCAATCGCTGACCCGTGACCTGGGCTTCACCAAGGAAGACCGTGACAAGAACATCGAGCGTGTGACCTTCGTAGCGAAGCTGCTGTCGCGCAACGAGGTTGGCGTGATCGCCAGCTTTATCTCGCCCTACCAGGCTGTGCGGGATAGGGTGCGCCGCGAGACGACCAACTTCATCGAAGTCTTCGTGCACGCCCCACTGGATACCTGCATCGAGCGCGACGTGAAAGGCATGTACGCCAAGGCGCTGGCAGGTGAGATCGAGAACTTCACCGGCATCTCCGATCCTTACGAAGAGCCGGTTAACCCGGAGATCGTGCTTCACACTCACGAAGAGACCCCGGAAGAGAGCGCCGCCCGCGTGATCGCTTACCTGGAAGAGCAAGAGTTGATCCCCATGCCGGAAAAGGCCCGATAGATACACCTTGAGCCAATGGATGCGGACCCTGCACCCCATGTGTCGATCATAATCCCGGCCTTCAACGAGGCACCGGTTATCGCCCGCGTGTTGGACGAAATCGCCGCCTTGCAACTTGATTCCGAGGTCATCGTCGTGAACGATGGCTCAACCGACGACACGGCAGACGTGGCACGGTCGCGGGACGGGGTGCGGGTGCTCGACCATCCCTACAACATTGGGAACGGAGCCGCCGTCAAGACCGGTATCCGGGCGGCGCGGGGCGACGTTATCGTGATGATGGACGGCGATGGGCAGCACCATCCTGCTGACATCCCGCGCCTGATCGCGGGCGTTGGGCGGTATGACATGGTCGTCGGTGCGCGGACACCAGAGTCGGACGCGGCCCTGCACCGCACGCTGGCGAACGGCCTGTACAATATGATCGCCAGCTACCTGGCCGGGTACGGCGTCAAAGACCTGACCTCCGGTTTTCGTGCCGTCCGCGCATCCATCGCCAGGCGGTTCGCCTACCTGCTGCCGAATGGATTTTCGTACCCGACAACCATCACGATTGCGCTCTTCCGCGCGGGGCACAGTGTCAGCTACGAGCCGATTGTCACATCGGCGCGCGAAGGGCGGAGCAAAGTCAACCTGCTACGGGATGGGGTCGGCTTTCTGCTGATCCTGCTGCGCATCGGTACGCTGTTCGTGCCGCTGAAGGTCTTCCTGCCGGTGGCGATCGCGCTGTTCGGCACCGGCGTGGGATACGGCGCTTTCCTGCTCACCTTTCGGAGCCGCTTCAGCAACATGGCGGTGCTGCTCATCCTGTCGGGCATCATGCTGTTTATGCTGGGCCTGATCTCTGAACAGATCGCGCTGCTGCGCATGGCGCAGGCCGGACAGTTTGAGCGCGACTGAGTGACGTCGCCGCCCGGCCCACTCAGGAAAAGGGGGGCATATGTCCAAAGCCGTCATCCACCCGACTGCCGATGTTTTCCCTGAAGCATCCATTGGTGACAACACCCGCGTCTGGCACCAGTGCCAGATACGGGAGGGGGTGGTGGTTGGTTCTGATTGCGTGATCGCCAGAGGCGTCTACATTGATTCTGGCGTCCGGATCGGGAACAACGTCAAGATCCAGAATTACGTCTCCATATATCATGGGGTCACGATTGAGGATGGCGTTTTTGTCGGCCCGCACGTCTGCTTTACCAATGACCTTCGCCCCCGTGCGGTCAATCCTGACGGAAGCCTGAAAGGCGCGGATGATTGGGTTTTAGGCACCACCATAGTCAGACAGGGCGCGTCCCTGGGAGCTAATGCCACCATCGTCTGTGGTACAATTGTTGGCCGGTGGGCAATGGTTGGGGCCGGTTCGGTGGTGACCAAGGATGTCCCTGATTATGGCCTGGTGAGGGGCAACCCGGCCCGGCTGGTTGGTTACGTATGCCCCTGTGGTGAGAAGCTCACCCGCGAATCTTCAACCACTTACACATGTCCCGTCTGTGGCGAGGGTTTTCACATTCATGATGAGTAAAATGATCCCTATCTCTAAACCCTTTATCGAGCAGGAGGAGAAACAAGCCGTTCTCAACGTGTTGGACTCCGGCATGCTCGCTCAAGGCTCTTACGTAAAAGAACTTGAAAGACGCTTTGCTGAGCTGTGTGGGGTCGAGCACGCAGTGGCAACGTCCAATGGCACAACCGCGCTTATTGTCGCGCTGCTGGCGCATGGCGTTGGCCCCGGCGATGAGGTGATCACGCCTGCCTTTACCTTTATCGCCACGGTAAACAGCATCCTCTTCACGGGCGCGCAGCCGATCTTTGTCGATATTGCCCCGGAGACCTTCAACCTCGATCCGGCGCTCGTGGAAGCAGCCGTCACTCCCCGCACGCGAGTGGTTATGCCGGTTCATCTCTACGGCTATCCTTGTGATATGGACGCCTTCCAGTCCATCGCCGATAAACATGACCTGATTATCATCGAAGATGCGGCCCAGGCGGTTGGGGCCGCATACAAGGGGCAGCCCGTCGGGAGCTTTGGGACGGGCTGCTTCAGTCTGTATGCAACCAAAAACGTCATGTGCGGTGAGGGGGGAATGATCACCACCGATGAGGAAGGCCTCGCCGAGCGGTGCCGCCTGCTTCGCAATCATGGGATGCGCAAACGTTACCACTACGAGACTGTAGGCTATAACTTCCGTCTCAGTGACCTCCACGCTGCCATTGGAGTGGCGCAGATGGATCGCCTCGATGAGCTCACCCGGCGGCGGCGTGAAAATGCAGCCTACTTCAACCGGCATATCACGTCGGTGGTTACGCCCACCGTCCGTGAGGGTTACCGGCACGTCTGGCACCAGTACACCGTCCGTGTCAACCAAAACCGCGATGCTGCCGTGCAATACCTGAATGATGAGGGTGTTGGGACAGGTATCTTCTATCCTATTCCCGCTCACATGCACAATCACATCCGCGAAATCGTGGGGGAGGTTTCCCTGCCCGTCACCGAACAATTGGCGCAGGAGGTGATCTCCTTACCGGTGCATCCCTGGCTTTCGCCTGGCGACCGGGAACAGATCGTAGAGGTCGTCAACCGGCTATGACAGAACTTCGTGCTGCCGTTGTTGGCATTGGGCAGATGGGGCGACACCATGCTCGTGTCTACAGAGCAATCGAGGGGGTAGACCTCGTTGCCGTCGCAGATACGAACCAGGAGGCGCTTGAGCGAGCCACACGTGGTACGCTGGCCCAGGCTTATACAGAGTACCGGGTCATGCTCGATGAGCAAAAGCCCGACCTCGTCTCAGTTGCCGTTCCGACCAGATTACACGCTGAAGTTGTCGCCGAGACGATACGGCGGGGCATTCATACCCTGGTGGAAAAACCTCTTGCCGCAACTATCGAAGAAGGGCAGCAGATCGCGGCGCTTGCCGAGCAGCATGGCGTTCTTTTAAGTGTTGGGCACATTGAACGCTTCAATCCGGCTATTGTTGAGGTAAAGAGGCGGCTGGATGAGCGGGAACTCGGTCAGCTTTACCAGATGCACGCCCGCCGCCTCAGCCCTTTCCCGGCCCGTATTCAAGATGTCGGTGTTATCCTCGACCTGGCTACACATGATATTGACATGATGCGTTTTTTGCTGGGTGCTGATGTCGAGCGTTTGTTTGCCGAGGTGACCCGCAAGGTGCATCGCAGCCACGAAGATTTGCTTTCCGGCCTGATCCGCTTCAGCAATGACGTGCTCGGCGTGTTAGACATCAATTGGCTCACGCCCACCAAGATCCGGCAGTTGACCGTCACCGGTGGAGGGGGCATGTATCTCATAGACTACATTGCCCAGGATCTGTACTGGTACAAAAATGCCAACGTCGCTGCCGAGTGGGATGCTATCAGTGTGATGCGTGGCCCCAGTGAAGGTGACATGGTCAAGATTCAGATTCAGAAGAGGGAGCCGCTTCACGTTGAGCTGGAAACGTTTGTCGCAGCCGTCCGGGAAGGGCGACCGGCTCCCGTGAGCGGGCGTGACGGAATTGAAACGCTCAACCTGGCACAGAAGCTGATCGAATCGGGCCTTACCCACAGAGTTGTGTCGTGCAGGTGACCGATTTCGGTCTTGCATGTGGATGACCAGGGCTATGCAGACCTCACCACCTCACATTCATTTTTTCATCGGCACAAAGGCGCAGTTGATTAAGATGGCTCCCATCATGCTGGAGATGCGGTCGCGGGGCATCCCCTTCCGGCTGATTAATGCCGGGCAGCACGCAGGCAGCATCCCCCCTTTGCTCGAAGCCTTCAGGCTCCCCAGGCCTGATGTTGCTCTCCACAGCGGACAGGAGAACATCAGCACGCCGGGTCAGGCTCTCGTCTGGTTGGCCGGGCTGCTTTGGTCAATCGTCGCCGAGCCGCGCCGCATCCGAGAAACGGTCTTTGGTAATCAGAAGGGGGTCTGCCTGATCCATGGTGACACCGTCACCACTTTGGTGTCTCTGCTCATGGCTAAACAGGCCGGATTATCTGTCGCCCACATCGAAGCAGGTTATCGCAGTTTCAACCTGCTCGACCCGTTCCCTGAGGAATTGATCCGTATCATCGCCATGCGCTTCTCCAATCTGCTTTTTGCGCCCACCGAAATCACGCTGGAGAACCTCGCTGCGATGCGTATTGGTGGCACCGTCATTTACCTGGGGGCGAACACCATTGAAGATGCTGTTGCCTATGCTCACCGGATGAACGAGGATAGCAGTTTTGCCCCAACCGGTGAGGCGTATGCCGTTATGAGCATTCACCGCTTCGAGACTGTCCGGTCGAGAAAGCGTCTTACCCAGATTGTCAGGTGGGCCCGGCAGATCGGCGAGCGCCTTCCACTTAAGTTTGTCATGCACAGCCCGACGCTTCATTATCTCAGGCGCTTCAAGCTTCTGTCACAGCTTGAAGATGACGACCGGATTGAGCTTCTTCCCCTCCAGCCCTATTTGAGCTTTGTCGCCCTGCTGGATCATGCTGAGTTTATTGTCACCGATGGTGGCTCCATCCAGGAAGAGGCCTATGTTCTAGGTGCGCCTTGCCTTATTCTCCGGGCCCGCACTGAGCATGAAGAGGGGGTCGGCGAAAATGCGGTTCTGGGAGGCTTTGACCAGGAACGCATCCGGGCTTTCCTCGACCACTACGATGCTTACCGCCGCCAACCCAAGCGGTCGCCCCAGGCGGCTTCCCCCTCGGCGCGTCTCGTTGATACATTGCTCGAATGGATGCCCACTCAAGTTGAAACCGAATCGTGATGGCTGAGTGCCCCACCTACTCGATCATCGTGCCGGTTTACAATGGGGCCGAGACGTTGGCCGATTGCCTGACGCACCTCACGCAGCAGGAGTACCCGGCCAACTGCTACGAGGTCGTGGTGGTGGACGATGGTTCGACCGACGACAGTGCCGCCATCGCGGAGCGGTTTCCCGCCCGCCTGATCCGGTTGGGGCACAATCAGGGGCGCATCGTGGCCCGCAACACAGGTGCACAGGTTGCCGCTTATGACACGCTGGTGTTCGTTGACAGCCGGGTGCTGTTCCCCGCCGATGGGCTGCAGCGCATTGCGGAAGTCGAGTACCTGCCCCAGTATTTCTTCGTGGACGCACGGGGTGAGGGCCGGGGGTGGTTCAACCGGATGTTTGTGCTGATACGGCGGCGCTATTATCGCCCGCCCATCCCGCTGACGCCTGAGGAGGCCGCCCAACGTGATCCCTTTTACCTGACGCCGGATAACTTCGAGCGTGCTGCCAAGGGGACGACTGCCCTCGCCTGCCCGCGTGACTTATGGCTGGCCTGCCAGCCGGAGAACCGTTCCCGGCACGCGCACGATGACATCCCCATCCTGCGGGCAATGGTCGCGCAGAAGCCGCTCCTGATGCGTGGCGACATCACCGTCACTTACCTGCAACGCGAGCGCATGAGCGATGTCCTTCACCACCTGTTCATGCGTGGGCCGCGCTTCGCCTCGTATTACCTGCGCCGGGGCGGGCCGCTTTATGGGTTGTGGGTCGCTGCGCTGGCAACGGCCCTCGTCGGACTGGTTGGGTTGGTCGCCCTGGCCGTGCTCATCGGGCCGGGGCGAACATTGCTGCTCGTGCTCGCGCTGGCCCTGCTGCTGTTGTTTGGGGCCGGTCTGTACCTGGCTGCACGCCCGTCCGACGTGCTGCTCGTGGTGGTTCTGCTGCCGCCGGCGGTGGGCGCGTTCATTGCAGGGGTGGTGTGGGGATTGCTGGTCGCGGGGCGTAGGGATGCCCGACCGGATGCTGATGTCGACGTATGAAGAAGCTCGGCCCGAAGCCACGCGCCTTTATACAGAAGTGGGTCCCGCTCGTCGTCAGCCCGATCATCTTCGCCGGGCACCGGTGCCATCTTCTCATTGGCTGACTGCGGAAAGTGATCCAGTGTGATGTCTGGTGATAGTGTCTTACATCGCAGTGCGAAATCTGCCGGGTGGCGAGGGGTTGGCATTGTCGTCAAGTCGATCAGCAGCCTGGTTCTCGTCACAGTGCTGGCCCGGATGCTGCAAGTCAGGACGTTTGGCATCTATGGGGTGGTTTCTTCCATTGTGGCGTTGAGCAGTATTTTTGTTGATTTTGGTATCGACCATGCATTTTTGCATCATGCACCGGAAACTGAGGACGAAAAGCAAGCGGCTGCCGTCCATTTTACACTCAAGACTATTCTGATATTGATCTGGTCCCTGGTGATGATAGCGGGGACTTTGCTGCTTACACCTGACGGTTCTTACCGACTGGCTCTCCTGGTCATAGTGGTGACGACCGGGGCCAGACATTTTACACAGACGGCACGTTTAATTGTCAATCGCCGCATTGACCATCGCAAACTCGCACAGATCGAAATTTGGAATTCGGTGTTCACCCCAATCGTCAGCATTGGGCTGGCCTGGGGTGGGTTTGAAATGTGGGCCTTGCTCTCCAGTAATATTGTCGACGCCGTTTTTTGTTTCGTCGTTCTGCACTTCTGGAAGCCGGTATGGAAACCCAGATTGCTTTGGAAGCCCGCTGTGGTCAAATATTATCTTGGCTTTGGGCGGCATACGCTGGCAGCCACATTGCTTGCGACGGCGTTAGATCGCCTCGATGATTTATGGACGGGCTTTCGATTAGGAAATGAGGCGATGGGGTTTTACGACCGGGCATACACACTTGCCCGTTATCCAAGCGCAATCGTCGCAATGCCCGTTGACGTGGTGGCTATCGCCGCGTATGCTGAATTGAAAGATAAGCGGGAACAGCTATCCCGCGTTTTCCATCAATTCGCCTCTTATCTCATCTGGTTTGGCTTCTTGCTCGCCGGTCTACTCAATGCCACCTCGTCGGAGCTTATCCCGGTTGCACTGGGTGATAAATGGCGTCCGATGATTCCGGTCTTCCAGTTGATGCTGGTATTTACCATCCTTGATCCGCTGAAGAAGATCATCGCTTATCTTTTCATCGCCGTCGGTCGTCCGGAGCAGCTCGTCAGGGCACGCTTGATGCAGTTGGTTATCATGATGTCGCTGATTTTTCTTTTAGGCCCGGTTCTGGGTCTTATCGGCGTCGCGCTGGCCGTAGACTGCATGGTCGTGATAGGCATCGTCTTTATGCTCTGGCAGGCTCGCAAATATGTTGATTATTCTCTTGTAAAATTGTTGGCTGCGCCGGGGTTGTCATTGCTGATCGCCTTGCTCCTTACTCATGGCGTAGGGTCTCTGGTGAATGCCGGTGCAGTCGTTCTGTTGGCCGTCAAGAGTGGAATTTATCTCATAACATATAGTGTTATCATGGTGGCGTTGGATTACCGTGAACTGCGGGCGTTCTTTTCTAATCTGAAGGCGGTTTTTCTGGGACGCATACGCACCTCGGGACAGAAACGCTAGCATAGCGTGGCCCAAGTTGCTTCAGGTAAATCGTAAGCTCCCTGGGCCCTTCTCTGACTCGAACGTTCGCGTATTGAATGGGCGCACCTGTCCCAGGCATGGAGGTCAGCGGGATGTTGCTTTATGCTCTCTTGAGACAATTCCATGTGATATATCAGCACGTCATGGATAAACTCACTACAGCGGGCCTAAAACACCGCTTTGCGGCCTTTGGGACGAATAATTACCTCTATCACCCTTTTTATATATCCTCACCCCAATTTGCAGAAATTGGCAGTAATGTACATATCAATCGGGGTGCCTTTATCCGGGCGGAGGGTGGTTTGAAAATCGGTGATAACGTGCATATTTCTCGCAATCTCACCCTCTACACAATCAATCACAACTACATGGGAGATGCTTTGCCCTATGACCACACCGTGATCAGAAAGCCGGTGGTCATTGAGAAAAACGTGTGGATTGGCATCAATGTTACCATCACTCCGGGTGTTACAATTGGTGAAGGGGCAATCATTGGGGCGGGAACGGTCGTTGCGAAAGATATACCGTCGATGGCTATTGTAGGATCTCAGCCGGCGCGCATCATCACTTATCGTGATGAGGAGCATTATCGAAGATTGGAATCAGCCGGGAAGTATGGTGGGGTGAATGGCAGGCCCCTTCCGGCAGCTCTCCCTGATGAATCTGTAATTGAGATCTGAATGGTTGTACAGGCGTAACCTTGTATGGGTGACAATCGACTGAAAATTATCTTTATTGCCGGGGCAGGCCGAAGTGGCAGTACCTTGTTGGCCCGTATGTTGGGCCGGTTTGATGATACGATCTCGGTGGGAGAGATCCGCTGGATATGGCGCAAAAGTCTCGTCGATGGGCAGCAGTGTGGCTGCGGTGAGCCGTTTAATAGGTGCGCGTTTTGGAGCCGCGTGATTGACAGGGCGTTCGACCGGGAAGCAACGAATTTTGAGCACGTTGCAGCGTTAAGCGACACTGTTGATCGCTTCTACCGCATTCCGCAGATACTGTTTGCCGGAAAGCGTTCTGGATTTGGTCGGTTGCGCGACACCTACACCCGGCACCTCCTTAAGCTCTACCGGGCCATCCGGGAGGTATCGGGAGCGCGGATAATCGTCGATGGCAGCAAAGACGCCTCGATGGCTTTTCTCTTGTGTAGACTCCCGGAGATCGATCTACGTGTCGTTCATCTGGTAAGGGATAGTCGTGCGGTTGCCTACTCGTGGAGGCGTGTTAAGAAACGCTCCCCGCAGGATGAGGATTATATGGGCCGGTATGATCCCGTGCGCAGCGCGATCTCGTGGAGTTATCGCAATCTGGGAAGCGATCTGATACGCCTCACCGGCAAACCGTACATACGTGTTCGTTATGAAGATTTCGTCGCCGATCCGGTGTCCAGTCTGATGGCGATGTCTGCCGTCTTTGGTGAGACGCTGGATGGAACGAAGATCATACAGGGACACAAGATCGATCTGGAAGGTGACCACGCCGTTGGTGGTAATCCAATGCGCTTTCGGCAAGGTACGATAGAATTGAAACCTGATTATGAATGGAAAGAAAGTATGTCGTCGGGCGATAGGCGAGTCGTGACTGCGCTTACGCTGCCGCTGTTGTGGTGGTACGGGTACAAACCGTGACAGAGCAGTCTACCCCGGTAACTTATATCGTTATCACTCACAAACGCCCGGATTACTTGCCTGGCTGTCTGCAATCCATCCGGATGCAAAACCATCGCCCACTTGAAGTTATCCTGGTTGATAATGGAGATGACCTGAGTGAAGATATTCTGCGCCATGTCCAGGACGATCAAATCACGGCGGCCCTCATCTCACCCGGCCGGAATTTAGGGGCGATGGAAGGGCGTAACCATGGCGTCAGATATGCCACCGGTGAAATCCTTATCTTCCTTGACGATGACCAACCGCTCAACGAAGAGGATGCCACCTCGCGCATTCTCGCCACATTTGAACGGTTTCCCGCCTGTGGCGCGGTGACTTTTCGCTGCGTTTATCCCGATGGCGAACAGACCATCTTTCACCAATTGCCCTACCCGGCGCGGCGCAATCCCCTCAGCACCGAACTTATGGAAGTCCCGGCTTTTTGGGAAGGGCAGGTTGCCATCCCCAAGGTGGTATACGATCAGGTGGGTGGTTATCCTTCCGATTTTTTGTATTGCATGGGAGCCTACGAGCTTGCCTTGCGCATCATTGATGCCGGGCACACCATTTTATACGATTCGGGGATCACGGCCACCCATTTCCGCGCGACTCAGGGCCGCGTCGTCGGGGCGCGGAACACCATGCCCTACCACTGCAACCTTAACCGGGTGCGGGCCGCGCTGCGCCTGATCCCGTTTCCCTTCCTTCTGACGATACTCACCTTCCGGATTGGACGTATGCTGTGGTCTTTCCGCTTTCATCGAGCCATGATCGGTGATTTTTTCCGAACTTTGCGCCGTGAGTGGGGAGACCTGCTCGCCGCACGTCGCCCCATTTCGTGGCGGACCGTGCGGTACATTTTCTCCATTGGAGGCTGGTCGACCTTCGTATGACCAAAAAACTTCGCACCGCGCCGCGACATTATTTTCTTGTGGCATTGCTGTTGCTGCTTGGGGCAGCGATCTACAGCCGGGGCTTTGTGGGTGTGCTGCCGTATCAACTTCATTCGGATGAGCCGCGCATCTACCAGTTTGGCGTTTATTTGTACGATACCGGCACATTTATGAATCGCTATCCTCCTTTGCGCGTTGCCGAGCTTGCCCTGGAATTCTGGATGCTCGACCTTGTGACGCCCGGCGGTGCGAGTCAGATGATGCGCTTCCTGGTGGCCCGTTACTTTTCAATACTTTATGGGGTGCTCACGTTAGCAGTCGCTTATCGCGCGGCACGTGCTCTGCACAGCCCGGCGGCGGGATTGGCGGCTATGGTCTTCCTGATCGCCCAGCCTGATGCTTACCGGTTTGCCAAGGTCTTCAAGGTTGATAATCTGGCGTGGTTGGCCGGTATGTTAGCCCTCTGCTTGAGCCTGATCACCGCCCGCAAACCGAGGTGGTGGGCGATCAGCCTGGCCGTTGTGGCCGGGATAGCAGCCGTGCTGGGGAAGTATACGATGGTGCCGATCTTGATTCCCGCTGGCGTGGTCCTCTTGCTCTACGTTCCCCGGACGCCGCGCGCACGCTTATTACTCATCGGGTTGGTGGCAGGTGTTGTGGCAGTGGGGACATGGGTGTTGTTTCACCCGCCGGCTTTTTTTATGAACTTCCACGCGCGGCAGCTCTACACGCGTGAGGCTGTGCTCACATTTGTCTCGCTGAAGCGCGCCTGGCCTCACCTGCTCGATCAGCTTGGGCGGGTCAATTTCTGGGGCGTCATTGTTGCCTTGCCTTTTGCCGTGTTGGTGTGGCCGCGTAGTCGTTTTGACCGGACACAAGGCGTCATGGTGGTGGCCCTCGTCGTGATGGTCGTTGCCACTTACTTAATGAATGGCCTGTTTGAGACCAATCGTGTCCAGGAGCGCTACGTGATCGTGTTAGGTTTTGCCTTGTTGTGGGGATTGACGGTGGCGCTGCTAGCCCATGATCGCCGGTTGGTGGCCTTGATCCTGGCTTTGATCTTGCTGGCCCCCTGGCTGCAAAAAGCCTGGCATTATGGCTCCAACCAGCGTCGCCCCGACACACGTGCTCTGACCGCTGATTGGTTTATTGAGCAGGTTCCCGAAGGAGTCCATATTGCCGTCGAATACGACCGGGTAGAATTCGACCCAGGGTATGGGGGGTATCCCGGTGAGAAGATTTTCTTCGTAGAAACCATCACCTCCGTCCATGAGGATTCTCTGGCAAACTTCGCCCGCCGAGGGGTCGAATATCTGGTTGCAGATGAGCGGAATATTCACCGGCGGGGTTTTTATGATGACTCGTCGGATAATGCTGCGTTTCTCTCGCAGACAGAGGTAGCACTCTCGTTGGATGACCCGTACAACAACGGGATGGTGGGGCCGCGCCGGATCATCTTTCGCGTCCCGCCCATCCAGCAGGTTCCGATGCACGTCTTTTTGGGTGATGCCATCATCTTCAAGGGCTATGACCTGGCCGCCGAGGTCGTCATGCCCGGTGAGAACCTTGACCTGGTGCTCTACTGGGCGGCGCTGCGTGAGACCGGTGCTAATTACACCGTCTTCGCGCACTTGCTCGATGCCGATGGGGCGCTCGTCTCGCAGTTTGACGGGCTGCCCGGAGACTCCCTGCACCGCACCTATGATTGGTGGCCCGGTTACTTCGACTGGGACGAGTGGCCGGTCCCCGTCCCCGAAGATCTTGCCCCTGGCACCTATACGCTGCGGGTCGGGATGTACGACGCCGATACCGTCGAGCGTCTCCCCGCTGTCGATGCGGATGGCACGTCGCTCGGTGACAGCATCCTGCTGGGGCCGATCACCGTCGTCGAGGGGCAGGGTGAGTAGTGGAAGCTCCGGCATAATCGGGTACAATCCTCACCCGCTATGACGAGACGTATCGTTGCAACAATCCGCACACATCCCTGGGCGGCCTTTTTTGTGGCGCTCTATCTTGTGTTGGGTGTGGTTTTCAGCGTCGTCAACCCCATCCATGAGGCCACCGACGAAGTGCGGCATTACCGCTATGTGCGCTACATTGCCGACTACGGCCAGCTTCCCGTCCAGTCGGGAGGTGAGGGCAATGCCCAGGCCCACCATCCACCGCTCTATTACGCCACTGCTGCCCTGGCGAGCCTGTGGGTGCATCCTGCCGATCCGCTCTATGAACCACCGCACAATCCCGTATGGGGGTTCCGCTACTGGGAGATCGGCACCGACAATAAGAACATGTACCTGCACGGGCCGGACGAGGCCTGGCCCTACCGTGACGCATCGCTGGCCGCTCACCTGGCCCGCTGGGTGACGCTTCTCTGGGGGGCGGGTACAGTCGCGCTGACTTACGCCATCGCCCGACTCCTGGCCCCCGACCGCCCCGCCGTCCCCGCGATGGCGTGCGCGCTGGTGGCGCTCAACCCGATGTTTCTCTACCTTGGTGGGGCGGTCAACAATGACGTGCCCGCCGGGTTGGTCGGCGCGGCGATCCTCTACGCGGCCCTGCTGGTCGTCCGCGATGGCCTGAGCACGCGCGGGATCGTGACCCTGGGCGTCCTGTACGGAGCTGGTCTGCTGGTCAAATTCAACCTGCTGGCGATGCTGGCCGTCGTCGAGGTGGCGCTGGTTTTGGCCGCGTTCCTGGGGGATGAGGGGCGAAAATGGCGTGCCTTTGTACGCGCGAATGCCGTCATCCTCGGCCTGGCCGTGCTCATCGCGGGGTGGTGGTATGCCCGGAACGTCGTTCTGTACGGCGAGCCGACCGGCTTTTTGCGCCTGACCGAAATCTGGGGCGTGCGCGACCCGCGTGCCGGGGTGACTCTCGCCGGGCGCGAATTGCGCTATGCGTGGACAACGCTGTGGGGGCGCTTCGGCTACGGGCAGATCCCATTGCCCGACACACTCTACGATGCGGTTGGTGTGTTGTGCGGCGTTGGGGTGGCAGGGCTGCTGGGCGTGCTCGTCAGGGCGTGGGTGAGCAAGGGCAAATCACCCGGCGGCGTACAATGGCGGATGGCGATCCTGCCAATCACGTCTGTCCTGATCAACCTGGCCGTGCTCTATGCCTACATCACCGTCAGCCCGGCAGGTGCGATGGGGCGCTTCTTCTTTCCCGGCCTCCCGGCGTTTGCCGTGCTGGTTGCCCTAGGTCTGATCGTCCCGCTGCCGGGCAGGGTGCAGGCTGCTGCGAGCGGCCTGGTCGGCGCGGGGATGCTGGCCTTCGTGCTGGTCGCCCTGCTTGGTTACCTGGCCCCGGCTTATGCGCTGCCCGCCCAGGCTGACCCGCCCTCCGACCCGCTCAATATCCCCGTCGGCGATGTCGCCCGCATCCTGGATTACCGGGTCAGCCCTGTCACGCTGCGGGCCGGTCAGCACCTTGACGTGACCGTCACCTGGGAAGTTCTCAAGCCAACCGATGAGCCATACGCGGTTTACATCCACGCTCTCAACAAAGGTGGAGCTTTGATCGCGCAGCGCGATACCTACACCGGCCTTGGTAATTATCCCTCGAACTGGTGGCGGCCCGGACACGTATTCACGGAGACCTACCGCCTTTTCCTGCCTGAGACTGCTTATGCTCCTGAGAAGGGGGCGGTCTACATAGGGCTGTACAATCCGGAAGCGGGCCGCCTGCCCATCGACCACCCCGATGCCGAAGATGAGGCGCTCCGTCTGGCCGGGATAGTCGTCGAGGCCGACCCCGATGCCGAGTATCCCAACCCGCTCTTCATCAACTGGGATAACCGCTTCGCGCTGGTCGGCTACAAGATCAAGCGGCGCGTCTTGCAGCCGGGGATGAACGTCAAGGTCGTCCTTTACTGGCAGGCTCTTGACCCGCCTCAGGACGAGGATTACTACGTGTTCCTGCACGTCGTCAAGGGCTGGGAGGCCAAGCTCGCCAGCTTCGATGGCGCGCCCGTCGGCCCGGATGTCCGCACCAGTGAGTGGGTTCCAGGAGAGGTCTATGAGGACGTGCGTAAGCTCAAGCTGCCGGAAGATACCCCGCCCGGCTTTTACGAGCTTGAGTTGGGCTGGTTCTCCGGCACCGACGGGGAGCGCCTGAACATCATCGCTGAGGATGGACACATCGTTGATAGTTGGCTGCTGCTCAACACCATCCGGGTGCTCCCGGCTGAGGAGTGATCATGGCGCGCGGGGCCTGTCGATGCTGGCGGTTGGTGCTGGCAAGAGAACTGTGTGAGATGCAAGGAGGCACTTAATGGCATTGTCGCGGCGGACGGCAAGCGGCCTGCTGCTCGCGATCTTCCTGGTTGCGTTTTTTCTGCGCGCCTACCGGCCACAGTCGCGCCCCAACCAGTGGCTTGACCGCGCCGAGGCGTTTACCAGCGCCCTGCGCAGCCGTGACCTGGATGGAACTTATAGGTCGCGGCATCCCGGCTTCACGGTGATGGTCGTCAGCGGGCTGACGTTGCAGCTTTACCAGGCCGTACAGGATACACCCGCAAGGGTGTTGTTCACCTGGGCCATCCATCCCACCGCCACCGACTTCGGCGCGCGCATGACGGTCGGCGTGCTCGGCCTGGCGCTGGTTTTGTCGGCGTTGATCGTCGCGATTGCGCTGGCGCTGCGCCGTCTGGGCGGCTGGTCGCTCGCTCTGGCATCTGCCGGGCTGCTCACCTTCGCCCCCTTCATTCTGTCGCTGAGCCAGTCCCTGCACGTCGATGCGCTGGTCAGCAGCCTGATGCTGTTCTCGGCGCTGCTGCTGCTCCTCAACCTGCAAACCGGGCGGCGAGGCTACCTGTTGGCGTCGGGGTTGGTGGGCGGCTTCGCGCTGCTGACCAAGACTCCGGCGCTGTTTCTCGTCCCCTTCACCGGCCTGGCGCTGTTGGTGCACCTGGTAGGCAAGCTGCGCGGCGAGTGGGCTGACCACACGGAGGGGCGTGGGCGCTGGATGCTGAGGACAGCCTGGAAAGCGGCGATCCTGCCCGGACTGCTGTGGGTCGTGATGCTCGTCATCCCCTTCTTGCTGTGGCCCGCCATGTGGGTCAAGCCGTACGACGTGCTGGAGAGCATGTTCCAAGGGACGAAGGAGCACGTCGTGGATGCCCACAGGAACCCGCGTTTCTTCGCGGGCAGGATCTACACTCATACAACGCCCAGCAAGTTTTTTTACCCGGTCACCTTCGCTTTCAATGAAACCTTCCTGACCCTGCCGCTGGTCGTGGTTGCGTTGGGGCACTATACCCTGTGGCGTAAGCGAGTCCGGCAGCCACTTCCGCCAACCGTCTTCTGGCTGCTTTTTGCCTATCCCGCCTTCTTCGCCATCCAGATGACTCTGGGTGCCAAGCGAACCGAGCGATACATCTTGCCCGTTCACATGCCGGTTGTGATCCTGGCTGCGGTGGGGCTGGTCGGCCTGATCGACCTTGTCCAGAAGGCCCTTGCACAACGGGGTAAACGCGTGCCTGAGGCGCTGCCTGCCGTTCTGGTCGGGCTGACGGTTGGTTTGCAGGCGTTGGTCACCTTGCCTCTTGCGCCGGACTATGGGGCACATCACAATTATTTGTTGGGCGGCAACCGGGCTGCGGTCGGCATGATTGAGGTGCTGGGGGAAAATGAGGGCATACGCCACGTCACCAATTACCTTAACGGCCAACCCGACCCGGAGGCGACACAAGTTGGGGTGACGCAGCCGCTCAAAGTCTCGGTTGAACAGTATTTCGCCGGTGGGATCGAGAACAGCTTGCTCCCCGATACGGAGTACTACATCTTCAGCCTGACGGCGCTCCAGCGGCGCCTCCGGATCGATGAGTGGGAATCGGCATGGGAGGCCGTGCAGGGGCAGCCGCCGGAGTTGGTCGTCAGCTACGATGGCGTCGATCACCTGTGGCTCTATGCCATGAAGCCCACCCCGGACACCGAGACCGTCCACATCCGGCGGGGTTGGATAGGCTTCGTCGGCGTGGCGTGGGCGTGGACGCTCGCCCTGCTCGTGACGTTGGTGTGGGCGCTGCGCAGGGTTTCCCCAATGAGTGAGCCAGCCGAGGGGAGGCAGCCGTGAGACCATCGCGTCGCATCTCGACCGGCCTGCTGGTTGGACTACTCCTGGTTGCGTTTTTCCTGCGCACCTACCAGCCACGGTCGCGCCCATACCAATGGCTGGCGCGCGCCGAGGCGTTTAATCGTGCCCTGCGCAGCCGCAACTGGGAGGAGATGTACCAGACACGCCATCCTGGCTTCACGGTCATGGCGATCAGCGGGCTGACGCTGCACTTCCACAGAGCCACGTTCGACACGCCCGCCGGGCTGCTTACGAATTGGGCCATCCCGCCCGGCGTTACCAAGTTTGGCGCAGACATGGCGATCGGGGTGCTTGGTCTGGCGCTTGTCCTGACAGGGCTGCTGGTTGCGATAGCGCTGGCGCTGCGCCGTCTGGGTGGCTGGCCGCTCGCCCTGGCATCTGCCGGGCTGCTCACCTTTGCTCCCTATTACCTGTCGCAAAGCCGCGCCCTGCACGTCGACGCGCTGGTCAGCACCCTGATGCTGCTCTCGGCGCTGCTGCTGCTCCTCAGCCTGCAAACCGGGCGGCGAGGCTACCTGTTGGCGTCGGGGTTGGTGGGCGGCTTCGCGCTGCTGACCAAGACTCCGGCGCTGTTTCTCGTCCCCTTCACCGGCCTGGCGCTGCTGGTGCACCTGGTCACACGACTGCGCGGTGAGTGGGCCAGTCACGTGGAGGGGCGCGGGCGCTGGATGCTGAGGGTGGCCTGGGAGGGAGCGATCCTACCCGGCCTGCTGTGGGTCGTGATGCTCGTCATCCCCTTCGCGCTCTGGCCCGCCATGTGGGTCAAGCCCTACGATGTGCTGGAGAGCATGTTCGCCGGTGCGGAGCAGCACATCACCACCCCGCACATCAACCCGCGCTTCTTCGGCGGGAGGCTCTACTACGACGAGCGCCCGGGTGTCTTCTTCTATCCGGTCACCGTCGCCTTCAACGAGACGTTCCTGACGCTGCCGCTGGTCGGGGTCGCACTGGGACACTATACCCTGTGGCGCAAATGGGTTCGTCCACCGCTCCCCCCGACCGTCTTCTGGCTGCTGGTTGCTTATCCCGTCTTCTTCACCGTCCAGATGACCCTTGGTGCCAAGCAGACTGCGCGCTACATCCTGCCCGTTCACCTGTCGGTGGCGATCCTGGCTGCGGTGGGCCTGATCGGCCTGATAGACCTCGTCCGGGAGACGCTCACAAGCCGGGGGAAGCGCGCGCCCAGGGCGCTGCCCGCCGTTCTGATTGGGCTGACAGTCGGTCTTCAGGCGTTGGTTACCCTGCCCTTTGCGCCGGATTATGGGGCGCATCACAATTACCTGCTGGGTGGCAACCGCGCTGCCGCCAACATGGTCGAGATGCTGGGCGAGAACGAGGGCATCTGCTATGCCACAGATTATCTCAACAGCCAACCCAACTCCAGAGCGCTCCGGGTTGGGATGACACCACCGCTCAAGGACTCTGCCGACCAGTATTTCGCCGGTAAGATCGAAGAACGGGTGTCCCCTGACCTGGAGTACTATGCCTTCAGCCTGCTGGCGCTTAGGCGGCGTCTGGAGGTCGAAGCATGGCAGCCAGCCTGGGAGGCTGTACAGGGGTACCCACCGGAGCTGGTCGTCAGCTACGATGGCGTCGATCACCTGTGGCTCTATGCCGTGAAGCCGACCCCGTCCACCGAGACCGTCCACATCCGGCGGGGCTGGATAGGCTTCGTCGGCGTGGCTTGGGCGTGGACGCTCGCCATGCTCGCGACGCTGGTGTGGGCGCTGCGCAGGGCCCCCCCCAGGCACGAGCCGGACGGGGGGAAGCAGCCGTGAGACCGTCGTGCCTCAAGCCGCGCCCGCTGCGAGGCCGGGAGTGGGGGCTGATGCTGCTGATCCTGCTCCTCGGCTTTGGCCTGCGCGTCGCCAGCTTCTCTGAGGCGCCGCCCGGTCTGATCCATGATGAGGTGCGCAACTGGCTCAACGCCCGGCTGATCCTTGGGGGCGACATTCGCCCGCTTTACCCCTATGGTGGGGGGCGTGAGGTTCTCTACCTCCTGATACAGGCGGTCTCGTTCCGTCTGATCGGGGACAACCTCCTGGCGGCCCGGCTGCCGTCGATTGCCTTCAGCATGCTGGGCGTCGCGCTCAGCTTCAGCCTGGCCCGACGCCTGTTCGGGCGTGGCGCGGGGATGGTTGCCGCCGCCGGGATGGCGACATCCTTCTGGGCGCTGATGTTCTCGCGGCTGGCAGTTCGCACCGGCAGCATGCCCGTCATGGGTCTGCTGGTGGCCTATCTCACTCTGCGCCTGCTGCAAAGCGAGCGGCCTCCCCTGTGGCATTATGTGCTGGCCGGGCTGGCGTTGGGCGCGACCCTGTACACCTATCCCTCGGCGCTGGTCTTCCCTGCCGTTCTGCTGATCTGGGTCGGCCTCGTGGCCCTGATGAAGAAGGAGTGGGTTCGCGGGAAGTGGTGGCGGTTGGGTCTGAGCCTGGCGGTCGCCGGGATCGTCGCCATCCCGCTGGCGCGTGCCTGGTCTGACCCGGCCACCGCCGTCCGTGCTGAGGAGGTCGATGCGCCCCTTGAGGCGCTTCTGGTGGGGGACATTGGCCCGGTGCTGGCTAACGTAGGCCCTGTGCTGGGCGTTTTCTCCGTTAGAGGTGATCATGGGTTGGAGTTCAACGTCCAGGATCAGCCGATCTTCCCCACCCCCTTGATGGCGCTCTTCTTTTACGCCGGGCTGGGCTGGGCGTTGTGGAAACTCTTCGACTCCGGCGATGAGCGCCGCCCTGGTTACGCGCTGGCTCTGTTGTGGTTGGTGGGGATGCTGATCCCTACGCTCGTCACCGAGCGCCCGGTCAACCCGTCGCGCACGATTGGCCTGCTGGGGATCGTCTACGTGTTCCCGGCCATCACTGCGGTCGCGGCGCACCAGCTTGCCCGCCGGGCCAGACATCCCCTGCCGGGGGCGGGAGTCGCGCTGGTGGTTGTGCTCGGCGTGGCGCTGCAACTGGGTCATACCGCGCGGGGGTACTTCACAACCTGGAATGACAACCCGGTTATTCGCTTCCTGTACCAGGATGAATACCGCCTCATTGCCGCTGACCTCGATACATACGGTGATGCATCCCCCACCGCCGTTGGTGGCCTGACACCCTACGAGATGGATCCCGCCTCGATGTACCTGTTGATGGCCGACAAGGGCCAGGCGAGCGCGCTTGGCTTTTTCGACCCGCAGACTGCGCTTCTGGTGCCGTCCCCCGGTGCGGACGATGCCGTCCACGTAATCGTGCCCGACTTCATCACGCTGCACCCGGTGCTCGCTGCCCACCTCGATGGTTGGGGATTCCGCCCCGACCCGCTTCGCACTGGTGTGCCTTACGCCCGGTACACGCTCCAGGGGGATCGGGCCGGTGTGCTATCGGCTGCGACTGGCGCGGAGGTGGATTTCCACGTCCCCGGCGACCTCGCCGGGCAGCCGCTGGTCATGCTGGTTGGTCTTGAGATGGTCGGTGAGGCCGAGCCGGGAGGCGGATTCACCCTGCTGACCGGATGGCGCGCGGCCCGGCCAAGTACCACGCAACTACGCATCTTCGTGCACCTGACCGACGAAGCGGGGAACATCGTCGCCCAGAGTGACGTGTTGGGTGTGCCCGCCCCGCAGTGGCGAGAAGGCGACCTGATCGTCCAGGCGCATGATCTCTTCCTGCCGGGTGACGCGCCACCCGGCCCGTACTGGCTCAACGTCGGGCTGTATGACCCGGTCGGCGGTGTGCGGCTTGCCACCCCCGATCTTCCGACCGGTGACCACGTGCGAGGGCCGCTCCCGTGAAGCAAAAATCCCCGCCTCGTGGTTGTGGTAGGAGGGGACTCTCAGAACGAGAAGGGGCCTGCACGTCGATGAGATGGACGAGCCTCATGCGTCAATGGGCAGCCATAGTTGCTCGCCCCCGACCCGGCGGGTGTAGTCGCGAAGCGCGGCGGCCATCGAGTCGGTGTCCGTCCAGAAGGTGCGGATCTGCGAGGCGTGCTGGCTGATGGCCTCGATCTTGGCTGCCAGGGCCTCCTCGTCCAGTGGAATGATCGCCGACTCCCATCCCGCCCCATCGCCGATCACGGCCTCCAATGCCCCTGGTTGGGCTGCGTAGGGATAGTCGGTGTAATACCGCACCTGGTGGGGCGGCACGTTCCAGCCTGTCACAGCCGAGCGCACCACCTGGTGATCGACGTGCCCGCCAACGCTCAGGGGGACGTACAGGATCGCGTCCGGCGGCAGAGGTGGTGCCTCTCGCAGAGCGTCCGGCGCCGGGTCGCTCGGTTTCACCTCCCCAACAAGTGCCTCCTCGCTGGCGTACAGTGCCTCCCCGCTCGTGGGATCGACGCGGTAGATACAGTCCAGCAGGGGAAGGTGGATTACTTGAATGGTGGGGTTGAGCGTGGCAAACGCGCGGATATCCTCCGAGCGGCGCACGGCAGGCGGGTCGCTGAAGTCGGGGCCTGGCGGGGCCGAAGCCTGCCAGCGTTCGTGAAAAGACTCGGCAAAGGGGGATAGGCGGTGCCCGGTGGGTGGGCTGCCCGCAAAGAGCGTGATCACGGCCACAGGCTCGCCGGACTGCGCCTGCCGGTAGATCATACCCCCGCAGCTCAGGACCGCGTCATCGAGGTGCGGTGAGAGGTAAATATGCCGGGCGGTGGGCCATGCCAGCATCATGCCACCTCTGGGAATGATGCACAGACCATCCGCTAAACCCCGGCGTGCTGTAACCGCTCGGCCTGGTCGCGCGTGGCAAGCTCGTCGATGAACTCGTCGAGGTCGCCGTCTATCACGGCGGGAAGGTTGTAGCTGCTGAGGTTGATCCGGTGGTCGGTCACGCGGCTCTGAGGGTAGTTGTAGGTGCGGATCTTCTCCGCCCGCTCGCCGCTGCCCACCATTGAGCGGCGGGCGGCGTCTTGCTCCTCCTGGATGCGGCGCTGCTCCATGTCGTAGAGCCGGGCGCGCAGGATGCTCATCGCGCGCATCAGGTTCTGTGTTTTGCTGCGCTCGTCCTGGCATTGCACGACCATGCCGGTCGGCTTGTGCGTGATGCGAATTGCCGTGTCGTTCTTCTGGACGTGCTGTCCGCCCGCACCACCGGCGCGGTACGAGTCGATTTCCAGGTCTTTCTCGTCGATCTCGACCTCGACCTCGTCCACTTCGGCCAGCACGGCTACCGTCGCCGTGCTGGTGTGGATGCGTCCCTGGCTCTCTGTGACCGGCACACGCTGCACGCGGTGCACACCGCTTTCGTACTTCAGCCGTGAATAGGCTCCCCGGCCCTCGATCATGAAGACCACTTCCTTGAAGCCGCCGACGCCCGTCTCGTTGCTGTGGAGCACCTCAACGGTCCAGTTTTGGCCCTCGGCGTAGCGGGTGTACATGCGGAAGAGGTCGGCTGCAAAGAGGCCCGCCTCGTCGCCGCCTGCCCCGGCCCGGATCTCCATGATGACGTTCTTCGAGTCGCGCGGGTCTTTGGGAAGCAGCATCAGGCGTAGTTGTTCTTCCAGCTCGGCTTGCTGCGCCTGGAGGTCGTCCAGTTCATCCTGGGCAAGCTGGCGCATCTCCGGGTCGTCCGAGTCGAGCAGATCTCTGGCCGCTTCGATCTGCTCCATCACGTCCTTGTAGACGTAGTATCTCTCCACAATATCCTGAAGGCTGCTGCGCTCCTGCGCGTACTCGGCGACCTGCACGTAATCGGTGGCAACGTCCGGATCGGCCATTAACTGCTCAAGCTCTTCGTACCGGGCGGCAATACCGGCAAGTTTATCCAACATCAACGTGGCTCCCTCGACAAAACTCTACCCCGCGAACCGTCCAGGGCGGGGTGACTGCATTATAGCAGGCGGTCGAGGGGGCTACAAGACCTTCGGGCGGCGGGCCAATCCCCGGACGGATGATACACCGGCGAAACGTCCGTCAAACTTGGCGTTGCCTCGCCGGTATGGTATGATCTTGCCCTACACAAAGGCAGCGACGGAAACGAGTAGGCAGGGTAGCCGCGTCACAGCAAATCTGGGCTGATGAGAGCCGGGTATGCAGGGCCTGTTGAAAATCCTTCCTGAGCCGCAAACCGAACCGGCGGTGAAACGTCGTAGTAGGTTTAGCCGACCTCGTCCCCCGTTACCGGGACGCAGTTACCATCGCGTAGCTGGTAGAGTGCCAAGCAGCATCGCCGCATGCTGCGCGGAATAAGGGTGGTACCGCGGGAACCTGCGCTCTCGTCCCTTAGGGATCGAGGGCGTTTAACTTCACCCGGAAGCCGGGGGGAGATCACATAAATGGAGCTACATATGACCGACCTGCTCTACCTGACAGACAGCTATCTGGCGAACTTTGATGCTACAGTTACAGCCGTCGACGCTGAGAATCACGGCGTGATTCTGGATCGCACGGCCTTCTATCCCGGCGGCGGCGGCCAACCGGCGGATCGCGGCACCCTGACCGTCGGCGGCGTCGAGTACGCCGTCAAACGCGCCAAAAAGATCGGCGGGCAGGTCGTCCACCTGATCGAGGGTGAAAGTTTGCCCGAAGCCGGGAAGACTGCCACCGGCCAGCTTGATTGGGACCACCGTTACAAGCTGATGCGCACCCACACCGCCATGCACATCCTGTGTGGAGTCATCTGGCGGGATTACGGTGCTTCGGTGACGGGCGGTAACATGGAACCGCTCAAAGGGCGCATGGATTTCGAGTTCGAGACCATGCGCCAGGAGCTGGTCAGGGAGATCGAGGAGAGGATCAATGCCGAGGTCGCCAACGGCCACGAGGTGCGGGTTGCCATCCTGCCGCGTGAAGAGGCTTTCCAGATACCCGACCTCATCCGCACCAAGATCAACCTGCTGCCAGAGGGCATCACCGAGGTGCGCACTGTGGAGATCATCGGGCTCGACTTACAGGCCGACGGCGGGACGCACGTCCGCAACACGTCCGAGGTTGGCAGGCTGCGCGTGACCGATTACAAAAGCAAGGGTAAAATCAACAAGCGTATTTACCTGGAGGTGGAGCCGTAGATGCACCTCTTGCACGAGGTTCAGCCGGACGAGACGCCTGTATGCCGGGGACAGTACAGCTATCTGCGCGGCGGCAAGGCAACCGGTCAGATTGAGACCTGGCAGATCACTCGCCTGCCCGGCGGGGCCGAGATCACCCGCGTTGAAGTCAAAGGCAGTGATGACGCCACCAATTTGCTGACTCACTTGCAGCGCGACCCTGATGGCCGCCCGGAGTGGCTCCGCTTGCGATACGAGCGAGGCGAAGCGGTCGCGGCTGCTCAGTATACGTTTGAGGAGGCGGTCGTTCACGTCGCGCGCCAGGCCGAAGGCCACCTGCGCCGCCAGGAAGTGCTCGACATTGCAGCCGGTTATGAGGTTGACTATCATTCCGTTATTGCGCACGATTACGTCTGGCGTGGCTACCCGCGCCACGCACGTGGCAAGCCCTGGGCAATCCCCGTCGTCAGCCCCGACCTGTGGACCGGGGGAGAGGAGATCTTGACCGGGCGTGTGCTGCGCTTCAACGTCAAGCCGCTTGAAGATGAAACGTGCACAATACCGGCGGGGACGTTCGAAGAGGCCCGCCGCTTCGAGGTCACACTCAGCGATGGCGTGCAGGCGGTGGCCTGGTACGATGAATTCGGGATAACGCTTCGTTGGCATTATCCTGACAAAGATTACGACTTTACATTGGTGACATATACACGAGAAGAATGACGGCCTGAGAGTGCCATACAGGGGAGAAGCGTAGGACGTTTTCAGGCTGACCGGGATGGACAAAAGGAGACCCCGAAGATATGACCGATCTCCATCAAGAGATGCAAGAGCTGAGCCAGCAGATCGCAGAGTTTAAGAAAGAGTTGGGCAGAGTCGCCGGCGGGATCGCCGAACTGGAAAGCGTCCTAGGCCCTTTTATGGCCCGCTTCCAGCAGGAAGTGCTGCGGTATCACGAAGCACTGGTTTCCGTGCAGCGCGAGATTGCCGACCTGAGGGCCATGCGAGGCGATCACAGCGCCAAAGGTGCAGGCGAGATCAGCTCCCCACTGGATCGGTTCTCTGAGGATTACGTTTCGGTGGAGGAGCAGTACCAACGCACGTGGAAGGGCAAAGAAGTTCCCAAGTTTGCCGGTGCGGAGGGCCTGCCCCCGGCTTCGCCAAAGCTCAAAGCGTACTACGCCGAGGTCGCCGCCAGCCTGCATCCCGATCTGGTCGACGCGCCTGCTGAGCGGGAGCGACGCAGAGAGCTGATGCAGAAGGCCAATCAGGCCTACGTGCGGCGCGATGAGATCTCACTCCACGCGCTGGCCAGCGCCCAGCGGGAGCGCTCAAGTTTGCCTGCCATCGTCGACGAGGGTGTCGTCAGACAGCTCCGCGATCAGGTCTTCGCACTCGAAGAACTGATCACCCGACTGGAAGGGCAGCACTTCGAGATGCGGTATGGCACAATTGCCAAGATCAAGGCCCACGCCGATGCTGCTGAGGCAAACGGCCAGGACTTGCTCCAGGAATTAAGCACCGAGATCCAGGATAAACTCCGGCTGGCACAAGAGCGGTTGGCTGCGTTAAAGGCGTCATATTAAATGAATAGATCCCAGGCTAAAATGGAGAGCTTTGCTGACGAGATGACGG
This sequence comes from uncultured Anaerolineae bacterium, assembly GCA_964603985.1. GTDB lineage: Bacteria > Chloroflexota > Anaerolineae > Aggregatilineales > UBA3940 > CAZRXG01. The sequence continues at coordinate 195,247 of CAZRXG010000003.1, read as the reverse complement.
CAAGTGATTGGACTAAAGGGGGTGATCCCGTGGTGTTACGCTGCGTAACATCGCGATCCATTCAAGGTGTAGAGGGCACCATACGTCGGGCATGTACCGTTGCCCCAAACCCTTACATACTGAATGGGAGGAATAATGTTTAAACCCGTATCACCCAAACCCAGTGTCCAGGCTGTGGAAGAGGCACAGTTGGAGTTCTGGCGGAAAGAAGACATCTTCCAGCGCACCATGCGTGAGCGCTCCGACGGGCCGCGCTACGTCTTCTACGAAGGCCCGCCCACAGCCAACGGGCAGCCTGGTTCGCATCACGTCCTGGCGCGGGCATTCAAGGACATGTTCCCGCGTTACAAGACCATGAACGGCTACTACTGCCTGCGCAAGGGCGGTTGGGACACGCATGGCCTGCCGGTTGAGATCGAGGTCGAGAAGGAACTCAACCTGGAGCACAAACACGAGATCGAAGCATACGGCATCGCCGAGTTCAACGCCAAGTGTAAGGAGAGCGTCTTTCGCTACATCAAGGAGTGGGAAGAGCTCACCGAGCGTATTGCCTTCTGGGTCGACCTCGATGAGGCTTATGTCACCTTCACCAACGACTATATCCAGAGTGTGTGGTGGATTCTGCGCCAGTATTGGGATCAGGGCCTGCTGTACCAGGGATACAAGGTCGTTCCCTACTGCGCGCGCTGCGGCACGCCGTTGTCCAGCCACGAGGTCAACCTGGGGTACAGGGACGACACGCCCGACCCGTCGATCTTCGTCCGCTTCAAGGTAAAGGACACGGAGAACACTTACTTCCTGGTCTGGACGACCACCCCCTGGACTCTCCCCGGCAACGTCGCCCTGGCCGTCGGTGAGGACGTGGATTACGTTAAGGTCGAAGGGGAGAATGAGGCGGGCGAAACAGAACACCTGATCCTCGCCTATGCCTTGCTCGATTACGCCCTCGAAAAGAAGCGGGGCAGTTACGAGATCGTCGAGCAGATGAAGGGCGTTGATCTCGTCGGGATGCGTTATGAGCCGCTCTATACCTTCCTGCCCACCGACAAGGACTACGCTTACGTCGTCGACGCCGATTTCGTCAGCATCGAAGAGGGAACGGGCATCGTCCACATGGCACCCGCCTTCGGTGCGGAGGACCTGGTTGTCGGGCAGGAATACGATCTGCCCGTCCTGATGACCGTCAACCCGCAGGGCGCGTTTATTGACCAGGTGACGCCCTGGGCGGGGATGTGGGTCAAGGATGCCGACTCGCTGATCATCGAAGAGCTGGAGTCACGCGGGCTGATGTTCCGCTCAGGGACCTACTATCACACCTATCCCTTCTGCTGGCGCTGTGGCATGCCGCTGCTGTACTACGCCCGCCGGACGTGGTACATCCGCACGACGGAGCGCCGTGAGAACCTGGTCAACCTGAACAAGACGATCAACTGGGTGCCTGAGCACGTCCGCGACGGGCGCTTCGGCAAGTGGCTGGAGGGGAACGTTGATTGGGCGCTGGGTCGCGAACGCTATTGGGGCACCCCGCTGCCCGTCTGGCAGTGCGATAACGCAGAGTGTGGGCACCAGCACTGCATCGGTGGTGTGGACGAATTGGGCGAATTGAGCGGGGAGGATCAATCGGGGTTGGATCTGCATCGTCCCTTCGTTGATGAGATCACGTGGCCTTGCCGGGAGTGCGGTAAGGGGACGATGCGCCGCGTGCCCGAACTGATCGATGTCTGGTTCGACTCTGGCTCGATGCCGGTCGCCCAGTGGGGCTATCCCTACTACAACCAGGACATGTTCAAAGAGCAGTTCCCCGCCGACTACATCTGCGAGGCGGTCGACCAGACACGCGGTTGGTTCTACTCGCTGCATGCCATCAGCACGCTGCTCTTCGATGAGGTGTGCTTCGAAAACTGCATCTGCCTCGGTCACATCCTCGACGGGAATGGCGAGAAGATGTCCAAGAGCAAAGGCAACGTCGTCGAACCCTGGGACGTGATCGACAGGCATGGGGCGGACATGTTCCGCTGGTACATGTACACGGCTGGCCCCCCTGGTGACTCGCGTCGCTTCTCGGAAGACCTGGTCGGCCAGAGCGTCCGCACGTTCTGGCTGACGTTGTGGCACATCTACCGCCTGTTTGTCGAGTACGCCAACATCGACAACGTCAACCCGCTCGAGCTGGACGTACCCGTCGAGAGGCGCGATGCGATGGATCGCTGGATCCTGGCCCGGCTGCACGTCCTGGTGCGCGATGTCACCCAGGCATACGAAACATACGACGCCACCGGAGCGACGCGCCCCGTCGAGCGGTTTGTCATTGATGAGCTGAGCAACTGGTACGTGCGCCGCTCAAAGCACCGCTTTTGGAAGAGTGAAAACGACGAGGACAAAGCTGCCGCTTACCTCACGCTCTACGAGTGCCTGGTGACGGTCGGCAAGCTGCTGGCCCCCACCGCGCCCTTCATGGCCGAGGAGATTTACCGCAACCTGGTCACTTCGGTGGACCCGGAAGCGCCGATCAGCGTTCACCTCGCACGCTGGCCGGAGTACGATGAGGCACGCATTGACGAGATGCTGATCGATGAGATGCAGGTGGTGCTGCGTCTGGCGAGTCTGGGCCTGTCCGCGCGCAACAGCGCCGGGATCAAGGTGCGCCAGCCGCTCGCCGAGGCCGCCTTCTCGCTTCCGAGCAGCAAGGCGAACGTCGTGAGTGACTATGCGGACGTTCTGACCGACGAGTTGAACGTCAAGGCCGTCAGGACGCTCGACAAGGCTGAGGATGTCGTCACCTACAGCCTCAACCCGCTCCCGCAGGAGTTAGGCCCCCGCTTTGGGAAGGACTTCCCAAGGATTCAGAAGATGCTGCGCGAAGGTGACGCCACCGACTACGCCCGGCGGTTGCTCGCCAAGAAGGACATCACGGTCCGGCTCGATGGTGAGGAGCACGTCCTGACGCCGCAGGAGGTCGAGGTCAGGAGCAACCCGGCGGAGGGCTATGCCGTCGCCGAGGACATCTACTACCTGGTCGCGATCAGCACCGTCCTGACGGATGACCTGGCCGCCGAAGGGTTGGCACGCGACTTCATCCGCCGGGTGCAGGAGCTGCGCAAGGCTGCCGAATTCGAGGTTGACGATCGCATCGCCGTCACGTACAAAGCCAGCGATAAGCTGGCCCGCGCCGTCGTGCAGTTCGCCGACCTGATCAAGGGTGAGACGTTGGCCAACACGCTCGAAGCGACCGAGAAGCCCGGCGGTGAGCGAACTGAAGAATACACGTTCGAGGGGGAAACCCTGCTCGTCGGCGTGAAGCGGCTGTAGAGGCAGATTCGGCGGCGAGAAGGGTAAAAGCATAGAGGGCGCATACGCGCGCGCCCTCTATGCCTGTGTGCCTTGCTCTGATGGGTCTCGGATGAACGAGGCTCAGGCTCAGGCTGCCGACCGTTGCTCGACCTCGTCCTCCACGCCCAGCCAGAAGTGGTGGGGCAGTATCATGTTGCTGCCGCGCAGATCCAGCCCCGCGATGTTGTGCCGGGCGCTTAAGAGCATGCTGGGGTGCACATAGCACACCGTCGGGCGAGCGCCGTACTTGGCCTCGTAGTGCGCGATGGCCCGCTCGAGCTTGGCATCCAGGTCGCGCTGTCCACTGTTATCAAACCACAGCATTCCCACACGCATTCCAATCTCCTTTAACGTGGTCACCCTGTACTTCCTTCCCACACGGGGGAATGATGAAGGTTAATTAGAGCGAATGTTCTACCCCTATTTTACCAGAACGAATGTTTTAGATCAAGCGGTGGAGAAAGTTTTAAGGTTTGGGGAGGCACAAAAAGGGTGGCCCCGCAGCCGGGAGCCACCCCAGAAGATCGAACCGAAGGAAAAAACTCAGCCGCTCATCTCCCGTCAGGCGGGTCGGTCTTCTCCACTTTCACGCCGCAGACTTTGAACTCAGGGATCTTGGCCACAGGGTCGACCACGTTGTTGGTCAGGACGTTGCCCAGTGCCTCGGCGAAGTGGAAGGTCATGAAGATCAGGCCGGGCCGGGGGCGGTCGACGACCCAGGCATGCGCCGTCACCGTGCCGCGCCGGGACGTTATGCGAATCCAGTCCCCGTCCGCAATGCCCAGACGGGCGGCGTCCTCCGGGTTGATCTCGACGCGCTCCTCCGGCGCAAGGAAGTCCAGGCCGCCCACGCGGCGCGTCATCGTGCCGGTGTGCCAGTGCTGGAGAACGCGGCCGGTGGTCAGCATGAGGGGGTACTCGTCGTCGGGAAGCTCGGCGGCAGGCTGGTGATGCACCGGGCTGAGATAGCCCCGCCCGCGCGAAAAGGTTCCGACGTGCAGGATCGGCGTGCCAGGATCGTCGGCGCTCCGGCAGGGCCATTGCAGCCCTCCGTCTTCCAGCCGGTTGAAGTGGACCCCGCCGTAGATGGGTGACACCTCGGACAGTTCGTCCATGATGGCTGCCGGGTCGGGATAGTCCCAACCCTGTCCGCCGAGCCGACCGGCAAGCTCGACCACGATCTGCCAGTCGGGGAGAGCCTCGCCGGGTGGGTCGAGCGTCCGGCGGACGCGCTGCACGCGGCGGTCGGTGTTGGTGAACGTCCCGTCCTTCTCGGCGAAGGCGGCTGTCGGCAGGACTACGTCGGCCATTTCACCGGTTTCGTTGAGGAAGATGTCCTGCACGATCAGGAACTCCAGCGCCTCCAGGCACTCGCGGACGTGGTTGGTGTCCGGGTCGCTCATCATTGGATTCTCGCCCATCGTGTACATGGCGCGCACCTGGCCGTCGTGGGCGGCGTCGAGCATCTCGGTGATGGTCAGGCCGGGTTTGGGCGGGGGCTGCTCGATGCCGTGATAGGCGGCGAACTTCTCCCGCACTGCCTCGTCGGTCACCCGCTGGTAGCCGGGGTAGACGTTGGGCAGGCCGCCCACGTCGCACGCTCCCTGCACGTTGTTCTGGCCGCGAAGCGGGTTCACGCCGCCGCCGGGAACGCCCATGTTGCCGGTGATCATGGCCAGGTTGGCGACGGCCACCACGTTCTGGTGCCCGGCGGTGTGCTGGGTGATGCCCATCGCGTAGAAGATGGCGGCGGGCCTGTTCCCGGCGTAGATGCGCGCCGCCCGCACCAGATCCTCGACGGGCACGCCGGTGATCTGGCTGGCCCGGTCGGGCGGATACTCGTCGACGACGGCTTTCCACATCTCGAAGTTTTCGGTGCGCTCCTCGATAAACTCCCGGTCGTGGAGGTTCTCGCTGAGGATAATGTGCGCCAGCCCGTTGAGCAGCGCCAGGTTGGTTCCCGCTTCGAGCTGCAGGTGGAGGGTGGCAAAGTCAACCAGCTCAATGCGGCGCGGGTCGGCGACGATTAGCTGTGCGCCGTGCTTGCACACCGCCTGCTTGATCCGGAGGCTGAGCACCGGGTGCTGCTCGGTGGTGTTGGTGCCAATCGCCAGGATGGCTTTTGCGTCGGTGATGTCGGGGATGGAGTTGGTCATCGCCCCACTGCCGAAGGCCTGCACGAGGCCTGTCACAGTTGAGCTGTGTCAAAGACGGGCACAGTGGTCGATGTTGTGTGTGCCGATCACCTGGCGCGCCAGCTTTTGCATCAGGTAGTTCTCTTCGTTGGTGCACTTGGCGCTGCACAACAGGGTGATGGCATCGGGGCCGCTCTCGGCTTTGATGGCCGAAAGGCGCTCCGTGATCAGGTCAAGCGCCTCGTCCCAGGTTGCCGGTTCGAGGTCTCCGTTGCGGCGAACCAGGGGTGTGGTCAGGCGGTCGGGATGCCAGAGGAAGTCGTGCCCGAAGCGGCCCTTGACGCACAGCAGGCCGTTGTTTGGCTCGACGCCAAAGGGGGCATCGGAGCGGTAGATGGCGTTGTCTTTTACGTGCAGGTCGATCTGGCAGCCGACACCGCAGTATGGACACGTGGTACGGACAATCTTATCTGCCTGGATCATCGTTTTTCCTTCGTAGAGTCGAACCCGCGAAGCAATCCTCGCTTCGTCGTTGAGCAACAATGTTTGCCGACAATCAAAACGTCGAGGTGTTCTCTAACCAGGGCCAGCCCAGCCGGGTGAGCTTCTCCAAAATCAGTTGCAGTTGTCGTTCCAGTTCTTCGGCTGAGGCGAAAGCCCATATCTGGTCCTCCCCCTCGTGGTGAAGGACATCCTCAGGCCGGCTAGACATCCGGGTGTGCAGACGGCCCGACCATGCCGGAACGACGATCTGTGTGGCCGGGTCGGACACCTTGAAGCGGTCCAGGTTGATGAAGTAGCGGTGCTCGCTGCTGTCGGATAGGAAGTGTGCCCACTCGGTGTGTTCGAAGTGGATGCGGGCGATGATGTCGGATTGCAGGTAGCGGATGAACCGGACGTTGGCATAGTAGGTGTCGTATGTGCCGTCGACGCGCTCATCCAACCGGACGGCGACGTCATTACTCTTGAGCTTGTAGCCCCGTTCGGCGAGCGGCTCCTCGAGCGCCGCGCTGATCGGCAGGTTGAACGTCTGCTGGAGGAGGCCAACGTCGGGCGGGTCGTCATCCAGCGGCGTATGAGGAATGTGCCACAAATAATCGTTGATCTTGGTCATAGGCAGCTCCCCCCTCGTAAAACCACCCGGCAATACCTATCATGCCCGCTCATGCTTCTTCCCCTGGTGCGTTATCTCCCGGATCTGTTTAAAGCTCAACCCCTGCTCAAGCCCCCACTCGATCTTGGGCTTGAGCGCGCCGGTCGGGCAGGCACCGACACACTGCCCGCAGAAGACACAGGTCGTGTCGGGCAAAGCCAGATCGAAGAAAGTCGAAATGTGAGAGCTGAAGCCGCGCTCGCCAAAGTTCAGCGCAAAGGCGTATTGCCCGTCGTCGGCGCAGATCTGCACACAGCGCCAGCACATGACGCACTGCGTATAGTCGCGGACGTAGAAGGGATTGTCGTCTTTGAGGACGTACTCACGCCTCGCGCCGTCGGGGAAGCGGGCAGTATCGGCCCCGTAATCTTCCAGCATCCCAAGGATCTCAGGTGCCTCGCCGAGGTCAACCGCCGAGTTGAGCATCTCCAGGATGGTGCGGCGGCTGCGCACGACGCGCTCGCTGCGGGTGTGGACGACCATATCTCGTGCGCATTGGGTCACGCAGGCTGCCTGGAGGACGCGCGCGCCCTCAACCTCGACGACGCAGACACGACAGACGGCGGGCGGCGTCAGTGCCTCATGGTAGCAGACGTGCGGGATCTCGATGCCAAGCTGTCCGGCAGCTTCCAGGATCGTCGTTCCGGGCGGCACGTTGACTCCCTGACCGTCGATGGTCAGATGGATGGTCTCGCTCGTGTCGGTGTCAGACATTCGGTGTTCTCCTCTGCCTCCCGTCGGGTGAGGCAACCGTCTCTTCTGGCTGAATACGCTCAGGGTGCGTATATAGGTTCATGCTGTTGCGGCGCAGGTAGCCGATCAGCGTGATATTCCACTCATTGGCGAGGCCGATTGAGAGGCTGGTCGGTGAGGTATGCGAACAGACGATGGGCACTCCCATGCGGCGCGCCTTGCCGATCATCTCCGAACTGATACGGCCCGTCGTCAGGATCACGCAGTCGCGGGTGTCAATGTTGGCCTGGAGCGCGAGACCGCGCAGTTTATCGAGCGTGTTGTGGCGGCCCACATCCTCGGCAGTGAGGAGCAGTCGTTTGCCGTCGCCGAGACCTGAAGCGTGCACGCCCCCTGCCCGGCTGTACAGCACGGCTGACTTGTGAAGCTGATCCATCATCTCCCACAGCCGCTCCGGCGTGACCCGCATCTCCGACTCCAGCTGCTCAAAGGTGGTAGATGGGTCATTGAACGTCACACCACCGCCGCAGCCGGAGGTCACGATCACACGGCCCGGCGGCTCGAAATCGGCATAAGCCAGCCAGACATCGACGCACGAACTGCCGGGACAGACGTGAACGGCGCGCACGTCGTCCATCGAGTGAATGATGCCCTCGTTGGCGAGAAAGCCCAGTGCGTGCGCGTCCTGCTGGCAGGGTGTCGCCATACTGGTCAGCAGCTCTTGCCCGTTCACAAAGAACGACACCAGCCGCTCCACGATCACCCCGGCGTCGACAGCCTGTCGGCCCTTGCGGGTGATCGTGGTGTAGCTGATGGGAACTGTTCCCCCGCACACATCCCGTTCGTCGGTTGCCTTCACGCGCCGTTCTCTCCGACCAACCCCGGCCACAGCTTCAACGCACTTAAAACCGCCGCGCCAGCCGTCTGGCCCAGACCGCACAGTGATGCGTCGGTCATCGTAAGGCCGATGTCTTGCAGACGGGCAGTATCACCCACCTTCGCCTGCCCGGCGGCCACCCGATCCAGGATCTCCATCTGGCGCTGGGTGCCAAGCTGGCAGGGGTAGCACTTGCCGCACGACTCATGCGCGAAGAAGTGCGCGATCCCCTGGAGCACCTGGCGCATGTCGACGGTGTCGTTGAACACCATGATCACACCTGAGCCAATCGGCGCGCCGAGCGGCTGCAAATCCTCGAAGGTCAGCGGGGTGTCGAACTGGTCGGGAGTCAGGAAGCCGCCCGCCGCGCCGCCCATCAAGATGGCCTGGGGTGTACCGTCGAAGCCCTCGCAGTGCTGCTCGACAAGCTCGCGAACCGGGACACCGAAGGGGGCCTCGACGACGCCCGGCTGCCTGACGTGCCCGCTCACGCAGAAGAGCTTGACGCCGGTTGATTTATCCGTTCCAAACTGCCTGAGCCACTCACCGCCGTTGGCGATGATGTCAGGCAGGGTAGACAGCGTCTCGACGTTGTTGATGGCGGTCGGTTTTCCAAACACTCCGTGTGTTGTCGGGAAGGGGGGCTTGACGCGCGGGAAGCCGCGCTTACCCTCGATGGCCTCAAAGAGGGCCGTTTCCTCGCCGCAGATGTACGCTCCCGCGCCCACCCGGATCTCAACGTCGAAGTCGAAGTCCGTGCCGAGGATACCCTCGCCCAGCAGCCCGGCGTCGATGGCGCTGTCAACCGCCGCCTGCAGGATTCGTCTGGCCTGCGGGTACTCGCCGCGGATGAAGATGTATCCCTTCGACGCCCCGATTGCGTAGCCGCAGAGGGCCGTTCCCTCCAACACGCGGAAGGGGTCGCCCTCCATCAGCGCACGGTCTTTGAACGTCCCCGGCTCGCTCTCGTCGGCGTTGCAGATGACGTATTTAGGCTCGCTCCCCGCGCCGCGCGTGAACTGCATCTTCAGCCCGGTTGGAAAAGCCGCCCCGCCCCGCCCCACGAGGTTCGAGGCTTTCACCTCCTCAATGACCTCCTCCGGCGTCATCCGGGTCAGTGCTTTCTCCAGGGCGCTGAACGCCCCCTCGGCGCGGTTGGCGGCCAGGTCGGTCGGGGGAAGCTGTCCGATGCGGCGGGTCAGGAGCCGGGGCTTGCCGGTGACCCGGAGCTCGGAGGGCGTGGCGTCGGCGGCGAAGAGCCGTTCGACATCGCCGGGCGTCACGCGTACAAAAGCCTCCTCGTCGACCAGCACGCCGGGAGCCTGATCGCACAGGCCGAGGCAGGGCACACGCTCGATGGTCACCTCACCGTCGGCGCTGGTCTCACCTGGACGAATGCCCGCGCGGTGGCGGATGGCCTCCACCAGCTCCTCGGCCCCGGCAATCGCGCACGCCGGATCGGTGCATACCCGGATGATGCGCTTGCCGACAGGCTCGGTGTAGAACATGGTGTAAAATTCAACCACGCCGTATATTTCGGAGAGTGGAACTCGAAGAGCCTGGCCGATTGCGACCAACGCAGGCTCAGGGAGATAGGTGTAGATGCGTTGAGCAGCATGGAGGGCGGGGAGAAGTTGGGCCTTTCCCCCGCCCTGGTACTTTTCGAGCACGGGTTCGAGCAAAGATAGGTCCAGACCAGAGTTGGTGCTCATACCTGTCTACTTCCTTCACCGTGGTAGGCGGTTTACAATCATTGTATACAATATGAGAATACATCAAACTGGTGATTCGTGTAAATAGAGCAAGGTGGAAGATGGATGAAAATCAGCTTGTTAACCTGACATTGGCCGACGCAGCCACCCTGATCAAAGAGAAGCAGCTTTCGCCCACTGAGCTAATCGAAGCCTGCCTGGCACGCATCGAGCGCCTGAACCCCGCGCTTAACGCCTTCCTAAGCGTGATGGACGATCAGGCCCAGGAAGAAGCCCGCAGCGCAGCCGAGGCGATCCAGCGAGGAGAGGATTGGGGGCCGCTGCACGGCATCCCGGTGGGCATCAAAGACCTGATCGACGTGGCGGGCGTCCCGACGACGGCAGGAAGCGACTTCCTGCGCGAACACGTCGCCGCCGGGGACGCGGACGTGACGCTACAGTTGAAGTCTGCCGGGGCGATCATCGTCGGTAAGACACACCTGCACGAGTACGCCATCGGTGCAACGAATGTGAATCCGCACTACGGCCCGGCACGCAATCCCTGGAATCGTGACTACAGCCCCGGTGGGTCGAGTGGTGGCTCTGCGGCGGCGGTGGCGGCCTCCCTGTGCCTGGGCGCATTGGGGACAGATACCGGCGGCTCGGTGCGGGAGCCGGCGGCGCTGTGCGGGCTGACGGGCATCAGGCCGGGGATCGGGCGGGTCAGCACGCGTGGTGTCGTACCGATGAGCTGGACGCTGGACACCGTCGGCCCGATGGCGCACACCGCCGAGGATGTCGCCCTGATGCTTGACGTGCTGGACGCGCAGCAGTTGACGCCCGCGCGGTGCGTGGATCGGCTTAAGGAGCCTGTCGAGGGCCTACGGCTGGGGCTGCCTGAAGATGATTTCTTCTGGCAGGAGACGGACTTTCAGATCGTTGAGTCCGTGCAGGGCGCTGTCAACACGCTGGCCGATCAGGGAATGCAGGTCGTCAGGGTCAGGCTGTCGATGACACCCGACATCCGGCGCGCCGCCCAGGTGATCAGCCTGTCGGACGCGGCGGCTTATCACCGCGAACGGCTTGAGGCCGAACCTGAGCGCTTCGGCGACGACGTGCGGGTGCGCCTGGAGTGGGGGACGGGGCACTCCGGGGTCGATTATGCGCTGGCGCGCCAGCTTGGGCGCGAGTGGCGGCAGGCGCTGGAAGCGCTGTTCCGCGACCGCGTCGACGTGCTGGCGCTGCCCACAGTACCCGTGCCGTCGCACAGGCTAGAGGGCAGCGAAGGGCCTTCGGCAGCCAGGGAGCTGCTGCGCTTCACCTATCCGTTCAGCCTGAGCGGTTTACCGGCCCTCTCGACGCCGTGCGGGTTCACGACCGAGGGGTTTCCGGTTGGCGTGCAGCTTGTCGCGGCGGGGGAGGCGGTTCTCACCCAGGTGGCACACGCCTACCAACAAATTACCGGTTGGCACAGGCAGCACCCCGCCCTGTGACATAACTCACCGTGAGAGGATTGGGCCATGCGCTTTCGTAGCATCAACTGGCTTTACATCGGGCGTGATGTTGTGACGGTGCTGCTGGTCACGTATGGGGTTGGCATCGCCGGGACCCTCAATGGCCTGGTGGCGCCGCGTCTGGAGATCATCACCCTGGTCTTGATGGCGGCTGTTGGGACGTGGTGGCTGTTTCGGGGTGCCGGGCAGTCCCGCAGGTGGCCGGTGCTTGTCCCGCCGCTGCTGGCGATGGGCGGGGCCTTGCTCCTGTCGGCGGCGTTCTCGCTCGATCCGCGCCGCAGCCTGACGCAGATCGGCTACTGGGCGGCGCTCACCCTCGCCTACTGGGTCGCCGCCGATGTGGCTGCCTCGGAGGCCGGGCGTGCCCGGCTGGAGCGCGCTCTGTTCGCCACGCTGACGGCAATCACCCTGATCGGCCTGTACCAGGTGTGGGCGTGGTGGCGATCATCGGGCTACCCCACCGGGGTGGCGCCGCCCCGCCCGACCAGCGTCCTGGGCAACCCTAACCCATTCGGGACGGTGCTGTTGATGGCCGGGGTGCTGGCCCTGTGGTGGCTTATCCGGGCCTCCGGCTGGCCGGGGCGTATTGTGTCTGGCGTGTGGTTGATCCTGTTCGGCGTCACGCTGATCCTGACCGGGGCGCGCTCGGCCTGGGTTGGGGCCGCCGTCAGTGCCGTCACGTTCCTGGGGCTGGTGATTGCGTCGGAGAGGGACAGGCTTCTGCAACGCGGGCTGAAGGCGTGGTTGCCCTGGATAATTATGCTCGCGTTCCTGGTCGCAGTGCTCATAGTCGTGGCCCCGTTGATCCGCAGCCAGTTTTTCCACTCCACTCACGGCAGCCTGGCGAAACGCATCCAGCTATGGCGCACGGGCTGGCTCGCCTTCACCGAGCGGCCTGTCGTGGGGTGGGGGCCGATGACCTTCGGCTCGCGCATGATGCAGGAAATCAGCGTCCCGCCTGAGACGGTGCACGCGCATCCCCACAACGTGATCCTCTACGTGGCCGCAGAGACGGGGATCGTGGGGGTGATCCCCCTGGGATGGGTGTTTGTTGCGGCGGGCCGGGCGATCCGGCGGGCGTGGCAGGAAGGTGATCGGGAGCAGCGCTGGCGGGCCATTATAGCGGGGACGCTGGGTGCAGGGTTGTTCTCCGTCGGGATGTTCGACATGACCTTCTTGCCGGGGGTCTCGACCCTGGCCCTGTGGATGTGGAGTGTCCTTTCGCCCACTCCGGCGCAGGCAGCCGTCCCGCGCTGGCAAGCAACGCTCCGGCGCGGCGTTGCGCCGCTGCTGGTCGTGATGAGCGTCGGGATATGGGGCATGCAGATACCGGGCGAGCTGGCCGCCGTCGATGGCGTCTACGCTGCTTATCTGGAGGACTGGCAGGCGGCAGCCAGACACTTCGGGCGGGCCAGTCGGCGCGACCCGGCGATGGTGATCTACGCGTTCCAGGCGGCGTATGCGAAGGGGCAGGCCGGTATCGCAGGCGACGATGCTGCGCTGGAGGAGGCGATATCGGCCTACCGGGCCGCGCTGGCACGCGAGCCTGCCTACGCTTTGAACTGGGCCAACCTTGCCGTGCTGGAGGCGCACGCGGGCCAGCAGGCGCAGGCGGTGGCCCACGCCCGGCGCGCGGCAGCGATGGCTCCGGGGCAGCGAACCATCAGCACGCTGCCGGACGCGCTACAGGGCGATCTGCCTGATAACCCCAGTGGTAAGGCCAGGACGGGCCGTGGCTTCGGTGCCGAGTACGGCTGGTACCTGTTCCACGTCCCGGCGCTGGAGATGGACGTGTTGCCTCTACCCGGCATTGGTGAATAAGCCCCTACCGGCCTCGATTTAGACCTTCCGCCTGCCGGATGCTATAATGCCTGTGCTCGCAGACGGCAATTTGGTCTAGGTGAGGCTATTTTGATTGAGGCAGGCGGCAGGTGAGAAGTCGTATTCTTCACGCCTGGCGGCCCACAATCCGGGCATGCACGGCCAGAGTAGCCACACCTTTTATTTCCCCAAAGGAGTATGCCACATGGCGGTTGACGTAACCCCCTCGGAGAGCCTGAGCCTGACACTCTCACCTGAACACGAGATGATCCAGCAGACGGCCCGTAAGTACGCCCAGGAGAAGATCGCCCCCATTGCGGCTGAATTCGACGAGAGCGGTGAATTCCCATACGAGACCATCAAGGAGATGGGCAGGCTGGGCCTGATGGGCGTTGAGGTGCCGGAGGAGTACGGCGGCGCGGGCCTGGATACGATTGCCTACGTGCTGTCAATTGAAGAAATCTCCAAAGCCGATGCCTCGCACGGTGTGATCATGTCGGTCAATAACTCACTGTACTGCGATGGCATTCTCAGGTTCGGGACGGAGGAGCAGAAACAGAAATACCTGGTTCCCGCTGCCTCCGGTGAGGCGATTGGCGCTTATTCGCTCACCGAGCCGATGTCCGGTTCCGATGCCGGTACCATGCGGTCGCGTGCCGTGCTCAACGAGGCGGGTACGCACTACGTCATCAACGGGCTGAAAAGCTGGGTGACGAGCGGCCCGGTCGCCGACTACATCGTCCTTTTCACATTGACCGAGCCGGAGAAGAAGCACCGGGGCGTCACCGCGTTCCTGCTCGATGCCAGCCGCCCCGGCTTCGGGCGCGGCAAGAAAGAGCCTAAGCTGGGCATCCGGGCCTCGGCCACCAGCGAGCTGATCTTCGAAGACTACGAAGCGCCCCTTGAGGACGTGCTCGGCAAGCCTGGAGATGGCTTCAAGATCGCGATGTCAATTCTCGATGCGGGGCGCATCGGCATCGCGGCGCAGGCGCTTGGCATTGCCGAGGCCGCATATGAGGCCTGCGTGCAGTACGCCCGCGAGCGCGAGGCGTTCGGGCAGCCCATCGGGGCCTTCCAGATGATCCAGCAGAAGATCGCCGACATGAAAACCCGCATCGAAGCCTCACGCCTGTTGATCTACAACGCGGCGCTTGCCAAGATGCGCTGCAAGAAAACCGGCGGGCGTTACTCACTTGAGTCGGCGATGGCGAAGCTGTACGCCTCGGAGACGGCCATGTGGGTGACGACCGAGGCGATCCAGATCCACGGCGGGATGGGCTACAGCAAGGAATATCCCATCGAGCGCTACTTCCGTGATGCCAAAGTCACCGAGATCTACGAGGGCACGAGCGAAATCCAGCGCATCGTCATCGCCCGCAACCAGCTCAGCCTGCGCTGACGCCTGAGATACGTATCGGCAGGGGCCGAAGCATCCCCGTGCCACCCTGGAGACCGGAGCATTGTATGAAAGCAATCCTCTTGCCCGAACACGGTGGGTCAGAAGTCCTGACCTACGGTGACATCGACACCCCGGAACCCGGCTACGGCGAGGTTCAGGTGCAGATCAAGGCTGCCGCACTCAACCGCCTTGACATCTGGGTTCGCGATGGCTGGCCGGGCATCAAACTCGAATATCCCCACATCCCCGGCGCGGATGGCGCAGGCGTGGTCAGCGCCGTCGGCGCGGGGGTGACCTCGGTGGCCGTCGGGGATCGTGTCGTCATCAACGGGACGCTCAGTTGCGGCGTCTGCGATCACTGCCTGGCCGGTAAAGACAATCTCTGCCGCAAGGGGAGCGTGCTCGGCGAGAACAGGCGCGGCACGTTCGCCGAGTACATCGTCCTGCCGGAGCGCAACCTGCTCCACGTACCCGACGGTTTCCCCTTCGAGGAGGCGGCTGCCGCCTCGCTCGTCTTCCTGACGGCCTGGCACTCGCTGATCACCAGGGGCAATCTGCGGCCCGGCGAGACCGTCCTGATCGTCGGGGCGGGGGGCGGGGTCAATACCGCTTCCATCCAGATCGCCAAACTGGCCGGGGCAACCGTCTACGTCGTCGGCTCGACCGGCGAAAAGCTGGCCCAGGCGAAGGAACTCGGCGCAGACGTGCTGATCAACCGCAGTGAGGAGGATTGGGGCAAGGCCGCCTACCGGCTCACCGGCAAGCGCGGCGTTGACGTGATCGTGGACAACGTCGGGCAGGCCACCTGGACGACCAGCCTGCGCACCCTCGCGCGTGGGGGGCGGATGATAAAGCCAAGTAGCAGGCGCAGGCCGACAGCTGCGCACCCTCGCGCGTGGGGGGCGGATGCTGGTCGTCGGCAACACCAGCGGCTACGACATCCAGGTCGACTCGCGCTTTGTCTTCGGCAAACACCTGAGCATCATCGGCTCGACGATGAGTCCCATTGCCGACTTCAAGACCGTAATGCAGCTCGTCTTCGAGGGCAAGCTCAAAGCCGTCATCCACCGGGTGATGGCGCTCAAGGAGGCCCGCGCCGCCTTTGATCTGCTGGAGCAGGGTGATGTCTTCGGCAAACTGGTGCTGATACCCTGAAAAAGCCGGTGACAAATCGGAAAGAACGCCCCATTCTCGTAACCTGGCTGGCCCTTGCGGTGTTCTTCTTATCTGCGGGGAATCTGGGTGGCGTTTACGCCGGTTTCACGCGCTGGCCGGTGCTCGCCACCCTGGACCTGGCGCTGCCGACGTGGGTTTTGATGCTGCGCGGCGGAATATGGGGGGCTGTGTGGCTGTTCGTGGCCTGGGGATTGTGGAGGCTGCTGCCCTGGGCGCGCCGGGCAACTATCATACTTTTTGCGCTCTATGAGCTGACTACCATTGGGCAGCAGGTCATCTTCACCCGGGGGGTGTACGAGCGCGGGCGGCTGCCCTTTGCCATTGTGACGGCGGTGCTTCTCGTGGCTCTGGTGAGCCTCGTGTTAACCAGGCCACGTATCCGACGGGCGTTTCAGGGCGAGAGCTACCCTGCCGATCACCGCCATGCCGGGGAGGAGACGGAATACCATGACCTTTGATCCGAAGATCGAACAGCTACGTGCCATGAAGAGGCAGGCCATGCAGGGCGGCGGTGAGGCGCGCGTCCAACGGCAGCACGACCGTGGGAAGATGACCGCCCGCGAGCGGGTCGACCTCCTGCTCGATCCCGGGAGCTTTCGTGAGCTTGACGCCTTCGTCGTCCAGCGCGAACGCAACTTCGGCATGGACGCGCCCGACAAGCAGATATTGGGCGACAGCGTCGTCACCGGCTGGGGGACGATCAACGGGCGGCTGGTTTACGTCTTCTCGCAGGACTTCACCGTCTTCGGGGGCAGCCTCTCCGAAGTGCACGCCGCGAAGATCGTCAAGATCCTGGAAATGGCGATGAAGGCCGGTGCGCCCGTCATCGGCCTCAACGATTCGGGGGGCGCGCGCATCCAGGAGGGAGTGGTCTCTCTCGGCGGCTACGCCGACATCTTCCTCAGAAACACGCTGGCGTCAGGCGTGATCCCGCAGATCTCGGCCATCATGGGGCCGTGCGCCGGTGGGGCCGTCTACTCACCCGCGCTCACCGACTTCATCTTCATGGTCAAGGGCACCAGCCACATGTTCGTCACCGGCCCCGACGTGGTCAGGGCTGTCACCCACGAGGAAGTCACCTTCGAGGAGTTGGGCGGCGCCATGACCCACAACGCCAACTCAGGCGTCAGCCACGTCGCCGCCGAGAGCGAGGCCGATTGCCTCCTCCTGATCCGCGAGCTACTGACCTACCTCCCGCAGAACAACCTTGAGGACCCACCCTACGAGCCTACCACCGACGACTCGCTCCGCATGGACGAACGGCTTGACACCATCATCCCCGACAGTCCCCATAAACCCTACGACATCAAAGAAGTGATCCGGATGGTCATCGACGAGGGGCGGTTCTACGAGATTCACGAACACTACGGCCAGAACATGGTCGTGGGATTTGCCCGGCTGGGCGGTCACAGCGCCGGGATCGTCGCCAACCAGCCCGCCGTGCTGGCGGGAGTGCTCGACATCGACGCCTCGATCAAGGCGGCGCGCTTCGTCCGCTTCTGCGACTGCTTCAACATCCCGATCATCACCTTTGAGGACGTGCCCGGCTTCCTGCCCGGTGTCGGCCAGGAACATGGTGGCATCATCCGGCAAGGGGCCAAACTGCTCTATGCCTACTGCGAGGCAACCGTCCCCAAGATCACCGTTATCACCCGCAAAGCCTACGGCGGTGCCTACGACGTGATGAGCAGCAAGCACATTCGCGGCGACCTGAATATCGCCTGGCCCACAGCCGAGATCGCCGTCATGGGGCCGGACGGTGCGGTCAACATCATCTTTCGCAAAGAGCTGGCCGAGGCCGAAGACCCGGATACCAGGAAAGCCGAACTTGTCGCTCAGTACCGTGAGCAGTTCGCCAACCCTTATGTGGCAGCCAGCCGGGGTTACATTGACGACGTGATCGAGCCGCGTGAAACCCGGCCCCGGCTGATCAATGCGCTCGAAGTGTTACGCAACAAGCGGGACAACAACCCTCCTAAGAAACACGGTAACATCCCGCTGTAGGGAGGAGAATATGGCTGGCTCGCTACCGACACTCTTTCGCAAAGTGCTGATCGCCAACCGGGGCGAGATCGCGGTGCGCATCATCCGCGCCTGCCGCGACCTGGGACTGGAGACGGTGGCCGTCTACTCAGATGCCGACCGCAACTCCATGCACGTGCGCTACGCAACCGAGGCGCATCACATCGGCCCACCCGCCCCGCGCGACAGCTACCTCCGCGTCGATAACATCATTGCCGCCGCCAAGCGCTCCGGCGCGGACGCCATTCACCCAGGCTATGGCTTTCTGGCCGAGCGCCCCGACTTTGCCCAGGCGTGCATCGACGAAGACATTGCCTTCATCGGCCCACCCCCAACCGCCATCGGCGCGATGGGGGACAAGGTCACCGCCCGCAAGACCGTCGAGGCGGCGGGCGTCCCGATTGTGCCGGGTACCGAGCTTGACCTCCGGGACGAGGAGCTTGGCCGCGCCGCCACCTTCGTCGGCTTCCCCTTGCTCATCAAGGCAACCGCCGGTGGTGGGGGAAAGGGCATGCGCCTTGTCGAGCACATGGAGAATTTTGACAGCGCCCTGCACTCCGCCCGCCGGGAAGCCGAGGCCGCCTTCGGCGAGGGTTCGGTCTACCTGGAGAAGCTGATCGAGGGCGCACGCCACATCGAAATTCAGATACTGGCCGACAATCACGACAATGTCATCCACCTCGGCGAGCGTGAATGCTCGATCCAGCGGCGTCACCAGAAGCTTTTGGAAGAAGCGCCTTCCCCTTTCGTCGATGAAGATCTGCGCGAGGAGATGGGCGCGGTCGCGGTGCGGGCCGCCGGGTCGGTTAACTACGTCAACGCCGGGACGATTGAGTTTCTGGTCGATAAGGACCGCAACTTCTATTTCCTTGAGATGAACACCCGCCTCCAGGTTGAGCACCCCATCACGGAGCTTATTACCAACGTCGACATCGTCAAGGAGCAGATCCGCATCGCGCGCGGGCGAAAGCTCAGCCGCGTGCAGGATGAGATCCAGATCGGCGGTGCGGCCATCGAATGCCGCATCAACGCCGAAGATCCCTACAACAACTTTCTCCCCTCGACCGGCAAGATCACGGCCATCACCCTGCCCGCCGGTCCCGGCGTCCGCGTCGACACCGGCGTCACGGCGGGGGACAGGATCACCCCCTACTACGACTCGATGATCAGCAAGCTGATCTGCTGGGGGGAAACGCGCGGTGAGGCCCTGCTTCGCATGCGGCGGGCGCTGGCCGAGTATCGCATCATGGGGCTGAGGACCAACATCCCCTTTCACCAGAACCTGCTCGACAGCACGCGCTTCATCGCCGGTCAGTTTGACACCGCCTTCGTTGAGGAGCGCTTCTCGATGGAGGAGGACATCAACCGCAGACCGGAGATCGCTGCCATACTCGCCACCCTCGCCGCGCACGAGGCCCGCCGCAAGGCCGCGCAGGTTATCGGGCGCAGCGAGCGCGACGTAAGCAACTGGAAGCGCGTTGGACGCTGGGAACGCATGAAGAACTTTTAGGTTTTCGAGGATGGCGTATGAGGTACGAGGCTACAGTCGGCACGGAGACTTACATCGTCGAGTTGAACGAAAAGGGCCAGATCACCCTGGACGGCGAACCCGTAGAGGTGGACTTTGCCGGGATGGGCGTGAGCGGCCTATACTCGCTGCTCGTCAACAACGAGTCATTTGAGGCTCTCATCGAGTCGCGCGACGACATGTGGTACGTGCTGTTTCGGGGCGACCTCTACGAGGTACACGTCGCCGACGAGCGCGCCCAGTTGCTGCGTGCGCGGGCCGACGTGCTGGCCCCTGAGAGCGGTGAGGTGGCGATCACAGCGCCCATGCCGGGGCTGGTCGTCGACGTTCCCGTCAAAGCCGGGCAGGCGGTCGAGGCGGGGGATAAGATCGTCATCCTCGAATCGATGAAGATGGAGAATGAGCTTAAAGCACCCCGCACCGGTCGCGTGGAACGCGTCAATGTCAGTGTGGGCGACAGCGTTGAGCAGCACGAGGTGATGGTGGTGATCGTGTAGCAGCTACCGCCGTTCGATCTACACAACCGGCCCCGTCGAGGCCGGGCGGCTCTGTCCATGTCCCGGACAGGGTCGTTGCTTTACGGGGGTGGCCTGTCCGCCTGCTCCTCTGGGGGCAGGCTGTTGAAGTAATCGCAGTCATCCTGGAGCACGCAGATCCCGCACTTCGGGTCGCGCGCGCTGCATACCTGCCGTCCGTGCCGGATCACCTGTAGATGGAAGGCGTAGTAGTCCTCCGGCGGGACGATCTCCTCCAGGACGGTATGCGCTTTCTCGGCGCTGGTCTTGGGGTCGATCAGCCCCAACCGCCTCGTCACGCGGTGCACGTGCGTATCGACCGGGAAGGCCGGCTTGTTCATCGCAAACAGCAGGATGATCGCCGCCGTCTTCGGCCCGATGCCGTTCAGCGCCGTCAGCCACGCCTTCGCCTCCTCGACAGGCATGCTCTTCAGGTGATCGAGCGTGATCGCGCCCTGCGTCTCGGTCAGGTAGCGCAGCGCGGCCTGGATACGCGGGCCTTTCTGGTTGGCCAGCCCGGCGGAGCGGATCGTCTCGATCAGCTCCTGCGGGTCGGCGTCACGCGCCGCCTCCCAGTCGGGATAGCGCTCCTTGAGTGCTTCAAACGCCCGGTCGCGGTTGGTGTCGGACGTGTTCTGTGAGAGAATGGTCGATACCAGCTCATCGACCGGTGGGTGGTGCTGTCGCCACGTGGGGTGGCCGTACTCCCCGGCCAGCGCGGCAGCCAGCCTCCGGTACTTACCTTGTAGGGCTTCCCGATCGTCGCTCATGGGTTTGTCTATCCTTGCCCTGGGAGTATATCGTACCGGGGCAGCGCACGCACGACGGACGGGCGGGGCTGCGCCGCTTTGCGCTATGATCCCTGAGACGTAACCTCGCCCGCAGTGGAGGGACAAGTGACCGACTCGATCAGTGTGGCGATTCTGGCCGGTGGGAAAAGCTCACGCATGGGACACGACAAGGCGTTTGCCGAGGTCGGAGGGAAGACCATCATCGAACGCATCATCGAACGCGTCGACGGCCTCGGCGGCGAGCTTGTGATCGTCGCCAACCGCCCCCAGGATTACGCTCACCTCGGCCTGCCCGTCCACACCGACCTCATCCCTGGCAAATCGACCCTGGGCGGGCTGTACACCGCGATTGCTCGGACGCGCGCGCCCTACACCCTCGTCGTGGGCTGCGATCTGCCTTTCCTGAACCCGGCCCTGCTGCGCTACCTGATCGGCCTGCGGCACGGCCACGACGTGGTCGTCCCCCTCAGGCGGGAGAACTACCCGCAGAGCATGCACGCCATCTACGGCAAGAACTGCCTGGAGCCTATCCGCCGACGCCTGGAAGCCGACCGTTTGAAGGTGATCGGCTTCTTCCCCGACGTCCGCGTACGCGAGGTGGGGGGTGAGGAGATCGACCGCTTTGACCCGGAGCGGTACAGCCTCTTCAACGTCAACACGCCTGAAGACTTGGCTGAGGCCCGGCGGCTGGCGGTGCTTCTGGATTGAATCTCTCTTACGATGACGCCCCGGCGAGCGCCCCCAGAACGGACCCCATACACGCAAGAAACACACACATGAAGATCAACAAGCCGACCGTGCTGATGATCAGGGTGAGTATCGACTTCCCGACACCAAACCCCTCGTGCGCCGCCGAGATTGCCAGGACGTTCAGCCCCAGGCTGTAAAAGAGCAAGACAATGGTGAAAACCGCCCCAAGCGCCTGGGGCACGTAAAGGATCGCCAGCGAAACGAACAGGTTCACGATCTGAGACGCGACCTGTGTGATGGTGAGCGCGTGCAGGGTCTGGATGTAGCTCCCTGTGCCCTTCATGATCGACCGCGCCACGACGTGCACGGCGGTTCCGACTACCAGAGCGGTAAACACCACCCCCAGCACCGCGCTGAAGGCCGCCAGAGAACTGAATAAGGACGTCAACTGACTGGCATTGGCGGCTATCCCGAGCTCGGGCAGGCCGTCAACCAACTGCTGAAGCTGGCCCTGGGCCTCACTGTTAGGCAGAGAAACGGCCAGCATACTTTGCAAGAAGGTCCCTAACCCGGCGATGATCAGTGCAAACAGGATGCTGACTGCCACGCGCCCAAAGCTGGCGACCTCCATCTCGCCGAGTATCGGGGCCTGCCTGAAGATGATGGCCGCCACCCAGGCGTCGAACAGGTCAAGGATGTCGCGTGGTTCCTCGGACGCGGGAAGAGCTGCCCTCCGCGCCGCCCTGGGCGTCCGGCCTGTGTCTTCCGCAGACTCCTGTGGCTCAAGGGCCTTGCGCCAGGCTTCCGGGTCTTTCTCCGGCCTGGTTGCCGGTGCGCCTGGCTGCGCAACGAGGTCGCCCGCCGTGGCCGGGGGCAGGGGAGGCTCCGGTATCGGCGGCGGTGACGGGGCCGGGGTGGGGTCTGGCTGCCAGGGAGGGGGCGAGGTCGAGAACGAGGGGACAGGAGGCGGTGTGAAAAATGGGGCCGGGGGAGGCGGTTCCGGCCTGGGGGTCTGTGGCTCCGGTGCGCCGAGCCTGTCAAGGCCCTTACGCGCTGCCTCGTTCTCAGGATTGATCGTCAGCACATTCTCCAGACAGACGATGCGTTCCTTGTCCGTTTCGACGGCTGCGCTGAGCCACAGCCAGGCCATCTCGTGCAACCTGTCTTGCTGGATAACCTGCGTCAACTTCTGGCGACCGGCTGCCTTATCCCCCGCTCGAATGGCGGCAACGCCCTCCCGGAACAGGCGGTCAAGGTCGGGTGACGATTCCATGCTTTATCCTTCCGGCTGACTCCTGCCCTCTGATCGGCCAACTCTCATCCCGGCTACCAAACCTTACATAAAAGTAGCAGAGGGCACAAGTTGGTGCCTGTGCCCTCTGCGATCAACGCAGCCATATGGAAGAAAAGCTAGAACAGGCCGGTGATCTTGCCGGTCTCCAGGTCGATGTCGATACCCATGAAGGCAGCGTAGGTCGCCAGGCCGGGCATGGTGCTCATCTTGCCGATCAGGGGATAGATGAAGCCCGCGCCGACGCTGGCTCGCACCTCGCGCACCGGGATATCGTAGCCGGTCGGGACGCCCTTCAGAGTGGGGTCGTGGCTCAGGCTCAGGTGCGTCTTCGCCATGCAGATCGGCAGATTGCCGAAGCCCGCCTTCTCGTAGGAAGCGATCTGTTCCTCGGCCAGCGGATCGTAGGCCACGCCG
Source organism: uncultured Anaerolineae bacterium (assembly GCA_964603985.1). Lineage (GTDB taxonomy): Bacteria > Chloroflexota > Anaerolineae > Aggregatilineales > UBA3940 > CAZRXG01. Next base: position 172,204 of record CAZRXG010000003.1, on the reverse strand, counting down.
TCCGCACCGTAGATGTCTGTCGAGATCTTCTCGATCTTCTGCTTGATCGACCAGTCCAGCGGGTAGAGGAACTTGAAGTCGCTGGGCTTCTCGCAGGCAGCGACGACGGCCTCGGCCAGCTTGGCCGCACCCTTGCCGCCGTCGGCCCAGTGCGTGCTGACGACCGAGTCTTCTGCGCCTTGCGAGACGGCATACTCGCGAACCATCTCCATCTCGGCCCGGGTGTCGTCCTTGAAGCCGTTGACGGCCACCACCACCGGGATACCGAACTTGAGCGCGTTCTTGATGTGCACGCCCAGGTTGGGCAGTCCCGCCTCCAGCAGTCCGAGGTTCTCTTCGGTGTAGGCCTTGTCCAGCGGTGCGCCGGGCGAGACCTTGGGGCCGCCGCCGTGCATTTTGAGCGCGCGCACCGTCGCGACCAGCACCACCGCGTTGGGGATCAGGCCGGAGTAGCGGCACTTGATGTCAAAGAACTTCTCCATGCCGATGTCTGCCCCGAAGCCGCTCTCGGTGACCACGTAGTCGCACAGCTTGAGCGCGATCTGGTCGGCGATGATCGAGGAGTTGCCGTGTGCGATGTTGGCGAACGGCCCGGCGTGTACGAAAGCCGGTTGTCCCTCCAGCGTCTGCATCAGCGTAGGCATGATCGCGTCCTTGAGCAGCACCGTCACCGCCCCGGCAACGCCCATCTGCTCCAGGTTGACCGGGTTGCCCTTCTTGTCAAGGCCGATCACCACCTTGCCGCAGCGCTCACGCAGGTCGGCGAGGCCGGTGGTCAGCGCCAGGATCGCCATCAGCTCACTGGCGACGGTGATGTCGAAGCCGGTCGCGCGCGGGAAGATCGGGCTGGGGGAGCCATCCTTGAGCTTGTCGTCGTTGAAGCCCACCTTGATGGAGCGCAGTGAGCGGTCGCACACGTCAACCACACGGTTCCAGGTGATGGTGTCCGGGTCGATGTCGATGCGGGTGACGCCACGCCGCTTCAGCGCCTCGTCGGTCTGGCGGCTCTCGTGGTACATCCGCGTGTCAATCGCTGCCGCAACCAGGTTGTGCGCCACCGAGATCGCGTGGATGTCGCCCGTCAGGTGCAGGTTGAAGTCCTCCATCGGGATGACCTGGCTGTAGCCACCCCCGGCGGCCCCGCCCTTGATGTTGAAGGTCGGTCCCATGCTGGGCTGGCGGATGCAGCACATGACGTTCTTGCCAAGCTCAGAGCCCATGGCCTGCGTCAGCCCAACCATCGTCGTGGACTTGCCCTCGCCCAGCGGGGTCGGCGTGATGGCCGTCACGTCGATGTATTTCCCCTGTGGGCGGTCAGCGAACTTCTTGAGGACATCGAGGTGGACTTTGGCCTTGTACTTGCCGTGGAAGTCGAGGTCGTCCTCGGTCAGCCCGAGCTTTTCGGCTATCTCGATGGCCGGGCGCAAGTCTGCTGCCTGGGCAATTTCAATGTCGCTGGGAACTACTTTTGGCATGGAAATCTCTCCTGACTAGTAGTGAAGTGGATCAAAGAAACAACATTGTGAGAGGATAGCCTCCTCTCGAACGCACATTTTTTCACAATCTCGATTGTACCACGATTTTTCTGCCCGCTGGAAGTAAGAACGCCCGGTGCTCCCGGCACCTGCCGCCATCCACGCCCGCATCGGCTCACCCGCCTCGCTCCCCCCAGTTGTCGCGGACGGTAGGATGCAATACAATCGGGCCACTCCGGGGACCCTCCCAAGTATAGATTGAGACACTTCTATGAGCAAAGTCACGCCTGTGCGGCGACAATATCTTGAGGTCAAGAAACAGTTCCCCAACGCCATCGTCTTTTTCCGCCTGGGCGACTTCTACGAAACCTTCGACCAGGACGCAGAGATCGCCGCGCGCGAGCTGGACATCGTCCTGACCAGCCGTAATGTTGCCAAAAACCAGCGCGTGCCAATGGCCGGGGTCCCCTATCACGCCGCCGAGAACTACGTCGCCCGCCTGATCGAGAAAGGCTATCACGTCGCTATCTGTGAGCAGATCGGCGACGAACCGGTGCAGGGCCTGATGGCGCGCGAGGTGGTGCGGGTTGTCACGCCCGGCACCGTCACCGAGCCGTCCCTCCTCCCGGAAAAGCGTAACAACTATCTGCTCGCCGTTGCGCCGGTATATCGCGACGACGAGGCAGTGCTGGTAGGCGCGGGCATCGCCTACGCCGACATCTCGACCGGCGAGTTTGCCACCGCCGAGCTTTCGGGAGGCGATGTGCCGGGCCTGGTGCACCAGGAGATCGCCCGCCTTGCCCCCCGCGAGTGCATACTCCCCGAAAGCATTGCCGAGGCCGGGGTCTCGCTGCTCAACAGCGAGGAGGTACACGTCACGTCGTTCCCCGACTGGCGCTTTGACCCTCAGACCGCCGCCGGGGCGCTGGAAGCGCACTTTGAGGTCAGCAGCCTGGCAGCTTTCGGGCTGGAGGGGTTGTCCCTGGCGACCGCCGCAGCCGGGGCGCTGTTGGCCTATCTACAGGACACGCAGCGCGGTTCCCTTGACCAGCTTACCACGCTCGCCACGTATACCACCGACGAGTACATGGTGCTCGATGCCGCCACCCGCCGCAACCTCGAGCTGACCGAAACCATCCGCGAGCGGCGGACGCGCGAGTCGCTGCTGGGTGTGATCGACCACACCACCACCGCGATGGGGGGGCGTCTGCTGCGGCGCTGGCTCAGCCGCCCTCTGCTCGACCTGGAGAGGCTCAACCGGCGGCTGGATCTGGTCGAGGCGTTTTACGTCGATGGCATGCTACGCGCCCAGGTCCGCGATGCGCTGCACAGCACCGGCGACCTGGAGCGTCTGACCAACCGCATCCTGACTGGGGCAGCCACCCCGCGCGAGTTGATCAGCCTGAAAGAGACGCTTGAACGCGTGCCCGCCCTGCGCGGCTATCTGATCGGGCAGGGCCAGGCGCTCGCCGACCTGGCGCACGCCCTCAATCCGGTCGAAGACGTGGCCGACCTGGTCGCCAGGGCGCTGGTTGACGATCCGCCCGCCACGCTCAGCACCGTCGGCCTGATCCGGGGCGGCTACTCCCCTGAGCTTGACGCCGTTGTCACCGCCAGCGCCGACGCCCGCGAGTACATCAACAGCCTGGAAGCCGTCGAGCGCGAGCGCACCGGCATCAAGACGCTCAAAGTGGGCTACAACAAGGTCTTTGGATACTACATCGAGGTGACCAAAGCCAACAGCGACCTCGTCCCGGACGACTACATCCGCAAGCAAACGCTCGTCAACGCCGAGCGCTACATCACCCCGGAGATGAAAGAGGTTGAGGTGCGGCTGCTCAACGCCGAAGAGGAGATCCACACCCTGGAGGTCAAACTCTACCGGGGTCTTCTGAGCCAGATCGCCACCTACAGCAGCCCGCTGCTCGGCACGGCGCGCGCCCTGGCACGCCTCGACGTGACCTCTGCGCTGGCCGAGGTCGCCGCGCGTTACGGCTACGTCCGCCCCCACCTGAGCAGCGAAGACGTGCTCGAAATCCAGGCCGGGCGGCATCCCGTCGTCGAGCAACTGCTGCACGGCAGGCGCTTTGTGCCCAACGGCACCTCTTTTTCAGGCGGCAGCCGCATCCACATCCTCACCGGCCCTAACATGTCCGGCAAGAGCACCTACCTGCGCCAGGTCGCGCTGATTGTCCTGCTGGCGCAGATCGGCAGCTTCGTCCCCGCCGACGAGGCCCACATCGGTCTGGTGGATCGTATCTTCACCCGCATCGGCGCGCAGGACGAGATCTACGCCGGGCAGAGCACCTTCATGGTTGAGATGGTCGAGACCGCGCTGATCCTTCAGCAGAGCAGCCGCCGCAGCCTGGTTATCCTCGACGAGATCGGGCGCGGCACCAGCACCTACGACGGTCTGGCCATCGCCCGCGCGGTGCTTGAGTACCTTCACAACCACCCCCGCATGGGTGGCAAGACGCTCTTTGCCACGCACTACCACGAGCTGACCGAACTGGAGAACATCCTGCCCCGCGTGGCGAATTACAGCATCGAGGTGGCCGAGCAGGGCGACCAGGTCGCTTTTCTGCATACCATCACACCCGGCAAGGCCGACAAGAGCTACGGGATTCACGTTGCCCAACTGGCCGGTGTGCCCAGGAGCGTGGTGCAGCGCGCCGCCGAAATCTTGAAGGTGTTGGAGAGCCAGCACAACGTGTGGGCCATCGGGAGCGAGGAAGCAGATCAGCCGGACAGGCCCGACGCCCCTCAACAGCTTTCATTCTTCCGCGCCGGGCCGCACCCTGTCATTGAGGAACTGCGCAAATTGAACGTCGAGGAAATATCCCCCATCGACGCCATCACGCTGCTGTACGAGCTTCAGCGCCGCGCAGCGGAGGATGATTCGTAACCCGTCACATCTCGAAGTCCGGCGGTGAGATGCCGCCCACTTCCACAGCTTTGAGAAGCAGCATCTTGATGGCGCGGTACCTGGGCGTGTGCTCCTCGTCCGGCAGCGCAGCCTGGTCTACGTAGTGCATAAAAGCGTCAACGGCGTGGGCAGTGGCGGCGAGGTGTTCCTGGGGCGTCCTTGGCTTGAACAACTGGTCAAAGCTGATGACGTAATGATACAGGACGACTGTAGCAGAGCCTCTCTGGTACTCTTCCCACTGTGCCCACGTTGGATAGTTGTAGCCACGAACGTGTTTGAGCAGCCCAAACAGTTCGAGCATAAACCTGGCTGTAACAGCCTTGTCTCTTAGAAGGGTCTCGGCGGCGTCGACAAGGCTGGGGTGGTAGGCCTCGTCGCTCCTCTCAAACTGCTCTTCGAGCTGGCTGACCACGAACGCGGCGCGCCGGAAGTTGGCATCGTAGCTGGCAACGTCAAGTCCCTCTATGTCGCTGAGGCTCAGGGTGTCCTTCGGCAAAACGGGGTGCAGCCGGTGGGTGAGCGGCAGATACCTGTCGACGATTTGCGTCACGGAGCGCGCCGCCGGAGCGGTCCCGGCAATGGCTGCACCGATGGCGTCGCCGTCTGGATCCTGTAGCGGGCCTGTTCCTGTCACTTTGTGCAGAAGAGGGTCTCGCTTCCTCTTCTCCTTCGCCTTCTTCTCCTCCTGGGCCTGTGCGGCACGCTCGTACAGTTCGGCCCTGGCGCGCAGCCTTGACGATTGCTCCTGCTCTTGTGTGGAGTTGTTCTCATCCTCGCTGGGCATGTTATACCTCCGGGTACCGGTATCCATCTTGTATGCTTCCGGTGCAAAAAGAACCCAAACCCTACTACGATTATAGGACAATTTCGGAATCGCCTCCACAAAAGGGTATATCCTGTGACCAATCGCGAGGAGATCCCCCCTGTATACAGACGTGTTCCACTCTAATGTCACCGTTCTTTTAGCTACTTCCCCTCGGGCCGCGCTTGACGCTTCACCCCGCTAAGGCTAGAATACCGACACTGCTACCCGTTCCTGCTATCAGTGCAAATTGGAGTTATCCGTGAGCAGCCGCTGGCCCGATAAAACCGTCATTGGAATAACCGGAAACATCGCGACCGGCAAAAGCGTCGTGCGGCGTATGCTGGAACACCTCGATGCGTTTGGCATCGACGCCGACGGCCTCGCCCATCGTGCTATGTCACCCGGCGCGCCCGCCTACCAGCCCATCGTCGACACCTTCGGCAAGTGGATACTCGACCCCGGTGGCAAGATCGACCGCGAAAAACTGGGCAACGTCGTCTTCTCCACCCCGGACGCCCTGGCCCAGCTTGAGGCGATCACCCATCCCATCGTCGAGGAAGTGATCGACCTTCTGATCCGGCGGGCGGGCCAGAAGGTGGTCGTCATCGAGGCGATCAAGCTCTTCGAGAGCGGCCTTGCAGACGGCTGTGATGCCGTCTGGGTGGTCGATGTGTCTGTATCTGCCCAGTTGCAGCGCCTGATGCAGCATCGCAAGCTCAGTGAGCCTGCCGCCAAAGTGCGCATCGCGGCCCAGCCCTCGCAGGCGGAGAAAGTCGCCAAGGCGGCGGTCATCATTGACAACTCCGGCAACTACGAGAGCACCTTCGACCAGGTGCAGAAGCACTTCCGTGACCTGGTCGGCGAGATCGAGCCTACCCCTGAGCCTGAGCCGGTCGTCGTGAAGGAGCCGGTCCCCGGTGAGGTGCAGATCACCATCAAGCGCGGCAGTCCCAAGCTGGCCGAGGCCATCGCCACTTTCCTCAGCCAGCGGCTTGGGAAGTCGCTCACCCGCACCGACGTGATGCACCGCTTCGGCGAGAAGGCGTACATGCTCGCCTACGCCGGCGACGATCTCATCGGCCTTGGTGGCTGCCAGGTTGAGAATCTCATTGCCAGGACCGACGAATTCGTCCTCGCCTCCGACGGCCCAACCAAGGAGGTCGTCGGCACTCTGATCGATACGATTGAGAATGCAGCTAACGCCCTGCAGGCCGAGATTTCGCTGATCTTTTTGCCCAGTGATACGCCGGACGAGATTCGTAAAGCCGTTCTGGCCAAAGGCTACGAACAGCAGACCCTCGATGATCTACGCATCCCTGACTGGCGCGAGGCCGCCCAGGAATCCGCTCCACCCAACTCGTACATGGTTGTCAAGCGGCTGCGCGAGGATCGCGTCCTGAGGCCGATCTAGGCCGGGTGTCCGGGCCTTGAAATCCGAAATTTGAGAGGTTTGATGACCGAGTTTTTTAGTCGCACACTGGATAATTTACGCAGCGGTCCATTGGGGCCGGTCGTTCGCTGGATCGAAGCGCATCCCCGTCTGTCTGCCTGGTTTGTGCTCGCGCTGGGCATGGTCATCCTGCTGGTCGTCGAAGCGCGTGACGTGGGTCTGCTGCCCGGACAGTGGGTGGCCCTCATCGTGGCTACGGTGCTCGTGGCCGGAGCCTGCATCTGGATCATCAGTTGGGAAGACGAGGAGGACTCAGAGGTTGAGGGCGCAGCCGAGGAGGACTCAGAGGTTGAGGGCGCAGAGGCATCCGGGGAGGAAGAGGACGCCTAGCGAGCGTTGTCCGGCCCCGGCCTGAATAGAACGAACGAAGCCGACGCTCAGCGTCGGCCTGTTGCGTCTTACCGATGGTGGTTTACCACCACTGGAAGTAGGTTGTCTCAACCGTCAGGAAAACTTCCCCGGCCAGCACGTGCATCTCGACGACGACCTGCCCGCCGGGTGCCGCAGGCGGCACGATGAACGTCGCGCTGGAGAACCCGCGCGGATCGGTGGCAGGCAGCTCAACCTCGGCGATGGCGTTGTCGTATCGCAAAACGGCAAGCGCCTGCGCGTCCGCCACCGGATGGCCCTCGTCGTCCTCAACGTAGAGGTAGAGCGTCTGCCGCTCGCCCTGCCCGACGGTGGGCCGCTCCACAGACACGTACAGGCGCACCGAGGGCGGCGGTGTGGGTGTCCCGCGCAGACGAAAGGCTGCCTGACCGCTCTCGTCCGGCGGCGGGAAGGCCGCCAGATAAGCCGCTCCCAGGTCGGCCAGTCGCACCTCGCCGATGCGGTCCCGCACCAGCCTGGCCCGCTCGAAATCCTGGACGAGCAGACCGTTCTCCTCGTGTGCGTCGTTCAGTGGGCGGCCAAAGAAGGCATCGCCCCCTCGCGCGCTGTAGAACTCTGCAAACACCCCGGCCACAGCGTGATTGGCTGCGCCATCGCCCAGGCGAAAAGCCGCGCCAATCGGCGCAAGCTCGACGCCGCGCACCGTCAACTGCAACTGTGCGCGCTGGAAGGTCTGCACCAGGGTGCCGTCGGAACCGGTGTAAGCGTCTGTCAGGGGAAAGCCAAAGGTCGCAATACCGCCATGCCCATCGTAGTAAGACAGAAACGGATCCCGGACGATGTGTCCTGTTTCGGAGAAGTAGCGTGTGTGGAACGCATTGCCCTGGCGGAGCACAAGCACACCAACCGCGGCGGTCACCAGGACAGCCGCGACGAAAAGGGGTAACAGGCGACGCACGTTGCGCATGATGCACCTTGCCCGGCGCGCAGGCTGAACATATACTCTATGGTTGAATTATAGGACTTATGTCCCAGCCCGCAACCGAACGCCCGTTTCTTGATGTTCACGTGTATCCGTTCGCCGTGCCGAGAAGTGAAGTCAGCATGAAGATCACCATCAGCCTGGGGCAACTGGATGTACGAGCGGGTGAGCCTGAGCACAATCTGGCCCGCGTGCGCGAGTGGATCGCGGAGTCGGCGCGCCGGGGGGCCGATATTGCCGTATTCCCGGAGTTATGGGATACCGGCTACGCATTGGACCGGGCTGCCGAATTAGGCTCTCCTCTCGGCGAGGGGCGGTTCGCAGAGGTGGCCGATCTGGCCGGGAAGCACCGGATTCACGTCATCGGCTCGATGTTAGAGGCGATGCCCCCCTTACCCTCTGAGCCATCTACCCGTCGCGCCTATAACACGGCGGTGTGGTTCGGCCCCGACGGTCGGCAGGGCGTTTACCGCAAGCTGCACCTTTTCCGCCTGATGGAAGAGGATCGCTTCTTGCTCCCCGGCGATGACCCTCTCTGCCTGTCTTTCCCCTGGGGCAGGACCGGCGTGGCGATCTGCTACGATTTACGCTTCCCGGAGCTGTTCCGGGGTTACGCGCTCGCCGGTGCGGCGATGGTCATTGTGCCCGCACAGTGGCCCTATCCCCGGCTGGAGCACTGGCGAACTCTCCTGCGGGCGCGGGCAATTGAGAACCAGATGATCGTCGTGGGCTGCAATCGGGTGGGCCGGGATGGTGACACGCGCTTCTGCGGCCACTCGGCGATCGTCGATGCCTGGGGCGAGGTGGTGGTCGAAGGCGGCGACCGGGAGATCCTGCTCACCGCCACGCTTGACCTGTCCACCGTCCCCGACGCGAGGGGGAAAATACCGGTCTTTGAGGATCGACGCCCGGAGGTTTATGGGTAACTCGCCCACCTGCCCTGGGGTGGCCTCCCGGCGAGGAGCAAGCACACACGGGATCTGCCATGTCTGCTAAAAAGGGTGATCGTCTCAACCGCGCACGATGTTCCCTGGAAGGGCTTTCGGTTGGTGATGCTTTCGGGGAACGGTTCTTCGGCAGCCGGACTGTGGCCGCTGGCCTGATCGGCAGCCACACCCTGCCCCCGCCGCCCTGGCCCTACACCGACGATACCAACATGGCGCTGTCAATCGTGTCGATCCTGCGGCAGCGCGGCGAGATCGACCAGGATGAGCTGGCGCTCAGTTTTGCCGGGCACTTTGACCCGGCGCGCGGCTACGGGCTTGGCGCACGTCGACTGCTGCGGCGGGTGCGGCAGGGCGACCCCTGGAAAGAGACCGCGCAGGGCATGTTTGGCGGGCAAGGCTCTTTCGGCAACGGCGCGGCGATGCGCGTCGCGCCGCTGGGCGCGTACTTCGCCGACGACCTGGATGTCGTGGTCGAGAATGCGCGGCGCTCGGCGGAGGTGACGCACACTCACCCGGAGGGCGTCGCCGGGGCGATTGCCGTCGCGGTGGCCGCCGCGCTGGCCTGGCAACTGCGCGCGGCCAACCCGCGACCTGGCAGGAGGGCCTTCATCGACCGCGTCCTGCCGTTCATCCCGCACAGCATTGTGCGCCAGCAGGTGACGCACGCCCGTGATCTGGACGAGAACGCCTCGCTTGCCGTGGCCGTCTCGGCGCTCGGCAACGGCTCCCGCATTTCGGCTCAGGATACCGTGCCCTTCGTGCTGTGGTGTGCCGGGGAGCGCCTTGACAGTTACGAGGACGCCCTCTGGCTGACCGTCAGCGCGGGGGGCGATATGGATACCACCTGCGCGATGGTGGGCGGGATCGTCGCCGCGCACACGGGCATCGAAGGCATTCCAGCACAGTGGATCGACAATCGAGAACCTCTACCCGACTGGCCTTTCAACGAATAACCCCCTTGAGGGAAAAAACAAACACGTGAGCACCCAACAGGCTATCGAAGCGACACAGGATCTGATCGACGAACTGAACGGTGCGGTCTCCGAGACTGCCTTCGACCGCATGACGCGCCTGCTCTACAGCACCGATGCCAGCATCTACCAGATGATGCCCGTCGGGGTGGCTTTTCCCCGCGACGCCGACGAGGCTGCTGCGGCGGTCGAGATCGCCGGGCGGCACGGCGTCCCCATCCTGCCGCGCGGCGGTGGCAGCAGTCTGGCAGGGCAGGCGGTCGGGCACGCGTTGGTGCTTGACTTCTCGCGCCACATGGATCGGGTCGTCGAGATCGATCCCCAGGCACGCGCCATCCGCGCACAGCCGGGCGTCACGCTTGGCGCTCTGAACGCCATAACCGCCGTGCACGGGTTGCAGTACGGTCCCGACCCGGCCAGCGGTGACCGGGCCACGATGGGCGGGATCATAGGCAACAACTCGACCGGTGCGCACTCTGTCGTCTACGGCATGACGGTCGATCACACGCTGGCGATGGACGTGATCCTGGCCGACGGCAGCCGGGTGCGCTTCGACGCGCTCGGCGGCGACACCTGGGAGACGCGCGGCAGGCGACCGGGCCTCGAAGGCGCGATCTACCGGGCGATCCCCGGCATCCTGGACCGTTACGCCGATCAGATCGCCACCCGCTACCCGAAGACCTTCCGGCACGTGGCGGGCTACAACCTCAACCAGCTCGCCGGAGCGGATTCTCCCAACCTTGCCAGCCTGATCGTTGGCTCGGAGGGCACGCTGGGCGTCATCACCGAGGCGACGCTCAACCTGGTCAAAGCGCCAACGCACAAGCGGCTGGCAATGGTGCACTTCTCTGTGCTTCGGGCGGCCATGGAGGCGACCCCCGTCATCATGGAGAGCGGCCCCACCGCCATCGAGGTGCTGGACAAGATGCTGCTCGACCTGACGCGCGACAAGATCGAGTACCGTCGTCTGCTGACCTTCGTCGAGGGTGACCCGCAGATCGTGCTGCTGGTCGAGTACGCCGGTGAGTCCGATGCCGAGCTTGACGCAGGCATCGAGCGTCTGGAGGCCAGGCTCAGGCAGATCAACCACCGCGGCCCGGTCGTCGTCGTCTCCGACCCGGCACAGCAGGCCAACGTCTGGTTCGTGCGCAAGGTCGGGTTAGGCATCCTGATGAGCGTGCGGGGCGACGCCAAGCCGATTCCCTTCATTGAGGATGCCACCGTGCCGGTCGAGCATCTGGCCGACTACATCACGCAGATCGTCGACATCGCGCATGGCACGGGGGTCGAGAGGGTCACGATGTACGCCCACGCCAGCGCCGGGTGCATCCACGTGCGCCCGCTGGTCAACCTGAAGACCGCCGATGGCGTCCGGCAGATACGGGAGATCGCCGAGGGTTCGCTGGGGCTGGTGAAGAAGTTCAACGGCACCACCAGTGGTGAGCACGGTGAGGGCCTGGCGCGCGGCGAGTTCTCGGCGCGGCTGTTCGGTGAAGAGCTGGTGCGGGCGTTCCACGAGGTCAAGGCCGCCTTTGACCCGCAGGGCGTCCTGAATCCCGGCAAAGTCGTGGATGTGTCCAGGATGGACGATGTATCGCTGCTACGCTTTGGCCCGGATTACGCCCTTCCTCTTGAGCCGCGCTCCACGCTGTTCAGCTTCGAGAGTGATGGCAGCTTCGCGGCTGCGGTGGAGATGTGCAACGGTGCGGGCGTATGCCGCAAGCTGGGGCAGGGCGTGATGTGCCCGTCCTTCATGGTCACCCGCGATGAGACCCACAGCACGCGCGGGCGGGCCAACGCGCTCCGCGCTGCGATGATGGGCCTGCTGGGGCCGCAGGGCATGACCTCGCGCGAGCTGTACGAGGTGTTCGACCTGTGCCTGTCCTGCAAGGCGTGCAAGTCCGAGTGCCCCTCGGCGGTGGACCTTGCCAGGCTCAAGGCCGAGTTCTTGCACGGCTACTACAAGAAGCACGGCGTGCCGCTCCGGTCGTGGGTCTTCGGACACATTGCGGCGCTCAACAGGTTGGGCCAGCCCCTCGCGTCGCTTGCCAACGCTCTTCTGAGTGGGCCGGGGAAGTGGGCGATGGTGGCGCTGGGCGTTCACCCGGAGCGCGCGATGCCCAGGTTTGCGCCGCAGACGTTCAGCCGGTGGTACCGTCAACACGGGCGCAAAAACGGCGCGCAGCCCGCAGCGCAGAAGCAGGTCGTCTTCTTCCATGACACGTTCACGGAGCACAATGACCCGCGCATCGGGCGGGCGGCGGTCAGGGTGCTGGAGGCAGCCGGCTACGAGCCGATCATGCTGAGCGACAGGAAGTGCTGTGGACGCCCGGCCGTATCAAAGGGGTTGCTCGATGAAGCGGCGCGGCTGGCGCGGCACAACGTGGCCTTGCTGGCCCCCTACGCGCAGCAGGGCATCCCGATTGTCGGCTGCGAGCCAAGCTGCATGGCGATGCTGGCCGACGAGTACCGCGATCTGGTGCCCGGCCCTGAGGCGGAGGCCGTCGCCGAAATGTCGATGATGGTTGACATGTTCCTGGCGCGCGAGGCCGAAGCCGGTAATCTGACTCTGCGCTTTGACGAGCAGCCGCGCCGCGCGCTGTTTCACGGGCACTGCCAGCAGAAGGCGGTGTTCGGCACGGCTGACACGCACACCGTGCTCAAGCTGATCCCCAACTGCACCGTTGAGGAGGTTGAGTCGGGGTGCTGCGGGATGGCGGGATCGTTTGGTTACGAGAAGGAGCACTACGATTTATCGGTCGAATTGTGCGAGATGGCGCTGGCCCCGGCGGTGAGGGCCGCCTTGCCTGATACCATCATCGTCGCGATGGGCACGTCCTGCCGCGAGCAGATTCTCGACACGACGGGACGCCGGGCGCTGCATCCCATTGAGGTGCTGGCGGAAGCGCTCGCGGACGGTGGGTAGGCTGCCTCAGGGAAGCAGCCCAAGGTGGCGGGCCGTCCACATCAGGCCGATCAGCGTCTTGCTGTCTTCGATCTGGTTGGTGAGCGCCTGTTGCAGCGCTTCCTTAAAGGGCATTCGCTCGACGGTGATGCGCTCGTCAACGTCGCCCTCCAGCCGTGAGGGACGCAGGTCTTCCACCAGATAGACGGTGATGTGCTCGGTCGTGTAGGAGGCCGCAACCCAGAAACCGCCCAACTCGGTCAGCTTCTCCGGGTAATAGCCGATCTCCTCTTGAAGTTCACGCCGGGCGCACGCCTCCCGCTGCTCGCCCGGCTCCAGCCCACCGGCGGGTATTTCCAGCAGGTTTTTCGCCGCTGCCGCCCGGTGCTGGCGTACCAGGATGACGTTCCCGGCCTCGTCCAGGGGGACCATGGCGACCGCCCCGCCGTGCTCGAAGATCTCGCGGCGGTAGGTGTGGCCGTCGCCCCGGTCGATGGTGTCCACGCGCAGGTGAACGACCCGCCCGTCGTAAATGCGCTGGCTGTCAACAACGCGCTCGTCTGGCATGTGAGTTCCCCTTCACGCAAAAAGACAAGGCTGTTGAATGTCCGGCATCAACAGCCTTGCCGCGTCAATAACCTTGTCCGGCTGGCACTATAACCCTACTACCCCTTCGGGATGCGAAGCACCTGCCCGACGAAGATCGCGTCCGGGTTCTCGATACCGTTGTACGTCGCCAGTTCCTGCCAGGTCAGGCCGAACTTCAGGGCGATGCGGTACAGGTTGTCGCCCGGCTGGACGGTGTAGGTCTCTTCCCCTTCGGTGGTCCCTTCCGGTGCCTCGCTCGTATCTCCACAGCCGGGGATGGTGAGCACCGTCCCGGCCTGGATCTTGTCGGGGTTCGCGATGCCGTTGGCCTCGGCCAGTTCCCGGTAGGTCAGGCCGTACTTCAGGGCGATACGATACAGGTTCTCGCCCGCCTGGACCGTATGGGTGGCCGGGCAGGTCACGTCTTCAGCCGGGGGAGGCGTTTCCTCGGTCTCGACCGGCTCCGGTGTCGCCTCTTCGGTTGGCTCGGTCGCCGGAAGCTCGCTCTCTTCCGGAGCAACTTCTTCGGAGGTTTCAGGCTCGACAAGTGGTGCCATCGCCGTCTGCGTGCCGAAAACGTCAATCGGCCCGGCTTCCGTCGGCTCCGGCAGCGACTCTTCCTCAACCGGCGGGGCAGTTGGCGGCGCTGTCAAACCGCCGGTGCTGTCCGTGCCTGGGCCGACGGGCGTCAGCGGAGCAGCTTTTGCGCCCGTCAGGGTGCAGCCCGTCGCAAGTGCAATCACCAACAGCCCACCCGCTCCCAACACGAGCGCGCGGCGCATCAAGTTTCCCATGAGCAGCCTCCCAAACACAGGCAACAGGGTAGAACGGGTTCTGTCAGTCCCATCAGCACTATAGCATCGCTTGGCGGGGTATGCAACTGCCGCGCGAACAAAATACCGGTGCCTCACGCCCCCGGCGGAAGCGGGATCGACAGGGTCGTGAGCCTGACTGGCAGGGTCGTAAAACGAGCATCCCCACCAGCGAGCAACGGAGCAGCAGTCTACTTCTTGCGGCAATGCACACCCCGCCGTACAATCGCGCTGGTTGCAAGGCCGTATGCTCATACAGATCAGGAGCCACAATTAGATGGACCACAGTTCGGCGGGAGGTGTGTTCGTTTCCGAGCATCCTCTGACCAGGCACAAGCTCACAATTCTGCGCGATCGTTCAACCGACTCCACTCGATTCCGCCAGTTGGTGCGCGAGATGGCAATCCTGCTGTGCTACGAGGCCACCCGTGACCTGGCGCTTTCCCCCCGTCTGGTTGAGACTCCACTGAGCAAAGTGCAAGGCTCAGAGCTGGAGGAAAAGATCGGCCTGGTCCCGATTCTGCGGGCCGGGCTGGGCATGGTGAACGGGATATGGGAGATGATGCCCTCGGCTGAAGTGTGGCACATCGGCCTGTACCGCGACGAGCGTACACTGAGCCCGGTCTCCTATTACAACAAGCTCCCCGTCAAGCCGCGTGTTCAGGTCTGTCTGATCCTCGACCCCATGCTGGCGACCGGTGGCTCGGCAGTCGCGGCGGTGGACATCCTCAAAGACTGGGGAGCAGATCGGATCAAGTTCGTCGGGTTGATCGCCGCGCCGGAGGGCATCCAGACCCTGCGCCAGCACCATCCCGACGTGCCGATCCACATCGCGGCGGTTGACGAGCGGTTGAATGAGGTTGGCTTCATCGTGCCCGGCCTGGGTGACGCCGGGGATCGACAGTTCGGGACGGGGTAGCGCGTGCCGGTACCGTTTGGCGCTTTCGGGTTGACCCTCGCCCTGGCGTTTGTGCTGTCCCTGGCGCTGACGCCACTCGCGCGGTGGTGGGGCGAGCGCCGGGGGCCGGTCGCCGTGCCCGGCGGGCGGCGCAAACACAGTCGGCCCCTGACCCGCATCGGCGGGGTGCCCGTTTACCTGGCTTTCATCATCGCGGTGCTGGTCTCGCAACTGCTGATCGTCGGGCCATCCAGCCCGGTGCGAACCCCGGCCTTCCAGGTGCCGCGCTTTGACCCCAAAGAGGTGATCCGGCTGGCCGGGCTGTTGATCGGCAGCACCTTCGTCTTTGCCGTTGGCCTCTACGACGACTGGCGCGAGCTACCGGCTCTGCCGCAGTACGTGGCCCAGATCGTCGCGGGGGCCGTCGCCATCGCCTTCCTGATCATCATCGAGTACGTCAATAACCCCCTGACCGGCCAGCAGACTCCCGATTTCGCCTACCCGGTGACGGTCACGATCACGCTTTTCTGGTTGGGATTGATGATGAACACCGTCAACTGGCTGGATGGCCTCGATGGGCTGGCGACGGGCGTGGTCGCGATTGCCTGCGTGGTGCTGTTCGTCAACGGGGTTTTCCGCCTCGACCCGCCGCAGAACAGCGTCGCGCTGCTGCCAATCGCTCTGCTGGGCGCAGCGCTGGGCTTCCTGCCCTTCAACTTCGCGCCCGCCCGGATCTTCCTGGGGTCTTCGGGGGCGTTCTTCCTGGGGTTTGCGCTGGGTGTGCTGAGCATCATCGGCGGGGCAAAGATGGCCGCCATCCTACTGGTGATGGGCCTGCCGCTGCTCGACGTGGTCTGGCAGATCGTCAGCCGCCTGTCGCGCGGGCAGAACCCCGTCGTTGGCGACAGGGGGCACCTGCACTTCCGGCTGCTGGATCTGGGCTTCTCGCAGCGGCAGATCGTGATCGGCTATTATGTCTTCTGCGCGGCCTTCGGTGGGCTGGCTCTGTTTATCCCATCACGCCTGTACAAGCTGGTGGCGCTGATCGTGATGGGCCTCCTGAGCCTGGCGGGCTTCTTCTGGCTGGCCCGCCGGGGCGGGGAAAGCGGCGCGCCGACCGGGGAACCGCCTACCGGTACTCCAACTCGCGGTCCAGCAGACGGCTGAACAGCGCCTCTGCTGCCGCTATCAGCCCCATGACGATCAGGTCGAGGACCAGCGCTATCACCAGCGCCAGGCTCAGCCATCTGGCTATCTGCGCCAGCGGCCCCTCCAGCCCGGCCTCGATCAGGATTCTCAGGTCAAGCACCCACAGGAAGATGAAGACGGCGACGACCACGCCGCCCAGCATCCACCAGTTGATTTCGTCGTGCGGTTCCGGCAGCATCGCGTTGGCAATCGCGAAGACCAGGTAGAGCCACAACCAGAAGTCCGGCGCGGACATGAACGTCCCAAGCCCGGCGGCTATCGTCGGAACGTCGCCGGTTGTCAGGGACGCGATCAGGGCCTCGGTGTCGAAGCGTTTGCTGGCTATCAGGGCGATGGCCGCGATGCCGGTCACCAGGGGAATGATGCTGATCAGTGTCGTCCGCACCACGTCGACTTTCCTGTCGATCTCAACCAGCCCCAGGCGGATCAGGCCGCGCTGCTTTTCAGGCCACAGCCGGAACTTCTTCACTTTGACGAGCAGGATCTTGGCCAGCACCCACTGGCTGAACTCGTGCAAAGCCACGCCGGGCAGCAGCACCAGATAGTAGATCAGGACCGCGGCCTGCGGATCGTTGGTTAGCAGCAGGCCCAGGCCCTGGATATGTTTATGTATCCAGCGCTCAACGTGTATCAGCGGCCAGATCGCCAGTCCGGCCAGCAGCCAGGGGAACACCCAGTCGGGCATCTCAGGTCAGTCCTTTTGCCTCCGCCGTTCCCTGTACCAGATCGATGAAGTCACCGGCCTTGAGCGACGCGCCGCCCACCAGCCCGCCGTCGATCTCCGGTTGGGTCATCAGGTCGCGGACGTTGGCCGGTTTGATGCTTCCGCCGTACTGGATGCGCATCGCCTGCGCTACGTCGGCGCCGTAGATGTCCGCCAGCGTCGCCCGCACCACCTCGCCGATGGTGCGGTTGGCGTCCTCCGGCGTGGCCGCCAGGCCGGTGCCAATCGCCCAGATCGGCTCGTAGGCGACGATGATCCCCCGCGCCTGTCCGGCGGTGATCCCCTCGAAGGCGGCGTGCACCTGCCCGCTGACGAACGGCTCGGTTTCACCGGCCTGGTTCTGCTCCAGGCTTTCGCCGACGCAGACAATCGGCGTCAGGTCGTGTGCCAGGGCCGCCTTGATCTTTTTGTTGACGGTCTCGTCGGTCTCTCCGAAATACTGGCGGCGCTCAGAGTGGCCGATGACCACCAGGTCGCACAGGCCCTTGAGCATCAGGGGCGAGATCTCACCGGTAAACGCGCCCTGTTCCTCCCAGAACATATTCTGCGCGCCCAGCATGATGTCCGTGCCCTTCAGAGCCTCGGCGAGCGGGGCCAGCGAAACGAACGGGGCGCAGACGGCCTTCTCCACCCCGGCGACCTTGCCCAGGGGGCCTTTGATCGCGTCGACCAGGTCCAGCGCCTCGGCGATGGTTTTGTGCATCTTCCAGTTACCGGCCAGAATCGGCGTGCGCATAGAATCTCCTTGCTGTTGGGTTCAGGGTTGAAAATGCAAGCTACCAGGACAGCGTAGTGATATCACTGGAAGCGATGTCATAGGGCCTGTCCAGAGAGCTTCCTGTATCTTCGACCTCACTGTAGACCGTATCGAACTCTTCGACAAAAACCTGGCTGAAGATCATCCCACTCGCTATCAGCAGGCCAATCAACAGAACCAGCCCGACCAGTGCCCACGCGCCCGGACGCCGACGGCGCTTCCGCCGCCGGGCAGGCCTTGCCGCCGCCGCTGCAAGTGATGGCTCGGGAGGTGTCGGGATGGGACGCGGTGAAATGAGCAGTGTGGATGACTCTTCAGAGTCGGGGCTGACTTCGGGGCCAACTCCGGGGCTGACTTGGGCGGTCCTTTTGGGTTTCGGTGTGGGTGCCGATATCCGCCGGCGGGCTATCGGCCTGAGCGGCTCAACTCCCGATTGGTCAACGGCCGTGAGGAAAGCGTCTACCATCTCGGTGACCGTCGTGTAGCGCTCGGAGCGAACCTTGGACAGGGCTTTGAGCAGGAAGCGTTCAATCGATACGGGGACGTGGGGATTGACATCGCGTGGCCGGGGGAGCGGTGTGAAGATGTGGTCGTGCACGATGGCGTAGGGTGTGTCGGCATTGAAAGGCACCTGCCCCACCATCAGCTCGTAGATCACCACGCCCAGCGAATAGATATCCGTACCGGAATCCAGTTTATCCCCTTTGGCCTGCTCCGGTGAGATGTACTGGGGCGTGCCGACCATCATGTCGAGCGAGAGAGTGCTTTCCCCGATCTGCACCATGCGCGCAAGGCCAAAATCGGTGACGAAGACCTTTCCATCCTCGGTCAGCATGATGTTGGAGGGCTTGATGTCACGATGCAGAACATCCTGCTCGTGGGCATACGCCAGCACCGAGCCGACGCAGGTCACGATCTGGACGATGCGGGGCATGCTGATCGGCCCCTTCATCAGGTAGCTCTTGAGCGTTTCCCCGTCGACAAAGCGCATGACGAGGTAGGGATTGCCTAGATGCTGGTCGTAGTCGTAGATCGGAACGATGTTGGGATGTTCCAGCTTGGCGACCATCATCGCTTCACGCTCAAAGCGCTCCAGAAAGCCCTCGGCTTCCTTCAGGGCAGGGTGCAGCACCTTGATTGCCACGTAGCGATCCAGGTTGGCCTGGTACGCCTTGTAGACCGTTGCCATGCCACCCTGTCCGAACTGCTCAAGTATTTTGTAGGGGCCAACAATGTCGCCCTTCATAAACATTTGACAGGACCTCTCTGCACAGACCAATACAACACAAGGCCATTATAACGGAGGTACTTTCAGCAAACAATAGCCCGCGCAGCGGACCCGCACAGCGGGCCCGCACAGTAGCGCCCGGCACAAAACAGACCAGCCCGGTAAGAGGCTGGCCTGTCAGTCGTTGTCCCGTGCAAGCTACATCTACTTATCGTTCAGGGCAGCCAGGCCGGGGAGCAGCTTCCCTTCCAGCATCTCCAGGCTGGCCCCGCCGCCGGTGCTGACGTGAGTGACCTTGTCCGACAGTCCGGCCTTGCGGATCGCGGAGGCCGAGTCGCCGCCGCCGATGATGACGGTGGCCCCTCCCTGCGCGCACTTGGCAGCGGCTTCGGCGATGGCGAAAGTGCCCCTGGCGAAGCGCTCAAACTCGAAGACGCCCATTGGGCCGTTCCAGACAACCGTCTTCGCGTCGGCCAGGTGTTCGCTGAACAGGCGCACCGTCTCGTCGCCGATGTCCAGGATGCGCCAGCCATCAGGCACGCCGTCCTTCACCTTGATCGTGTCGGACTTGGCATCGGCCTCAAAGGCGTCGGCTATGATGGCGTCGACCGGCAGCACCAGCTTGTCACCGGCCTTTCCAAGAACGCTCTTGGCCGTCTCGACCGCCTCCTCCTCGACCAGGGAATCGGCGACGGCGATCCCCTGAGCTTTGAAGAAGGTGTTGGCCATGCCGCCGCCCACGAGAATGCGGTCGGCCTTGCCCAGCAGATTCTCGATCACGCCGATCTTGTCCGAGATCTTGGCGCCGCCCAGGATCGCGACGAAGGGGCGCGCCGGGTTCTCGATGGCGTTGCTCAGGAACTCGATCTCCTTCTCCATCAGGAGGCCCGCCACCGCCGGGAGGTGATGCGCCACCCCCTCCGAGCTGGCGTGTGCCCGGTGGGCGGAGCCGAATGCGTCGTTGACGTAGACATCGCCCAGCTTCGCCAGTTGGGCGACGAAGTCCGGGTCGTTCTTCCGCTCCTCCGGGTGGAAGCGCGTGTTCTCAAGCAGCAGAACACCGCCCTCCGGCAGGTCGGCGACCGCCTGCTCGGCTGTCGGGCCAACGCAGTCGTCGGCAAAAGCCACGTCCACGCCGAGCCTGTCCGCCAGGACCGGTACGACCGGCTTCAGCGAGAGCTCAGGCTTGCGTTCTCCCTTCGGGCGGCCCAGGTGCGACATCAGCGTCAGGGTGCGTGGCTTCTGCTCCAGGATGGCCTTGAGCGTCGGGACAGCCGCCACGATGCGAGTGTCGTCGGCCACCTGCCCGTCCTTGAGCGGCACGTTGAAGTCAACGCGCACCAGCACCCGTTTGCCTGCCAGGTCTATGTCACGAATGGTCTTCTTGTTCATGATCCCCCTTAGTCGGCTTTTAGAGCTTATCCGCCATCATCTTCGCGAGGTCGACGGTGCGGACCGAGTAGCCCCACTCGTTGTCGTACCAGGTGACGACCTTAGCCATGTTGTCCAGCATCACGAAGGTGAACTGTGCGTCGACGGTGCTGGAGAAGTTGCTCCCCTTGTAGTCAACGCTCACCAACGGCTCTTCGGAGAAGGCCAGGATGCCCTTCATGGGGCCTGCCGCCGCCTTACGGAACGCGTCGTGCAGTGCCTCGGTGGTCGCCTTCTTCTCCAGTTCGGCCACGAAGTCCACGACGGAGACGGTCGGCGTGGGGACGCGCAGCGCGTAGCCGTCAAACCTGCCTTCCAGTTCGGGGATCACCAGCGCCAGAGCTTTGGCTGCGCCCGTGGTCGTGGGGATGATGTTGAGTGCCGCCGCACGCGCCCGCCGCAGGTCCTTGTGCGGTAGGTCGAGGATGCACTGGTCGTTGGTGTAGGAGTGGATGGTGGTCATCAACCCCTTGGCGATGCCGAAGGCGTCCTGCACAACCTTGGCCGCCGGGGCGAGGCAGTTGGTCGTGCAGCTTGCGTTCGAGATGATGTGGTGGTTGGCCGGGTCGTACATGTCTTCGTTGACGCCCAATACAATCGTCAGGTCGGGCTGCTTGGCCGGGGCGGTGATGATGACCTTCTTCGCGCCTGCCTCGAGGTGCTTGCTTGCGCCCGCGCGGTCACGGAAGACACCCGTCCCCTCGATGACGATCTCGACGCCCAGGTCGCCCCAGGGCAGCTTGGCCGGATCAGGTTCGGAGAGGGCCTTGATCTGGTCGCCGCCGATCACCAGCCCGTCGCCGGTCACCTCGACATCGCCTTCGTAGTGACCGTAGTTCGAGTCATACTTGAACAGGTGGGCCATCACCTCCAGGTTGCCCAGGTCGTTGAAGGCGACAACGTCGAAGTCTTTCGGGTACAGTTCTTTCATCGCCTTGAGCACCTGGCGTCCAATGCGACCGAAACCGTTGATTCCAACTTTGGTTGCCATGTAGAATTCTCCTTTGTATCAGATTCAGGATGATTAATACGTCGCGCAGTGCGCGCCTGTTCTCACGAGTCGCTGCCCCCGCGCTGTTCTTCCTCAAGCAGTTGAATGAGCGCCTGTGCCAGCCGCCCGGAGTCGTGACGCCAGGCCCACTGCTCGTCGACCAGTGGTGCCATCCGCACATGCACTCCTGGGTCGGTGCCGTTAGGCTCTTCCCAGCGCACGTAGGCGAAGTTCGCGTCGGGTGCAAGCGGGGGAAAGAGGTTGTTGACCAGGACGGCGTCGAACAGGCCCTTGCCAACCTGGCGCTCAATCGCCCTCACGTGATCCATGCCGCTGAAGCCGTCCGTCTCGCCCCGCTGAGTGGCGACGTTGCACACGTAGACCTTCAGCGCCTGCGTCGCCCGGAGCGCCTCTGCGATCCCTCGCACCAGCAGATTCGGGAGTATGCTGGTGAACAGGCTGCCAGGTCCAAGCACGACCAGGTCGGCGGACAGAATGGCCCGCACGGCGTCGGGATAGGCGGGAGCGTCGTCCGGTTGGAGAAACACCCGCTCAATCGTTCCCGTCGCCTCCGGGATCACCGACTCCCCGGCCACCCGCTTCGTGCTGTCGCTCTGCTCTTCTCGCAGGTCGGCCATCAGCGTCACATCGGCCAGCGTCGAAGGCAGCACTTGCCCCCGGATAGCCAGCACGCGGCTGCTCTCGATGAGTGCCTGCTCAAAGCTGCCGGTCACGCCGCTCAAAGCCGTGATGAACAGGTTGCCGAAGCTGTGCCCCTCCAGCTCCCCGTTGCCAAAGCGGTATTGGAAAAGCTGGGTCATCAAGCCTTCGTCACGGGCCAGCGCCGCGATGTTGTTGCGGAAATCCCCCGGCGGCAGGACGCCCAGCTCGCGCCGCAGCTCCCCCGAACTGCCGCCGTCGTCGGCTACTGTGACGATCGTCGTCAGGTTGGCCGTGTGGGCCTTCAGACCGCGCAGCAAAGTCGGCAGGCCGGTTCCGCCGCCGATGGCGACGATCTTCGGCCCGCGCTGGCGCTGCCGGTGTTCAAACATCGCGTCGATCAGGTCCGGCCCCTTCACGGCCAGCGGTTCCAGGATGGCCCGGTTGAGGCGGATGACGGCCAGCACCACCAGCACAGTCCCGGTGACACCGGCCAGCCCGGCCCGTGCCCAGAGCGGCGCGCCCCCCAGCGTCAGCAGGGAAGCGCCCGGCAGCGGGTACGTCCGGTACAGTTCCAGCAGCAGCATCGCGATGCCCAGCCCCAGCATGATCGCGCCAACCATAAACAGCCCCAGCCATCGCTTGACACGAATGCCGGGGGTCAGCCATTTAAGCAGCCTGCCGGGGTTGGAAGATCGCCTGCCCAAGATTCACTCACCACACAAAAACCCGAATTGCCGGGCAGATCATACCGTTCTGCCTTGAGGCTGTCAAAGGAAATTCACGGGAAAGCCGCTGTGACGTATCGCCCTCTGGGTGACGTTTTATCGTGATTATCGGGCGATTGTGGTATACATGTCCTTGCTGCGGGGCGCACGCTCTCACCGGCTCGCCCCCCGGCTGCCCTGGCAGAGTTAAGGAGGTGCAGCGTGGTTACGACCCGCGATCTTGAATTGAAGACGCGCGGCAACGCCGATATGCACGACATCACCGATGAGGTCGCCCGTCTGGTGCGGGAAAGCAAGTTGGGCAGCGGGATTGTGACGGTCTTCTGTCCCAGCTCGACCAGCGCGCTGACGACCATCGAGTTCGAAAGCGGTGCGCTCTCAGACCTGGGCCGCCTGTTTGACGAGATCGTTGATCCCAGGCGCGAGTATAAGCACAATTTGCGCTGGCATGACGGCAACGGTCACAGCCACGTGCGAGCGGCCCTGCTCGGCCCCAGCCTGACGGTGCCCTTCGTCGAGGGTCGCCTGACGCTCGGCACATGGCAGCAGATCCTCTACGTGGACTTTGACACCCGGTCCCGCCATCGCACGCTGGTCGTGCAGATCATGGGCGAGTAGTGTGCGGGCAGTTGCGAGGGCTTGACATGAGACGACGGCTGATCGGATTGCTGAGCATCGTCATCGCGTTTGTTCTGGGCGTCGCCGCCCTGGGGCTGCTCTACAGCGTCTATGGGCGCGTGCGGACATCCCTCCGGCTCTCCGGTGAGGTGGTGGTCGTTGAGGGGGTGATCACCGAGAAGCTGGTCGAGACACGCCCCGACCGCCTGCTCCCCTTCGATCCACCGGCGTACGTCGTGCGCTACGCTTTCCCCACGCTTCCCGATGGGCAGATGCGCAACGGTGAGCAGGTCGTCACGCGGAGCTTTTACCACCGCCTAGGCGACCGCCTCGGCGAGCAAGGCCGTCCGGTCGAGGTGACGTTTCGTCCGGACGATCTGGCGGTCAGCGCCGTTGACCCGCGCCTGATCTTCCCCGGCGGCACCGGCTGGCGGCTGGGGATCGCCCTTGGCACTCTGGGGGTGGGGGGGGTCTTCGCGGGGCTGGGTGTGATGCTGGCTCGCCGGAAGGCAGCGGACTAGGACGATTTGCCCGCCTGTTCCCCGCCGAAGCCGCGCGCCTGCCAGGCCACGTAAAGCGCGACGCTGCCCGCCGCCGCCGCGTTGAGGCTCTCGACCCGGCCCCGCATCGGCAGACAGACGATGAAGTCACAGGTTTCCCTCACCAGGCGGCGCAGCCCCTTGCCCTCGCTGCCCACGACCAGACCCAGCGCGCCGTCCAGGTTGGCCCGGTCGTAGCGGATGGCGTCGTCCCCCACGTCAAGTCCGGCCAGCCACACGTCGCTTTCCTGAAGGGCCTTCATCGTCCGCACCAGGTTCGTTACCTGTGCGACCCTCAGATGCTCGACCGCCCCCGACGACGAACTGACGACCGCCGGGGTGATCCCCGCCGCGCGCCGCTCCTGCAAGATGACGCCGTGCACGCCTACGGCCTCGGCGGTGCGCAGCAGCGTCCCGACGTTCTGGACATCCTGTATCAGGTCGAGCAGCAATAAAAACGGCGGCTCGCCGCGCTCACCGGCGGCGTCGAGCACGTCTCCGATCTCGACGTAGGGGTATGCCCCGCTTTCGAGCACCACACTCTGGTGGTTTGCGCCACGAGTGCGCGCGTCCAGCCAATCTTTGGGGCAGGTCTCAACCCGAACGCCGCGCGCCTGGGCCGCAGAGATGATCGGGCGTATGGGCGCGGACTCGGCCCCGCCCTCGCCGATGACAAGACGCTTGACAGTCCGCCGCCCGGCGCGCAGCGCTTCCAGGACCGGGCGGCGACCGTAGAGAAATTCAACACTCATCGAACCGTGTGGTGTGCTCAATGGGACGAGAGCCACCCCGTCCCGTGGGGTTCACCCTCATTTTACGCGGTAGGTGGTCGTCCCGTCCGAGTGATCTTCGAGCAGCACGCCCAGGTCGGCCAGCCGGTCGCGGATGGCGTCGGCGTGGGCGTAGTCCTTGTTCTCGCGTGCCTCGGTGCGCAACTCGATCAACGTCTGGATCAGCGGATCGACCTGCTCGACGCTAAAGCTCAGCGTGATCTGGTCGGGCACGACGCCGAGCACCTGTCCCCCCAGCTCTCGATACAGTCCGTCGATGGCCTCCAGCGATGCCCGGCCTACCTCTTCGCTCTCGTCAAGCAGCTTGTTGACCTCGGTCGTCAGGCTTTGCAGGACGGCCAGCGCCTCCGGCGCGTTGAAGTCGTCGTCCATGACCTCCAGGAAGCGCTGCTTGTGTTCCTCCAGCACATTCGAGAAGCCTGAACCGGCATCGCTCTCCGGTGCCTCTCTGAGCGCGTAGCGCGCCCGCTGGACCCCGATCATCAGCGTCTCCCAGCCGCCTTCTGCCGATTTGAGCGCCTCCTCGCTGTAGTCGACCGGGTTGCGGTAGTGGCCCGACAGCAGGAAGTAGCGAATCGCCTCCGGACGGTACTGCTTCAGCGCATCCTTGATCGTCACGAAGTTGCCCAGGCTCTTGCTCATCTTCTCGCCGTTGATCGTCAGCGAGCCGGTCAGCAGCCAGTACAGCGTGAAAGGCTTGTCGTGCGCCGCCTCGGACTGCGCGATCTCGCACTCGTTGTGCGGGAACTGGTTCTCCAGCCCGCCGCCGTGGATGTCGAACGTCTCGCCGAGGTACTTCTTCGCCATCGCAGAGCACTCGACGTGCCAGCCGGGGAATCCACGTCCCCAGGGGCTGTCCCACTGCATCAGGTGCTCCGGCCCGGCGTGCCGCCACAGCGCGAAGTCCGCCGGATGGCGCTTCCCTGAGGTGACGATCTCGCGCTCGCCCTGTAGATCCTCAAGATTCCGCCCGGAGAGCTTGCCGTATTCGGGAAAGCTCGTCACGTCGAAGTAGACATCGCCCTCTTCCGTGACGTAGGCGTGTCCCTTCTCCAGCAGCGCCTGTGCCATCGCGATTTGCTCCGGGACGTGTCCACTGGCGCGCGGCGAGATGTCCGGGCGGGTGATGCCCAGCGCATCCATGTCCTCGAAGTAGGAGCGGGTATAGGTCTCGACGACCTCCATCGGCTCCAGGCTGAGCGCCCCGGCCATCTTCAGAATGCGATCCTCGCCTGTTTCCAGCAGGTGGCCGACATCGGTGATGTTCTGGACGTAGCGCACGCGGTAGCCCTTGTAGCGGAGATAGCGGACGATCACGTCGAAGGCGGTGTAGGTTTTGGCGTGGCCCAGGTGGGAGTCGTCGTACACTGTGGGCCCACAGACGTACATCCTGACCTCCCCCTCAACCAGGGGTGTAAATGCTTCTTTCTGGCGCGTCAGCCGGTTGAAAACTTGCAAGGCCATGGCAGTTCTATCCTGTCCGTAACCGTATCCTGATATTGTTTGCAATGTGGGATAAATCGGAAAGCGCAGCGAACTCACTGCCCTATTATAACAGGTGCCTCGCCGCCGTCGCTAAGGAAACTGTTGCTTTCACCATTCCCCTGTCCGCAAGCGTAAAAATGTTGACGACTTAGTACCACTATGGTACACTCGATTTAGTCCGCCGGAGGTTGCAAGATGGGTGTGCAACCTCACAGTTGCTTAGACAAGGGGGCTGCGATAACTAAAGCCAAATCAACCTACCGCCTCAACAACGAAATCTCTGCACGCGAGGTTCGTCTGATCAGAGAGACGGGTGAGAATGTCGGCGTAGTGAGCCTCCGGGAAGCGCTGGACATGGCCCATGATCTCGACCTGGATCTGGTTGAAGTCGCACCCGGTGCCACGCCTCCGGTTTGCAAGATCATGGACTTCGGCAAGTTCCAGTACGAACAGGCCAAAAAAGAGCGCGAGGCTCGCAAGCAGCAGAAGCAGGTTGAGATCAAAGAGATCCAGCTCCGCCCCAAGACGACCGAACACCATCGCTCGTTCAAGGTGCGGGATGCCCGTCGGTGGTTAGAGAAGGGGATGAAGGTCAAGGTGCGCATTCGCTTCCGGGGGCGCGAGATCACCTACCCTGAGATAGCCCTTCAGACCCTGGGGGAAATCGCCGAAGAGTTGCAGGACGTGGCGGTAGTTGAGCAGCAGCCTGATATGGAGGGGCGCACCATGTTAATGGTGCTTGGCCCTGCCAAACCGAAATAATTGTTGCATAAACCCATGTTATAGATATCCAGGTCGCCGGTAGTGTCTGTTCAAAGGTCGGATGCTCCACGTGTCCGGCCTTTTAATGCGGGTTACCGGCGGGCAGTTACGAAGGAGAGCGAATCGCGTGGCTAAGACGAAGCCGAAGAAATACAAACTGAAAACCCATAAGGCAACTGCCAAGCGCCTTCGCGTGACCGGCTCTGGCAAGATCGTTCGCACCAGAGGCCCTAAGAGCCACCTGCGCCGTAAAAAATCGCCCCGCACAAAGCGGGAACTTGATAGCATGACCGAGGTAACGGCAAGCGGCCAGAAGCGGCGCATCCGGCAGTTGGCCCCCTATTTGGATAAGTATAAGAGCAATCCCCCTAGCTAGGCTGAGGGTGGATACCTGCGCTCGCACACATCTGGGTTAACGAGGATACAATGACAAGAGTAAAAGGTGGTGTTGTTACACGCCGCCGCCATAAAAAGATTGTCAAATCGGTGAAGGGACAGTACGGTACGCGTGGGCGGCTTTTCCGCCGCTCCAATGAGGCCATGCTGAAGTCCCTGTGGTATGCATACCGCGACCGGCGCAACCGGCGTCGCGACCTGCGGCGGCTGTGGATCATACGCATCAACGCGGCGGCACGCATGAACGGTATGAGCTACAGTCGCTTCATCCACGCCCTCAAGCAGGCCAACATTGAACTGGATCGGAAGACCCTGGCTAATATCGCAGTGCACGATCCGGATACCTTCGCCCGTGTCGTGGAGGTCGCCAGGACGGCGGTTTAGACGACTGCCTTCCCCGACAATCAGAGAAAAGAGAAAGCGCTCGTCGGTGGCTGAGCGCTTTTCTTGATCCTGCGTGCCGGGTCAATCCCTCTCTTAACTTGAGTCGGTGTCCTGCTCGGAGCGTTTGGCATCCTGGAGCTTTTCGGATGGGCTTTCTTTTTCGGTCTCCTTGGGGCTGATCGGTGGTAAGGGGCCGGGAATGGCCGGGGGTGGAGGCGAAGAGGAGTCGGGCTTTATGCCCAGTTTGAGCGTCTCCGGCTTATTCTCCTGAGCCTTCGCCCGTGATTGACTCAGCGGCTTGGTGGCAATCTCCGGCTTGATACTCTTGGGTGAATGGACGATCTCGATAACAAAGTTCAGCCCGGCAAGCGCGATTGTGTCACCCGTCCGGATGACCTGGGCCATACCACGTCCGACCGGTATGGCGTTGACGTAGGTGCCGTTGGTGCTTTCCAGGTCGATTAGAAAAAGCTGGGTGCGCGTGGGGCGTAAAAGCGCGTGGCGGCGTGAGATCCCCAGTTCCAGAGCTTCCAGGTTGGAGAGGTCAATGTCCGGGTTTTCTGGCCCCTGTGCCCCTCGCCCCAGAACCACGTCCCCGTAGATATCCAGCCCGACGACGAGCCGGGGGGCTGGCGCGCCGAATTTCAACTCAACACGCCACGAGGCCGGACTCTGGATCGCCTGGTAATTATATGGTAGGGGGTGATAGACAATATCTCGTGCTGAAAAGCGGCTGCCAAAGCCCCCTAGACTGGGTATGACGAGCGCTCGACGCTGGTCCGGGCTGAGTTTGCCCGTGGCAACGGGCCTGTCGTCAGGATCATAGTTGGATGGCATGGTAATCTGACCCCCCTTATCCGTGGGGTGGCTCATCGGCGCAAAGCCGCCAGATACCACCATCCAGAGCAGGCGGCGGGCCTTGATACCCCACGGAGAACCTGCTGCAACTCGTACCCGAACGAAAATGCGAGGGGAGTATACAACGACTGGGAGAAAAGAGGCAAACAGCCCGTTTCCTCACCGCTTACAGAAAGACGGTGCTTCCTACGGTAGTTGTTGAAAAAGGCTGGTGCTCAGTCAATCAGAATATGATGTGACCTTCCCCTGATTTCACGGGCACAAGAAATGTCGTAGATTGGAGAAATCAGGAGGGAAGCATAAACGCGAGACAGTGCCGCACCTGTTCGGCAGATAACCAACAACCATTACTCATGCAAACGTTATGATATTCTCTTTCGTAGAATAGCGTGCATAGCCACAGAGAGGGTGAGAATCACCCCATAAACCAGCTTGGTCCAGAATCCGGTCAGACCAGCGGCGACGATGGCCGCGTTTATGGAACCGATAATAAAGCAAGCGATAAACGTGCCCAGTATGGTTCCTGTTCCACCGAAAACTGAAGTGCCGCCCAGGAATATGGAGGCCAGGGTTGTCAGAAGATAGCCCTCGCCCAATGTGGTAAAGAAGTTGCTCACGAGCAGGCTGGCCATAAGACCCGCGAAGGCGGAGGCAACGCCAACAATGGCAAATATCAGTATCCGTACGCGGTCGACGTTGACACCCATCAGCCGGGCACTGTTTTCGTTGTCGCCAATCAAATAGACGTGGGCTCCAAATTTGTGGCGGTTCAGCACAAACCACACGCCGACAGTGGCCAGCAGCAGCCAGACCATCTGAACCGGCCAGTAACCGGCAATCTTGCCTGCAAGGGCTTGCCCCAACAGCGTCTTCTTCGGTCCCACTAGAGTAGCCGACGAACTCCCTTCCCTGACAACCAGAACGACGCCCCGCCAGAAGAATTGGGTACCGATGGTTGCAATCAACGATGGGATCCCTACCTTGACCACAATGAAGCCATTCAAAAGCCCGGCCACAAAGCCTACAAGCAAGCATACCCCAAAGGCCAGCCAGACACTGCCAGTGTTGTTGTAAATCTCTAGAAAGGCAACTGTCCCTATCGCCATGATTGAGGGAAACGACAGGTCCATCTCGCCCGCGATGACGACCATCGTTAACGGCAAAGCGATAATCCCAAAGATGGGGACCGTGGCCATGAATGCCGCGTAGATTTCGGGGGATAGAAATGTTTCCGGTGCTGAAACAATAAAAACAACCCACATCGTCAGGAACACGCTGACGATGCCTAGCTGCAGAGCATTCTTGCGAGCAAAGCTGGCAAACCCCATCTGCCCTCTTTGGGCCTGGCCCAGGGTTGCCTGCACCTGTTCTTCAGTGCGAGAAACCATCTGCCCTCTTTCCTTTCCCGTCGTTTTGAGAGTCATGCTCTCTCTTCGTGCACTGCTGTTCCTGTGCGGCCCTGGAGAGAACTGGTTATCAAGTTACCTGGATGTTGCTAAATTGCCGAGTTGTGCGCTACGTGGGTAGTATCTCCGGAGAGGCCGGTGTGGTCGGGCGTATCATATTCGTTCGAGCACCATTCCCACACGGTGCCTGCCATGTCCATCACACCAACCGGGCTGGCCCCCGCCAGCGGACTAAGTCGCGCATCTTCTAATCCAGGCTGCCTGTCTGTGCCACTCGGTACATCTTCTCCATCAGTTCGTCCAGAGTGATGTCCTTTGTGTTGAACTCTCCAGCCACCATGCCGCGGTCCAGCACGACAACCCGGTCCGCAACTTCATAGACGTGGAACACGTTGTGATCGATGAAAATGGCAGATTTGCCGGCATCTCTAACTTGCTGCACAAAGTCCAACAGCTTCCTGGTTTCCTTCAACGCCAGCCCCATCGTTGGCTCATCCAGAATGATGAGTTCGGCATCGAAATACAGGGCCCTTACAATCGCTACACCCTGCTTCTCACCACCCGAAAAGGTCTTGATCATCGAATCGGGTGTCACCGCTGTCGACGTGAAGCCCATCGATTCGAGCATCAGCTTGTTGGTCTCTTCATGCATCCTCTTCACGTCCAGGAAACCCATGAAAGTCGTCATCTCCCGCCCGATGAAAATATTTCTCCACAGCGTTTGCAGGTCTGCCAGCGCCCGTTCCTGGTAGACGGTCTCGACACCGAGTTCCCGGGCTTTCTGAACCGTCAATTTCTCAACCTGCTTGCCGTTGAAGTAGATATCGCCGGTGTCCGGCTGGTAGTAGCCGGTGATGATCTTGATCAAAGTGGACTTACCGGCACCGTTGTCGCCCAACAAACCCACGATTTCGTTTGGGCCAACTCTGAAATCGATATCTAGCAGCGCCTGAACTTCCCCGAAGGACTTGGAGATGTTCCTCATCTCGAGCCGATCAGTCATGAGTTGCTCCTTCGTACAACCAGCGTTAGCATCATGAGCGCGCGGTGCCAGGTGCTCCAGGCCCCAGGTTAACCACTCAGGGCATCATGCAAATGGAAAGCCGGGGGGCAAACGGCTGGAGTATGCGGCTCCGGTGCATGGCCTGTGCATCTTGCCAGCCATGCTGATCAGCGCCATCGCACTCCGGGCTGTTTGCCCCTGATTTTTGAGCCAGTGCCGCTCTCTAAGTATACACCAACCAGAGAGCGGCAACCCTTCGAATACGCTTATCGGATCTGCTGCTCTGCAAGCTCGGCCAGAAGCTCGACGTTGTCGATGTGCGCGAAGCCAGATCCCGTGTCTATGTGCAGACCTGAGAACTGATACTTCTTGGTCAGGCAGATTTGCAGAATGGGCAGATAACCCTGCAACCACTGCTGCTGGTCGATCACCAGGTCGGTCCAGCCACCGCGAATCGCCTCCACCGTCGCCGGTGAGAGGTCGAAGCCTGCTGCGTAGATGTCATCCGGCCCTTTGCCAGCAGCCTCCAGGTAGGCCTGCAGGGTCGAGGTCAACGCGCCGTGGTCGGTGACCACCAGTGCCACATCCGGGTTGGCCGAGACGTAGCCGGTGAACGTGGGAATGCCTGCTGCAGCTTCAGCATTGGTCTCGGAGTCGATCTCGAGGTAGTCCACCTCCATACCGGCTTCTTCGAGTGCGTCGATGACACCCTGGGTCCTCAGACCGCGTGTGGGCTGAGACAGCAGTCCCCAGACCATCGCCCGATCACCCTCGCCCAGGCCGGAGCGCTTGACGGCCTCCGAGCCCAGCGAGTAGCCGGCCGCGTACAGCTCCTGTCCAACGTAGCCGAACCCCTCGCCGAAGTGGTTAGCTTCGATCCGGTCCAGGGTGGTGTTCTGGCTGGTCACGATGATGCCGTTAGCAATGGCCTCCTCGATGACCGGCTCAAAGGCATCCTCACCGGGATGTCCCATGACGGCGATACCGTCGGGCTTCGTGGCAGCAGCTTCGACGAACTGGGTCACCATCTTCTCCGGATCCCAGTCTGACCACACGTATTCAACGTTAGGTCCCAGATCTTTCTCCGCCTGTACTGCGCCGTTGTAGACGACGGTCGCAAACGGGCCGCCTGGTGGACCACCGGGGAAGAATACGATATTGACACCGCTGCACCACTTCTCGCCCTCCTCAGCCGGGGCTGCCTCTTCCTCAGCCGGGGCCGCCTCTTCCTCAGCCGGGGCTGCCGCAGGGGCCGGTGTGCAGGCCGTCGCTAGTCCTAGTGCGAGCAGCAAAACAGTAATGGCGAATATTTTTCTCAACATTGTCCTCTCTCCTTTTGGAATGGGCTTGAGGGACCTGACCCTAGCCAGAGACAAAGTCTTCTTTACTGTGCCTTTTGGCTTATACTTTCTTCTCCTTTCCTAAGCAAACGCCGGGAACTATCACGGAGCCCTGTCAAACAGGAAAGAGATGCAGACACCGAGCCGTTATCGATACCGTTATCGTTATCACTCATCTTATCACAGTTCTTCTGTCCCGGTCAAGAGAGCCAATTGCCTCAAAAAGAACCTGGGCATAGCTGCTGGGAACATGAGATAATTCCTACCATCCTCAATCAGGCAGAATTGTACATCTCGCTGAAAATGCTCTGAAACCAGTACCATCGGCGGGCCAAGAATTGTGGAAGAAGGTCAAGAAAGGGCCACCACGTCAAATGGAAGCCGAAATCGCCCAAGGATTGCCCAGCCTGCCGATCTAGCCTGCGGTTACTTTCCATCCAGTCAAACAGTCTATTGGAGTGTGGCGAATGTACAACGTTGTATACAACGTTGTACACAGCCTATCATGTTTTTTTGACCGTGTCAATACAGAGGGGGGAATGCATTGCACGAAAAAGCGGAGGAGAGATTCTGCGGGCCGGTCCTGTTTGCGGCCCCTGGGGGTCGAAAAAGCCTTCATGGCCTGAAAGCCCGGAGTGCCCACCGCAACGGTTGGCGGCTGCGCAATTTCCCTCAACTTTTTCGTGCTTCCGTCCCAGTACTAGTGCTTGACGCCGATGAGTTCGACGGCGTCGATCTGGTTCCAGCCGCCGGAGCTGGTGGTCTGATCGACGAAGATGGCGACGACGTTGCCCTCGTAGTTCGCGTCGGTGATGGAAACGTCGAGCACCAAGGGGCACTGGGACGCAGGCTGCGGTGTCCCCTCGTAGACCGTATGCATCTCACCGTACAGGTCGATGAAGATGATCCGCGCAATGAAGCCCGGATTGTAGGTTTGGTGCACCCGGATGCCGGTCGGGGTCACCAGTTGCGGGTAGAGCAGTGTCAGCGTCCCCTGGCCGTTAGGGTCGGCAGTCGACCAGGCAGTGCGGGCATCGATGCAGCCCTTCGTGTTGGGCGGGCCGGTCGCCTGAACCGCTCCTCCATCGCGCGGATCTGGCTCAGAGTCGGCGGACGCCGAGGCGGCAAATTGGTGTATCTCCTGCGCGCCCAGCAGGACCAGCGTTGGTGCAGCCCCGGTGAGGGCCGCCTCGACAGGAGTCTGTGTCAGTTGCGAGGCGAGGGTCGGCACGTACAGATTCGATTGTGTACTGACCGCGTCGATGGTCAGTTGGACGACTTCCGGGTCCGCGCCCGATCCCTCGCGGGCGAGACTAAAAACGACCAGCGCCAGCACTCCCAGGCCAAGCACTGCCAGCCAGATATTCTGATTGACGCTGCGAACTGCGCGTCTAAACCAGGCAAGCATTCAAAATCCCTTCCCGGAGGGCCTGGATTTAGAGACCGAAAGTGCATTCCACAACCCAATGCCGGGGCAGCACGACGAAACCCTGTTGGTCGTCGGAGCATGGTTTCTAGGTTATTCACTGCCCCGCCAGGATGCCCCCCAACTTGCCGGGTGGATGAGGTGCCGGAGCCGAAGGCTCCGCAGGGCGAAGTCCTGGTGCAGTAACTTGGCAACAACCGGCCCCGAAGGGACGATTTCTCGTAATGCCTCAGAGCTTGCCCCAGGGCATTGCGGGAAATCGGGATTGTTGCCATTTACTGGAGTGGCAGCTTCACCTGTATGATACCAACTACACACTCAACCCAACAAGTTAAACAAAGCCTCCAAAAAGATTGTTCTATCGAGTGGTTTGGCGAAATAGAAGTCAAAACCGGCCTCTAGAGCCTGCTGCTTTAACTCAGGGGTGTGATAGGCCGTAATTGCCACACAGGGCAGTGTGTTGAGGTCGTTGCTGGAGCGGACTTGATTCAACAACTGGATGCCATCCATGCCGGGTAATGCCAGGTCAATGATGGCAGCCGCGTAGGTATTGGATTGCAGCATCTCCCAGCCGGTTTCACCATCGTCGGCGACTTCGACGGAAACCCCCGCTATTTGAAGCATCCGTGACACGAGTTCCTGTCCATCAGGCTCGTCTTCTACAATCAGGAAAGGGAATTCATGCACTTTATTTGTACCTCCAGACGAATACTGTCAAATTTTTATGAGTTAGAAACTGCCGGGATACTCGGATACAGGTAACAACTCAGCGAGTTCCGGTACCTGTCGAACAATGCCAACGACATGTTCGATAAACTTATGCGGACTGAGCGGTTTAGGGATGTGATCCACGAAACCGGCCCGGATCGTCTGCTCCCTGATGCCAGAAAGCGCGTGCGCCGTCAGGGCAATCACCGGGATACGTTCTGTCCTGGGGTTACGCTTAAGCTCATACAAGAGTTCCCAACCATCCATCACCGGCATGGTCAGATCCGCCAAGATGAATCTAGGAATGTACTCAATAGCTGCGTCAAGACCTTTTTGACCATTGTCGGCCGTGACCACGTTAGCACCTGCCAGCTTCAGCCAACGGCGCGCTACCTCGAGGCTATCAGGCTCGTCATCTACTACCAACACATCCCAATCTTTGAATTGATCTTTGATCTTGTTGGGTATCATGTTAGGCTCCTTGTGCAGTCATTTCAAAAGATTGAGAGCTCTTTGTTTGTGGCGCGGCCAGATCAAGCGGCAAGTCAACGGTAAAAGTCGCTCCCTCGTTGACCGCACTGGTCACACCTACGTTGCCATGCATTAAGATGGCAAGCTGTTTTACAATCGACAACCCAAGTCCAGCACCACCGGCGCTCCGTGTAGAACTGCTGTCCACCTGAACAAACTCGTCAAAAATGATCTGTTGTTTGGCCGCAGGGATACCAATACCGGTGTCGGAAACCCGGATGACCAATCTATCGTTCTTCCGGCTGAGGTCCATGCTCACCTTGCCTTCTTCGGTAAACTTGATGGCGTTCCCTATCAGGTTGGTGGCAATCTGGAACAAACGCTCCTCGTCGTGGATGATGACCTCAGGTAGGGTTTCATCGACATTTACTTCGAAAGCCAGGCCCTTTTCCTTAAAACGTAGCGCCATATCGTCTTGAATGGCTTTGGCTAACTGTCGCGGTCTTACCTCTACCGGGATAATTTCCAGCCGTCCAACGGTGATCCGCGACAGATCCAGGATGTTATTGATCAAACTTAAGAGACGTTCCGCATTGGCAATGGCCCGCTCTGCCATATAGTAGTTATCTTCGTCAAGCTGGTCGCTGTAGAGCATCAACCCCATAAAGCCGATCATTGCGTTCAGCGGTGTACGCAGTTCGTGGCTCATGGTTGCCAGGAACATGTCCTTGGCGCGGGTTGCTGCCTGGGCTTCCAGGCGGGCGGCACGCTCACTTTCGAGTGTTGTTTGTAGCTGGGAGGTCATGTCATTAAATGACTCGGCCAGCGTACCGATCTCGTCCTGGCTGGTCACCTCTGCACGTTGCCCCAGGTCACCTTTGGCAATCAGCTTGGCCGTCTCCGACAGGTTCTCTACCGGTTGGACAATCTGCCGCACAACCAGAACCGCCAATGCGATGGCGACTACAAGTGTAACACCCGCAACTATGGCTGTGATGTTAAGCAGGCTGGTCGCCAGATCAGCAGCTTCAGCATAGGACTGCTCAGAGACGACGGTGAACTCCTGATCGCCGAATTGCATCCGGTAGGTGCCAAGGATGACATCGTCGTTAGACAGGCCCGCCGCATGGATGTTGTCTTCTGGAAGCGTAAAGGTGGTATTGCGCAGAACGATTGTCGGGTTACGATGAGCGATGACACGCCCTCCGGCGTCGATCATGAACACGTCCTCACCGCTCTCAAGGTCGAGTGTGGCGAACAGGTCCCAGACCGGCTTCAAGCGCAAGTCGGCCAGCAGCACGTTAGAAACCGCTCCACTGCGCAAGTCCACCAGGGGGATAGCCATGGTGAGCAAAGGCTCTTGGTTAGCCTCGTCAAGCCAGACAGGGCTGTAGTAGATTTCCCCGGTTGTGACCGGCACGCGAAACTCCTCGTTCTCAGCCCGGCTGGCGAGGTCACTATCCTGGAAAACTTCAACGCGAGACAGCCGAAGCATTTCCTGCCCTGTGCTGTCAAGCACTGCGAATTCCTGGTAGGAAGATTCGATAGAGAGCAGGTTCCTTAGCTCAACGTCAAGTCCCTCTAAACCCTGCACCGCGACAAGGGTTTGCAATTCGTTTTGTCGTGCTTCGAGAAATACCCTTGTCTCCGTGCCGACGACCTGTGCTTTCTCACCTTGAGAGATCAGTGCCTCCTCCTCAAGGGTAGAGAAGCTGCGCAGACCTAGGAAGAGGCTGACGCCCAACAGAGGAATAACAGCCAGGCTGATAAAGACCAGCGTCAGACGATTGCGTAGACTGTTAAACATGATGGACCTCTACTCATCACCGCGAATGATCTCTTTTGCCTGCGCCAGCACATCGTCAGGGATCTCCAATCCAATGGCATCTGCCGTTTGCAGGTTGATGATCAAGAAACCATCGGCTGTCTCCACCGGCAGATCGGCAGGGGCAGTCCCACGAAGAGCCTGATCCGCCATCCGGGCTGCCTGTTGACCTATGGCAAACAAGTCAACCGTAAAGTCAACTAACACCCCGTCTGCTATGTAAGCGGGATGGCCTGTGCCCATGGCAATATCATGTTCCATTGCAACTTTGCCATAATCGGCCAGACCTGACTCTAAGCTCGGCATAGGTACGAGAAAGACGACAGTATCCTCCGGCAGCGACTCGATGGCAGCCACCACTTCCTCCGGAGTATTCAACTCGTCAACCACGACTTCGACGCCGAGCGTGGAGGCCACTTCTCGTAATGCTGTTACGGTGGTAACCGCAACTGCATCATCAGGATGGTAAGGGAAATAGACCGTGCTCGCCGGGGCAAGTGTGAGGAGCCATTCCAGGGCTTTAGGAAGGTGAGTGCCAGCTTGAACGCCGGTTATGTTTCCGCCGGGATGGCTTATGCTCTCCACGATCCCCTCCCCGACCGGATCGACGATCGGGGCAAAGATCACGGGAACATCCATCCCCCAAACGGCTTCTCTAGCACCCAAGGCGGGCGCGGTACCCACCGTGAAAAGCAAATCCACATCCTGGGTCAGTAGGTTCTTGATTTCGCGATCAATGTCCTCAGGCGCTGTGCCTGCGGCGCCGTTGTAGATGTAGGTGATGTTTTCACCCTCAACGTAGCCTAATTCAGCCATCCCTGCCTTGAAACCGTCATAGATTACGAGCAGGGCTTCAGTTTCATTGACCACACCAATGGTGAAGGTTTCTTGAGCCTGGGACCCTCCACAGCCTGACAATAGCACAGCCAGCAGACTCATCAAAAGAATAATAGGAGCAGAACGTACGTTTTTCACCTTTGTATTCCTTCCTTCGACTCCTGGGGGGCACTCCTTCAATGCCCCCCAGAAAACCGCCGAGGTTACTCATTGGCCGGACGTTCAATAAAGCTCGCCTGACTTAAGATACTTTCAGGGATCTCGATACCGATAGCCTCTGCTGTTCTCAGATTGATGGTCAGAAACAGCTCCGCCGTTTGGACCGGTGTTTCGGCAGGATTTCGCCCCTGGAGAATCGCATCTACAAGGCCGGCTGCTTGTTTCCCAACCTCATAGATGATGGTCCCATAGCTCATCAGGGGGCCTTCGCCCTCGGCCGTCATCAGATGGTGTTCAGAGCTTAGCGGCAGATTGTGCTCGATAGCGGCGACGCTCCACGCGGGAGTCGCAACCGGGTTGGCTCCGCCGCTGCCCAACAGGAAGATGGCGTCTATGCCTTCGGGCAGGGATTGTTGAAGCGCGGCTATGGATTCGTCGTCCTCTGCATCGACGACCACCAGTTCAAGCCCCAATTTTTCGGCGACGGGGCGAATCTCCTCGAGAACGGCGACGGTCTGGGGCCGGGCCGGCTCGTTGGGTACCAGGACGCGCTTGATGCCCGGTGCCATCTCGGTGAGAAGCTCCAAACGTCTGGCATCGCCTAGCACGGTCATAACGCCGGTGACGTTGCCGCCGGGGCTTGATATCGACTCAACCAATCCGATTCCCACCGGATCGGCGGTCAGGTTGAAGATGATGGGGACTGAGTCGGTCACTTCGAGAGCAGCCAGGGCATCAACAGTGGTAGTGGAGAAGATCAGGTCTACTTCGGCCTCGACGAGCTGCTCGGTTGTGAGCACGGCGGGGCCTTCGTAGACGTACGTGATATTCTCTCCCTCGATGTACCCCAACTCTGTCATCCCTTCCTTGAACCCGTCGATGACCGGGTCCAAAAACGTGCCGATGTTCAGGATTCCCACAGAGTAGGTCTTTTCCTGCTCCGTTTTACCATCGCCGGTGCCGCAGGCCGATAACAGTACAACAACCAGGCTTACCAGAACAATAATTTTAACGGATCGAATGGTTTTTAGCATTGCGTTTGTATTCCTTTGTGCATTCGACTTTATTGAC
Source organism: uncultured Anaerolineae bacterium (assembly GCA_964603985.1). Lineage (GTDB taxonomy): Bacteria > Chloroflexota > Anaerolineae > Aggregatilineales > UBA3940 > CAZRXG01. The sequence goes on along the minus strand of CAZRXG010000003.1, from coordinate 133,308 downwards.
CGCTGGCAGAATTGCCACCATAGGATGATTAGATCGCAGGATATTCTTCAGCAGCCTTCCGTGAGTTTTTATGAACTTCTCGTTACAGGAAAATAACGGGTTTTCGTGGGGCCTATTGTTGGACTTACGCAGTTGAGTGCTTTCGGCCGGATCGCCGACCTCCCAACTGCGTAAGTCCTGACGTGATGAACCTCTATTCATCACCGCGAATGACGTTATTTGCCTGCGCCAGCATATCGTCAGAGATTTCAATACCGATAGCTTCTGCAGTTCTCAGGTTGATGGTCAGGTACAAGTCTGCCATCCTTACCGGCAGGTCGGCAGGGCTTCGCCCCTGGAGAATGGCATCTACAAGATCAGCCGATTGTCTTCCTACCTCATATGGATTGGTTCCATAGCTCATCAGGGGGCCGACGGTGTGATGGTACTCAGTGCTTAAAGGCAGACCATGCTCGATAGCAGCAGTGCTCCACTCATCAGTCCTAGTCGAATTGGCCCCACCACTCCCCAGTATGAAGATAGCATCGATATCCTCAGGCAAGGATTCTTGAAGTGCAATTATGGTCTCCTCGTCTGGCGCGTCGACAACTACCAATTCAAGGCCTAATTTTTCAGCGGTAGGGCGAATCATTTCGAGAACGGCGACGGTTTGAGGCCGTTCAGGCTCAAAAGGAACCAGGACACGCTTCATACCGGGCACCATCTCGGTGAAAAGCTCCAAACGCTTCGCATCAGACAGCACCGCCATGATACCGGTGATGTTACCACCTGGGTTTCCTACCGACTCGACTAATCCAACGCCCACCGGGTCGGTGGTCAGGTTGAAGATGATGGGGATTGTGTTGGTTACTTCCTTAGAAACCAAAGCATCGCGGGTGGTGGTTGAGTAGATCACATCTACTTCAGCCTCGATGAGCTGCTCGACAGTGAGGTTACCGACGCCTTCGTAAATATACGTGATATTCTCACCCTCAATGTATCCTTTTTCTGTCATTTCATCCTTCATCCCATCGACAACCTGCTCTAAAAATGGGGAGAGGTTCAGAATGCCCACCGAGTAGGTCTTTTCCTGCACCTGCTCAACATTCCCTGTGTCGCAGGCCGCTAACAGTACGACAACCAGGCTTACCAGAACAATAGTTTTAACGGATCGAATGGTTTTTAACATTGTATTTGTATTCCTTTATGCATTCGACTTTATTGACTGGTGACAAAATTGCCACCATAGGACGCTCAGATCACAAGATATTCTTCATGCACCCATTATAGTTGATTCAGCAGCAGACTCTCGTGAATTTTTGTGAACTTCTCGTTACAGGGAAATAACGGCAGCGCGAAAAAGTCGAGGAAAACCGCAAGATGGCTGCGAAGTACATTCGCGGAATCGTGCGGTTTTCGGCGCTCAAGTATCACGAAGTGGGGTTGACACATAGAATCTCTTCTCCACTTTTCATTCTATGGTGAATAACTCTGGCCTTGCGCCTTTGTTGCAAACACCTTCGTTACAAATAAATAACTCCGTCCTTGCGCTTTCCGGATCAGTGCAACTAAAGAGCCAGAAGCCATTTGAAAAGGTTGTGGCTCAGTTACCAATAGTCCATATGTGGATCAAAGCAGACCCACGAAGGTAGCTGAATTACCTCCGGGCTGGTAGAAAACAATGTCGCAAGCCGCCAAAATGGCTTTTCAAAAGGCCCTTCGGTGTAGCAGTGATCGCCCTGACCTGTCATAGCCTTACGCCTGAGCCGGAGGACATACGCCGCGTGCCGGGCTGCATGACGGGCGCATCTGTGGTTGTCATTGGTTGTTTTAGCAAATATAGATCGAGCAGACTCCAAATACCTTGACGGAGACAAAGATGCCTCGTATGAAGCTGATTCTCAACCCCCGCTCTGACCTGGGCAACGCCGAAGCAAAAAGCGCCCACTGGAAAAGACTCGTTGAAGAACAGGCCCTGCTTGCCTCACAGGAGGGGGAGGCTTACGAAGTAGACTGGGTGACGACCGAGCAGCAGGGGCACGCCGTTGACCTGGCACACCAGGCTGCGCAGGAAGGCTACGACATTGTCGTGGCCCTCGGGGGAGACGGGACGGTTCACGAGGTGGTCAACGGGCTGATGCGGGTTGAGGCCGGGCAGCGTCCCCGCCTGGGCGTTGTCCCGGTCGGATCGGGGAACGACTTCGCCGATAACCTCGACCTGCCCTCTGCGCCGGAGGAGGCCATCCGCTGCCTGTTTTCGGGCCGGACCCGTCCGGTTGATGCCGCCACCATTGGCGACGGCAGGCGAACAGAGTACTGGGACAACACCCTCGGCTTTGGATTTTCCGGGGCCGTCAACATCGCCACGCGCAGCAAGACACGCTATCGTGGCTTCCTGCTTTATTTTGTCTCGGTGCTGGAGACGATCCTGCTCAACCCGCAGGAGCTTAACGCCACCATCCAGTTCGATGACCAACAGCCGTTCGACCGCCTCGTTACCATGATCAGCATCTGCAACGGCCGGGCCGAAGGTGGAGGATTCCCCGTCGCACCGCACGCCGTCGTGGATGACGGGCTGCTGTCCTACGTCATCCTGCGTCGGTTGAGCCTGCCGCAGATGTGCTACTTCCTGCTGGTCGTGATGATGGCCCAACACCCGAAGTACAGGCGCTTCTTTCAGCTTGGGTCCGCCAGGCGGGTACGCATCACGTCCGACCGCCCGATGGCTATCCACACCGATGGTGAGGTGTTTTCGCAGTGGGACGAAGACATTCGTCAGGTGGAGGTGGAGGTGATCCCCTCGGCGCTGCGTGTGCTGTGCGGCCCCTGAGAATCCATCCTGGCACGGTCTATACGCCCGGCACGACTCCGGCCCTTGCGTATAATACAGGGGAAGGGCCCTTGTTGAAGTGTGACCGGCGTTCATCTTATGTTGACCTTGGATCGGGTTCTGGTCGATTACGACCTCGATCTCTTGCTCATCATCGCCGCGCAGTGGGATATTGACCTCACGGCGCGGGAGCGTGCCTCTGCTGCGGAAGAGCTTGCCGTGCAGATGGTGCGCCCTGATGCCGTCGAGGCCACCTGGGAGCGTCTCACGGACGAGGAGCGGGCGGCGCTCAACGACCTCCTGGCGCACGAAGGCCGCCTGCTGTACTCCCACTTCACACGCCGCTACGGCGAGCCGCGTCCTATGGGACCGGCCCGCCGCGAGCGCGAAAAGCCCTGGCTGTCACCCGACAACGTTGCCGAGGCGCTCTACTACCGGGGCCTTGTCGTGCGCGCCTTCGAGCAGACACCGGCCGGGGCACAGGAGCACATCGTCATCCCCGACGATCTGCGCGCCCTGCTGCCGGAGCCGGAACCGGATGCGGTAGTCGCGACGCCGGGGTATGCCGTCGCGCCGCCGCGCAGGTTCGAAGGCGGGCAGCCCACCGCGCCGGACGACATGGCGACTCTGCTGGCCTACCTGCTGCTGCGTGCCGAAAGTGCCCGCGAGTGGCTGTCGAACGGCCCGGTAGAGAAGATCGACCGGCACCTGCGTCGGCGCGACAGGCCCGCCTGCCGGGCGCTGCTGACCCAACTGGCCTACGACCTGGATCTGGTCGCCGATCAGGAGGTGCTGACACACATCGTCACCCAGGTGAATAAAGATGCAGTGCGCCCCTGGCTGGAAGCTCCGCGCCTGCACCAGCTCCGCTCGCTGGCCGAAACTTGGCTGGTCTCGACTGCCTGGAATGACCTGGCCTACACGCCCGGCCTGGAAGCCGACGACTGGCCCAACGATCCCCGCCTCGCACGGCAGGCCGTCGTGGAGGCGATGCGCCGCGTTCCCGCCGAGATATGGTGGAGCCTGGGAGGCTTTGTCGAGCATATCAAGCAGACCAATCCCGACTTCCAGCGCCCCGGCGGAGACTACGCAGCCTGGTATCTGCGTGATGCCTACACCGGTGAGATCATGCACGGCTTCGCGTACTGGGATCACGTCGAGGGGGCCTTGCTCCGCTTTATTATCGAAGGGCCGATGCGCTGGCTGGGGCTGGTGCATGCCGAATATGGGGCTTTTCTCCTGACCCCGCTCGGTCTGGCGCTGCTGGGGCGGGCCGACTGGCCCTCGGCACCCGACCCGGAGGCCCGGATTCAGGTCGATGAGCAGGGCGTCATCACCGTTCCCCCCGACCTGAGCCGCTACGAGCGGCTCCAGATCGCGCGTTTCGCGGCCTGGATCGACGCGCCGCCGCCTGCCCCTGGCCTGCCGGGAGGAAGGGAAGCGGGCCAGGGGGGATACCTGTACCGCCTGACGCCCCAGGCCATCGCACGGGCAGCCGAAGAAGGTGTGACTCTACCCTCGCACATCGTGCCGTTCCTTCAGCGCCTGTCGGGTCACAGTTTGCCGGACAACGTCCTGGAGATGCTCCAGGCCTGGCACGATCAGCCCGACGAGGTGGTCGTGCAGGACGTCGTCATCGTCGTCGCCAGGGACATCAGCGTCTACCAGCGTCTGCGGGCCAATGAGCGTGTCAACCGCTGGCTGGGGCAGCCGGTTGGCCCCCGTGCCCATGTCGTGCGCCGCGAAGATATGCCCGCCCTCCTGAACGCGATCCGCGAGATGGGCATTCTCCCCCTGTTCGAAGGATATGAAAAAGACGATTGGCCGTAGTATCATAGTGCCTTATGAGCACTGCCAATCTCTTCCTCAAACCCGGACACGCCCTCTTCTTCGTGGGGATCATCGTGTTTGGTCTGTCCGGCTGCGCGCCTGAAACCGCGCTCGGACTGGCCGCACAGCCGCAGGGGCCTTCTCTCATGACGCCGACGATAGCCGACGCCTCTGCTGTGACCCCACCATCGGCCCCAGGCAGCACGCCGACCGCCCCCTCCGCCCCGGCGTCAAATCCCGGCGGCGCGCCTGCACCGTCCTCTACGCCCGACCCCTTCGTCGGCCTCAGGATCGACGATCTGGCAGCGCGTGACTACGGGGGGGCCGGGATCGTCGTGGGCGAGGTGGTGAAGTCCGAGCGCTACTTCGTGCAGTACGCCATGAGCTACGAGAGCGATGGCCTGACCATCACGGGTTTGATCGACATCCCCGTTTCAGAGGGACCTTTTCCGGTGATCGTCGTCAATCACGGCTACCTGCGCGCCGTCGAATACCAGCCCGGCTTTGATAGCTGGCGCGTCGCCGACTGGCTGGCCGCACAGGGATACATCGCCGTGATGCCGGACTATCGCAACTACGGCGGGTCGGACAGCGGGCCGAACCCCTTCAGGATAGGGTTCGCGATAGACATCATGAACCTTATCGCCCAGCTTGACTCGCTGCCGCAGGCGATCCCCGAACAGGTCGGCATCGTCGGCCACAGCATGGGGGGCGAGGCCAGTATGTGGCCGATGGTCATCAGCGACCAGGTCGATGCGGTCGTCCTGTATGCCTCGATGAGCGGTGATGTCGCCCGCAACTGGGAGCACCGCTGGCTTCACTGGCCTTCCCAGCACGAGGCGATGCGGGCCACCGCCCTGATCTACGGCAACCCGGCGGACAATCCTGAGGCCTACGCCGAGATATCGCCGGTCAACTACCTGGATCGCGTCCGGATGCCGGTCATGATCCATCACGGGACGATGGATGAGTCGGTGCCTTACTGGTGGTCTGAGGAATTGTGGGGCCTGATGGAAGACGCCGGGGTTGATGTGACCTTCTGGCCCTCTCCCGGTGGCAAGCACGCCTACAGCGGGCGCGGCTTCGAGACTTTTATGCAGCGCAACCTGGAATTCTTCGACGAACACGTGCGCGGGGATGTGAACACGCCATAGCAGCCGCTTTGCCAGCCCCGACAGAGCGCACCATAGTGATCGCAGGCGGCGACAGCCCAATGCATGCCGAGCACACCCCTTATGTCGAATCCTGGTATGGGCACATCTGTGCCCTCGCCGGAGAGATCGGGCCGCGTGGCGCGACGACCGTGAACGAGCGCCGGGCGTCCGAATACTGCCGGGACGTGCTGACCCGACTGGGTTTTGAGCCACAGGTCGAGTCTTTTACCAGCGCCACCTCCTCTTTCCAGATCCACACCCTGGTTGCTCTCGCAATGCTGCTTGCCTTCATCGTCTACCCGCTGGCGGGGCGCATCAGCGCCGGGCTGGCAACGCTGCTGGCCTTCCTGGCGGTTTACTCCGAGACGATGGAGATGCTGTTTCGTAACAACCCCCTGCGGCGGCTGATCGCCAAGGGATGCAGCCAGAACGTCATCGCCGCACTGCCGCCTGCCGACGAACACCGGCAGGATCTGATCCTGATGGGACACGTGGACACCAACCGTGCACCACTCATCTTTTCCAGCCAGCGCCGGGTGATCGTCTGGCGGGCGTTCGCCACGCTGACCTTCTTCACCTTCTGCCTGCAAACAATACTCTACGCTGCAGGCACGATCCTCCAGGTAGGATGGGGATGGTCGGCGGGGATTCCTGGCGCATTGTGTGCCACTCTGCTTGCGGCAGCGTGCATCCAGGCCGACCTCTCCCCCTACAGCCCCGGAGCCAACGACAACGCCAGCGGTTCCGGGCTGGTCCTGGCGCTGGCCGGGCACCTGCGGGCGGAGCCACTCAAACACACTCGCGTGTGGCTGGCCTGCACCGGCTGCGAGGAGGTGAAGCACTACGGCGCAATCGACTTTTACAGGCGGCACCTGCCCGAACTGCACCACCCCGCCGCGCTGGTGTTCGAGATGATGGGCATTGACGACCTGGCGTGGGCGGTCCAGGAAGGCGTCATTGTACCCTTCGTGACCCAGGCCGGTGCCGATCTGATCACCCTATCGCAGCAAGTGGCCGCCGGGCGCCCGGATCTGCGGGCTGGCCCGGCGGTCATCATGGGTGGGGGCACCGAGATGGCCGACGCAATACGCTTCGGTGTCCCGGCCATCACGCTGATCGGCACCGGCCCGCACGGAACGGGTAACCGGGCACAGGCCAGAGAGTTGTACTGGCACCAGATCGGGGATACGGTCGACAAGATCGACCCGACGGTGCTGCAGCGAGCCTACACTTTCACCTGGGAGCTTATCCAGGCGCTGGACGCCGGGGCCGGTGCCTGAGGCCGGAGCGCGGCCACGCCAAGCCCCGACTTTTACGCTTCAAGCCGACTTCTATGTATAATCCCCCACCGAGAGGTGTTATGGCAATGCGATTCCTCGTTACGGGTGGCGCAGGCTTCCTAGGCTCGGCGCTGGCAAATCGGCTGGTCGGAGGCGGGCACGAGGTGCGGGTGATCGACAACCTGACTTCGGGCGACCCCGACCGCCTCGACCCGCGCGTTCTCTTTACACGCGGCGACGTGGCCGACATTCCTAAGCTGTGGACATTGCTTCAGGATGTCTCCTGCGTCTACCATCTGGCCGCGCGTGTCTCGGTGCCCGAATCGATCCAGTACCCGCGTGACTACAACCACGACAACGTCGGGGGGACGGTCAGCCTCATGGAGGCCATACGTGATGCCGGTGTTCAGCGCGTCGTGCTCGCTTCGTCGGGAGCGGTCTACGGCACCCAGGAGCAGCAGCCCCTCCACGAAGGCATGATCCCCAACCCCGACTCGCCCTACGCCGTCGGCAAGCTCGCTGCCGAAACCTACGTCCGCACCATCGGCATGCTGTGGGGCATCGAAACCGTCTCGCTGCGCATCTTCAACGCTTACGGCCCCGGCCAGCAGCTTCCGGCCTCGCACGCCCCCGTGATCCCGCGCTTCCTGAAGGCGGCGTTCGCCGGCGCATCGCTGGTGATCTTCGGCGATGGGGAGCAGACTCGCGATTTCGTCTACGTGGATGATGTGGTCGACGCCCTGCTCGCTGCGGCGACGGCCCCCGACATCGACCGGCAGGTGATCAACGTGGGTGGGGGCGAAGAAACCAGCCTGAACGAGTTGGTAGTTGCCATCGGGCAGGTCGTGGGCAGGCACCTGGAGCCGATTTACAACACCGGCCAGCCGGGCGGTGTACGCCACATGCGCGCCGACCTGACGCGCGCGGGGAAGCTGCTGGGCTACACGCCCAAAACGACGCTGCCCGACGGTCTGCGCCTCACGCTGGACAACGACCCGCGGTTCGCCGCCTGACTCTGCACACTGGAGCGTATGGTGATCGAGAAACTCAAGCAACTGCGCAGAACCTGGAAGTGGTCGCAAACATTCCTGGCCCGGATGCTGCGCGTCTCCCGCAGCACGGTCTCCCGCTGGGAGCGGGGGGTCTCGCAGCCCCAGCCCGCCAACCAGGAGAAGATCGAGGCTCTGGCCGCCGGCCTCAAACAGGCCCAATCCCCCATTGAGCCGGAAAAGCCGCCCGCCGTCCGGCTGCACGTCGGCGGCGACACCGTTGCGGGTGACAAGTCCATCGGGCGGGATGCCGTCGGCGGGGACGTGATCTCCACGTCTGACGGGACAACCTACATCATTCGCGAAAGCACCGTCATCATCATCGCCGACCCGGATGTGCTGCGCGATCTCCTCCAGGACGAGGAGAGGTGAGGCGTCTCGTCGCACCGGGCGATCGCTCGGCGCGACGAAGGGGTGTTCATGTCCCGGCTGCCTCGCACGTTCTTCGCCCGCGATACCCGCGCCGTCGCCCGTGATCTGCTGGGCAGAGTCCTCGTCCACCGGGTTGATGGTCGGCGTCTGGCCGGGCGCATCGTCGAGACCGAGGCTTACACCGGCTGGGGTGACGCGGCATCGCACGGCCACCGGGGAATGACGCAGCGCAACGCCGTCATGTTCGGCCCGGTCGGGGTCAGCTACGTTTACCTGATCTACGGCATGTACTGGCTCCTGAACGTTGTCGCCAAGCCCCCGGAAGTTGATTATCCCGCTGCGATCCTCCTGCGTGCCCTGGAGCCGGTCGAGGGGTTAGATCAGATGTCGACCCGCCGCGCCGGGCGGCCTCAGCACGAATGGACAAACGGGCCGGGCCGCCTGACGATGGCCCTGGGCATCGACAAATCGTCTCACGGCCTGAACATGACCGGCCCGGAGAGCCTGCTCTTCGTTGAAGAAGGGGAGCCGCCGCCCGTCGAGCAGGTATGCAGCGGGCCGCGCGTCGGGATCAACGTCCCTGAGCCGTGGAAGAGCAAGCCCTGGCGCTTCTGGATTGCGGACAATCCACACGTTTCGCGGGGCTGACAGCATAGGAGAGATGGACGACTGTGGGCCTGTTAGAAGGAAAGACCGCGCTGGTTTTCGGCGTCGCCAACAAATACTCGATTGCCTGGGGGATCGCGCAGGCGATGCACGAGCAGGGCGCAGAAATCGGGTTGAGCTACGCGTTCCCGAAGCTTGAGCGCCGCGTCAGGCCGCTCGCCGAGAGTGTCAACGCAAAGTTGATCGAAGAGTGCAACGTCACCGACGACGTCGCCGTCGACCGCGTGTTTGAGAGGGCCGGGCAGGTCTACGGGGCCATCGACGTGCTCGTGCACTCGGTTGCCTACGCCGAGCGCGAGGACCTCACCGGGCGCTTCGTGGACACCGCTCGCCGGGGTTTCGAGACCGCGCTGGAGATCAGCGCCTACTCGCTCGTCACGCTCGCCCGGCGCGCCGAAAGGCTCATGCCGCACGGCGGGTCAATTGTCACTATAACGGCCCAGGGGGGCGTCGCTGTGCTCCCGCAGTACAATGTGATGGGCGTCGCCAAGGCGGCGCTGGAGTCGTGTGTGCGCTACCTGGCACACGAACTGGGCTTGCAAGGCATCCGCGTCAACGCCATCTCCGCCGGGCCGATCAAGACCCTGGCGGCAGCCGGTGTTACCGGCTTCAAATCGAGCTATCATTACCACAGGAAGGTCGCGCTGCTGCGCTCCGGCGTGACGCCGGACGACGTCGGGCGGACGGCTGTCTGGCTCTGCTCGGACTGGGCGCAGGCCGTCACCGGCGAGGTCGTGTACGTCGACTGCGGCTGGAACATCATGGGGATGACCGTCCCCTTTGAGGAACTGAGCAAACCGGACTGATACATCAGGGGGGGAGTGAACGATGGGTCTCTTGGAAGGGGAAACCGCTCTGGTCTTTGGCATTGCCAACAAACGTTCTATCGCCTGGGGGATTGCGCAGGCGATGCACGAACAGGGCGCAGAAATCGGGGTGAGCTACGGGATTCCACAGCTTGAGCGCCACGTCACGCCGCTGGCCGAGAGCGTCAACGCAAAGTTGATTGAAGAGTGCAACGTCGTCGACGACGCCGCCATCGACCGCGTGTTTGAGAAGGTCGAGCAGGTCTACGGCACCATTGACGTGCTCGTGCACTCAATTGCCTACGCCGAGCGCGAGGACCTCGACGGCCGCTTCGTGGACACCAGCCGCGCAGGGTTCAAGACCGCGCTGGAGATCAGCGCCTACTCGCTCGTCGCGCTCGCCCGGCGCGCCGAAAAGCTCATGCCACACGGCGGGTCCATCCTGACGATGACCTACTACGGGGGTGTGGCGGTGATGCCCCACTACAACGTGATGGGCGTCGCCAAGGCGGCGCTGGAGTCGTGCGTGCGCTACCTGGCGCACGACCTGGGCCCGCAGGCCATCCGCGTCAACGCCATCTCCGCCGGGCCGATCAAGACCCTGGCGGCAGCCGGTGTTGCCGGTTTCCGCAAGCTGCTCAACTACCACGAGACGGTCGCACCGCTGCGCTCCGGCGTGACGCAGGACGACATCGGGCGGACGGCTGTCTGGCTCTGCTCAGACTGGGCGCGTGCCGTCACCGGCGAGGTCGTGTATGTCGACTGCGGCTGGAACATCATGGGCATGACCGTTCCTTTCGAGGAATTGGGCCAATCGGATTGACAGGTTGATATCGAACGGGAATGAATCGTAAAGCATACAAAACACTTGAACTGGACAAGATCCTGGCCCAACTGGCGGTTTACGCCGCCTTCTCGGCCAGCGAATCGCTGTTACAAAACCTGGAGCCAACCCCCAACCTTCAGGAGGCGCTGTACCGCCAGCAGGAAACAGGCGAGGCCCGCGCCCTGTTGGAGGAGAAACCGAATATAACCATCGGCGGCGCGCGCGACGTGCGCCCTCACGCCCGCAACGCGGAGCGCAGCATCGTGCTTGCCCCGCAGCAGTTGCTTGAGATCAAAGCCACCCTGCAATCTGGGGCGGCGCTCAGGCAGACGCTGCGAAAGGCTGCCGACCGCTTCCCGCTCCTCAACGAGATCGGCGAAGGGCTGTACGAAGGCAAGGCCATCGTCGCCGCGATTGGCCGCGCCATCGATGAGCGCGGCGAGGTGCTCGACTCGGCCAGCCCGGATCTGGCCCGCATCCGGCACGACCTGCGCGTCGCCCACGACCGGCTGCACACCCGGTTGCAGTCCATCGTCAACAACAGCCGCAACGCTCCCTACCTCCAGGAAGCGTTGATCACGGTGCGAGGGGGGCGCTACGTGATCCCGATCAAGGCCGAACACAAAGGCCGCATCAAGGGCATCGTTCACGATCAATCGGCCTCCGGCGCGACGCTCTTCATCGAGCCGCTGGCGACGGTCGAGACCAACAACCAGATACGCGAGCTGGAACTGGCCGAGCAGGAGGAGATCCGCCGCATCCTGACCCAAATCACTGCCCTTGTCGGCTCGGAAGCCGACCCCATCGTCTGGTCGGTCGAGACGCTGGCGGCGCTCGACGCTGCCCTGGCGAAGGCCAAATACGCCGATGCGCTCCACGCCAGCCCCCCGGCGCTGGTCGATTTCGACCCGGAGCGAACGCCGGGCAGCACCATCCGGCTGTACGGCGCGCGCCATCCCCTCCTCGACCCGCAAACGGTCGTCCCTATCGATGTCGAGCTGGACGAAGAGAGCTACGTGCTCATCATCACCGGTCCCAACACCGGCGGGAAGACGGTCTCGCTCAAAACCGTCGGCCTGATGACCCTGATGGCCCAGTGTGGGCTGCACCTACCGGTCTTCGAAGGTTCCGTTCTGACCGTCTTCGACAGCGTTTTCGCCGACATCGGCGACGAGCAGAGCATCGAGCAGTCGCTCAGCACGTTCTCTGCTCACCTGACCAACATCGTCGACATCCTGGCGGCAGCCGACGGGCGCTCACTGGTTCTGCTGGACGAACTGGGAGCCGGGACCGACCCCGCCGAGGGATCGGCCATCGCCCGCGCCATCCTCAACGATCTGCTCCGGCGCGGCGTGACGACCTTCGTCGCCACCCACTACCCGGAGTTGAAGATCTACGCGCACGGCACGCCCGGCGTGCGCAACGCCAGCGTCGAGTTCGACGCCCAGACGCTGGCACCCACCTACCGCCTGATCATCGGGCTGCCGGGCCGCTCCAACGCGCTGGCGATTGCCACCCGCCTGGGGCTTCCACAGGACATCACCGAAGAGGCTCGCAGCTATGTCGGTGAGGCCGACCTGGAGGCCGACGACCTGCTCGACGAGATCCACCGCACCCGCGAGGAGATCCGCCAGACCCAGGCCCGCCTCAGTGCGGCAGAGGACGAGACGCTGGCCCTCCATGACGAGCTTAAAACGCGTCTGGAAGGCATCGAGGGAGAGCGGCGCGCCGTCGTCGAGCAGACCCGCCAGCAGGCGCAGGCTGAGATGGACGCCGTGCGCGCCGAGATCCGGGATATGCGTCGCAGGCTCAAGACGCTGTCTCCCACCCAGAAGAAGGCCGCCGCTCCCTCTGCCGAGGAGACCATCGACGAGCTTGCAGACGAAGCCGCTTCGCTCGATGAGCTTGTCGAAGCGGCGGCAGAGCCGGTCTCTCATCTTCCTCCTGCCCCACCGGTCGAAGAGCCGGTGCCTCAGCGCGAATTGCGACCGGGTGATCGGGTCTTTGTGTCCGGCCTCAACGCCGAGGGCGAGATCGTGTCCATCGACAGCGGCGACGATGTCGAGGTTCAGGTCGGGCGGCTCCGCGTCCGCGTGGACGCCGACGACCTCGAATGGCGCTCCGGCCCGGAGGAGCCGCGCGGCGGCGATGCGTCAACCGACTACGGCGGTGTCACCACCCCCCGTGCGGAAAGCCCCGGCCTGGAGCTTCACCTGCTCGGCTTTACCGTCGAGGATGCCCTGCCCGTGCTGGAAGAGTACCTCGACCGTGCCTATCTTGCCGGGTTGCCCTGGGTGCGGGTTATTCACGGCAAGGGGACCGGCGTGCTGCGCAAGGCAGTCCACAAGGCGCTCCGCGAAAGCTCCCTGGTCACGGAGTTCGAGAGCGCACGCGAGAACGAAGGCGGCGACGGGGCGACCATCGTTCGCTTCGCGTCGCCGGGCTAGCGCTTCGCGCCCATCCATAAATCCCTGCCTGCCCGGCGTGGCTACATGGAAAGGTTAAACACCGTGAGCGATCCATCCACCATCTATCAGCGTCCCGCCGAGCTTCTTCAGAACCTCATTCGCTTCGACACCACCAACCCGCCTGGCAACGAGATTGTGTGCATCGGCTACATCGATGGTCTGCTGGATGCAGTCGGGGTAGAGACCAGGATTCTCGCGCTCGACGAAAACCGCCCCAATCTCATCGCCCGCCTCCCAGGCCGGGGCGACGCGCCGCCGTTGCTGCTCTACGGTCACGTGGATGTGGTCACCACCCAGGGCCAGGACTGGCAGCACCCGCCCTTTGCGGCCAAGATCGTGGATGGCTATATCTGGGGGCGCGGTGCGCTTGACATGAAAGGCGGCGTCGCGATGATGCTGTCCGCCTTCATGCGCGCCCACGCCGAGGGCCTTGACCTGCCGGGCGACGTGGTGCTCGCCCTGGTCAGCGACGAGGAAGATATGGGGGCCTATGGGGCCGGATACTTGGTGCGCGAGCACGCCGCCCTGTTCGAGGGCATTCGCTACGCCATCGGCGAGTCCGGCGGGTTTACCATGCACCTGCGCGGGCGCAGGTTCTACCCCATCATGATCGCCGAGAAGCAGACCTGCGGCCTGCGGGCGACCCTTCGCGGCCCCGCCGGACACGGCTCGATCCCCATGCGCGGTGGCGCGGCGGCCAGGTTGGCCGACTTCCTGCGTAAGCTGGATCGTGGCCGCCTGCCGGTGCACGTCACGCCCGCCGCCCGGCTGATGATCGAGTCCATGAGCCGGGCGCTGCCCTTTCCCCAGGGCCTGGTACTGCGCCAGCTTCTCAATCCGCCTCTGACCGACCGTGTGCTCGACCTGCTCGGCGAGCAGGGCCGCACGCTCGACCCGCTGCTGCACAACACCGTCAATGCCACCATCATCAGCGGCGGCGACAAGGTGAATGTCATCCCCGCCGAGATCACCGTTGGGCTGGATGGTCGCCTGTTGCCCGGCTTCACCCCCGACGACATGCTCCGCGAGCTGCGTGCGCTCGTCGGCGATGAGGTCGAGCTTGAGGTGGTGGAGTACGACCCCGGCCCTTCTGAGCCGGACATGGGGTTGTTTGACACGTTGGCCGCCATTCTGCGAGAGTGCGACCCGGACGGTATCCCTGCACCGCTGCTGCTTTCAGCCGTCACCGACGCGCGCTTCTTCTCCCGGTTGGGCATCCAGACGTACGGTTTCCTGCCGATGCAGTTGCCGGAGGATTTTGACTTCGTGAGCACGATCCATGCCGCCGACGAGCGTATACCGGTCGCGGCGGTCGAGTTCGGGGCCGACGCCATTTATGCGCTGCTCCAGCGGTTCGGCGATGACCGGTGCCCGCCGAGTGTTGCATAATCACCCTGCTTGCTGTACACTACCTCCACAGATATAAGAACGCTCGTGCTGATAACCGTATTTTTAATGTAATCCAGGAGTCACGGGTCGATATGCCTGACGACGGTCGCCTGACCGCACTTGACAAAACGCTGAAAGACCTCACCAAACGCTTCGGCGACGGAACCATCATGCGCCTGGGTGAAGCAACCCATTTGCAGGTGGATGTCATCCCCACAGGGGCGCTGTCGCTCGATATTGCGCTGGGCGTGGGCGGCATCCCACGCGGGCGCGTCACCGAGATATACGGGCCTGAGTCGTCAGGCAAGACGACGCTGGCCCTGCACATCATCGCCCAGGCCCAGCAGCATGGCGGCATCTGCGCCTTCATCGACATGGAGCACGCGCTCGACCCCTCCTACGCCGAGGGGATCGGGGTCAACATCGACGACCTGTACATCAGCCAGCCGGATACCGGCGAGCAGGCGTTAGAGATCGCCGAGGCACTGGTTCGCTCCGGGGCCATCGACGTGGTGGTTCTGGACTCGGTTGCCGCCCTGGTCCCGCGCGCCGAGATCGAAGGCGAGATGGGCGATAGCCACGTCGGGCTTCAGGCCCGGCTGATGAGCCAGGCGCTGCGCAAGCTGTCGGGGGCCATCAAACAAAGCAACACCTCGATGATCTTCACCAACCAGTTGCGTGAGAAGATCGGCGTGATGTTCGGCAGCCCGGAGACGACCAGCGGCGGGCGGGCGCTCAAGTTCTATGCCACCGTCCGGCTGGACATCCGGCGCATCCAGGCACTCAAAAAGGGCAACGAGGTTCTCGGCAATCGCACCCGTGTGCGCGTCACCAAAAACAAGGTGGCCGCCCCCTTCCGGGAAGCCGAGTTCGACATCATGTACGGACTGGGCATCAGCTACGAGGGCGACTTGCTCGATCTGGCAACCACGCTGGAGTTGATAGAGAAGCGTGGTGCTTTCTACCGCTACAACGATGAGCTTCTCGGCCAGGGACGTGAGAACGCCAAGGAGTTTTTGTCGGAGCATCCAGAGTACTGCCAGGCCCTGGATCAGGCGATACGTGAATATTACGGGCTTCCGCTGCCGCCGGCGCCACCGGAGGAGTAGCGTCACGACAGAGTCTCCCCTGGCGTGTGGCTTTGGCGCAGCGAAGCACGAGGCGAGCGTCTACCAGATCATTCATAATTCATACTGAGCGCGGCGTTATCCACGCGTCATGCTAGGCACTGCTAGGCTGTCAGGGAAATAACCTCCGTCGGGCTTCTCCCCGGCGGGGACGTAGATCGCAAGCCGGATACCGAAGCGGTCCCGCGCCCGGCATAGGGGGCGGGTGTACTCTCATCATCTGAATCGGTGACCGGCCCCAACGCCTCACGGAGAGGGTTGGGCTATTTCTGTATAGCTTGAGGTCACGCAGGCTTCAGCAGTCGTGGATTCGCCACGACTGCTGTTTGCTTTTTAGAGAATAGACGGCGATTGAGATGGCAGGCACGATCACGGCACTGGTGGTCCAGAAGCGCAACAAAGAACGGGTCAACGTCTATCTCGACGGCGAGTTTGCATTTGGCCTTGCCATGATCGAAGCGCTCAAGCTGCACAAGGGCCAGCACCTCGGCGACGACGAGATCGCCCGCCTGCAGGTGCTGGATGAGATCGAGGTGGCGCATGAGCGTGCCCTGAATTTCCTGTCGTATCGCCCGCGCAGCGCCGAGGAAGTGCGCCGCAGGCTGCGCGAGAAAAAAATCTCCGAGACGGCCATCGAGACCGTCATTGAACGGCTCGAACGGGCCGGGTTGCTGGACGACAGGGCCTTCACCCGCTTCTGGATAGAGAACCGTGAGCAGTTCAAGCCGCGCGGTGCGCAGGCGCTGCGTTACGAGTTGCGGCAAAAAGGCGTCCCCGACGCGATCATCGAGGACGCCCTCTCCGATTTTGACGAGCAGGATGCCGCCTACCGCGCCGCGCGGGCACAGGTGAGGCGCTATGCTCAGGCCGATCAACAGACTTTTCGCAAGCGCCTGGGCGATCATCTGGCCCGGCGCGGCTTTGCATATAGCACCGTGCGCGATGTGCTGGACCGCCTGTGGGCGGAACGTGTCGATGAAACCCACACCCCCGCGCACGATGATCTGGATTGAAAGGAGCTAGTCACATGGGCCTCTTCGCGAGTCCGACCGGCGTCATAATCGCCGTGATAGTCGGCGCTGTGCTGGGTGGCCTGCTGACCGTCCTGTGGCAGGCACGCCGGGCGCGAGTCCGCCGTCTGAACGCTGAACAGGAAGCACAAAACGTCATCGCCTCTGCCGAGGCCGAGGCTCAGGATATCATTCGCCAGTCGCAGGATGAGAGCCTGCAAAACCGGGCCAGGGTTGAGGAGGAGCTTAACCGCCGTCGTGGCAACCTGCATCGTGAAGAAGAGCGGCTGCAAAAACGACGGGAACAACTCGACGACCGCCTGGAGAAGCTGGAGCAGCGCGAGGCGCGTCTCAACAAGCGGCAGAGCACGCTCGACCGGCAGCGCAACGAGCTTGAGAAGTTGAAAGCCGAGCGGTTGTCGGCCCTTGAACGGGTGGCCGAAATGTCACGCGACGAGGCGCGCGAACACCTCCTCCTGATGGTCGAGGACGAGGCGCGCAACGACATGGCACGCCGGATTCGGGAGGTCGAGGACGAACTCTCCGCCGAGGCCGACAACCGCGCCCGGGAGTTAATTGCCATGGCCATCCAGCGCGTGGCGTCAGACTACGTGTCCGATGTGACCGTCTCGGTGGTGCCGCTCCCCAACGACGAGATGAAAGGTCGCATCATCGGGCGCGCCGGGCGTAACATTCGCGCCTTCGAGCAGGCCAGCGGCGTCGACGTGGTGGTGGACGACACGCCGGAGGCGGTGACCATCAGCAGCTTCGACCCGGTTCGCCGCGAGGTGGCACGCCGGGCGCTCAGCCGGTTGGTGCAGGATGGGCGCATCCACCCGGCGCGGATCGAGAAGTTGGTCGGCGAGTCTCGAAGTGAAGTCGACAAAGCCATCAAGGAAGAGGGTGAGCGCGCCGCCTACGAGGCGGGAGTCAGCGGTCTGCACCCTGAGGTGAGCAAAATGCTCGGACGGCTCAAATTCCGCACCAGCTACGGCCAGCAGCAGTTGGCCCACGCCGTTGAGACGGCCCAGTTGTCCGGCGTGCTGGCTGCCGAACTGGGGGCCAACGTGGAGATCGCCAAGGCCGGTGGCCTGCTGCACGACATCGGCAAGGCCATGGATCACGAGATTGAAGGCACTCACGCCATGATCGGCGCGGAATTCTGCCGCCGTTACGGCGTGCCGGAGTCGGTGGTTAACTGCATCGAGTCGCATCACCACGAGGTGGAACAGAGCTACGTCGAGGCGATCATCGTCGAGGCGGCTGACGCCATCAGTGGGGCGCGGCCCGGCGCACGGCGTGAGAGCCTTGAGACCTACCTCAAGCGCGTCCGGGCGCTGGAAGACATCGCCAACTCATTCGAAGGCGTCAACCAGAGCTATGCGTTACAGGCGGGCCGCGAGGTGCGCATCATCGTCAAGCCGGAGGAGATCGACGATCTGGACTCCATCCGCCTGAGCAAGGATATTGCCAAAAAGATCGAGGAGAGCATGCAGTATCCGGGGCAGATCAAGGTGACCGTCATCCGCGAGACACGCGCCGTCGACTACGCCACCTAGCGAGGGCGCGGCGCGCCCAAGGCACCAACTCTCGCTCAGGCAAGACCCCACAGTTTGCTGCGGGGTCTTTTTTCGTGGGACGGCGAGGCCGGTTGGGTTTTGGGGGTTGGGCGCGCTATACTCGTATTTACAAGACAACTATCTTTTTTAAAGGAGAAAAGACCGTGCAAAGAGGACTGGGACGGTCGGCCAGACGACCGCTGCCGCTGCCTGAACTGATCGCAAACTGGAAGGAAGTCATCCTGAGCTGCAACCTCTCCGGCGACCGGCACATGGACGGTACCTCGAAGTGGCTGATCCTGACGCGCGCCTGCGTCTTCTCGATGACGCTGACATCCGGGCTGATCGGCGGGCTGCTGGCCGCGACCGCCGACGACTTCAACCTGTTTTACGCCCTCGTCGCAGCGCTGGGGATCACGCTGGCCCACGCGAGCAACAATCTGATCAATGACTACTTCGACCTGGAGGTTGGGCTGGACTCGTCGGAGGACTACGCCCGCGCGCAGTACGCGCCCCACCCGATCCTGTCGGGGCTGGTCACCAAGGCGCAGGTGCGGGCGGCCATCCTGCTGATCAACGCCATCGACCTGGCGATCCTGGTTTTCCTGGCGATTGTGCGCGGCCCCTACGTGGTCGCCTTTGCGCTGGCGGGGTTGTTTATCAGCGTGTTCTACAGCGCGCCGCCGGTCCGGCTGAAGCGCATCGGGCTGGGCGAACTGGGTGTGTTCCTCGTCTGGGGGCCTCTGATGATCGACGGCACGTACTACGCGGCGGCAGGCGAGCTTCCGGCCTGGGTGGTGCTGGCCTCGCTGCCCTACGCCTTGCTGGTGACGACCGTGCTGATCGGCAAGCACATCGACAAGATCGCGATGGACGGCCCGAGAGGCATCCACACCCTGCCCGTCCTCCTCGGCGAGAAGGCGTCCCTGCGGCTGAACCAGGCTTTGTTCGTGTTCTTTTACGTGTTCGTGCTCGCGCTGGTGCTGACCGGTGCGCTGAGTGTCTGGCTTCTGCTGACGCTGCTCGCTCTGCCAATGCTGGTCGAAACGCTCAGGATGTATTCTCAGCCGAAGCCGTCCGAGCCGCCGGAGGGCTACACGGTCTGGCCGCTGTGGTTCGTCTCGATTGCCTTCCGGTTTACGCGTCTGGCAGGCGGCACCTTCATGCTGGGCCTGATCCTGCACCTGATCGTCCCGCTCCGATTGTCGCTGTTTTAGTTGCCTGAACTCAAAGGGGGAGGTTTCTGAAGGGGGAAGCGCTCCCGGCGGCGCGGGGGTGGGGACTGATCATCGCGCCGCCGGGGCTGGGTCGGAGTCATCACGCCGTTCAACTGGACGGCGTGCGTTCTTATTTGAGACTGGCTATGAAGTCATCGATTGGGATGGCCGGCAGAGTCATGATCTTCACACTGCCTCGTGACGCCATCTCGGCCGATACACGGACCATGGTCACGTTGTCCGGCCCCTCCACAATGTTTACGAAATCATACGGCCCAATCACCGCATACTGAGCCACCACCTTCACCCCCAGCGCCTCCAACTCCTTGTTGACTTCCTTGATACGCCCGGGATTCCTCTTGATGGTCTTGGCTCCTTCGTCGGTCAAACTGCTCAGA
This sequence comes from uncultured Anaerolineae bacterium, assembly GCA_964603985.1. Classification (GTDB taxonomy): domain Bacteria; phylum Chloroflexota; class Anaerolineae; order Aggregatilineales; family UBA3940; genus CAZRXG01. The sequence continues at coordinate 113,348 of CAZRXG010000003.1, read as the reverse complement.
AGTACGTATGTCGCCATTTGAACTCCTCCTTTTGCTCGACTGCTCGCAAGCAAGTAGCCCCCCATCCCCCGTTCGCCCACCACACAGCGCCTTATGCCCCTCGGCCAGGCTGCCACATGTCGGGCTTGCTATCAGTTTAACACAGGTCTGAAACGTAGAGTCACACCTGTCTGGCGATGGCAGCCAGCGCAGCGGCGATCTGCGCCGCGACGCGGGCGTTCTGCTCTAAGAGCGCGACGTTGACGGTCATGCTGCGCCCGGCGGTGATCTCGCTCACGCGGGCCAGCAGGTAAGGCGTGAGTGCCCTGCCCCTCACACTGGCCTCTTCGGCGGATTGGAGCGCCTGCGTGATGGCCGCCTCCATCTCGTCGCCGGGCAGAGCCAGGTCGGCGGGCGGTGGCACCGCGATCAGGACGCCGCCCTCAAGCCCGGCTTTCCACTTGGCGCGCAGGATCGCGGCAGCGTCGCCGGGGGCGTCCACCCGCGCGTCGATGGGCAGCCCGCTGCTGGTTGCGTAGAAGGCGGGAAAGGTGTCCGTCCGGTAGCCGAGCACCGGCACGCCCACCGTCTCCAGGTATTCGAGCGTGCGGGGCAGGTCGAGGATCGACTTGGCCCCCGCGCACACGACCGCCACCGGTGTGCGGGCCAGCTCGGCCAGGTCGGCGGACACGTCGCCTGAGTCGCCGCGATGCACCCCACCGATCCCGCCGGTCGAAAACACCTTGATACCGGCCATGTGCGCGCCGATCATCGTCCCTGCGACGGTTGTCGCGCCGTGCTCCCGGCGCGCGATGGCAATGCCAAAGTCGCGGCGGGAGACCTTGCGTACTCCCTCCGCCGTCGCCAGGATCTCCAGTTGCTCGTCGCTCACCCCGGCGGTGATTACGCCGTCGATGATGCCGACCGTCGCCGGGATCGCCCCCTCCTCGCGGATGGCGGCTTCACACCGGCGAGCGGTTTCGAGGTTTGTGGGATGAGGCAGGCCGTGCGAAATAACGGTTGATTCCAGCGCCACGACGGGTCGCCCGGCCCGCAGGGCTGATTGGATCTCCGGAGCGATATACAGGTGTTCAAATTGGCGCATTGGCTAACCGACGATGATCTCGTCCAGGGGGCGCTTGGGCACGTGATGCACGTCATCCTCGTCGCGCCAGTATTTGATGTCCCCGTCCGGCCCAACGGTCTCCAGCACGACCGTCTCCCCGGGCTTGCCCAGCGCCACCACCAGCAGGATCTGGTAGCGGTCGGGGATCTCCAGGTCACGGCGCAGGGGCACGCGCTGGACGGAGGCCAGGATGCAGCCGCCCAGGTCGCGCTCGACCGCGCCGAGCAGAATGCTCTGCGCCGCGATGCCGTGGTCGCAGTCGATGGATTGGCTGATCTCGTTGTCGCCCAGGATGACAATGTACGCCGCCGGTCGCTCGCCTTCGGCGGGGCCGTCCCAGTCCTCAAGGTAGGTGGCCCAGCCCAGGTATTGGAAGATCAGGGCGTTCTTTTCCGGGTCGCAGGAGAGGATGTACTTGAGGGGCTGTCGGTTGGCCGCCGAGGCTGAGAGCCGTGCCAGGTCGACCAGTTCGCGCAGGGTTTCTTCGGATATGACGGCATCCTGGTGAAAGCGGCGGTAGCTCCGGTTTTGGGTTATCAGGTCTCTGATCATCACCTATCTCCTTCTGCGCTCTAGACCACCAGCTCGTCGTAAAGCAGATCGACGCTCAAATCCGCGCGCACCGTCTCGCGGGTGCGCAGGGTGAGCGTGGCGGCAGTCACGCCGAGACGCACGCACTCGTCGAGGGGAATGTCTTCCAGTAGGCCAAAGATGATGGCTGCCGTCATCGCGTCGCCCGCGCCGGTCTGGTCGACGATCTCGGTCGGGACGGCGGGGATGTGCCCCTTGGTTTCGGCGTCGGCATACACGACCCCGTGCTCGCTCAGCGTGATGACGGCCACCTCGACGCCCAGCGCAACCAGGTTCCGGGCCGTCGCCTGGGCTGCGTCGCGGTCCTGCGCCTCGAACGTCTCCCCCCCGCACAATACGCTGGCCTCCGGCACGTTGGGCGAGGCCATGGTCAGGCTTGACAGGTGAGGGCACAGCCGCCCGGCCAGCGAGGTTGAGGTAGGGTCGGCGCACAGAGGGATGTTTAGCTCGCCGCACAGCCGGACGACGGTATGGATTACATCCGGGGTCAGGTTGGCGTCAATTGCGACCATGCGCGCGCCCTCGAAGAGAGCACGCCGCCCTCGAATATATCGGGGTGTCAGAGCCCCCATGACGCTCATGTCGTCGAGCGCCACGTCGAGCGCGCCGTTCTCTTTGAGCAGCGCCATGTAAGCGCCCGTCGGCACCCCCTCGGTGCTCATCACCTCGCTGATGTCGATCCCGCTCCCGGCGGCATGGCCGAGAATTTGCGCTCCGGCGTCGTCGTCTCCGACCGCCGTTAGCAGTACCGTCTCTACCTCCAGGCGGGCGAGGTTCTCCGCGATGTTGCGCGCCACCCCCCCGGGGCTGATGCGAATCTGCCCCGGGATCGAGCTTCCACGCACCAGTGGCACGGTAGGCCGTCCTTTGATATCCAGGTTGGCCGCGCCGATTACCAGGACGTATCCTTGTTCGTCCAACGCGTTCCCCTTATTCAGCCTGCTCGACGAGTCACGTGCTACAACTGTCAGGATATGTTGTTCAAACGCTGTGGGATGGTGCGTACAAGCGTATCACACCATCCGCCGGGTAGCAACATCCCACCTTATCAATAGTGTGCTCCCAGCTTTGTTCTGGGAACTACTAAAAGATGAGGTGTTTGTTGTTCTTCCAAATAGAGAATCCACGCCGGGGATATGATTGCGTTCAGGGAAAGTTGGGTAAGGTCGGGATAAATCTCCATCCGGCAAAGGCGGAATTGTTCCGCCCCCAGATGTGCGCCCCGGCGCATTCGCCGTAGCCGTTCAGTTTTGCAGCCTCGGCTGCAAAATCTGCTTGAGTAGTCATCCAGATGATGATTGCGCCGAGCGGGGTCAACTGAATAACAGCCCGGCCACGCGCTTACCGCCGCAGCATAACGGCTGGGCAAGTCATCAACCGCCGGGATTTCTTACGTCGCGGATGCTGATGAACTGGTAAGGGTTCTGCGGCACGTCGTTCTCGCGCACCTCAAAATGCAGGTGAACGCCGGTTGTGTTGCCGCTCATGCCCATCTGGGCGATGTACTGTCCTTTGGACACCTGGTCACCGCACCCCACGTATCGCTTGGCAAGGTGTGCGTAGTAGGTAGTCCAGCCCTCGCCATGATCGAGGATGATCAGCTCGCCGTAGCCGTCACGGTGCCACCCCGCAAAGACGACAACGCCGGTTTCGGCGGCGTAGATGGGGGTGCTCCAGTCGGCGGCCAGGTCGACGCCGGGATGCCAGGGGTTGAACCCGTTGGTAACGCGGTAGGGTGTCTCGCCGAGCGGGTTAATGTAGCTGCCCGCCCCCCCCGTGCCGGTGTAGACTTCCCGGCAGGAGCCGGGGTGGATAGGCCCTTCGGGGTTGGCACTCCCGCTCTGGGTGCCGGTGCGGATCGGCGCCCGCCAGGAGATGTACTCGCGGCGACCGCCCGGCACGACGATACGCAGCCCGGCGGGGGGCACATAGGTGCTGTCGTAGTCCGCCAGGTCGTTGTACTCCGAGTAGAGGATGTCACCCGCCGTCACCCCGTACAGGGCGGCGATCTCGGCGACGCTCATGCTGCCATCCGAAAGGTGGTAGACACCATTTACCGGCAGGATGTACAACTCGACGCCGACGTGCAATAAGTGGACGTTATCCTGTAGGGTTTCGGTGTTGGCCCAGAAGATGGTGTCGGGGTGCACGTCGAAGCGCTGGGCGATGAGGAACAGCGCGTCGCCGGGCTGGACGGTGTACTTGAGCACGTGCTGGCGGGGTTCGAGTGGGAAGCCGTCAGGGCCGAGCTGACCCTCACCGACCGGGGCCGCCTGCTCCCCGGCGTCCACGCTCTGGGGAGGCGACTCGGCCAGCCCGGTTGTGGGTGTCGCGGTGGGCTTGGGAGCCGACGCAAGGTCGGATACCAGGTCATCGATGATGTCCTGTCCGGTGGCAAGGTACAGGATGTCCTCGCCCCACACATAGCCAACCGCTATTAAAATCCCCAGCATGATCAGCCAGGGCAGTACGCGCGCAAATGTGCTCCGACGTCTGTATCCCATGTCTACACCTGCTGCGGCCAGGGTTCACCTGGCCGCGCACCCGCCACAGGTATGATAGCGCCGGGGATGAGGCGCGTCAAACCTGGGGGGCGTCGACGAATTCCGGCGGGACGTGGTCGGCCAACCAGACGATCTCGTTGCCTTCGTAGAGGGTGATGCCCCCGCTTTTTGCCCGGTCGGGTTTCCGGCTTCCACCTGCGATATCACCACCGCCTTCAGGCAACTTGACCTCCGCATCGGGACGGCATACCATCTGTCTGTCTGAACCATCACAGGGGGGATAGTCCCATGCGTGCCAAGAATCTAGCGATCCTCGACCGGATCACACTCGACGACCTGGAGCGTGCCCTCGACAAACACACCCGCGAGAAAGTGCCGGTCGATCGGTGGACGGCCTTTAGCTGGTCGATCAGCCGCCACCAGATGTTCACACGCTGCAAGCGCCAGTACTATCTCAACTACTACGGTGCGCGCCGCGTGCGCGAGGCCAACAGTCAGGTCGTCAGCGCGGTATGGTGGCTCAAGCAGGTGACATCGCTCCGGGCGTGGGTGGGGAGCGTCCTCCATCACGCCGCCGGGCTGGCGGTCAATGCCTACCGTGAGGGGCGTAAGATCACCCCGGAGGACCTTGCCAGCCAGGCCAGGCAGTACTTCCACGACGGTGCGAGCGCCTCCTCGCGCGGCGCAAAGCACGACCGGCAGTGGGTCGTTCTCTTCGAGCACATTTACCCCGACGACCCGCCCTCACTTGACTGGCATACTGCCGAGAAGCTGGTCGTCGATCTGACCCACGTCATGCTGGAGAGCGACGCCTACAACTTCATCACGAGCCTGCCCCGGCACGCCGTCTACGAGGTTGATGAGCCGTTCCAGTCCTTCCAGCTACCCGGCGTCCCCCTCCTGGGTGACGTGCGAGTCTTCGCCATCCCCGACGTGCTGCTCCACGATGGCGAAACCATCCACATCATCGACTGGAAGACCGGCGACGTTGAGAGGCCGGAGATCCGCGATCAGGCCGGGATCTACCGCCTCTATGCCCACCAGCGCTACGACCTCCCCGGCGAGCAGGTGGAGGTGTCTTTCTCCGCGTTAGATAGTGGGGGGATCAGCGTCGAAGCGCCCGGCGGCACGCCTTCCGTCGAGGAGGCGCGCGCGCTGGCCCACGCCAGCATGCGGGCGATGGTAGAACACATGAGCGATTTCGAGTATAATACAGTCATGATCGACGATTTCCCGATGACCAATGATCGGTCAATCTGCCGGAGATGCGGCTTTAAGCGCGCCTGCTGGCGGCACGAAGAGACCTATGAGTGACATAATCGGCAACTACGTCGGCGAGGCCAACCCGCGCACGATGTTCGTCGAGGGGCCATTTGGCAGCGGCAAGACCGACTTCGCCATCGAGACGCTGTTCGCCTGGCTGGAATTCGGCGTCCAGGCGGGGCACATCCTGGTGCTGATCCCCCAGCGCACGTTGGCCCGCCGCTACCTGCTGGCCTTGCGCGACGTGCGGCGCGGCCCTCCCGGCGACGTTGAGGTGCGCACGCTGGGCGGCCTGGCAAAAGAGACGGTCAACGTGTACTGGCCGCTGATCGCCGAGGAGGCCGGGTTCGACGCCCCTCACCGCCCACCGCGCTTCCTGACCATCGAGACCTCGCAGTACGCGATGGCCCGCTTCGTTGACGAGGCGGTCAGGAACGGCGAGTTTGATGCCATCAACGTCTCGCCCCAGCAGATCGCCCGCCAGGTGGTTGACAACCTCGGTAAGGCTGCCATTATGGGGATCGATTATCGCGAGATCCCCCATTTGCTGGCCGATGCCTGGGGGCCTGAGCGCCCGCGCAAGCACGTGCTCGCCTATCAGGCTGCCGGGCGCGTGGCCCGCGCCTACCGCCGGTACTGCCTGGAACATCGCCTGCTGGATTATTCGCTCCAGATAGAGCTGTTCAGCCGCCTGCTGCAAGACCCTGACTTCCGCGAGGAGTTCTACCGCCAGCGTACCCACCTGATCGCCGAGCATGTCGAGGAGGAGCCGCCGCTCACCCACGACCTGATCGCCGGTTGGCTGCCCCATCTTGAGGGCGCGCTGCTCACCTACGAGTGGGACGGCGGCTACCGCGTCTTTCTGGGGGCCGACCCGCAGAGTGCCCACGCCCTGCGCGACCGCTGCGAAGGCGTCCTGACGCTGGATCGTTCGTACGTCACCTCGCCGGGCCTTGAGGCGCTGCACGATGAGGTCGCCTACAGTCTGCGCCGCCCGGACGCGGCTCCGGCCCCGGAGGATGCCAGCCCCGCCTTCCGCTTCGAGTACCACGACTACTACCCCCAGATGATCGACTGGGTTGCCACGACCATCGCCCACCTGGTGCACGAGCAGGACATTCCGCCGGGCGAGATCGTGGTGCTGGCTCCCTTCCTGAGCGACGCACTGCGCTTCTCGCTGGGGCAGAAGCTCGACCGGTTCGAGGTGCCCCACATCTCGCACCGGCCCTCGCGCGCCCTGCGCGATGAACCGGCGGCCCGCTGCCTGCTCGCGCTGGCCGCGCTGGCACACCCGCACTGGGGCAAGCTTCCTCCCCACGCCGACGTTGCCTACGCGCTCCAGTCGGCCATCGAGGGCCTCGACCCGGTGCGCGCCCAACTGCTGACGAAAGTCGTCTATCGTCCCGGCAGCGACGAAGTATTGACCGCCTTCGAGCGCATCAACCCGCAGATGCAGCTACGCATCACCTATCTGGCCGGGCAGCGCTACGAAACGCTGCGCACCTGGCTGTTCGACTACCGCGCGGACCAGATCGCGCCGCTTGACCACGTTTTCACCCGGCTGTTCGGCGAGGTGCTCTCCCAACCCGGCTTCGGCTTCCACGCCAGCCCGGAGGCGGGGCGCGTCACCGACGAGCTGGTCGAGTCGGCCCGCAAGTTCCGGCAGGCGCTCTTCACCGATGCCGCGCCCGACCTCGACGAGGTTGGTCGCCGCTACTACACCATCGTCAACCAGGGATTGCTGGCCGCGCTGTACGTCGCAAGCTGGCGCGACGAACTGGCCGATGCCGTCTTCATGGCCCCGGCTTACACCTTCCTGATGCGCAACCGGGCCGCCGACGTGCAGTTCTGGCTCGATGTGGGTTCGACCGGCTGGTGGGAGCGCCTCGACCAGCCGCTTACGCACCCTTACGTGCTCTCGCGATCCTGGCCGCAGGGCCGGGTCTGGACCGATGCCGACGAATACGAGCGCCAGCAGGAGATGCTTTACCGCATCATGAGCGGGCTGATCCGCCGCTGCCGGAAGGAGATCTACCTGGGGATCAGCGACCTGGGCGAGCAGGGCTACGAACAGCGCGGGCCGATGCTGCGCGTCTTCCAGCAGATTTTGAGGCGGCATCCTTACGCCGCGCCGGATGAGTCTGGTCAGGGAGGGTGACAGTGATCTCGCACCTCATTTTCGGGACATTGGTGAGCCTGTTTATGGTGGCCTGTACTGGAAGCACCATGCTGGCTCCGTCGAGCCCAACTTCAATCAGTCCATCTGCGCCGCCGACTGAAGTGCCCGACGAAGCGTGCGCGTGGGAGCGGCACGCCGAACCACTACCTGCCCACTCTGCTGAAGTCAAAGCGGTGCTGCACGAAGCATGGGTTGGGGAAGTGTTGTCGGTAGAAGCCATTGCATATTGGGAGAATTGCGCAGGACCATCGGGAGAAGTTGATCGTTTTGTGGCAACGCAAACGGATTACACCGTCTTCCTCGACCCCAGTCGCCATTTCAATGGACAAACATGGATCGATCTTGCCTCTCAGGTCGTCGTTGCGCTGGTGTCGAATTTCCCGCCGGACAGCACCCCTGGCCCAAACCCCGGAAAAGTGTTGCTTTACTTGACTGCCTATCCGGATTTGTCAATGAGTATGACCATCAATCTACAGGGGGCAGCAGAGGCCGTTGATCAAGGTTTGACTGGCGAGGAGTTATTAGGCGTACTGGAATGTGAGATAGAGCTAGGATACGCCAATGGTTAGTGCTCAACTTCGTTCCTCTCAGCAAGAAATCCTAAGTTATTCCGGCGGCAAGATGGGGATCGCCGCCGTGCCCGGCTCCGGCAAGACCTTCGCGCTCTCGTATCTGGCCGCCGCTCTGGTCGAACGGCTGGCCGAGGCCGGACTGGCCGACGAGCAGGAAGTTCTGATCGTCACCTTCACCAACCCCGCCGTCAACACGTTCCGCAGCCGCATCGCCAAGCTGGTGCAGCAGGAGCGCGGGCTGATGCCTTACGTCGGCTACCGGGTGCGCACGCTGCACGGCCTGGCTCACGACATCGTCCGCACGCGCCCCGGCCTGGTTGGCCTCTCTGAGGGGTTTGAGATCGTCGATGAGCGGGTCACCAACCGCATCATCCGCGAGCTGGCCGAGAACTGGCTGCGCATCAACGGCGACCGCCTCATGCCCTACGTCGATCTCGCCTTTGCCGAAGAGGAGAGCCAGCTTCGCCACCTGCTCCGGCGCAATGGCCCTGAATTGGTCGAGAGCATCGGGCAGGCGATCATCAGGCTCGGTAAGGATAATCGTTGGGAGCCTGCCGACATGCGCGCTGCCCTCGAAGAGTCACCCGTTGACCTGCCGCTGGCACGCGTCGGGGTCGAGCTTTATGAGGACTACCAGCGCAGCCTCAGCTACCGGGGGGCGGTCGACTTTGACGACCTCGTCCGTCTGGCGATGACTGCGCTCCAGTCTGACCCGGCCTTTCTGGAGCGCCTGCAACGCCAGTGGCCGTACATCCTGGAGGACGAGGCCCAGGACAGCAGCAAGCTCCAGAACGAGATGCTGCGCCTGCTCTCCGGGGGCCGCAACTGGGTGCGCGTTGGCGACCCCAACCAGGCCATCTACACCACCTTCACCACCGCCGACTCGAACCTGCTGCGTCAGTTCTTGATGGAGCCGGACGTGGACGAGCGCCCGCTCAACGAGTCGGGGCGCTCGTCGCAGGCGATCATCACGCTGGCCAACGAGCTCGTCCGCTGGGCCGCCCAGGACGAGCAGGTCAGGCACCTGAGCGAGACCTTTTACAGCAAGCTGCCCATCAGCCCCACCCCGCCCGGCGACCCCCAGCCCAACCCCGAAGACGGCCAGATCTACTTCGACTGGGACCAAAACGTGAACATCACGCCGGAGCGCGAGATCGAGCGCGTGGTCGGATCGCTTGAGAAGTGGCTGCCCGATCACGGCGATCACACCGTGGCCGTGCTCGTGCCGGAGAACAGCCGCGGCTTCAAGGTGGCCGAGGAACTGAAGGAGCGCGACATCGAGTACGAGGAGCTGCTGCGCAGCACCACCGCCACCCGCGACGCCGCTGCCCGTCTCCAGCTTGTCTTCGACTTCCTCGCCAGCCCGACCAGCGGGCGCGCGCTGGGCCGCCTGTACGGCGAGGTGTGGTGGCCGCCGAGCGTCGACGAGCCCGACGACGAGGAAGCGCAGGTCGTCAGGGGCCAGATCGTCCGCGCCTTCCAGGATCTGACCAACACCGAGGACTTCATCTGGCCCGGCCCGGAGGGCGACTGGCTGGAGCAGCTTGGCGAGACGGTGGAGGTGGAGATTGCCACCCACCTGGAGGAGTTCCGCGCCCAGGTGCAGACCTGGCTTCAGGCCAGCTCGCTGCCCGTCGATCAGCTCGTGCTGACCGTCTCCCAGGCGCTTTTCAGCGAACAGGCCGACCTCGCCCTGGCTCACAAGATCGCCGTCGTGCTGCGGGGCATCGCTGAGAACAACCCCGATTACCGCCTGCCTGAGTTGAGCCAGGAGCTGCGGTTGATCGCCCAGAACCAGCGCCGCTTCCTGGGCTTCGATACGACTGCCGCCGGCTACGAGCCGCGTCCGGGCGTCGTCACCGTTGCCACGATGCACGCCGCCAAGGGCCTGGAGTGGGATCGTGTCTACCTGATGGCCGTCAACAATTACAGCTTCCCCTCTGTCCTGCCCGCCGACTCGTACATTGCCGAAAAGTGGTTCATCCGCGATGAGCTGAACATCCAGGCCGAGGCCCAGGAGCAGGCCGAGGCGCTGATGGAAGGCCGGGCCGCCGGGTACGTCGAGGGAGAGGCTTCACGCGAGGCGCGCCTCGAATACGCCGCCGAGCGGCTGCGCCTGCTCTACGTTGGCATCACCCGCGCCAGGCGTGACCTGATCATCACCTGGAACATGGGCCGCTTCTGGGATCAGGGGCGGCGCAACACGGGGGCGGCACCCCTCATCGCCCTGACAGGCTTCTGGAAGGAAGAACTGGAGACATGACCGAGCAAGGCCCCTTTGCCCACTGGCGGGACGCCGTCCGGCCCCGCGACGCAGGCGACGACGCGCTCCCGGACGAGCGTCCGTTGCAGCCCGGCGACCTGCCGCCCGTCTTCCAGTTCAGCCAGAACAGCCTGCAAGACTACGTGGACTGCGCCCGGCGCTTCCAGTTACGCTACGTGATCGGCCAGCGCTGGCCCGCTGCCCGGAGTGAACCCATCGAGGAGCACGAGCACTTCGTTGAGCAGGGCACTCAGTTTCACCTGCTCGTGCAGCGGCACCTGCTCGGCATCCCTGCCGAGAAGCTCACCCCGCAGGACCCCCTGCTCAAGCAGTGGTGGGACGCCTACCTCGACCACCCGCCCCAAAGCCTCCCCACCGCCCTGGGCCTGCCGGAGGTGCAGCTTTCGACGGTGGTCGGCGGCCAGCGCCTGCTGGCCCGCTTCGACCTGCTGGCGGTTGACCCCGGCGAGCGCGCCGTCATCGTCGATTGGAAAACCACCCGCTATCGCCCCGGACGTCAGGCGCTTGCCGCCCGTCTCCAGTCGCGTGTCTATCCCTTCGTACTGGTCGAAGCGGGGAGCCGGTTCTTCGGCGGCCCCATCTGGCCAGAGCAGGTCAGCCTGATCTACTGGTTCGCCGAGAACCCGGCCCGCCCGGAAGTCATTCCCTACGATGCCGCCCGGCACGAGGAGAACCGTGCCTACCTCGCAGACCTGATCGCTTCTATCCTCGCCCATGACGAAGACATTTGGCCCCTGACCGAGGACGAGCATCACTGCCACTACTGCGTTTATCGCTCCCTCTGTGACCGGGGCGTGCGGGCCGGGCCGTTTGCCGAGATTGACGCTTTCGACGCAGGCGAAGCTGTCTTCGACTTCGACCTGGATGAGGTGGAGGAGATCGCCTTTTAGCGCATTTGGGGCATAGACTCCGGCCTTGCCACCCGCCTGTGGAGCGGTTATGATCGCGGCGGGTGGATGCTATGAGTGATGCCGTTCAAGTGCCTGCTGCCAGAAAACGCCCGGCCTGGGCCGTCCCGTTGATCGCCTTTGGGGCGGCGCTCGTGATCCTTTCGAGCGGCGGGCTGCTACTGCTGCGGACGCTGCCCGGTGACCCGGCTCCGGTTTCCGGCAGCGGCAAGACACCGTTGCCGACACGTCAGGGCGTGCTTGTCCCCACGCCGACGCCGCCCGTGCAGGCCCGTGTGGAGCGGCGGGTGCTGGCTCCTCCCTCGCCGACGCTGATGCCTATGCCGACCCCGACCGCCACGCGCCCGCCCAGCCCGCCGATCCCCTGGACGGAGGGCGAGAAGAACGCGCTCACCTGGCTGTGCTGGCACGAGGTACGCGGCATGCAGGAGGTGCGCGTCGATGCCTGCCTGTCGGTGATCTCGACCGTGCGTGCCCGCTATGCGTATAATAATGGCTTCCCTGAGACGGACGTGGTTGGCACTCTGCTGCGGCCCGGTCAGTTCAACATCGAGTTTGACACCGGCCAGCCTGCCCCCGATCCGGAACTGTACTGGATCGTCGAGCAGTACCAGTACGGCCTGCGCGGCTCCTGCAACGGCTACCTGTACTTCGACTCCGTGCCGGGTGGCCCGTCGCTGTGTGTGATTCGCTCCGGCAACAACCAGTTCATGGAGTTCCACAACGGTTGGGACTGAGTTGACACAGATTCTAAATTGAATTAGTCTCAAGGGTAGACGAGAAAGAAAGGAAGCAGGATGCCATGGATGACGATTTGATGTCGCTGCGAGGCAGCGGTTCGGGAGATACCGAGGCTTTCAGTGGATTCTCCGATCCTGCCGAAGCGGAACCTGGCGGCGCTGAGGCCGCGTCCCGCGCAGACGAGACGCCGGATTGGCTGCGCGAGTTGGGTGGCTTCGAAGAAGAAGAGGAGACCAAGGCAGCACCGGCCAGGACGGCCCGAAAAAGCAGAGCAAAGTCGTCGGGCCGCAAAGCGGCGGGCATGACGCCCCAGCAGCGCATGATCCTGTCGATCTTCCTCTTCCTGGACGTTGCGGTGCTGGGCTGTGCGATCCTGTTTGCGCTCGGAGTCATCGGCTTTTAGCGGCCACGCTGCTAATAACATAAGAGGGCCGGGGTGCGTTCCCCGGCCCTTTGATTCCCGGTGCTTCCTACATCACGGGGTGGGCACCAGCGTCAGGTGCTCACGCGAAGCGGCCTCAACGTCGGCGCGCAGCCACAACGTGGGGTGATAGTCGATCAGCCGCCAGGAGTCGATGAAGTCGTCATAGTGGCAGTGGGCCGGGTGCCCGCTCTGCCCGGTGGTGTGCATCATCAGCGAGTTGGATAGATCGCCCAGGTCGATGATCTGGCGCATGGAGGGCAGCATCGTCACCCCGAAGGGGTCGGCAGGCTCCCAGCCGGTCGCGTTGACTGCGCCCGATCCGCCGCCGACCGCCACCGGGCCCCGGTTGAAGATCCCCTCGATCAGCCCGATGCCGCTCTGCCCGAATGTCTGGTTGGCAAAGAGTGCCGTATGAACCTCGCCCCAGCGCCAGTCGTCGAGGTTGTCGCCGAGCGCCGCCACGCCAGCCGCGTACCCCTCTTCGAGCGCGCGGGCGAGGATGTCGTCGCGCGTTTCCGTCTCCCCGGTGGTGATGTCATCCCACCAGGGGTTGCCGGGATCTTGCAGCAGGTTGTGGAAGATCGTCCGGGTGGAAGAGCCGTCGTCGGGAGACAGGTATTCCGGGAGTTCGTCCTGGAAGGTGCTCTCGATCAGCGCCACCCAGAAGTAGCCATACAGCGCCGCCTCCGGGCTGTCCATGGGCATCTGGCCGTCCCAGGCGAGCAGGCGGTCACGCGCGGCTTCAAGCCTGGGATCGTCTAGGGAGATGTCTTCCAGGTAGGGGATCAGCTCAGGCGCAAATCCGTCGAGGTTGTCGCCCTGAATGGCCTGGATATCTTCAATCGAGATCCCGTCCGGGTCGGCTTCGAGCATCTCGACGATGCGCCGGGCGCGGTAGCCCTGATCGAAGTCTGGCTCGTAGAGGATCAGGTAGGGGTACGTCTCGTCGATGACGGGCTGGTTGGCCGTGGCAATGTAGCCTTTTTCGGGGTTGAAAGCGCGTGGCAGCTCATCGTAGGGGATGAAGTCAACCCACTCGTAGTCGTCCGTCCAGCCGGGGACGGGCAGCGAGCCGTCGCCGTTGGCGCGGATGGGCACGATGCCGGGCATCTGGTAGCCGATATTGCCCTCCACGTCGGCGTAAATGATGTTCTGCGAGGGCGAGTCAAAGTACCTGAGCGCCTCGCGGAAGTCGTCGTAGTTCTGGGCCTTGTTCAGCAGCAGCACTGCCCGGAAGGTCTGGTTTGGCTCCAGAGCCGTCCAGCGCAGCGCCAGCGCGGTGATTTCGAGACTTTCGCCGGTGCTGCCGACGTGCGCGTAGTCCGCAAAGCCCCCCAGGTCGGTGATGATCGGCCCGTGCCGGGTCTCACGCACCGGCAGGACGACCGGCTTGTCCCGCCCCTGGACGGCGATCTCTTCGTAGACTACCTCCATGTCAACCCACTCGCCGTTGACCTCGTACTGGTTGATGTTCTCCGGGTTGAGACGCTCGACGTACAGGTCCTGCACGTCGGGGTTGACGTTGGTCAGCCCCCAGGCGATGCGGTCGTTGTGGCCGATGATCACGCCCGGCGCTCCGGCGAAAGAATACCCCCGCACGTCGAGGGGACAATCATCCGTCTTTGGCGCGCAGTGCAGGCCGACTTCGTACCAGATCGACGGCATCTGGATGCCCAGGTGCGGGTCGTTCGCCAGGAGCGGCGTCCCCGTGTCCGTCAGGTCGCCGGAGATCGTCCAGTTGTTGGAGCCAACGCCCGCGCCCTTCCCCAGCGCCAGCCCCCGCGACGGGTCAAAGCCGCCGACCAGCTCAGTGTTGACATTACTGAGGTAGGCCAGGGCCTGTGCGGCGTCCGACCGGGTGCCGCCCGGCTGACCAAGCTCGTCACCCGAAACGATGTAGGGGAAGCCGTCGCGGTAAGCGGGCATCAGATCGGCGAGCATCTCTGCACCCACCTCGCGCATCACGTCCAGGCGGTACAGCTCGGCATCCATGTTGCCGCCCAGGTCGTACGACATGACGTGCGCCCAGGTGAGTGTGTTGACAGGCGTCCAGGGTTCGACCTCAACCTCGACGCCCTGCACGCCCAGGAGGGCAAACTCAAGGCTGAGTTGGGCCGGTTTGTGCCCCAGGATATAGGCGTTGACGCCCTCCGCGTAGGCATCAATGGCGCGGCGTGTCTCTGCGTCGCTCTGGGCGTACTCCTCCTCGGCGATGCGGGCAAAGCCCATCGTGCGCATGAACAAGTCGGCGTCAAGCGTGGCCTCCCCGAAGTACTCGGAGAGCCGCCCGGAGCCGATCCGCCGCCAGAACTCCATCTGCCAGAAGCGATCCTGGGCGTGAACGTAGCCCTGTGCGAAGAACAGATCTTCCACAGTCCCGGCGTAGATGTGAGGAACACCATAGCCGTCTCGGTAGATCTCGACCGGCGCGCTCAGCCCCTCAACCTGAACCGTTCCCCGTGTCTTGGGGAATGCCCGGCGTGAGAAGCCAAGCCAGACGCCCCCCAGAATCAGCACAACCGCCAGGAGCACAATCAGCACGATCCCGGCGGTTCGTAAAACCTTTTGCATAAAGTTCTCCTCCTTAGACTTGCCCAGGCCACTGCCTGCCCTTTATAGTTCTGCTGTGCAGAATAGTCAAGATGGCCCCGTGCGCCCCGCCAGCGTGGTATAATCTACACATCAACTTATCGTAGAGATTGAGAGTCACATATGGCTGTTCGCAAAGTTATTTACCTTGATGATCCCGTCCTTCGCCAGAAGGCGAAGAAAGTGCGGGAATTTGACAAAAAGCTGCACCGGTTGATCGATGACATGGTTGAAACCATGCTCGACGCGCCCGGTGTCGGGCTGGCCGCGCCGCAGGTGGCCGTCAGCCAGCGTGTGATCGTCGTCCGCCTGCCCGACGACGAAGAGTCGGTCGAGGAGTACGGCGATAAGGCGGGTGTGCTGTACGAGGTCGTCAACCCGGAGATCCTCAAGGTATCGCGGGAGGTGGTCGATGGCATCGAAGCCTGCCTGTCGATCCCCGGCTACTTTGGCCGCGTTGACCGGCATGAAAGCGCCATCGTGCGTGGGCAGGATCGCGACGGCAAACAGGTGCGTATCAAGACCCACGATTGGCTGGCCCGCGTCTTCCAGCACGAGATCGACCACCTGGACGGCGTGCTGTACATCGACCGTGCCAGTGAAGTCTGGAAGGTCGACGAGATTCCGCCTTCGATGCGCGAGGGAGCGGGCGAAGATGGCGAGGCATCCGCGTCGCCTGCGGCGACAACCCGCGCCATCTGAACCTCATATATAGCCTGCAGTTCGTCGTGACCGCCGCCTGTTCGGGTGTTTCCCGAACCGGGTGGCGGTTTTATTATCGGCATCATTACTGCGAGAGACGGCCAGGCCGCCGGTTGCACAGCACACCTTCCCAGATAATGCTATAATCGCCTTAGCGTCCGATTATGGGGAGTGGGTACCTTGTTTGACCAGATTTTAGACCTAGTCGGCCAGCCGCCGGGCAGTCTGGTGTATCACTTCATCATCCTGTTTGCGGTTGAGGCTGCGCTGGCTATCAGCTTTGGGCAGTGGATGCGAGAGCGTGACAGCAGCACTGCCCGCCTGACGATTGGCGTTGCTGCCATCTTCACGGCGCGTGCGCTGGTGCTGGTCGCCTCCTTACTGGCCTGGCAGGGCCTTCTGCCGCGCAACGTCCTGCTGCCGCCTATCGAGCGGGCTGTCGATACGACCACCATACTGGGGTTGTTCTGGGCTTTTGTTACGATGGACGACCCCGAGATTCTCCAACGCAACTTTCTGCCCGACCTGGTGGCGGCGGTCGTGTTGGGCATGATCGTCGCCGGGTTTGTCGGAACCTACTATTACTGGTACTTCTCCGCTGCCGGTGGGCAGCTGTTCAACGGCCTGTGGCTCGACGCTGCCTGGAGCGTTGCCCAGGTTCTGGTGGGCGTCACCGGCCTGGTCTGGATGCTGGCGCGTTTCAAGTACGTCTACGATCCCTCTCTCAAGGGCATTATGCTGCTCGTTCTGGTGGGGGCGGCGGGCATACACCTGGTTCGCCCGACGGTGGGGGACGTGGCGGCTGCCATGCGTATCGGGCAGATCGTCGTCATGCCGATGCTGGCGTCGGTTGCGTATCGCCACGTCGTTGAGCAACTGCTCCACTGGGACGAGTTCGAGCCGAGCCGCGCCCCCGGCGAAGAGATCGCTTCCCCGCCGCCCATCCCGGCACCGGAAGTCGCTGCGCCGAAAGAGGCAGCCCCGGCGGCCCCGCCTCCTGAGCTTGTTGCCGAGACGACGCGCGCGGCGCAGGCTCCACCCGAACCCCAGCTCAAGGCGGGCCCCGCTCTCCCCCCGCTGCTGGAGGTTGTGGAGGCGCTCGGCGGCCTGCTCGGCACCCTCGAACAGGCTGGGATCGCCAAGGAAGCCGCCCGCGTCGCGGCGACGGTCTTGCGCGCCGATATCTGCGTGCTGGCCGCCATTGACGAAGTGACGCAGGAAGCGGGCATCATCGGCGGGTACGACAACATCACCCAGGCGTACCTGCCGCAGGGCATTCTCTTACTGGCCGATCACCCCACCATCGTCAATGCGCTGGGGCGGCTGCGCCAGATGCGCCTGACCACCCAGCGCAACGGTCGCGAGTTGCGTGACCTGTACGACAAGCTGGAGATCTCCCACCAGGGGCCGGCCTACATCCAGCCTCTGGTCGACGGTGAGGAGCGCATCGGTGCGTTGGTAGTCGGCTCGCCGTACTCTGAGCGACAACTGAGCGATGAGGAGCGCAACCTGCTTGACCGGTTGGGGCCGCTGGTGTCGGCGGCCATGCTGAACGCCGAGGCGTACGAACTGGCGCAGGCGGAAAGCGAGCAGGTGGTTGCTGAGGAGTCAAGCCGTATTGCCTCGCTGGCCGACGAACTGACCGCCACCAGGGCCGAGCTTGACAGCGCCGAGCGGCAGAACACAGAGATGCGGGCCTACATCCGCGACATCCACCGCCAGCTTGAGCGCCTCCAGGATGTTGACCCTGAGGAGGCCACCCGGCTGCAGGCCGAGGTCGAGCGGCTGCAGGCGGCCCTCGACGAAAGCCAGGCCCTGCGAACCGAGTACGACGAGCTGCAAGAGCGCTACACCCGCCTGGTTCAGGAGAACGAGGATCTCAGACAGACAGGCACCGAGCTTCAGGAGCTGCGCGAGGACAACCAGCGGCTGCTCCAGAGGGCGCTTGAGCACAAAAACAACGCCGACAGGATCGCCCAACTTGAGGAAGAACTGGCGCGGTGCCGGCAAGAGACGTCCTCAAGAGGGCAGCAGGCCCGTGACGCAGCACTGGCGGCTCACGCCGACCAGGAGGCCTTCCAGCGCCAGTTTGAGGAGAGACAATACGCCTCGCAGACCGAGATCGCCTCTCTGCGTGCCCGTCTGGCCCAGGCATCGATCAGTCAGCAGGAGGCGGCCTTCTTACAGGAGCAACTGGCGGCCAAGGCGCGCGAGGTTATCTCATTGCAGACGCGCCTGACCGAGGCCCAGGCGGTGGTTGAGGCCTTGCAGGACCAGATCCGCAGCGGCCCCAGTGGCACGCTGGAAGCCATGCAGGCCAGGGTGGCCGCCCAGGCATCCGAGATCGCTTCCCTCAGGGCCCAGTTGGCCGAGGCGCAGGCCAGCGCCCAACTGGGGCCGGAGGCCTTGCTCGCACAGCAGGAGATCGAGCAGATCGACCGCGAGGCGATGGCCCAGCTTGAGACCCAACTTGCCGAGCGCGCTGCTCTGGTCGAGGCGCTCGAAGTGCAACTGGCCGAGAAAGCCCGTGCCGTCGCCGAACTGCGGACGCACATGAGCGACGTTGAATCGTCGCTGCGCAACCTCGAGGATCAGCTCTCCCACAAAACCGAGGAGATCGCTGTGCTACAGGCCAATCTGGCCGCGACACGCAGACAGGCCCAGGAGCGCATCGCTGCCCTGGAGGCCCAGATTGAGGGCGGCGCGGGCGAGGAAGCTGACATCCACAAGGCGCAGGTCGAAGCACTGGAGGCCGAGATTGCCGAGAGAGCCACCTCCATCGAAGTGCTGGAAACCCAGCTTGAGAGCACCACCCGGGCGATGGCCGGGCTTGAGCAGCAGCTTAACGCCACCCACGAGGCAGTCGGCGCGGCCATCTCCGAGGCAGGTCAGGCGGACTCGCACGACGAGGTGATCGCCTCGATTGCCCAGGAACTTCGCACGCCGATGAGTTCTATCATGGGCTACACCGAGCTGCTGCTGCGCGAGTCGGTCGGCATCCTCGGCTCGCTGCAGCGCAAGTTCCTGCAGCGGGTCAAGGCCAACACCGAGCGCATGGGTGTCCTGCTGGACGACCTGATCCGCATCACGGCGCTGGACATGGGCCGCCTTGAGCTTGAGCCTGAGAAGGTTGACGTTGCCTACGCCATCGAAGAGGTGGTCATGAACGTCGCCAACCAGTACCGCGAGAAGGGGCTGGTCCTGCGCATGATGATCGACCCGCGCCTCCCGCCGCTCACCGCCGACCGCGATGTTTTCCTCCAGGTGATGGGCCACCTGCTTACCAATGCCGCGTTGGCGTCCCCCGTCGAGGGCGAGGTGCAGTTGCTTGTCACGACGCGCCGCGACTACGTCCCTGCCTACGGCGACGACATGGGGGTCGATTGCCTGTACACCTCTGTCGAGGACGCCGGGGGTGGCGTCGCGCCGGAGGATCAGGACCGTGTGTTCGTGCGTAAGTATCGCGCCGACAATCCTCTGATCGAGGGCCTGGGCGACACCGGCGTCAGCCTTTCTCTCGCCAAGGCGCTGATCGACGCGCACGGTGGGCGCATCTGGCTGGAAAGCCAGGAGGGAGTCGGCACAACCTTCCACGTGCTTCTGCCGCTTGAACCCCCACTTGAATTCCCGCAAGAAGGGGAGGCTGCATGAAGCGGGGGCAGCGACAGCAAATCCTGATCGGCCTGGTCATTTTTATCACCACCGCGGCCACTCTCGTGGGGGGCGTCATCCTGGCCCTGAACGACAGTCCCGACGCGCTGCGAACGTCCAACGGCGCCGCGACATCGACGCCCTTCCGCATCTCGACTCTACCCCCCACCGCCGGGGGGGCAACTCTCACCCCTTCACCGCCCGACACGCCCGCCGTGACGGTCGTCGTCATCCCGACCAACACCCGGAGCGTTACCACCACGCCGACCGACGAGCCAACGGCGACACCGCCCACCGATGTGGCTTCCGTCACCGCCGAGACGTGCCAGGTGCCGGAGGATTGGGTGCCGTACGTCGTCCGGCGCGGCGACAATCTGTTCCGCATCGGGCTACGTTACGGCCTCACCGTCGATGCCATCATGCGCGGCAACTGTCTCAGCAGCATCAAGATAAAAGCCGGGACCACGCTCTACGTCCCGCCGGTGACACCCATTGTGGTGCCGACCTCGTCCGGTGCCAAGCCGTCCGATTTAGTGCCCCTCGGCACACAGTCTGCCACCGACGGGGCCTGCACCAACCCCGGCTCGCTCATCACCGCGCCGAAAGATGGGACGATCTTGAAGGGTGTGGTTCAATTCCAGGGGACGGCCAGCATCCCTGACTTCAGCTTCTACAAGCTCGAGATCCGGGAACAGGATTCCTCGCCGGACGACTACATCACCTTCCTGACGGTTGAGCAGCCGGTCGTTGGCGGGCTGATCGGCGACATGGACACCGCCGCCTGGCCCAACGGCACGTACTGGATCCGGCTGACGGTCGTCAACCGCACTGGAAACTATCCGGAGCGCTGCGCCCACCTGTACATCATCAGCAACTGACCCCGGAACCGCTCGTCGCCTGGGGCGCTTTTCCGGCCATCTCACCCCTCGGAGGTATCCCGATGCGATTATCCCGGCATTTTGGCCGCACCCTGCGCGAAGCCCCCGCCGACGCGACGCTGATCAGCCACCGGTTGGTCACGCGGGCCGGGTTGGCGCGTCCGCTGGACACGGGGGTGTGGAGCTACCTGCCGCTGGGCTGGCGGGTCGTCCGGCGGATTGAGGCTCTCCTGTGTGCGGAGATGGCCGCCCTCGGCGGGCAGGAGGTTCACCTGCCGGGGCTGCTCCCGCCGGAAGCGGCAACGCCTGAGGCGGCTGCTGCCGATCTCTGCCGGGTGGAGATCGAGAGCTACAAAGATCTGCCGCGCACCATTTACCAACTTCGGGCCGGGCTGCGCGACGAGGCACGCGCGGGCAGTGGGCTGCTGGGTCTGCGCGAGTTCCTGTCCCACGAAGCTTACTCCATGCACGCCACTCCCGACGATCTACAGCGCGTGTACGACGACGTACTCGACGCTTACCGGGCCGTCCTGGGGCGCTGTGGCCTGGATGCCCTCCCGGTCGAAGCCGAAAACGACCCCGTCAACGGCCCGTCACACGCCTTCGTCCTGCCGCACCCGGCGGGAGACATCCGCCTGGTTCGCTGCGATGGCTGCGACTATGCTGCCCTGGTCGAGGCGGCGGCCTTTGAGCGTGCTGCGTCCAAAGAGGCCGCCCCCCTCGCGCTGGAGAAGGTCGCCACACCCGACTGTAAGACCATCGCTGACCTGTGCGCTTTTCTGGAGGTCGAGCCGCCGCAGACACTCAAGGCCGTCTTTTACACCGTCGACGCCGGGCAGCCCGGTGAGGGTACCGTGCTGGCGATGTTGCGCGGCGACCTTGAGATAAGCGAGGCCAAACTGGTGCGCGCGCTTTCCGCGCAGACCTTGCAGCCTGCAACCGAGTACGAGATACGCGAGCGCACCGGCGCGGAGCCGGGCTACGCCAGCCCGCTCGGTCTGAAGGTGCGACGGGATCGGGGGGAGGGCGTCACCGTCGTCGCGGACCGGTCGCTTGAGGGGATGGTCAACTTCGTAACGGGCGCGAATGAAGCCGGGTATCACGTCGTCAACGCCAATTACCCCCGCGATTTTTCCGTCAGCCGGGTGGAGGACATCGCCGAGGTGTACGAGGGCGCAGCCTGCGTGCACTGCGGCGGCGGGCTGCACGTCGAACCGGGGATCGAATTGGCCCGCTGTCGCAAGCTGGGGGCGGGCCACAGCGAGGCTGCCGGGGCGGCTTATCTTGATGCCGACGGCAAGACCCGGCCTATCGTGATGGGGAGCTACCGCGTCGAGGTGGATCGCCTGCTGGCGGCCATTGTCGAGGCGCACCACGACGAGTACGGCATCATCTGGCCGCCCGCCGCTGCCCCCTTCGACGTGCATCTGGTGGCGCTGTCCAGAGAGGGGGAGGTCGCCGAGACCGCCGAGGCGCTCTATGCCGATCTTCAGGCGGCGGGCATTGAGGCGCTCTACGACGACCGCGACCGCAGCCCAGGCGTGATGTTCGCCGACGCCGACCTGATCGGTGTCCCACTCAGGCTGACGGTCAGCAGGCGCAGCCTGTCAAATGGCGGCGTCGAGGTCAAGTGGCGGCACGCCACACAGCGGGAAGTGTTCCCGCTGGAGGGGCTTGTAGAGCGCCTTGCGGGGATGCTTGACGAGGCCCGGAGTTAGCCCTCGTCCTCGTCGGGCGGCGGCTCGTCGCCTTCCCCGGCGGACTCATCCCCGTTCTCGTCCTCGACCGGTTCTTCCCACTCCTCGACCGGTTCTTCCCATTCCTCCGCCGGTTCTTCCTCCCACTCTTCGACCTGCGCGTCGGCGGGGCGGTTGTTGACGAAATACACCACCCCTCCCGCGATCACCAGCACACCCAGCCCGATCATCAGGAAAGGCAGGATCGCCGCGACGCCCCGAGGCTGCCCTGGCCGCCCGTCGATGGGCGTCGGCGTTGGTGGCAGTCCGGTCGGTGGCGGCTCGGTGGGAGGGATCTCGGTCGGCGGCGGCGACGTTGGCGGCGCGGCTTCCTCCACCGGTGACCCGGTCGGCTGTGGTGGCGTGGTAGGAGCCTGGGTTGCCTGCGGCGATGGCTCTACTATCACCTCGGTGGGGGGCACCGTCGGCGTGGGTGTGAGCGTGGGTGTGGATGTGGGCGTGGCGGTCGGGACGGCCTGCGCCGTCGCCGTCAGTGCCATGCCCGGATCGGGCGTCGGCAGGGTGCCGCCTTCCTCCACCTCCACCGGGGGCGGCGTCTCGCCGAGCGCGTCCTCTATCCCTTCCTCGACCAGCAGCCAGGGCACGCCGCCGATCATGCAGCCTGACGGAGCGGACGGCTCGTTGCAGTCCGCGCCACCGGCCACCACCCGGTATTCCCCGCCTTGCGGCGTCACCAGCCAGCGGTTGTTGTGCATGTCGATCAGGGTGGCCTGTGCGCTGCGGGCCGGGATCACCAGCGTGGCGGTTTTTTCGGTGCGTGCCCAGACGATATGCGTCACCTTCTGGGGGAAAGTCAGGCGCACGTACTCGATCAAGGGGTGCGCTTCTTCGTCGACGCGCCGCGCGTAAACGAAGCCGTTGAACTCCTGTGCTGCGATCTGGTAGGCCGTGTACGCAGGCCGCGCGCTGCCATCGGTGCGCAGCAGCCCAAACGCCTGTGTGTCGTCTCCGGCGAGGTTGTCGACCAGCCGGTACGTCGCGATGCGCTCCACCCCGGCGGCGAATCCCAGTGCGTAAGCCTGGATGGTGAAGGCGGCCTGCTGCTCCAGCGTGACGTGTATGAAGCTCTTAAACGTCGTATCGGGCGGGTAAGCGTCCGGGTCGACCGCCGGGCGGGCGTTCGTCTTGTTGACCCAGACCGGCTTGAGCGGCATTCCCGCCTTCTCCATCAGGTAGAAGGGGTTGGCGGCCAGCGTGTAGACGCTGTCGGGCGAGAAAAAGACGTGCACCGTCGCCACGTCAAAATAGTAATCGTTGGCCGGGGCCGTCGGGTCGTCGATGACGACATCCAGGAAGCGGTCGAACCAGGTTGGGTCAAAGGTGCCGATGCCCCCCAGGTGGATCCTCGCGTTGGGGTTAGCCTCTTTAGCGGCCAGGTAGGCGACCTTGACCAACTGGTAATAGTCGGCGGTGGTGCCATCCCACTGCGCGCCGCGTATTCCGGGCGGGATGTCAAGCTCTTCCCAGATCACCCACCGGTTGACGCCGCGCGCCGCGAAGTAGCTCACCGCGCGGCGCACAAATGCCGCCCATGCGTTCCCCGGATCGTTGACCGGCAGGTACAGCCCGCGTGGCACGCCGGTGCCGGGCATGTCGTCCGTCGCCCAGGCCGGTGTGCCGATCAGCACGCCCACCACCTCGCGCCCGGAGGCGTGCGCGCTGTCCAGCCATTCCCCGGTCGGGCCGGATGGGGCCCAGTCGGCAGGCCCGCCTGGCTGGAGCTGATCCCAACGGAAGTAGACCAGCTCCCAGCCCGCGTTTGAATCGTAGGCCGCCTGGGATGCTTCGTAGGCGTGAACCAGCCCAACGTGCAGGTTGGTGACGCGTGAGCTTGGCCGGGCTGTGGTGCGGCTGGCCGACAGCAGGCTGAGGGCTGTCACAAGCAGAATCGACGCGAGTCGCAAAGCAGCTTTGAGCGGTGTTGAGTGACGACGATCCATCAAAATGCGCTTTTCCTGTGCGTGTGTGTCAAAGGGTCTGATACCATTCCCAGGTGTGGCCCAGCCCTTCCCGGATTGAGGTGTGGGGCTGATAGTTCAGCAGCCGCCGGGCTTTGTCAACGCTGGCGAAGGTAATCGGCGGCTCACTGGGCGGGGCGGGGACCGGCTTCAGGTTGGCCTTCCTGCCCACCAGCTCCTCGATGATTGCCACGAAGTCGCCCAGGCGCACCGGCTCACCGCGCCCGATGTTGAAAACCTCGTAGCCGAGCGGCCTGTCCAGCGCCGCGACCACGCCGCCGACGATGTCGTCGACGTACGTCCAGTCGCGGTGCATCTCGCCCCCGTCGAACAGCGTGATCTCCTCCTGGCGCACGATGGCATCCATCACCTTGTAGGCCATCATATCCGAGCGGACGCGCGGCCCGTAGACGGTGAAGAAGCGCAGCGCCGTGAAGCTGATCCCGAACATGTTGTGGTAGGCGTGGCCCATCACCTCGTTGGCCTTCTTGGTGGCCGGGTAAGGGGCCAGTGGCCTGTCCGTGGACTGATCCTCGGTGAAGGGAACCCGGTCGGTCGCGCCGTAGATGGACGAGGTGGACGCCTGCACGAAGTTCTCGACACCGGCCTCGCGGGCGGCGTCCAGCAGATTGATCGATCCCTGTACGTTGACATCGACGTACAGCGGCGCGCGCTCCACGGAGTAGCGCACGCCTGCCATTGCGGCCAGGTGCGCGACGCGCTGTGGCCGGTGCTCCCTGAATACGCGCGTCACCAGTTCGCGGTCGCGGATGTCGCCCTCTACCAGGACGTAGTTGGGATCCTCAAGGTGCAAGCCGACATTGTCCCGCTTGCGGGCCGGGCTGTAGTAATCGCAGAAGTTATCCAGGCAGATGACGCGCTCGCCGCGTGCCAGGAGCGCATCGGCCAGGTGGCTGCCGATGAATCCCGCGCCGCCGGTGACTAATGTCGTTCGGGTAGGTGGATGGGTCTGCTCGCTCATGTTCGCTCAATCTACTGGCCCTGGGCCGGGCGAAGGTCCTGCACGTTGATTTGCAGGCGGCGCCGGTCGTTCCAAACGTTTACTTCCAGATGGTAGACCACGTCCACCTCTTCGGGCAGCGTGTCGTGCAGCTCCCCCCACCGGAAGGCGATGGCCTCCACCGGCTGGCCGCCGTCGGTGAGCCCCAGCTTGAGATGCCTGCCCTCGGTACCCACCCTCTGCCGCTCCGTGATCCTGGCACCGCGCGCCACGAACAGGGGGGGCGGGTTCGCTTCGCCGGTCGGCTCCAGCCCGGCAAGCGCGTCAGCCAGGTCAAGGGACAACTCACCCAGCGGAAGCTCGGCGTCGATCTCAAGAACCGGGACAAGCTCCTGATCGGCCAACTGCCCGGCGGCCAGTTCCCACAGCCGCTCTTGCAGCTGGTCGAGGTTCTCGTTCAGGATCGTGAAGCCCGCCGCCGCCGCGTGGCCGCCGTAGCGCTCCAGCAGGTTGTCGCAGTCCTCCAGCGCGCGCGTGATGTGAAACTCCGGGATGCTGCGGCACGAGCCGTGACTCTCTCCCTCGCCGACCTGCACGACAACCGAGGGACGATAATACTGCTCCGTGAGGCGGCTGGCAACCAGCCCGACCACTCCCTGCTCAAAGCGCGGGTCGGCGGCGAACAGGAGCGGCTCGTCGGCGGGGTCGCCGGGCATCGACTCCTCGGCCCACTGCTGCATGTCTGATGTCTTCTGCTGCCGCACTCTGTTAAGCTCGTTAAGCTGGTTGGCGAGACGCCCGGCAGCCTCCGCATCGGTCGCCGACAGGAGATCGTAGGCCAGCATCGCCGAGTGCAGCCGCCCGGCGGCATTGATGCGCGGCCCGATCATAAACCCGATCGTCACCGCGCTGACCGAGCCTGCCTTGACCTTCGCCGCGCCGTAGAGCGCCCGCAGGCCGGGACGCCCGGGCTTATTCAGACGCTTGAGGCCGTTCTTGACCAGTACGCGGTTCTCGCCGCGCAAGGGCACGATGTCGGCCACCGTGCCGATGGCAACCAGGTCGAGCCAGTCACTGGGGTGCCAGTGCCCGCCCTTCTTGTAGCCCCGGAGCTGTGCCTCCATGTAAAGCCCCTGCGCGATCTTGTAAGCCAGCCCCACCCCAGCCAGCATCTTTTCAGGGTAAGGGCAGCCCGGCTGTTTGGGGTTGATCACCGACTGCGCGGGCGGCAGGGCCGGCCCCACGCTGTGGTGATCGGTGACGATCATGTCCAGTCCATAGCTGTTGGCGTCTTCGACTTCGGGGATCGAGCGGATGCCGCAGTCCACCGTGACGACCAGGCGGATGCCATCATCGGCCAGCGACTTGAGTGCCGGGCTGTTCAGGCCGTATCCCTCATCGACCCGGTCGGGGATGTAGGGGCGCACGTCTGCTCCCAGGTGCTTGAGCACCTCGGTCAGCAGCACCGTCGCGGTGACGCCGTCCGCGTCGAAGTCGCCGTACACCGCAACCGGCTCGCCGTGCCGGATCGCCATCCGCAGGCGGTAGACCGCCTCTGTCATCCCCTTCAGCCGGAAGGGGTTGTCATCCTCACCATAGGGGCCAAACAGGGCCAGCGCCGCTTCAGGTGTGCTGTAGCCGCGCCGGTAAAGTATCTGCGCCAGAACGGGATGGATGCCCTGTTGCACCAGGCTGCGGGTGAAGTCCTCTGGGGCTTGTGGTGCGAGGTTCCATCGTTTCTTGCTCAGGCGAGTCAAATCTCAATCCCCCACTGTGCCAGATAGCGCGCCCCATCGTAACACACATGCAGGGGGCCGTCAACGGCGGGCGCGCCAGGGGGTAGGGCTTTATTGTTGTTGGGAAATGAGATAACCGTTCTTCCCCTGGATTTCACGGACACAAAAAATGTCGTGGACTGGAGAGATCAGGAAAAGATCAACAACAGCTTCGCCAACTGGGCCTGAATGAACTGGCTGAGCAGTTGACTACGGACCGAAAAGGACGACTGTGTATCGCCAGTGCGTAACTTCCCTCAGACATAGGTGCAATGCCTATGGCAGATCGTTGCAAACGGCAAACCGCTCTATTAAGTCGCCGACAGACTGTTTCACCGAAAAATGGGCCTGAACGCGTTCCCTACCGGCCCGCGCAAGCCGTGCACGCAGTGCGTCATCAGTCATCAGTAATTTGATGGCATTGGCCAGCGCGGCAGCATCTTTTGGTGTCACCAGTATTCCGGCTCCATCATCGAGCAGTTCGGGAATACCGCCGGTTGTTGTTGATATGACCGGTATCTGGAAGCTCATCGCTTCCATCAGCGAAACAGGGATCCCTTCTTGAACACCGTCGGGCGTAACAATGCTGGGAAGTACACAGGCATGCCAGGAACCTTCTTGCATATTACTAAGGAGCTCATGGTGAGGGAGCGGGCCACGTATCTTAATTCGGTCTTCGAGTCCAAGTTTCTTGATTCTCTTGGAGATTGTTTGTTGTAGAGGCCCGGAGCCAAGCAAGTCCACCTGAACAAAAACGCCCGCATCCTTAAGTTGTTTGATGGCGTCAACCAAGTAAATGTGCCCTTTTACTTCCACGAGGCGAGCGGGGACAAATATCCCAAATGGTGACTCCCGTGGCGGCTTGCTTGGATGCGCAGGTAACGTTACTCCCATGTGAATAACCGTTGGAGGAGCGGCCTCTGGAGACACGTGGGTGCTAAGTGCTTCAGCCGTCCATCTGCTGATAGTACGTATGAAACATGCTTTCTCGCTCTTCAGGCTGATGAGGTTGTCTTCGGCAATATCCCAACGGTGCGCTGTGATGCTCCAGGGAATCCCGGTGACTTCTGCGGCGATCATTGCCATGGTTGCTGAGACACCAAGCCAATGCACGTGCAGATGATCTGCTCCCCAATCTAGGACTATAAAAGCCAACCATAGCCCCTTTAGGTAGCCGATCAGATTCTTAAGCAGTATGCGGAGGTTGCGACTTCTAAACAATGATTTGAATGCTCTCACCGCACGCTGTGGACGGTCCCTAAAGACTGCGAATGCCCCTCGTATTATCTCGAAAGAAACCAATGGTTTTATGAGACTGGCTTCTAGCAAATAACCGGAATCGACATGGATGATGTCCCCTCTAGGATAGCAAGGGATAATAAGCACTTCGTGACCAAGCTCCACCATTGTATAGACTTCGGGGATAATGAAAGCTTCACTATGCCCACAGGGTAGACTGGCCGTCATACAGATGATCTTCATTAACTCCTCACCGGCGGCTGGCAACAATTTCCTCGAAAAATGCGAGGCGTTCTCGTTCCTTCACCGTAACGTCAAGATGCGAAATAGACTCCCTGGGCACTCTCTTGCCTTGCATGGCCTGAACAAACTGCTTGATATCTTCTACATGCTCTCGAACGTTTTCGGGCGTACAGGGAAGCTGAAGCAGAAAGTCCTTTGGTGAAGGGAAGTCCGTTTCATCGTGACCAATAATGGTTGGAATTCCATAGGCCAGGTATTCACGGGTTGATAGTGCCGAAGCCTCGTACAACCCGGACCGATAGAGCGCGAGTGGACTTAATGCGACGTCGGCCTGGGCAAGCAGCTTTTCGTACTCAACCCTCGGCATAAAACCGTGGAGGAATACATTAGATGGCACTTCATCATCATCCCCGTGTTCTCCCACGAGGTCAAAACGCCAATCTGGAAAGTGGCTCGCCAACCAGAAGATTTTGTCGATCCCTTTCCAGGGCGCCCATCGCGATCCGATGAATACCAGACGCGGTTGGTTATTGGTGGGCGCAGGAAGAATGTTGGGGTATTCTCCCAGGTCTATCCCATTGGCGATAACCCGACTAGGCTTTCCAAAACGGGCATACTGAGGATTTCGGGAGAGTTCACCTGTCACAAAAATCAGGCCGCTAACATGGCGCATGAATCCACTATGTGTCAGTCGATAATACCAATAGCGAAGTTTGGAACGTATGAGTAATTGACGCCCCATATCGCCATTAATCTCAACAATGACAGGCACCTTTCTGCTCAATTTCCCATACGCTGGATAGTAGAGTGCATATCGGAAGTAAACCAAATCTGGTTGCCAGGTCAGGATATCAAGAACGACCTGCCTGGCTGCCCTGAAGCTATCAAATAGATGAGTGTAGCAGCGAACGAAGGCAGGAACTCCATCGAACGTTCTTTCCCACTCGTCACCGTCATCACGATCCGTGAGAACAAAGCAGGCGGTCTCTACTCCATTCATTACCCAGTGCCGGGTTTGAGCAGCTATCTTCTTGTGGATTCCCGCATTTGGTCTGTGGGTGGAGTGCAACAAATAGACGATTCTCATTTCTGGTCAATACCTCACATGGATATTACCTTGATCGAACGTCAGTCATTGGTTCCTGAGCAAGTCTGCGCAGCGCTCGGCGATTTTCCCATCCCCATAGAGCTCCGGGCGCTCACTCAGCGGCGAGGAACATCCAACCACTTCGGTGATCTTCAAAGTATCTGCACCAGCAAATTCCAACCGGCATGGACGGTTTCAACCCCTATGGGTACGAGAATGTACTGGGAAGATAATGAGCTCTCATTGCTTGCTGTTGTCTGACCGAACGCTTACTTTCCTCTACCGACGCCAGTACGTATCCAGGAACGGACATCCCTAAGCACCTTGAGGAGAAGATGGGTGGTCTTCGAGATGCGAAAATAGCTCTTTTGCTGTGCTCCGAACGCCCGAAAGAAGCGTTCCACTCCTTTTACCATAGACCCTTCAAAATCGAAAGTACGCGAAACTGTCCCGGAGAATTGTATGGATTTCCACATCAACAGGCTGGTTGCGCCGCTGGTCCTCAGTTCAGGATTTCCACCGCCCATTAGGTAATAAGCAGCCTGCTTGTCCCAAACGAGGTACGCTGCAGCATGTAGCCGTCCTTGACTATCTTCCGCAAATAAAATCTTCCGACAATCGCGTTTACGGCAGGCGTCATCAAGACGGGTAACTAACTCACGAGTATAGGGAGCGTTTAACCCTTGTCGCTTGAAAGTCATCTCGTTGAGGTTCAGAAAAGCATCTATACCCAGATCATCGCGTACCACGACCTGCTGCTCTGCTTTACGTATCTCACGCCTGATATTTTCTCTTAGATCTTTCCATAGAGAGTCGTGGTCTTGTAGGTTCTCAACAACATATGTATAGCGGGTAGTCTGTTGAAATCCCTCCCAGTAAAAGGGCAACCAATTCGTTATGGAGTGATGGAAGTTTTGCTCAAATCTGTCGAACCGGGGCAAGCTTTCAATGATCTCTGTCATCAATTTGACTTCTTCAGAAAGCTTATTCGTATATTTCCCCGGATACGGTCGCAACCAAGGTCCTAAAGTTTGGGTGAGTGAGGGCATGGTGAGATAGGTAAACCCATAGCGTCGTCTTATTACGTAAGGCAATCGAGCAACTATCTCACCGCCACGTTCAATGGTGACGGCGTTCCACGAACCGGGAGCCACTGCATCCAACCACCAGGGCTGGGAAAACAGCGATCCAGGCATCTCTGCCGTATGCTTCACTTCCACAACCTCTTCACCGTCTCACGAATCAGTCGGTAATCCTCATCGCCGAGTCGCCGCCCTTTCGATACAGTGAAATTAGTTGGTACTTCTCCGTGAACGTCTAAGCGGACACCTCGGCTTAGGAGAAACGCCTCGATACCTTCCAGCGTCCGGTGCGTATCTTGGCACAGCTTTTCATAGTGAACATCGTAAAAGTACTCCCCTCCAAACCGATCTCGGTCGGCCTCAATCTGTTTGTGAATGTAATAGACTTGCTCAACCACTTGTTCCCAGTAGGGATGTCGACTAATCTCATCAATCTCCTTGGGAGGTGCTGACCACCAGGCTTCCTTAGTGTCCTTGGCTTCCATACGCGATGCGAGGATCGACTGGGCCGTATCCGCAGGATCGCGCCATAAGACAATGAAGCTGGCCTCCGGCAACGCTTCTATGATCGGTGCGATGCGCATGGTGTTGTAAGTATTTTTAAAGAGCATGGGCGCTTGATTAACATTAGCGAGCCCAACCATCTCCTTACGCAGCTCATCCAGAGCGGTCTGGGGCGTTGCACCGGGGGGAACATAGACATGCTCTCCTTTGGGAAACCAACGATACCAGAATTTGCCAGCTTCGTGCGGCCCATGCCACCCTGTAGTTTTTCCATGTTTAGATTGATAATCAGCCGCCCCACTCTTATCAGGGAAAAGGTATTGTGTGAGCCAGATAGATACTACCGGTGATCGATAAAGCAAAGCCGTGATGTTATTGAAATAAGCAAACCGATAACGATTAATCAATAGCTGATAGAGTAGTGTTGTGCCAGAGCGGGGGGCGCCTATGACGAAGACAGGTGGATAGCTCCGGATGCTCTTGTCATCACAACTATGCATAACCAGCTTTTCTGCGGGCATTAAAATACGATCTACTATGCTGAGTAAACGTTGCAGCATATGAGGAACCACAGCAAAAACCCTAGCGCGAGACGCGGTGGGGCAGAAACGAAAGCACAAGCTGGCGTGCTTTGAGTATCTCGGATGTAGTGAAAGTGCGAAGGGCAATGAGCGAACCTAAGTAAATAAACCCGCCCAGCGCCACGACACCGATAATTTCTATCCAACCGTTCATTGGAATCCAGTATACCCCAAGCGCCATTACGAGGGAGGCCAGAACACTCTTTCCCATATCCAGCCACTTCAGGCGATAGCCAATTAATCGTCTGCCATAAACAACGGCAGCAATTGCCATCAACAGAAAGGTGACTGCGGTAGCAAAAGCCGATCCCTCCAATCCGATGACAGGAACCAATAAGAAATTCAACCCAATATTCAATACGGAACTCACCAGCAAGATGAAGGTCACATACTTTGTCTTGAGAGTGAGGTGAAAAACGTAAACGTTGATTTGAAATAGCCCGTTGAGCACAATGCCAAACGCAACCCAGAAAACAAGTAATCGACTGGTCACGAACTCGGTTGTTGCCAGGGTTTTAAGCAGGGATTGTGAGATCAATGCAAGGCCAACACAGGCTGGCAGCGAAATAAAGAGGTAATAACGCGTGGTGTAAATAAAATACCGCCTGACCTCGTCGGTTTCTCCCTGATCCCACAATTTTGATACAAGCGGAAACAGCACAAACCCCAGGGGCATAATCAGCAGGTTTAGGACCTGGGAAAGAGAATAAGACGCCGAATAAGCACCAACCGCCGCCACCCCCAGGAGTTGGGTGATAACCAGCCGATCACCGTAGTTGACTGTCCAGAGCATTATACTGTTAGGCATCAGCGGAATGCTGTAACCGAGCATCTCTTTTAAGCCTTGCCATGTGAAACCTAACCAGCCGACTTGGCGGCCAATGATCAACAATAGCACAAGACCAAACAAGGCATCCACACCACCTAAAGACCAGAGTGCCCCCCATATCCCGTATCCCATATACACTGCCGTTATTATGCAACCTACCCCTAACGCTGAATGTGCCAGGAGTACACCCGACATCACCGTGATTTGGTTTGAAATGCGAAAGTAATTCGATAGATATTTGAAGGTCGTAGAGGTCACAAGTGAAAAAGCAGCAGGAAGCATATAGCCAGAGTAGATAATATCTCCGAAAATCACCTGGGCGGCGAGTGAGGTATGTCCTACCAGCAGTACAGCAGCAATAAGACTCGCCAGGAGAATAAAGAGCAACGCTACATAGAAGTATTGGCGAAAACGCAGTTTGTTTTCCTCTGCCGACAAGAAGCGCACAGAGGCTGTATCCAACCTAAAGGAAATAAAAGGTACAAGCAAAGCTATCGTCGCGGAGGTCTGAGTGAAGATGCCGTACCCCTCTGCGCCTACGAGCCTTGCCAATAAGGGTAATGTAATAAGCCCCCGCAGCCTGAGTAAAACCTGGGAAGCTGTATACAGTAGCGTGTCGGTTACAAACTTTCGCCGTGTTGCTCCCGTCATCTTGAACCCTTAACATTGCTTTGTATGGTTGCATTTCTTTTAGCGAGATTGCTCGGGGGATTTGAGAGCATAGAACAATCTGGAGAACACTTTTTCTTTGCGAAATATGAGAAACCCAGTCTGGCGAAGTGTCCACTCAAACTTATTCATAGTAACTTCACCGTAGTCTACTTCCCAAAAATGATGTCCAGACGTGATCTTTCTTTTGCGTGTGGTAATTTCGAAAGAACGTTCCCCCAATTTGGGTAGCCTGAATGTGCCTCTGGCCCACACTCTTTCGTTGCGAGGAACACTTAAGAATAGGAAACCCTGACATATACCGGCGGCGAATCTCGCTATCAGTTCTTCGAATCTTTCGAAGGGAATATGCTCAAAAACCTCATACCCTAGAACATGATCGAACTGCCCTTCAAAGTTGTAGTTTGCGATGTTGGCTATAATATCGGGCTTTTTGTCAGGGTCAATGTCTACCGTCGTGATCCTTACACCTTTTGAACGTAGGTAGTTCGCCGTGAAGCCTGTTCCAATACCAAGCTCCAGAACATGCTGGTTGGGGACCACCAGACCCTCCATTATCTTTTGCTGTCTCCAGTACAAGCGCCAATGCTCCTCGGACTCGAGAGACCTGATCCACGAGGTTGAGTATCGGTAGGTGATATCCCCAACGGTGACCGATTTTTCGTCATGATTTGTCACTGGTGTATCCCCCGACTGTAACGAGCATGCTTTAGTGCTAAATCCAGAATGTAGGTGCCAAATCAGAGTGTTGCCAGTTGAGAGAGCACCCGCTCATAAACCTTCTCCCAGGGACTCCATTCCCAATCAAGCGCCGAATTGTGCCAGAGCAACGTAAACGTCCCTTCTACCTGTTTGCAGCGCGCAGCCAGTTCCAGGATGCGCGCTGCGCCCTGTTCCGGCGAGAGTCCGCGATAGGTATGCAGTGCACCATCCATCACGATTAGCGGCTGTTCCCATATCTTTAACTCGCGATCCTGTTCTACGTCGAAGGGATGGAAGCGGTGGCACGTACCACAACGAAACCCTTCCTGGTCAGGGTAACCCATTGTCGTGTCGCATTGCAAACCCACTTTCTCCCAATGTTGCCATGTCGATGGAACGCGGAAACGTAAATAGTGTTGGCGGCCACTGCGCACCGGCTCTTGAAGAACTGCTTCTAATCTCGCCTTTTCTTCGGCCAGCTTAGCCGGATCACCCAACGTATCATAACCAGGATGTAAGCCAATCTCGAAACCCTGCTCGTGCAAGTGGCGGATACGTTCTGCAATAGCCTCTGATGATACATCGTACCCGGAATCCCAGCGGCCCAATGAAGCCGTTTTGAAGTTGAAAACGCTTTCCAGCCTATGTTGACTTGTTAGATCCGCCAACCATTGAATGCGCCGAAGGTAGGTTGCGCCCTCCGAGGACACCGTGGTGCTGGCAATTTCACGCAGCGTTTGTTTAGCCAGAGTGCGCCTTTGCCGCTTTATGATATCCCCACCAAGTGCCCTAAACCCTGCAAATATACTTCGGTAACGCCTGACGTGGTCGATGTCGTGGCTCAACTTGACGGAGAATTTTCCGCGTTGGGGTGACCACCGGGGCGATAACGTCTTGAGCCACGCCCGCAAAATCAGCGCATACTGGTCCACAATGGGCTGCTCCAAGAATCCCTGTTGGTATGCCACGCTGGCTATGCCTGGGAAGCGCTCATGTTTATCTCGCGTGGGTACGACCATCTCTTCCCAGCGAGATAGCATGAAAAACGACCCTGCAATGATGTCGGCGTAAAAGACGATGGAACCATCCTCACGCCGCCTGGCAAACTCTCGATGATGTTCATATCCCTGCCCCCAGAAGAGGATGGGGACAGGCGTATCAAAGGGCAGTTGAATATCAGAGGGAACTACACTCCGGGCAGGCAACCAATCCAGGCTGTCCGACGGGTGCTGCAAAATCGCTTGCCAGTCCCTATCATTACAAGGAGCCACGATCACACTTGGAGTTTCTGTTGAATGCACATTGTCCGGCGGAGAGTAATAGAAAAAAGGGGCCTGATATTCAAACCCACTTTCTGCTATCCTGTCGTCTCCGGCCCCTGCACGTTGCATCAGTTGTTGCCAAGTGTATTTTATTGCAGATGGGGTTAAGGGATTATCCATATCAGTGTCTTGCTCCCCTTTCCAAAAGGCTTTACCGGATCGTGCGATTGAGTGCGGCGCACTTGATGCGTATCTCGTGGAAGCAGGCCTTCCGGCTCTGGATGCCAGTTCTCAAGCACCTCGTCGTCGAAACCACAGAGTCAACGCCAGACTGTCGTTGTACGCCACCCGATTGTGCACCCGACAGGTTGCTTTCTTCGCACGCCTGGCATCCACTTGTCCTTTTTGGCTTTTGTGTTGCGCTCTCTCCTGGCCACGCTTCCAGCTTATCGCGAAAGCATTCATTCAACAACGCATACTGATGAAGGCTACCTGATTTGCGCTAATGCCTAGCGGAAGGATGTCACATGTGTGTCTGTCTTGCCGTGACCAAAATGGACCCAGGAGGCGCACCGGGACGAGACTTACTGCAAACAAAACGCCCCGGCAGTTTAGGGCCAGGACGTTTTGAGCACTACATATAGCTGTGTCGCTCAGGGCTTGAGTCAAAGCACCTGGCAGGGAGACGGGCGGATGAAGATCTTCCCGTCCAGAGATGATGTCGCGGAGCGAAAGGATACCTGCTAAGCCTACTGCATCGAGGTCAAGAACGATCGTCTGCTCCGCTTCCGTGACATTGTGGATCGCCAGGATCGCTGCTTTTTGCTCAGGGGCCCGACGCAGAATACCTAAGACAGTATCGCCAAGGGACAAGATGTGCTGCGCCCTGGTGAGGACGAAGTTTTTTTTGGGTTACGGGCATTGCTGTGCGATCTCGGCACCGGTAAGTTTCCGTTTATAGATTTGCACCTCGTCGATGATGCCCCTGAAATACTCGCTCACACCATCGTACCCACCCGCTCCGATGAATACCGGACTATCGTTTAGCTTAGGAGGCGAAACATCTTGGGTTTTGTGCGTCAGTTGACCGTTGAGATAGGATTTGAAACTGTCGTTGTCTAAGCTTATTGCGAGGCAAAAGAATTCTCCTACCGGAAGCGGATCACTTGATGCGAGCGACGCCCAGTTTCCATTCTTGGTCATGTGGGCATACGATGCATAACCGGCCCAGTGCTCTGAGCTGCGCCCCTTGCGCGTGATACTGAAGTTTCCAAACAAAGAACCCTTCGAAATAATCCAATCATCCGTGCGGCTCAAGTCCTCCAACTTCAACCATATAATGATGGTGAACTCCTTCAGATCGAAGGCCGATTCGTCCGGTAATTGCACACTGTCATCGATACCGTCGAACTGCAGTGCGCTGTTACTTTTGCCATCCCGACCGACGGTAAATGAGGCACCATGTATTGTCGCATGGTGGTTGTTACCGCTCTGATCACGTGCGTCACCATCAAAATCATAGTACGCTACCGCTCCGGCGGGAATAGACTGACCACACTCATCCTCGGACACACCACAGCCGCACTCACCGGGCTTTGTCTTGTTGGGATCGGTCGGGCACTGGTCGTCGCAGTCGGGTGTGCCATCACCGTCACTGTCGCTGTCGGATACACCGCAACCACATGTACCGGGTTGCGTCTTGCTCGGATCGGTCGGGCACTGGTCGCTGCAATCGGGTGTACCATCACCGTCACTATCGCTGTCGGATGCGTCACAACCGCCTTCATCCGGCTGTTGCGGCTCCTCAGTTGCTGCTGGCTCCTCGGACGCCGTGACTACAATCTCGACATAGATGACATCGCCAAACAGGGCCCCATCGGATGCGCGCATGGTCCAGCCGCTGCGGTGCGTACCTGGCGCGGTGGGAGCCGTCAGGTCTACCGATACGTTAACGTTGGCTCCGGCACTGGTCGCCGGGATGGGGACGGCTGAAGCTCCCCCCATCTGTTCGTCGCTATGGAAGACCAGCGAGTAGCCGATCCAATCACAGGTGCCCGTGTTCGCGAGGGTCCACGTCTTGGTGAAGACTTCGCCGGGGGCCATCTGGGTGCCATCAGGGATGGTCACGTCTGCTACAAATTGCATGTCGTTGGTGCAGTCCAGGGCTTCGGCCACCACAGGTTCCGCTGGCGGCTCGGCTCCCTCTTCCTCGCCCCGTTCTTCCTCACCCTGATCTTCCTCGACGGCCGGGGGCGCAATCGAAGCGACCTCAGGCGGCCAGGCGTCGCCAACCTGGATGAAGTGGCCAGGGTCGGGCTGGCAGAACGGAATCCAAGCCGCGCTATCCGGTTCAGCCAGCTCACCGGTGATGCGCCACCCATAGGCCCCCTGGACGTCGGTGTCGATCCCCAGGTCGCTGAGTGACACGCTGTTGCCCTCCACACTCTGCATACCGACGGTGCCTGCTGAGTCGAGGACCTCCACCACCCAACGCACCTGTCCGTCGGGCAGGGTGGGGCCGGGCGTCCAACTCAGTTCAGCGCCTTCTTCCCCAAGCGCAAATTCCGAGACGATAGGGCTGTCGTCCTCCAGGAACAGAGAGCACGGTGGCAGCCCATCCGCTTCTCCCACAGGAGCAGCGGGTTTCTGGGGAGCCTGCCCGGTCATACCCGGCAGCACAATGGCGACCGCCACCAGACAGACTCCAGCCACCGCGCCCACCGCGCCTCCACCAAGGGCGAAGGACCTTATCGGGCGTTTCAGAACAAGCGCGATGGCGCTTGCCCCGGCGATGCCGACAAAGATAGGTGACAGCAGCGCGAAGATCGCGAATGGAAAGAGGGGGAGATCGCCGCAAATAAATAGGCTGGCCAGGCCCAGGTAATCGTTGGCCGAGAACTCGGAGGTGTTTCCGGTGCCATCGGTGGCCGTGGCCGTGACCTGAGCGCAGGTGGCAATCGGGAGCAGCAAACCCAGGGAGGCACTGAACGAGCCGTCGGATGCCGCCACGGTGTCTGTGATGAATTCCCTGCCTTCGCCGTGTCCGGATGGGTCGTGGTCAGAGAAGAAAAACTCCACCGTGCAGTTCGGGCAGGCGGTGCCCTCGGCGGTAGCTGCGTTGGCGTTCGTCAAGATCGGTTCGGCCAGACAGGTGTTGGGGTTGGCCGGGCCGCTGCAGTCAAGCTCAATGCCCAGGCCCCCGTTGCCGTGCATGGCGTTCCGGCTGATGGTGTTATCGGAACCATCCTCCATGAGTATCCCGTGCCCGCCGTTGTCGGCAATCTCGTTGCCCACGACCTGATGCCCGGTCACCCTGTCATCGTTCCAGAACAAGATACCATGCTGGGCGTTGCCAGAGATCACGTTACCCTCACCGGGATTCGGCCCTCCAATCAGAGCACTTCCAAGTATTGAGGCGACCAGTATGCCGCTACGACCATTTCCGATGAGGCCCGTCCCACTCTGGTCAGGGCCGATAAGGTTGCCGTGGATGGTGTTGTTCCCCGTGCCGGTATCCAAGGTGATACCCAAAAAGCTGTTGCCGGAGATGACGTTACCTTCGCCCGGATTGGGCCCGCCAATCAGATTGTCGCTCCCAGAGCCGATGTGGATGCCGTTGGCATGGTTCCCGAGTGGCGCCATCCCGCTTGCATCCGTGCCGATGTAGTTGCCCTGGATGACGACGCCCGATGCTGGCGTCAGCCAGATGCCGTGTTGGACGTTGCCGGAGATGACGTTGCGCTGATTGGGCGATGAGCCGCCGATCGTGACGTCGCCCGTCGGCGTGTCGACGATGATGCCCATGTCATGGTTGCCCAGGGCGGCAGTCCCGTCAACACTGGTCCCCACTTTGTTGCCTTCGATGACGACATCGCCAGCCCCGTCTAAGTATACGCCGCCTGCGCCAATGTAGACGGTCCCGAAGCCATTGTCCGAGATGACATTACTACGGAGAGTCACATCAGACACATTCAGTGCTATGATGCCCGTCGCCCAATTCCCACGACCAACCATTCCGCTGGCGTCCGTCCCCACGAAGTTACCTTCGGCTGTTGTGTCCTCCGGCGCAGGGGCCGAACTACCGCAGTGGAAGCGACACAAATCAGCGACGGCAATGCCAACATTGTTGGCCGACACAACATTCATCGAGATATGAGTCGAGCTTGCGCCCGCATAGACCCCAATTCCGCCAATGCCTTCATTGCCGAGTTGTGTCGTCCCGTCGGTCCGCAGTCCAATGTAATTGCGCTCAATCTGCGTGTTGGTCACGTTTGACCCTTCGACCAGGATGGCACCTGCCGGCCACCCCGTCACGGCTAACCCCCGGATTGTGACGTCAGAGGCACCCACCCGAAAGGCAGGTTGCGACGGTCGTCCCGCCACAGGTGAGACTTCAATCACAGGGCTACCTGTGAAACCCGGCTGACTCGTGCCGTCAATGATTGTGTGTGGGGTGGTCAGCTCGGGCATGGGCTCTGCGATTATGACGTAGGGCGCCGTTCCTGGGATGTTGAAGCGTATCGTGTCGGGCCCAGGATTATTGTTGGCCTCGTTGATGGCCTCGCGCAGTGAGCAGTGGGTATTATCGCAGCTTCCATCGTTGAAGTCGTCGGTGGTGTTGACCCTAAGTGTGGCCGCCCGTGCAGGCCGTGGCTGCGCAAACATGACAGTCACCAGGGCCAGCAGGACTATGATCTTTGTGTCGTGCCCCAGTGTCGTCCGCACCCCCTTACCATCCGCGTTTGAAAGAGGGTGAGCAAGCCACTCATTTGTCGCAGCACGTCTGTCCCTCATTTGTCTTTCTCCTGACCCTGCCCCCTTGCCTCATCGATGCAACAATTAAAGCACAAACAATAAAAGACCGATAACATTCCCGTGAGGTGCTCTCTAAGCTTGCGCCACCTGGAGTGAGAGGAGCAGCCCTTCTGGCACACAGGCAGGCGACCTGCCCACTCAGCAAACTGGTAGTGCCCGTGAATATGAGGGTGAATAGAAGGGGAGTTGGGTTGAAGACCGGTGGGGTAAACTATCGGCTTGTTGGGCCGAATGATACCTAAACAGCCAATGAAGGTCAATCCGGTGGGGCGAGTACAGATAGAAGATCAAGCGCTGGTGGAAAGACCTGCACAAGCGCTATCGTCGTCCGCGCCAACTCAGACCCCGCGAGTCTGCTGACTGCCCACTGTGTGCAAGAGGCTTTCATCAACTTCCCAAACGACCAAGGTGAGATGTTGTTCCCTGGTCACAAATCAAAAGCCCGCGTGGACTGGGCCTATTATGGGTGGGGAGGGATCAACTGACCAGGCAGATCCACTGCCGACGGTGTTTTTGAATTATCCGCCATATTCGCACTACCTCAGACGGTTTTGAAGGCAATACGGCCCAGCAACTCAGGGTCGGATGGGGCATGTTGGTAGGGAAGCAGGCCTAAGGCCATCAGACGATCGCCCTGGCGCAGGCGCAGCCTGGCAAACCCCAGGTTGTGTTGGCCGGGAAAGGGTTGGAAGGTCTCGATCGTCCACCCATGACGAGGTGCTTCTCTTGCATAGAACGCCTGCAGCCCACCGATCGAATGTGGGCTGTCAAACGTCTGCCACGCAGTCGGATCGGGAATGTCTTTGAGTATCTCTGTTGGCTCGATGGGATCACAGTCGGGTGGCAGCGGGATGCCCCACTCATGAACGGCAAGGCCATCAACGTGCTCTGAGAAATGCAGGCTCTTGAGGATCTCCGTCACCTGCGGCTCAAACCAGGAACGCTCTTCGAGTGGATGAGCAACCATAAACTCAAGCAGAGTCGTCTCCCTTGAGAGGAAACCCACCCAAAGACGGCTTTGCTCCTTCTTGGGCAGGACGATCTCGGCCTCGAAGCCTGACGCGCCTGCCAGTGTCCAGGGTGCTGAGCCAACCTTCTTCGCCCCGACCACCATACTGGCGACCCTGCCGATATGTGCTTCCCAAAGCGCTTCAACAGGCTGACGGATCCCGTTCCACGCTGCCCGCACGAGGAGATGACCTGATTGTGGCTTATCGTGCGCTACATCAAGCGCCTCGGGGCGGGCAGCGAAACCCTCCACTTCTCCCATTGAGCGATGGGCCCAATCATCCGGGTAAGTAAGCTCATAGCCCCACAGTTTATGCTGGAATCTGGCTGTCATCGATACCTCATGCAAGCATAAAAACTACCATACCACAAAGCGAGATCCGCCCCAACACTGGGGCGGATCGGCAGAATGTTTGAATACTATAGAGTTTCCTTCCAAAGCAGGAAGTCTCGTGTTTCTACACAACCTCCGTCCTAACGACCAAAGGCCGTCATCCGCCAGCGACAGCCGGGATGTAGGCTATCCGGTCGCCGTCCTGAACTGTGTCGCTGAGTTCGGCCTGAAGACCGTTCCGCATCACGATCTTCACTTCGTTATCCGGTAGGCCGAGGCGGTCCTGGATGTCGGCCAGCGTCGTGCCGGGGTCCACATCCATCTCCAACACCTGGCCAATGCCTAGCTCAGGCACGTAGCGACGCAGGGTGGCAAACACATGGACGTTGACTTGCATGCTCAGCTTCCGGCATGCACCCAATCATAAACTTGATCAAGCTCTTCATCCCCAATGGTCCAAACCACATTGTGCGGCGGGAGCGCTTCGTAGCGCATAAACTCCGGCGGGCGGTCGTCCGCAGGGGTAAACCCGGCGCGCTCGTTGAAGAGACGCTCCATCTTAAGAATCTCTTTGCCTATGGGGACCACATCATCACCGGTGACTGCCATGCCGGTGACGCCTGCCACGGTTTCGGCCATGCCCGCCCAGCCCTTCTCAATATCTAAGATCGGGAAAGCGATGAACAGGCAGTAGCCCGTGCTGTCAATGAAAGCTGTAGCAGCCTGGAAGGTGAGTGACAGTTCTGACTTGCCCTCGTCAGAGAGCGGGTCAACCTTGCCGCCGATGCCTGCAATCTCCGGGGCGATGGTGTAACCGGCGGTGTGATCCGCCCCCATAGGTGTGGTGGCGTAAGTCACACCGATACCCTTGATAGCACGTGGCTCGTAGGCGGGCATCGATTGGCCTTTGACGGTCGGAACGCGGTGAACGCCGAATGCCTTGGCCGTTGCCTCAACACCCTGCCCAAGGATGCGTCCCAGCGGTGTGCCCTTGCGGATCTCATCAAAGAGTTTGAGTGCGCCTTTTCCATCGCCAAACTCGAGCAGCCCACCCTCCATAGCAATAGCTATGGTGTTGCCCGCTTCGATGGTATCCAGACCGATGTCGTTGCACTCCCGTGTCATCCGGGCCACGTAGTCAAGGTCATCGATGCCGCAGTTAGCGCCCAGCGCCCAGGCCGTCTCGTATTCAACGCAGGAGACAAGGTGTTTGCCGCTTTCGTCGGGATAGATGTTGGAGCATTTGATGATGCAGCCTGGATGGCAGCCGTGACCGACCATACCCTCCGTACCGCCGTCCGGGCAGCGTTCCTCGACCACCTCGGCGATGGCCTCACCAGAAATCTTGGCAGCGCCCTCGAACTGGCCGGTGCTGAAATTGCGGGTCGGCAGGCCGCCAGCCTCATTGATGATATTCACCAGGATGGCAGTGCCGTAAGAGGGTAAACCACCGTCCTTCTTGGTCAGGTCATGCTCCGTGATTGCCTCGGTCAGCTTCTTACGTCCAGTATCGAAGAGTTCCTTATCGGCAATCTCCACGCCGGGGCCGCCTGTATCATCGAGCACGATGGCCTTCACGCCACGAGCGCCCATCACAGCGCCCATGCCACCACGGCCTGCATAGCGACCAGGGCGATTCTCTGTATCGTTCACCGAGATACCGGCATTGGAGAGCTTCATCTCGCCGGCCTGTCCGATGCCAATGACGGCTGTATCGGGATAGGTCTTCCACAGGATCTCATCGACCTCATACATCCCTTTGCCCATCAAGTTGGCTGCATCCTTGAACTCGACGCCGTCCTTGTTGATCACCAGCGTGTACCACTTTCCATCACTGGGCTGGCCTTCCAGGATAATTGCCGCCAGGCCCAGCTTGGCGATCCTCTGCCCGGACAAACCGCCGGCGTTGGTCTCTTTGATGCCTCCTGTGAGCGGGCTTTTGCCGCCAAAAGAAGTGCGGCCACTGCTGGGAGCGGCAGGTGTGCCTGTCACCCAGCCAGGAGCGATGACCACTTTGTTGCTCGGCCCTAAGGGATGGCAGGTGGGCTCGACCTCATCGGAGGTGATGGCCGAGGTCAGCGCTCTACCGGCCCAGCGGGTCCACTTCTTGGGCACATCTTCATATGTTGCTTTCTTGTCTGTCATGTTGATACGAAGGATTTTCTTTGGCATGTTATGCCTCCCTTGAAAATATTTATTGGTGATTGACAATTAGCAGCCGGGTAACTATTGATCCTCTTCTGTCGATGAGTAGGAGTGATGCATTGCCCCCCGCTCCTTGAGGGCAGCTTTCAACTCCGGGGTCATGCGTGCACCATCTCGATATTGGTAGGGCCACATGTGCACCTTCGAGAAAAACCCTATATGATCGCCGTCACTGAGGGGAAGATCTCGACTAGCATTGAGTCCTGGTACATCGCATAAGATTGAATTGATGAAAATGTAGCCTGTATCCTCTTCCTTAATCCCCAATTGCTCTCTGAGATACCCTAATGTCACACCGGCACTCAACGTAACTTCTTTGGTTGCGATGTGTTTCCCGCCAACAGCACGTGCCAGTGGGCCATATACAGCGACATCGACGGTGATGGTTTCCACAGCTACCTGTACCTGATTGGGTTGTTTAGATGAATGAAAAAACAAGATATGCTGCGTTGTGAGAACGACATTGAACTTATCTCGTTAGATGTACAGTTTTGTGAGTTGGTTGGTGTTTTGCATGGATGCTGCTTCTTGAATGATGCAGACCCCTTCCTCCATTATAATCGATAAAATCGAATTTGTGTATAAAAAAATAATGGCCTACTTAATATACAAG
The DNA here is from genome assembly GCA_964603985.1 of uncultured Anaerolineae bacterium. Classification (GTDB taxonomy): domain Bacteria; phylum Chloroflexota; class Anaerolineae; order Aggregatilineales; family UBA3940; genus CAZRXG01. Next base: position 69,333 of record CAZRXG010000003.1, on the reverse strand, counting down.
TACTTGAATTATAAGTGTTTGGCATGTAAATATTTAGCTCACAAGTATCTAGCGTACAATTATTCGAGGGGGTGTGCATGAAATCATGTGAAAGCCACCCCAATATGAGAAATCGAACGTAAGGGCAGGTTCCAAATACTGTTGGCAATCATGGCAATCTGGATAATCAGAATGCCGAGCGCCAAGCAGGGGCGTACACTGAAGTCCCACCCAATACGGAAGATGCTCAACCCGGCCTTATCGAGGATGCTTATGCTGTCCAACTCTTTGCTCATTTGTTTGAGTGTCCGGCAGCTACATGGTGGGACGCTGGCTGGCCGAGAAACCTCCAGAGGTCTCCTCAACTTTTTCGTCCTCCTAATCGCCGGGTTGGCTTCTCCTGCGCTGTTGCAGTAGACCAGCATGCGCTAAAATACCGGCCCGGCGGTTTATCCAATCTCGCTTATCGCAAGGACGTTGTAATTGGGATGAAGATGTCAGGGCGTACCCTTTCCATCTGGAACCTGCTACTCCTGATCGGTGGGATGCTCCTGCTGTTCGCAGCAGCGACCCGAATCGCCGACGTGTCAGGAACCGGTTGTGGTCGTCTTATCTTGGGGCGATACTCGGCACCCGCATTTGTTGTCTTGGGTGTTCTGACCCTGTCAGGCATCTTGAGCATCGCGGGGGCCTTCACCCTGAGTGCAGCACAAATCCGTAGCTGGGTGGGGCGGCTGTCCCTCGCCGGCTTTGGTCTCCTGATAGGGTTGGTCGCTGTTGAGCTGTATCTCAGGCTTTTAAATCCACTGCCAAGCGTCGACGACCTGAAGGTCGTCAATCACGACGTGCTTGGCTTTACCTACCAGGCCAACACAGTTGTGGTTACAACCCCTCGTGAGGGCCATGAGTTCAGCACCGAGTTGGTGACCGATGAGCGAGGTCTGGTCATCCGAGATGATAACCCTAACCGGCCTCACCCCGATGCACACCGCATCATGCTGATTGGAGACTCATTCGCTGCGGGCATGCAGGTGCCTGCCCTGGCGAACATGAGCGAGATTCTGGAAAGACAGTTGGCAGATGCCACCGGCGAAGTCTACCAGGTCATCAACGTGGGGATGGGCAACTACGATCCCGTCACATATCTGCTGGCCTACCGGGCACACAAAGAGTACTTCGACCCGGAGACCGTGATCGTCGTCTTTTATGTCGGCAATGATTTTACTACCCCGATCCGGCGCTATCTCTCTGACCGCGTGATCTCGGACGAAGATGGTCGCCCCATTGCCATGCGGCCCAATCTCAACATGAAAAATCTGACCGCGTGGCAGCAAGATACCCTGAGATATGAGCCGATCCGGGTGCGCGAAAATCAACTGAGACAGGGATTGGCCATTGCCAGCGTTCTCAAGTCGGGGGTGATGTACCCTCTTTGCAGCGCGCTGGAAGAACAAAAGAACCGGCACCTTGCATCGACCGCCCAGGCCACAGTGGCAACCGGGGAGTCAGCCACGGCGGTGTCCCCCGCGACGGGAGGAGGCTCATCCGACCTGCCTGCCTGGTGGAGTAAATGCGGCGACACGAGCGGTAAACTTACCTCCAGTTGTCACAACTACCGCCTGCGCAACGACTCGCTGATACGCAACAACTATGCCGCGATATACAAAGACGTTTATACCCCTCTCGACCTGGAAGATATAGGCTATACTTTGCGTGTGCTGGGGCTTCTGGCCGACGAAGTACGGGCTGACGGTCGTGTCCTGGTACTCGTCATCATGCCCGAAAAGGCCCAGGTTCCCAATCAGCCCGGTTATGTCTATATCGACTGGCTTGAACCGGGCATGGATCACGTTGAATCGAGCAAACCGCAGGAGGTTTTGCTGGAGTTCTGCGAGGCCAATAGTCTGCCCTACGTGGATTTGCTGCCGGCTATGCGCGCTCACTCGGATCAAAAGCTTTTCTGGGAGCATGATTCGCATATAACGGAAGCCGGGCATAAACTCGCGGCGGATGAGATTCTGCGGCTTCTGCTGGAAATGGGTGAGGAGTGATCATGACGGTCGTAGGGGGAGGGCCGACTCGTAGAGCAGCACGCTCTCGCAGAGCAGCGCGCTTTCTTGGAACAGGCGTGGTGCTGTTCATCTTATCATCCCTGATGCTGTCCGGTTGTGCCGACGAGACGCCCACTCCCTCTCTCGTAGACCCAACCGGCTTCGTGGCCTACATCCATCCAACGGGCACGTTTACGCTGTCCATGCCCCCCGATTGGGTCGTCAACGATGCTTCCGACGAGTACGCCCTGAACGTCGAGTTCTCTCCGCCCGGCTCGCCGGAACCGCTGATTGGCGTCTATGTCGTCAGTGCCGACGTGCTCGCGGGTATGTCCTCCGAAGGAGAGAGCATATCGGTCGAAGATGAGACGGTTGTTGCTCATTACCGGTCTGTCTTCTACGACGCGGTCGATTTGACCTACAAGGAGATCTCCCGCGACCCGCAACCCGATGGCAGCCTGCGCCTTACATTTCTGATCGACGCGCCCCAGGGAACAACCCAGCATAATGACTTTCTCCAGGTGATAGGGCCTTATCTGGCCGCCCTACGGGTTCGCCTGCCGGATGACCAGGCTCAATCCCGCACCCTGACCCGCGTCATTGATACCTTCCAAATCCACGAAGACGCGGGCTGGAGGAGCGTCGTGCAGGCGCAACCAGGCGGGGCCACCCAGGACGTGGTTGGCTTTGCCAGCCTGAACGCCTGGGTGGATCGCAACGGTGGGTTCGTGATTGTGGGACAGGTCGTCAACAACGGGGACAAGGCGCTGGAGTTTGTTCGCATTACGGCTCAGCTCTATGACGCCGAGAACCGTCTGCTGGGCGAGCAGGACGATTTCGTCTCTTCAGACATGGTCTTACCCGGCGAGTTCACGCCGTTTTCCATCGTCTTCGGCGATGGGCTTGCACCCGGAACCGTGCGCTATGACCTGAACGCCTCAGCCCGCTACGCCGATTTCGCGGCGCAGCCCTTCTACGGGCCGGAGAACTTTGCGCTGTCGTCCCAGGCGGAATTTGACGAGAACGGTTTCCTGGAGATCAGCGGCCAGGTACGTAACGAGGGCAGTGCGACCGCCAGTCTTGTCAAGGTGCTGGTCACCGTTTTTGACGAGGAGCAGCGTGTCATTGCCACCGACACCACGCTGGTTGATGAGCAGCGCCTGGCACCCGGCGAGACATCGGGCTTTTCGGTGATCTTTGTGGAGCTGGGAGGCGTGCCGAACACGTTCCTGGTGACGGCGCAGGGGGTTACTGAGGGGTGAAAAGACACGCTCCTCCGGGTTTTGGCGGTTCGCAACTCGCCTGGGAGACACTCAGGCGAGCAGTCGAAGAGGAACCGGAGAAAGCACGGAAGCGGGCACTGCGGGCCGGTAGCTCTGATGGCATCGAAGACATCGCGGTGCCCGTATGACCCGCTGTCCTCGCGTGCTTCCCTTGTTTCCGTGTATCACGGCAATCTTGTTTATCAGCAGTTGCACACCCCGCTATGCGCGGGTTGAGTACTGTGATCCTGATATACAGGCGCTGCTGATCGATGAAACCGCTATGCCATCAACCTGGATCCAGGCTGATGGCGAACCTACAAAGAACGACCAGTTTAGCCATGGAGCAGTCAACCATTGTATGGTTACGTTCTATGCATCCAACGATATAGAAGAGTTTGGTGGGGCAGGTGAGCAGATTTTCCAGTACAAAACTGAACAAGAAGCCGCAGCAGATTACCGGAGGATGGAAGACCTATTTTTCTGGGAAGAAGCCGAGCCTTTCGTGGCTCCTTCCCTTGATTTAGCCAACGCTGACAACTACTACGTTGCATGCGCTATCCCACGGGATACGCCCATGTGTAAGTTGTTAGCCCAGTATGGTGTATACGTTATAGAGTTCAACATCCATATGGCATCTGGTTTCATAACCGACAATGGCTTGAGACTGGTTTTCACCACCAATGACGATTTGGTACAAGTTTTGCAGGCAATAGATGAGAGAATGGCACTGAGCGATAGTACACGGTGAGTCGGGCACCCTGCTCAAGCCAGACTCCGCAGTCTTAAAAACCAGTTCTAACACTCACATTCACGGGGACTGCCGGACGCTTAACCTCCGAGGTAGGCTTTCTTCACTTCGGGGTTGGCGAGGAGTTCCTCAGAATCCCCTGACAACGCAATATTGCCGTTCTCCAGTACGTAGCCTCGCCGGGCGAATTGGAGCGCTATGCGGGCATTCTGCTCGACAAGAAGAATGGTTGTCCCTTCCTGGTTGATCTCCCTGAGCGCCTCAAATACGTTTGTCATTAACAAAGGGGCCAATCCCATGGAAGGCTCATCCAGAAGCATGACCTTCCTTCCGCTCATAAGCGCTCTTCCAACGGCCAGCATCTGCTGTTCGCCACCGCTTAGTGTCCCCGCCTTCTGCGTTTTCCTCTCGTCCAGGCGTGGGAAGATCGAGAATACCCACTCGAAATCCCGCTCGATATCTCTACCATTCTTGCGTGCGAAGGTGGCTAGCTTGAGATTCTCCATAACCGTCAGGTTTTCGAAGAGGCGTCGCCCCTCAGGGACGTGGGTGATGCCCAGTTCGCTGACCACCCTGTCGGCAGGGTATTTGAGCAAGTCTTTCCCCATAAATGTCATTGTGCTCCCCGTTTCCACGGGAACCAGGCGGGAAAGAGCTCGCAAAGTGGTGCTCTTACCAGCGCCGTTGGCACCGATAATGCACACAATCTCCCCTTCGTCCACCTGGAAGCTTATGCCATGCAGTGCTCTGATCCGCCCATAGGAAACCGATAGATTTTCGACTGTCAGCAACATCAGGTAGCCATCTCCTTACCCAGGTAGGCATCAATCACTTTGGGGTTGTCCCGGATTTCTTCCGGTGTTCCTTCGGCGATGACCTCTCCAAAGTCCAGGGTCTGAACAATCTGGCAGAGATCCATGACCACCTTCATCCTGTGTTCGATGAGGAAAATGGCCAGGCCCAATTCATTATGGACTCGCCGAACGATCTCCATCATCGTAATAAGCTCTTCCGGGTTCATACCCGCCGTAGGCTCATCCAGCAGCAGGATCTTGGGCTCCATAGCCAGTGCCCTGGCCATCTCAACCCTTCTCTGAGCACCGTAGGGCAGGTTGGTTACAACCTGATCGGCTAGATGACGGATTCCTACCAGTTCAAGCAGGCTGTAAGCCCTCTCTTCGGACTCAGCTTCTTCCCTCTGGCGCTGCGGTGTCCCAAAGAAAGCGCCGACTAACCCGTAGCCAAGCTTTGAGTACCGGGCCATCTTCACGTGCTCCAGGACGGTCATGTGCCTCCACAATCTCAGATTCTGGAAAGTTCTGCCAAGACCCATGGCAGCGATCCGGTGAGGTGGAAAGCCTGTAATGTCCGTGCCGTCGAAGCTGATCGTGCCTTCGGTGGGTTTGTAGACGCCGGTAATCAGGTTGAAGATAGTGGTCTTCCCCGCTCCGTTAGGCCCGATCAGTCCTCTGATCTGTCCTGAGGTGATCTCCAGATCGTAGCCATGTACAGCTCGCAAACCGCCGAAGTAGTGGGTCATTTGTTCAACTTTTAGCATGAGCATACTCCATATCTTATTGTGGTTTAAGTCTGGGTTGGACGAGCTTCTCGATGTCGAGTTCTGTAAAGGCGACGAGGCCCGTTGGGCGGAAAATCATCACCAGGATCAGCAAGACAGGGATGATGATCCACTTGAAGATTTCTAACGGGCGTAAGGCTTCGCTGAGGAGGTTGAAGCCGACAGCGCCAACAATCGACCCGTAGACGGAGTTCAGTCCTCCAAAGTAGACCATTGCCAGAACTTCACTCAGCTTGAGTATGCCAAAGGTGCCGGGGTTGACGTATCCCATCACATGGGCGAAAAGCCCACCGGCCACGCCGGCCCAGAAGGCCGCGAACAGGAAAGCCACGATTTTGGTGCGTCTGGTGTCGACCGTCATAGCCGTGGCTGCCAGCTCATCGTCCCGCACCGCGTTGAGCGCCTTTCCCAGAGTAGACCGCACAAAATTGTTGATGACCCATATACAGACGATGGTCCACACAAACACCGTGGGCAGATTCGCCCAGGCTGGCTGGTTCATATAGCCGCGCGGGCCTCCAAAGACCTCCAGGTTCTCAATCAGGCTTTTGACAATGAACGTGAACGCCAGGGAAATGATAGCCAGATAGTCACCTCGCGTCCTGAAGGACGGTATGGCGACAAGCAAGGCTCCCAAGGCCGCTACTATTCCCCCGGCGATCAATGCGAGGGGGAATACGAACGGCCCCAAAGCGCTGGGCAGGAGAGGCCCCCCGGATGCGCTGCCATTGACAAACGCGGTTACGGTGAAGACAGAGGTCGCGTATGCGCCCAATGCCATGAACCCGGGATGGGAGCAGGAGAACTCTCCCATGTAGCCGTTAACCACGTTCAAGCTCAGGGTAAGCATGATGGCGATCAGGATGAGCCTGACCACAAGAATCCGGTAATCGCTGATTTCACACCACAAATGTAAGGTGGCGTAAAGCAAGCCGAGGTGGATAAGCACAGAGAGCCACGTGGGAAAACGGAGCAGTCCAGCCGCCAACCTGTTCGCCAGCCGGACGCTCAGCCGTGCGACGACCAGTACCGGCACGATATAGATCACGAGCACGTACAGGATTGCGCTGGGGATCAGCGCAGGCTGTTTGAGCATCATAACGAAGCCGAAGAGGACCGGTACTTTGGTCAACCCCAGAACACGGGCCAGTGGAGCACCCAGGAATTGTTCAAGCAACACCGCAATCAGGGCACCGAAGAGCCAGCCCAGCAGGGGAACTTGGGAGAACTGGTCCCGGATCTTATTCAGCGATAGACTTACGTCCCGCTTGCCTGTCGGCAACTTGCCGCTTTTCGCTTGCATGGTAGTCTCTCGTCTCTTTGATAAGCACCGTCAGTTAGAGCCGCAGACGGGCGCTATAGGGTTCGCCAAAGAAGCCGTGGGGCCTGAAGGTCAGAATGAGCAGGATGATAGAGTAAGCGATCAGATCGCGAAGCGTTGAGGGAAAGATTGCCGCCACAAAGATCTCGATGAACCCCAGCAAGAAACCGGCCAGTGCGGCACCCAGGATCGATCCTCTCCCCCCCAGGATCGCCGCCACGAAAGCCTTCCAGCCTATGAGGATGCCCATGTAGGGGTCCAGGACCGGATAGGCAATGCCGAAGAAAATCCCGGCAGTAGCAGCCAGCGCCGAACCGAGCGCGAAGGTCAGGGCGGCAATGGTGTTGAGCGGTACTCCCATCAACGGCACGACCACGTAGTCGTACGCCATCGCTCGCATTGCCATCCCCCATTTGGTTCTTCTCACGAACTGATGCAGGGCCAGCATGAGCAGCATGGAGATGAAGACGATCATGATCTTCTTGTTGGTTACGCTCACCCCTAGCGCTTTGTAGGTCACCGTCTCAATCAGGGGCGGGTAGCTCAGCCGTCTGGCTCCCAGCAGAGCCAGGTTCCCGGTCTCCAGTATGATGCCAATCATCAGACCGGTGATCGCTGCCGAGGCTCGTGGAGCACCACGCAAGGGTCTATAGCCCACCCGCTCGACGAACATGCCCACAAAGGAGGTCAGGAACATAGAAATGATGATGGTCAATGCTAGGATCAGCCAGGGGGGAAGTGCAACGATGCCCAATGCAGGCAGCGCCAACAGCCCGCTCATGACAAAGAAGCCTATATAGGCTCCGACCATGAAGATATCGCCGTGGGCGAAGTTGAAGAGCATCAGGACGCCGTACACCATGGAGTAGCCCAAGGCGATCAATGCGTAAAAGCTGCCCCACTGTAAGGCGTTGACAAAGTTCTGAAGGAAAAAGGTCATCTTATCGCTTCCTGGTATGGTGAGAGGGCGGGCTCAGAAACCAATGCCCTGGCCCGCCCTCCTGTGCGACGGGACTCAATTCCTACATGGGCCGCAAGCCGCACCATAAGCCATCGATAGGGATCCGCTTTCTTTGGATCCTATGGACAAACGGACTTGTAGAACTCAAACTCACCTTCTTCGCTGATCCTGACGATGACGGCACACTTGATTGGGTCGCCTTCCTCGGTGAAGGTCATTTTGCCTGTGATGCCGTCAAAGTCCTTGATCTTAGCCAGGGCGTCACGAACACACTTGCGGTCCACCGCTATGTCCCCGGTGATCGTGCCACAATCCTGGATGGCCTGCTGCACGAGAAGAATGGTGTCCCAGGTCAGTGCCGCAACATCGTCCGGCGTATAGCCATGTTCCTCCTCATAGCGCTCGATGAACGCGGCTGTCGCGCCCGTTGCACCGGCGGCGGCGTAGTGGGTGCTGAAGAACAGCCCGAAGCAGTCCGAGCCGCAGAGCTCAACTGTCTCCGCCGAGCCCCAGCTGTCGCTACCCAAGATGGGCGCATCCCACCCCAATTCGTGGGCCTGCTGCACGATCAGGGCCACCTCGTTGTAGTACTGTGGCGTGAAGATAAACTCGGCATCCGAGTTTATGATCGTTGTCAACTGGGCGCTGAAGTCGGTATCCTTGGTGGTGAAGCTCTCGAAAGCCACCACCGACCCTTCGCCATGCATGTCCTCCCAGGCTGCCTTGAAGTACTCGGCCAGCCCTTTGGGATAGTCACTGGCTACGTCGTACAGAACGGCGGCCTTGGTGAATCCGAACTCCTCTGAGACGAAGTTTGCAATCACCGGACCCTGGAAGGGGTCAAGGAAGCAGCCACGGAAGACCCAAGGGCGATCCAGGGTGGTGTTCGGATTCGTAGACCACGGGCTAACCATGGGGGTTTCGTAGTTGTTGGCCACCTCGCCCGCAGGCACTGCCTGCTTGGACGCCTGGGGCCCTACGATGACCAACACCTCGTCTTGGGTGATCATCTTGGTGTTGGCTTTTACTGCCGATTCCGCCTTGGACTCGTTGTCCTCGATGACCAGCTCGACCTGGTAGACCTTATCGCCTACTTTAAGGCCGCCAGCGGCATTAACGTCCGCAAGCCACATCTCGGCTGCGAACTTGGTGCCTTCTCCAACCTTGGGGATATCGCCAGTGAGAGGTGCATTGACGCCGATTTTGATTACCGCGGGAGCGGCGGGGGCACATGCCCCCAATAGGAACGCCACGACCAATAGTAGGGCAAGGGATCCGATCAGATATTTCTTTCGCATGATTCTCTTCCTCCTGATAGACGGAAATCGCTATAAGGCAATCTGGCACAGCCAGCTTGTCTCATTGCCGGTGTCTCACTATCTATCGAATCGCGTCCGACATCACCTCCTCTTGGTGCTCTCGGTATTGGACTTTCGCCAGTGTGAAGAAGAGACACAGCCTCTGGCTGCAGGCCCGATTTTGCTGCGCCAATTCTTCTGATTAAGGCTGATTTTCTCCATCATGGCTGCAAAGTGAAATGGCCCCCATTGACCCAAACTGTCCCCGGAAACTTGGCAAGAAAGCCTGCATCAGCAGTGCACACAGCCCTTGAAACGTGGTGTACGCGCGGTCGGGAGCGAGGTGGGACAGGGTTCCGGCATTGTCGGGTACAGCAAGATGAACAACACGCCTTAAAGGGTGAAATACACTCTCGACAATAAGAGTTACACGTAGCCATGTGGAGCGGGTTATGATCTACTTCCTTCTCTGCCCGAAAACAATTTGTGGACTGACACAGTCGGCATGGACAACCTGTGCTCGCGCGAACGGCCCGGAGAGGCATCCACCTGGACCGCCTGCTATGTATTCTCTGCCCGCAACGTTGATCCGTGCACACGGTGAAGTGACGTGAAGCCGGGCAGTGGTGAGACGCTCCGATCGTCGGTTCCCAACGATGCGGCAGGGTGGCGCTTTCATATATTATGGTTTATCCGAACAGGATGTGTCAAGCGTTTTGAGACAATTCCGCCGGGAAAGGGGTAGTCCCACGGAGTAGCGTGCACGCACAAGTGTTCGACGAAAACATCTCGTTTCGCCACTCAATTGCCAACAAAAATGGCTAAAAGTGACATTTTGCGGCTCATATTGGCTCACTAAACAAGCAAATTCACGTCCTGCTTGCGCGGTTTTTCACATACACGTCGTCTTGCAGTGCTGCCGGGAAAGGTAATGCCGCAGGATGTGGGGGGTAAAACAAAAAAGCCGCCAGCACGGGGGTTTGTGAACGACCCCGAAACCGGTTTTAGCAGGGTGGGGCACATCTGCGTCCAGTCGGCAGGAAGGGGTGCATCTGATAAAATTACCCGTGTCCACTTTCTACTGTTCGGAGAGCAAAATCATGAAGTTGGCTTTTGTACTTGGCGTTAACCGCAGTGGAACCCATCTGCTGCTCAGCCTTTTAACAGGGCACACCAGAATACTCGTATCTGGTTTTGAGGATAACTGGATAGGCGGACTTCCCAAAACACTTCCTGAATACGAGCGAGCCTTAAGTAGGAACAGGCCGATTCACCTTTACCGGCTGATTTCCTATTCAACTCGCTACCACGCTCTCAAGTTTATGAGTCAATTAGGGGGGATAGGGATACCGCACGGCTCCCGAATTGAAATACCATCCTTCGACTTTGTAAAATTTGATGTCGATTTCATACGCCGCCTGTCCGATCCCGACGATCCGGGGCTTTTGCGGGTCAAAACAGTATATGATGTGATCGCCACCTACTACCGAACTTTAGCCGAGCACATGGGCAAAGCGAATTGTGAGTTTGTGGTCTCCAAGCCCGCCAATAGCGCAGCCACATTCCTGGCTGTTGAGCAAATCTTTCAAACACATCCCCCCCATCTTCTGTTTTTGCTCCGTGATCCAAGGGCTTTTGTCGCCTCACGTATTCGCAGCGAACCCCGTAGTCTTGTTGAGTACCATATAGAACACTGGCGTGAGCATTTTGAAGCTGTTCAGGATCTCCAGACTCGCTATCCCGCGCATATTGTTCGTTACGAAGATCTATGTCTGGATCCTGAAGCTACCCTCCGCAGCATTGCCGAATTCCTCAACATTGAATTTGAGGATGTTTTGCTGAGACCCATGCTGTTTGGGCAGGATTTCTCCTCAAACTCATCCTTTGACGATGTCCAAAATGGTATCAGTACTGCGGGGGTTGACCGCTGGCGGCAAGCGCTTACATCCGACCAGGTACGCGCAGTTGAACGTCGCCTGGGTTTTGAGATGGCAGAAATTGGTTATTTGCCCGAACAAATCCGCCCGAATGAATACGGTAGGTATCACTGGAAGAGGCAGTGGCGCACTTCAGTGCACCGGCTTATGCCGAAGCTGCGTCGAAGGGCGTACGTGGTGGTAGGTGTTGGTGCTGGCGTTTTCCTGGGTGTCGTTCTTACTTTGGTAGCCGTGCGGCTGTTGGGTGTCCCCTGACAAACGCCCGCCTTGTTTTTTTATTGGCGAAAATGCTCCACATGATGAGCTTGCACCGCGAAGTGCGCCTCGCTACAATGCTCTCCACCTGAACTACTGCCAACCGGTTTACGCTGGAGCACCTTATTGGATGGATGCACTTGCACACCGCATTCGGGTGGGAATTGCAAGACGTGCCCACCGGCTCTTTGAGCCGGTACCAGGCGCGGTATTTTCGCTGGGCGCGAGTGTGGCCTCGCGTCCGGCGGTTGTATACGTGTCGGATGGGGCCGGGTGGGTGATCGACGAGGTGGGCTACCGGATCGCCGATCATATTCGTGATCGCTACCTGATTCGGATCGCAACCAGTTATCGGGGCTACCGGAACTGTATCATGCACTTTGCAGCGCCGCCGATCTACCTCAAAAATAGAGCCTTCGAACATGCCCATCCCTCTAACCGCCTGCTGCTTACCTGGACTCATGGCCTGCCCGGCAATCCAGACCCAAACGTCCAGATACAATTGGTTAACATGCGCGAGGGGGAACGCCATCTGGCCCGTATCAAAGTGCAGACCACGATGGCACGTGACTACCTGATCGGCCAGGGCGTCGATCCGGGCAAGATCGTCCACATCCCGTTGGGCGTCGACACCCGAAATTTCCATCCCCCGACCGCCGCCGAGCGATCTGCCGCGCGAGACCACCTGGGCGTGCCGGACGAAGCGATCTGTATTGGTTCGTTTCAAAAAGACAGTCCGGGATGGGACAACACCAGCCGCGAGATGAAGTGGGTTAAGGGGCCGGATGTTTTGATTGGTGCGCTGGAGCGGCTGGCGGAGCATTACCCGCTCTATGTGCTCCTGACGACCCCGTCACGCGGATACGTTATCGAACGCTTACAACGAGCCGGGATTCCTTATCGTCACGATGTGCTGCCCAGCCTGACAGAGCTGGCTCCTTATTACCACGCACTTGATCTATACCTGATCACATCCCGCGACGAAGGCGGCCCCATGGCCCTCCTGGAGGCCATGGCGAGCGGCGTGCCGGTCGTCTCGACGCGCATGGGCATCCCCAAGGATGCGATCCGGCACGGCGAAAACGGGATGTTGGCCGACCTGGAGGACGTAGAGGGCCTGGTGGCCGCAGCGCGGAGCCTGCTCGACGATCCCGGATTGGCCGCCGAGATCGCTGTGGCTGCTCGCCGCACGGCCCTGGCCTACGATTGGTCGGTGATCGCGGATAAGTACGCTCGACTGTTGTATAATTTCACCTTGTGAGTTGGCAACATTCCACCCCGGTCTGGAAACAAAGGGCAAGCCATGGAAACTGCTGAGCAGCCAAGCCGTCCAACCAAGCCATTTGAGCAGATGAAATCGGCGATCTCGGCCAGCGCAAGGATGCACTGGCGCAGGTGGGTTCTGGCGCTGCTGTCCGTCGCCATGTTCGGCATCGCCACGCTGATCCTGCCCTTTGCCGTCGGGCGGCACGGCACTGCGAGCTTCGACTTTGATACCCGCCAGGATGCCGGGACGGAGGCCCCCAACGTCTACGCCCGCTACGAGCAGTTCAACGTGGATGTCAACTCGTACCTGAGGTTCACCCGTTACTTCCCCCAGAGCCTGTACGATGATCCCCTCGACGCAGTGTCCTACCGCTACCGTCCCCTCTATCCCGCCGTCAGCTCGATTATCCCCCACGTGGTAACGCTGATCGCCAGGTGGCCGGACTGGCGCAGCGCCCTGACCGAACCGACGGCACTGCGTCTGACATTCCTCTCGATGCTGTTCACGAACTTCGTGCTGCTGGTGATCAGCGTTCAGGTCTTCTACACGTGGCTGCAACGGCATTTTTCGGCAGCGGTTAGCTTCACCGCAGCGTTGATGTTTGTCCTGTCCCCCAAGTGGTTCATTGCCATCAACACGGTCTCAACCCGCATAGTGGGCTTTGCAGCGATCGTCATCATCCTCAACCTGTTCGATAAGTGGTTGCTGGGCGACGAGCAGCCAACCTGGAAACAGATCCTCGGCGTCTCGCTGGCCGCCGGTACGCTCATGCTGGGCAAGACGCAGTACGACATCATGTTTGCCTGCTGGCTGTGGGCGATCTACCGTCGGCGCTGGCGGGTTTTGGGCGGGTCTTTCGTCCTGTTCCTCGTCCCCATGTTCGTGTGGATGGGCATCCTGCGGCTGATGGGGTTGAGCTACTACAACCACGACGTGACCGTCTACCGGCAGGGCGTCTGGGCACTGGATATGATAACGGGGGGGAACCTGGGAGGGATCTATCCCTATGCGGCGGAGCAGGCGAGCAGTATGCTGGGTGGCCTGTTCGGTGCCTTCTCGCTCACCGTGCTGTTAATGGCTGCCTGGGGCTGCATTGTCGAAAGAGACGCGCTCCCGGCCAGCCAGAGACATCTGGCCGCGTTGGGGTTTCTGGCCGTTTTAGGTTTCTCGGTTATAGTCGGACATCCCGCCGGTGGGCAAAAGTTCACCTTTGACGCGTTCTTTGTCATCTACCCGCTTGCCGCAGTCGGGCTGGTTGCGGCAGCCCGGCGGTTATCCGGTTGGGCGTTGAAGCGCAGCCCCCGGGCAACCTGGGTATTTAACGTGTTTATCGCGCTGTTCTTTCTCGTCGACACACCCATTGCCTGGGGGTATCACTCGGTCTCTAAAGCCTTCGTCTGGGCCCCGGCCTTTAATGAGCTTCCGGCTCTGCTGAGTAAGTTCGCCCGTTTGCTGGCGCGCACCGGGCCGGAGTACTAGTCCACCCGGTAGCATTGGCGATGTGATGTATCAACAAAACGAGTTTCGCAGGAAATACCACCATGACACAGGATAACCGGCGCGGGCTGGCGCTCTTTTTCACCCTGGGTGTCTCCCTCGCCGATTGGCACCGGGCAGGCATCCTCCAACGCGAGGTGTCTTACTACCAGCGTCTCTCCGAGCATATCGGGCCGGTGACGTTCATCACTTACGGCGGTGAGGAGGATTTGTCGCTTGCCGGGCCGCTGGCGGGGATTCGGGTTTTGAACAACCCGGATCAGCTTCCTTCCGGGATATTTGTGCAGCGTGCCCCGGAGTTGTACCGGCCCCAACTGGACGGCGTGGCGCTCGTCAAGAGCAACCAGATCAAGGGCGCTCAGGCGGCGCTTCGCTCGGCTGCCCTGAGCGGCGCGCGGGCCATCGTGCGAGGAGGCTATCTGCTCTCGCGCTTCGTCTCCAACAGGCCGATTTCGGCGCGTGCGCGCTTCGGTCTGTGGCGTCGTGAACTGCTGATGTTCCACCAGGCGGAGCGGGTCTTCCTGCCGACTTACGAGGATGCGCTTTACGCCCGGCGCTGGTATGCGCTCCCGTCAGACAAGGTCATCGTCATCCCTAACTTTGTCGATACGGACTTATTCGTACCGCGTGAAGACGTAACCTGCGAGCCAGGGCTGGTGTGCTTTGTGGGACGCCTCGCCCCCCAGAAGAACCTGCCGGCCCTGATCGAGGCCATGGCCGGTTTGAAGAACGTTCGCCTGCGGCTGGTGGGCGACGGCCCGGATCGAGAGAAGCTGCTTGCGCTGGCAGCCGAGCGCGGCGTGGCGGTTGAGATGCTGGGCCAGATCCCGCATGAGGAGCTGCCTCCCCTGCTGGCCGAGTGTGAGGTCTTCGCTCTGCCCTCTCTGTATGAGGGCCTGCCCAAGGTTCTGCTCGAAGCAATGGCGACCGGCGTTCCCGTCATCGCCACGAAGGTTCAGGGCAGCGCATCGGTGATCCGGCACCGCGAAACAGGCTGGCTGTGCGAGGATACCTCTCCCCAGGCGTTGCGGCGCGGGTTGGAAAAGCTCCTGCGCGACTCTGACCTGAGAGTCCGGATCGGGCAGGCCGCCCGCGAGTTCGTCATCGACCACTTTTCGATTGAGAGCGTCCTGACGCGGGAGGTGGCTGTCTACGAGGAGATGGGCCTTGCCTGACAGCCCGCTCGTCAGCATCGTGACGACCGTCTACAACGCCGGTGATGGGCTGGCGCGCACGCTCGAAAGTGTGCAGCACCAGACGTTCCGCGACTTTGAGCTGATCCTCATCGACGACGGTTCGACTGACCAGACGTGGGAGGCAATCTCGCACCTGGAGCTTTCGCGTGTGCGGGCACACCGCAACGCGACCAACAAGGGCCAGACGCCCTCACTGAACGCGGCGTTAGAGATGGCCCAGGGCCGCTACATTGCCCGCCATGACGCCGAGGACACCTCACTGCCCGACCGCCTGGAGAAGCAGGTAGACTTTCTCGAAGGCCACCCCGACGTTGCACTGGTCGGGACGCAGGTCGATTGGGTTGATGCGGCAGGAAACACCATCCGGCACTTTGAGTACCCGACCGGTCACGACGAAATCGTCGAGCGGCTCAAGACGAAGAACAGCTTCGGGCACGGCTCGGTGATGGCCCGCCGCGATACGCTGCTTGGGTCGGGCGGGTATCGTGAGGTTTTCCGTCTGGCGCAGGACTACGATCTCTGGCTACGCCTGGTGGAGGAGCACCGCGCTGCCAACCTGTCGGAGACACTCTACAAGATGCGCTTCAGTGCGCGCATGGCGAGCGTCGCACGCAATTCCGAGCAGAACGCCTACGCCGACCTGGCCCGCCAGCTCGCCGCCGAGCGGGTCGAACACGGCGAGGAGCAGACCGACGCCGGGGCCGCCGCTGCTGCTATCGCCGCCCGGTACAGGAAGAATCCCATCGCTCGCCGGGTCGAACGCTCACGCAACTATGTGGCCTGGGCGGAGCGACTTTTGTGGTGGGGAGGCCCGGCGGCGCGCTACGCCTGGCCGATGTGGAGCTACGCGGTAACAGCCTGGCCCTTCAGCCTGCGCGCCTGGAAGTTCCTGGCGCGTGAAATCCTGCGCCCGAAGCAGGAGTAGCGCCACAATTGCTGCTTAACGGAGGAATGAAGCCTACAGTGCCAGCCACCAGAACGCGAAAGGAACCGGTGTCTTAGCGTGAGCGCCAGACAGAAGGTCAGACTCACCGGGCTGCCATACGAGGTCGAGGTTATTCGCCGCCGGGAGGAGCCGCCCGAAGCCCCGCGCCTGATCACCGTTTGCTACAACTCAACCGGGGTGGGCGTGGACATCACACGGGTCTGTATCGAGTCGGTTCTGCGGCACACGCCCGGCCCTTACGAACTGTGGGTCGTCGATAACGCCTCCCCGCCGGGGCGCAGCGAGTGGCTGCGCTCCCTGGAGGGCGTCAACGTGGTGCTGAATCACACGCCACCCGTGCCCAAAGAGGGCCGCGGCTGGTGGGCGCGGCTGGGCCTGCGCAAAGTAAGCAGCGGTGAGCAGATGTCGGTCGGCAGCTACGCCAACGCCATCGGCCTCGAATTGGGCGTGTGGGCGATTGACCCGGCAACGCAGCAGGTCTTTGTGATGCACAACGACGTGCTCGCCCTGCGCGATCACTGGCTGGCCTACCTGCAATCGAAGCTGTCGGAGCGCGTGCGGGCGGTGGGGGTGCTGCGTGATAGGCACCCCCAGCGGATTGGAGCGCTGCACGTGCTGGGATTATTGTTTGATTTCACGCTGTACCGCCAACTGGACATGAGCTTCATGCCTGCTCTTCCCCGCCTCGATGTCGGGGATCGCATCAGCGCCACGCTCCGCGCCCACGGTTACGAGGAGTTCGTCTGCCACAATACGTACAACGAGCCGGAGCTGGCAAAGTGGATCCCGGAGAATGACCCGGTCTCGCGCCTCCGGCATGCCCCCTGTGTGTTTGACGATGACCGGAACGTGATCTACGCTCATATGGCACGCGGGACGCGTAAGTCAGCCGGTAGCTACCAGAAAGCCGGGAGGACTTATCCTGAAGAGTGGATTGCATTTGCAGAAGAGACTGTACTGGCATGATGCAGGTGGTCGTCTGATGGCGGATGCTGACATGGATCAACTTATAGAAGCCGGGGATAAACTCAATGCGGCGATGGCTGCATACACTGAGTTCTATCCGAGTGTTCGCCATTCCTCTTACCGGCACCTTCAGCACAGCCTGAAACAGTTCGTCCGTGCGCTCCAGACAGTCCAGGCGAGTACGCCCGACATTTCCGGCTCTGATAGCGCAGAGCATGCGCTTGCCATTCTGGACTATCCGGTTTTCATTGCCGGGACCGGTAAATCCGGCACGACCCTGCTTCGCCACTTGCTCGATGGGCATCCACAACTGATGGTGTTCCCCCCGGAAGGGACACTGTTCGTGCTCTTGCAGAGGTGGACCGAGCTGTCTTATGAAGAGCGGCGCGATGGGGTACTGAGCAATAGCCTGGAGCAGTTGATTACGTACAACCTCGGTGGTGGCCCCAACTGGCTGTTGAGCGCCGGTCACAGCGATGTCCGGCCCTACCTGAACCTGGTGGCCGCTTACCGGCAGCGCCTCGAGCAGCTACCGCGCGCCGATGCTAGCCTGGTCAGGGCAATGGTCCACGCCTACTTCATAGCCGGACAGGTGCCCACCGGGAAAACTCAACAGGTGGTGCACTGGGTCGAGAAAACACCCGCCAATATCTACTACCTCGATCAGATTCTCACGACCTTCCCCAGGGCCAAATTCATTTTTTGCATCCGAGACCCGCGCGGCATCACAGCTTCGGCCAAGTTCCGCTATCTGAAGAAGTACGATGGCTTTGACTTCCAGTGGACGGTTGAGGAGATCCGCAAGCGGTGGGCGTTGATGATCGGGGCGGCAGAGCGACACGGCCCGGATGTCTGCCTCACCGTCCGGTACGAGGACGTTGCACAGGACACCGCCGAGGTGATGGAGCGCGTGGCCGGGTTCCTGGGCATCCGGTTCGATGAGGCCATGCTCAGACCAACCGTTGCCGGTCTGCCCGCCTCCCAGAACACCGGCTACGAACGGCGTTTCTCCCAGACAGGTGTGTCATCCGCCTCGGTTGACCACTGGAAGTCGGCCCTCACGCAGGCCGAAATTGACTACATAAGCAGCTATCTCCACCCCTATACGCGCCGCTTCGATTATGAGCCTGGCCGGGCTTCCTGGCTGAGTTATCTGCGGTCGGCCCTGCATCTCAAGCGCGCTTATCGCGACGAGAACTTGAACTTTTCGCTTTCGCGTGCTTTGAAGGCGTGGGCTTGGAGATAATCGAGATGCAGTGGGTCCGTGCCGCCGGTGTAAGGGCGCTCAACAGGCTGGTGCTCGCGCAGCGGCTTATCAGGGTCGACAGTCTTGCCGGGGCTTGTTGGAACAGCCTGGGTGGTAAATTCAAAGACGTAGAAAGCTTCTGTCTGTTTATCGGCTACCCCAGAAGCGGCCATACGCTGTTTATGGCACTGCTCGATGCGCACCCGAACATCGTCATCGGCAACGAGGTCGAGGCGCTCAGATACGTTGAGTTAGGGGTGAGCAGGGCTTATCTCTTTACACTCCTGCTGGAGAGTTCACGGGCCTTCGTCAGGGACGGCGCAAGGTGGCAGGGATATTCCTACCAGGTGCCGGGCCAGTGGCAGGGGCACTTCAGGAAGTTGCAGGTCGTTGGTGATAAAAGCGCCGGAGTTGCAACGCGTCTGCTGGCAGGCAAACCGGGACTGCTTTCCCTCCTGCAGGAGACTGCCGGGGCGCGGGTTAAACTGGTGCACATCGTCAGGAACCCCTATGACAACATCAGTACCATGCACAGGAGGAACCCGCACGACCTGGAGACAACCGCCGATAAGTACTTCAGTTTATGCCGGGCAAATGCCGCTGTGGTAACACAGGCCGACCCCGCCGACGTCCTGCACCTGAAGCACGAGCAGTTCATCGCCGCCCCCCGCTCTGTACTGAAGACGCTCTGTGACTTTCTGGGTGTCCCGCACACCGAGGACTACATTGAGGCGTGCGCGGGCATCGTTTACCAGGCCCCTCACAAAAGCCGGCTCGAGAACGAGTGGAAGCCCAGGCTGGTCGACCTCGTTCAGGCCCAGGTGGACGAGTTCTCGTTCCTGCAGGGGTATTCCTTCCGGGATTAAGATGCGCGTTTGCAGCCCGGTGGCGTTCAAGGTGCAAGGCGGCGGGTTCTTCCAAGCGATCAAGCCCAGGAGCGGTTTGGGGAGCAAAAAGCCCCTCTTGGCTTTAGCGCATTCTATATCTGCGCACGATGCAATGAGTCTGGAGATCGTATGACCGACGACCACACCGACACCCACCAACCGACCCGACGAACTGGCCGGGCAATACCTGAGTCCTCCCTCAGCGCATGGCAGGTCCTGAGCCTGCTGCGGCCCTACCTCCTCTCCCTGGCCCTGCTCTCACTGGCAGCGGTTGGCTTGAGCTTCCTGAGCGGGATCACCCAGATTGCGCTGACGCCACTGCTGGAAATTGTGCTGGGCGGCACCGGTGAGGCGGTTGCTGTGTCCGAGGCTACGTCCTTCACATTCAACCTGGCTAACCTGGGCACTTCGCTCCTGAACTTCGTGTCGCGTGCCACCGGCCTGACGGATCGCTGGCACCTGCTGCTGGTGATCAGCGGGGTTTACTTGGCCCTGGCCCTGGTCGGGCAGGCGGCCAGCTTCGGGGCGCGGTACTGGGGGCTGCGGGTGCGGCATAACATTATGCGTGACCTGAGGCACAGGCTCTTTGGGCACATCCTCCGCCTGCCGCTGAGCTTCCTCGACCGTTACCAGGCAGGCTGGCTCCTTTCACGGATGGTCAACGACATCCGCTATGCGATGCGGCTGGTGAATGAGCTGATCATCGATGGACTGAGCAACATCCTGCTCAGCCTGTTCTACGTCTTTCTGCTGGTGCGCACCGATGCCCGCCTGACGATTGTGGCCGCCGTAGCCGGGACAATCCAGGTGATTCTATCACGCCTGCTGAGCAACGTGGCCAAAGAGCGCACCCGCTCGGAGCGCGCCATCGACGCCGATCTGCAGGGTGTCGCCCAGGAGCGGTTGGCCGCCGTGCGCGAGATCAAAGCGCTGGCTGCCGAAGAGTGCGAGCAGACGAATATCGGACGGTGGCTGACGAGTCAGATGTGGATCGGGATACGCCACCACGTCTTCAAGCAGGTTGAGGGGCCTATCCGCCTCTCGATCAACCAGGTTGTGCTGGTCGGGGTGATGCTCTTCGGCATGTGGGAGTTGTTCAACGGTCACCTGACGACCACGTCCTTCCTGCTCTTCATGTTCTTCACCCAGAGCCTGATCGGCCCGCTGGCCAAGTTGGCCGGGATTCTACTCCAGTCGAACATGATCAGCGCCTCGCTGGAGGGCGTGGCCTACCTCCTGGCCCAACAGCCGGAGACCGGGGGCGACGAGCCGCTGCCCGACGGCGGCTTTCAACGCGCGCTGACGCTGGAAGGCGTGAACTTCGCCTACGAGGACATGCCGGTGCTGCGCGATATCAACCTGACGATCAAACGCGGCAAGATGGTCGCCCTGGTGGGGCGGAGCGGTGCGGGCAAGACGACACTGGTCGATCTGATCCTGCGCTTCTACCAACCGAGCGGAGGGGACATCAGGCTGGACGGCGTGCCGGTTGAGCACTTCGACCTGGCGGCGTACCGGCGGTTGTTTGGCGTGGTTTCGCAGGAGAGCGTCCTCTTCGACGACACGGTTTTAAACAACATTGCCTACGCACACCCCGAACTCGCACGTCAGGATGTCGAGCAGGCCGCCCGCATCGCCAACGCCGAGGAGTTCATCGACGACCTGCCCGAAGGCTACGATACCGTCCTGGGCGAGCGCGGCGTGCGGCTTTCGGGGGGGCAGCGGCAGCGGATCGCCATCGCGCGCGCGGCGGCCCACAAACCGGCGATTCTGGTGCTCGATGAAGCCACCAGCTCGCTGGACAGCGAATCTGAGCAACAGGTGCAAGAGGCTATTGCCCGCGTGATCAAGAACTCGACTGCCATCGTCATCGCCCATCGGCTGTCCACGATTCGGAAGGCAGATAAGATCGTCGTGCTGAAGGATGGGCACATAGTCGAAATCGGCACGCACGATGAATTACTTGCCCTCGATGGCGAATATCGCTATTTGCATGATCTCCAGTTTCAGGTCGGGGAGACCGACCACCACCCGGACCAACCGGAACTCAAGCCTGACACCGTTCCCCGAAGAGTATCCGACTCGGACAGCAGCACCGGGGAAGGGTGTTCAGGCGGGCCTGGCTGAAGATGCGTGTTTGCAGTCCAACGGCGTTCAAGGCGCAGGGCGGCGGGTTCTACTTTATGCGCGGTCTGGAGAACTACCTTGCCTCCCAGGGTCATACCGTCACCAAACGCGTCACGGATCGCTACGACGTGCTCCTGATGAATAGCTGGCATGTCGGTTACGATGACGTGCTGGAAGCGATCCGTCACAACCCGCGCGTGCGGATCGTCCACCGCGTGGATGGGTCTTCACAAGACTACGGCCGCGGGACCAAAGGCGACGCCAAGCTGAGCCTCGTCAACCCCTTCGCCGACCTGACGATCTTCCAGAGCGAGTACTGCCGCCACAGCACCCGCGAGAGGTTCCCCGTGATCGTCCACGACGGGCCGGTGATTCACAACGCCGTTGACGTGGATCTGTTTTCCCCCCAGGGCGAACGGGCCAGCCTGCCCGGCGAGGGCGTCCGGCTGGCCTACGTCACCTGGAGCACCAACCCGATGAAGGGCTGGGAAGATGTTTACACACTGGCGGAGCGTCACGCCGACCTGGTCTTTATTCTCGTGGGGCGCTACGAGGCTCCCCCCGACCTGCCGAACCTGCACGTGCTGGGCCAAGTGGGTCACGACGAGCTGCCGCGCGTGCTGCGCGCCTGTGACGCTTTCCTGGCCTTCCAGCGCAACGAAGCCTGCCCCAACGTCGTTCTGGAGGCGATGGCCTGCGGCCTTCCTCCCCTGTACGTGGAGAGCGGCGCAACCCCAGAGCTGGTCGGTGACTGCGGGCTTCCGGTCATGGTCGAGACTTTCCGCCCGCAGCTTGACCGGCTGCTGGCGGAGCACGAAACGTTCTCCACGTGCGCGCGGGAAAAGGCCGTGACGACCTTTCACCCGGATGCGGTCTTCGCCGCCTACGCCGCTCAGATAGAGATCGCGCTTGAACGCCCGCTCGGCTGGTCTGGGGTGCGGCGCTGGCTGTGGGCCTGGGCCGTCAAGATCGGGCGGCCTGTGCGTGATAGGATCCTGGGCCGGTGAAGATCCTCGTCCTGACCGACCACTTCCCCCCCGACAGCCCCGGCGGCGCGGGGCAGGTGGCCCTGATCCAGTGCCGCGCGCTCCAGCGTCTGGGCCACGACGTGCAGGTGCTCAGCGCCCGCCAGGACGAGTCCGCGCCCGCCGACATCCAGGTCGAGGGCGTCCCTGTGCACCGCCTGAAGATCGCCTATCCCCTGCGCTGGCGCGCCTATCTGAGCCTCTACAACCCGGCGGCAGCGCGCGCCGTGAGCGCCTTCCTGGATCGGGCGCGGCCCGACATCGTACACGCCCACAACGTGCACACGTACCTCACCTATCACAGCCTGGCGCTGGTCAGGTGCCGCAGCCTGCCGGTGGTTCTGACCACCCACGACGTGATGAGCGCCGCCTACCAGAAGTTCGACAGCTTCATCGACCCGGCCTGGCAGCACGTCCCCACCAAGTTCGACTACCGCGTCACCCCCCACTCGCAGATCCGCAAGCAGCGATTCCGCTACTTCCCTCTGCGCAACGCCATCATCCGCCGGATGATCGGACGCCACGTGAACGCCATCGTCTCGCCCAGCCAGGCTCTGATCAACTTCCTCCAGGCGAACAGAGTCCACGCTCCGCAAATGATCGTCGTGCACAACGGCATCGACCCGGCCCTGTTTGAGAGCAGCCGGGCCGAGCAGGCCGCCTTCCGCGCCGGCCAGGGGCTTGAGGGCCGCCGGATCATCCTCTTCGCCGGGCGGATCAACCGCGCCAAAGGCGGCGAGCAGATCCTCAAAGCCCTGCCCCGCATCATCGACCGGGTTCCCGACGCCGTCCTGCTGGTGCTGGCCCAACCCGGCGGCTACGGCGAGGCGATGCTTTCCCAGGCCGAACTGCTGGGCGTCCGCGAGCACATCCACTTTGCCGGGTGGCTGGGGGGCCAGGCGCTGGCATCTGCCTTTGGCGCTGCCGATGTCTGCGTCATCCCATCCGTCTGTTTCGACAGCTTCCCCACCGTCGCCCTCGAAGCGCAGGCCGCCGGGACGCCGGTCGTCGCGACCTGCTTCGGCGGGGCGCGCGAGGCGGTCGTTGACGGCCAGACGGGCTTCATCGTCAACCCCTACAATGTCGAGATGCTGGCCGGGCACATCACCCACATATTGGCAGACGACGCACTCCGGGCCGCGATGGGCGAGCGTGCCCGCCAGCGTGTCCGGGAGCACTTCGACTGGCTGGCGCAGGCCGGGCGTCTGGTCGAGATCTACCGGCAAGTGAGCGCCCTCACGTAGCTTCACGATTCCCCGGTTCGCCATCCCATGTGACAGATGTCACCGCTGCCGGGTGACACTCTCCACTGGGCGGTCTGCCTCCGCAAGGATATTCTATATATTGAATATTGAATAAGGTGAACGGGAGATCACTATGGATGGGTACGAACGAGCGGCTACCATCGCCAAGGCACTGGGACACCCCATCCGGCTGCAAATCCTGGAGGAGCTGCGGAAAGAAGAGGCCTGTGTCTGTCACCTGGAGCACGTGCTTGGGCAGCGGCAGGCTTACATCTCGCAGCAACTGGCCCGCCTGCGCGAGGCCGGGCTGGTCATCGACCGGCGGGAGGGAATGAACGTCTTCTACGCGCTGGCCGACCCGTCCATTGGCGCGCTACTGGACGCAGCCTACCGGTCCGCGCAGGCAGTCGCCGGGGCGGAGGGGCAGACGTTGGATTTCCACCCCCTGGCGTCGGCTGACTCAAGCCCCTGTCCCTGCCCGAAGTGCGCGGAAAAACAAGGATACGCTCTCACCACGATCACAGGAGATCAATCTGATGCTGTCGATTAAAGTGCTTGGCTCAGGGTGTGCGAACTGCAACCGGCTCGAACAACTGGCCAAACAGGCCCTGGAAGAACTCACCGCCGAAAACCCCAAGATCGCCGGGACGGTTGAGAAAGTCACCGATCCCGGTGAGTTCATGAACTACGGTTTGTTGACGACGCCTGGGCTGGTGATCAACGAGAAGCTGGTCAGCGCCGGGCGGGTGCCCACCCGGCAGCAAATCGCAGGCTGGATACAGGATGCTCTGTAAAGAAAGGGGGCTGGCTTCCTGCCTGCCCGGCCCCCTCTCTTTTTTGGATAGAAACATTCAACTTTATGAATATAGTATTGATTCGGGAGTGACCAGAACATGACCACTGAATCCCCAAAGGGTAAGGCGTGTTGTTCAGGCGGGTCTCAGCCCCGCATTCGCCAGATAGTGGTAGGGCATGCAATCGTCGGCCTGGTAGGGCTGGACGACGCACTGGAACAGCTCTACCGGCTGGGACGCGAACCGGGGCCTGAGGCCGCCCAGGAGCTGCTGGAGATGCTCGCCACGCGCAACTACATTCCACCCATCGCCCATGCGGACTACAAAGAGGCTTTGCTCCGCGAGTACATTGACTATTGCGCTGAAGATGGAACAGAGATGTGAGGATACGCAATGACGACACAACCCGTGTTGGACTACCTCGGTATGCTGCTCTGGTCAGGCTGGACGGGCCTGCTCGACTACCTGGCCGCGCACGTCCTGTTGTGCCTTGTCCCCGCCTTCGTGATCGCCGGGTACATGAGCGCCACGATCCCCAAAGAGGTCATCACCCGCTACCTGGGGCCGAAGGCTCCCAAATGGATCAGCTACCCGGCAGCGGCGGTCGGGGGCTTTATTCTGGCCGTGTGCTCGTGCACCATTCTGCCCCTGTTCGCCGGTATCTGGAAGCGCGGCGCGGGCCTGGGCACGGCGATCACCTTTCTCTTCGTCGGCCCGGCGATCAACATCCTGGCCATCACTTACACCGGCGCGGCCATCGGCCTGGACATCGCGCTGGCGCGCGTCATCCTGTCGATCATCTTCGGTATCACCATCGGGATGATCATGGCCTGGCTGTTCCGCGCGGAAGAAGCCGAGCGTGCAGCGGCGATGCAGGACAACGGCCTGTTCGACCACACGGCAGCCGTCAAACCGGCGGTATGGGCGGTTTTCCTGCTGCTGATCGGCGTGCTGATCGTCGGCACTCTGCAAATTGAGCCGCTGACGCGGACCTGGTTCACCGTCCACCTGCCGGTCAGCATACCTCCCGGCGCGCAGACCCTTCTGGAGAGCCTGGACCTGACTCCACAGGGGGCGCTGCTTATCCTGCTGCTGGTCATCATCGCGCCGGTAGCCTACCTGGGCCTGGAGAACGTCCTGGAACGCTTCAACCGCTGGACGTATGCCGCCGTCGGGCTGGTGGCGCTCACGCTACTGCTTGCTGCCCCGACCACCGCCGAGGGCAGCGTCACGCTGGGCATCACCGGGCGCTTTGTCGGCGAGGTGATCCTGATCGCTGCGGTAGGCGTCGTTGCGGCGTACAGCTTCGAGCAGCACGAGCTTGCCGGCTGGCTGTGGGAAACCTGGAAGTTCGTCAAGCAGATCTTCCCCCTCCTGGTCGTCGGCGTGTTTGTGGCGGGGATTGGCAAGGCTATCCTGCCGGAGCAATGGGTTCAAACGCTGGCCGGGCGCAACACCCTCTGGGCCAACCTGATCGGCGTGCTGTTCGGCGTGTTCATGTACTTCCCCACTCTGGTCGAGGTGCCGGTTGCCCGCATGTTTCTCGACCTGGGCATGCATCGCGGGCCGCTGCTGGCCTACCTGCTGGCCGATCCAGAGCTGTCGGTGCAGAGCATCCTGGTGACGGGTAAGATACTTGGCCGTAAAAAGACGGTTGCCTACGTCACGTTGGTAACGATCTTCAGCACGGTGGCAGGATATGTCTTCGGGCTGGCGCTGACAATCGTGCCCTGACCGGTTCAGGCGCTTCCGAAGATGCGCCTGCATGGTGGTGGTTGGTGTCCTTTCCTCTCTCCGGTACAATACGTTGCCAGACGCACCGGGGAAGGAAAGGCAGTCTCTCCTGGCCGATCAACTAACACCACCGATGACCAACCCAATTCCCAACCCAACCCTTGACGATGTACGCCGTGCGCTGGCACTGGCCGACTTCGACGTGGAAGCTGCCTGGCGGCGCATGGCGCCGCGCCCGCGAGCGATGCACCGCCCCCCCCGCCTCAAGGGCGAAGCGCGCCGCGCCGGGGTTTTGCTGCTGCTTTACTCCCTCAACGGTGTGCTGACGTTCCCACTGACCCGCCGCACGGAGATAGTCGCCACACACAAGGGCCAGATCTCGCTGCCCGGCGGCGCTCAGGAAGAAGGCGAGACGCCCGTTCAGACCGCTTTCCGTGAGATCTGCGAGGAGCTGTCCATCGGCCCCACCGATCAGATCGATGTCCTCGGCACACTGGCTCCCCTCTATGTCCTGGTCAGCGACTTCGAGATTCACCCCATTGTCGGCTACCTGCCCTACCGCCCGGACTTCCACCCCGACCCGGTCGAGGTGGCCGAGGTGCTGGAGATGTCACTCCCCATGCTGCTCGACGACACGATCAAGGCCCGCGGGCGCTGGACGATTCAGGGCCTCCAGATGGACGTTCCCTTCTATCGCGTTGCGGGACAGGCGGTGTGGGGCGCGACGGCCATTTTGCTCGGTGAGCTTGAGGGGCGGCTGCGGGCGGTGATGGGTCGATCCCCCTGAAATCTTATCTTTCTCTTACCTTCATCTATCAAAACTCTATTGTGCCTCTATGATGATTCCTACGCAGACGCTCTATACTCTCAAGCGTAACAAGACGACAAGAATGATGAGCAGGAAATAACGGAGGCATAGAGAGATGTCAATTATCGTTAGAAACCCAGATCGTGAGATCGCCCGCCTGAGCGAGGCTATGGATCGTATCTTCGAAGGCCACAACGGCCATCGCGTCGCCCGCCTGCCGCTGGATATTTACAGCACCGACAAGGAAGTCATCGTGACTGCGGCAGTGCCCGGCGTCGACCCTGAGAGCATCGACATCACCGTCGAGGACGGTGTGCTGACCATCAAGGGCGAGATTCCTGAGCGGCTCGAAGACGTGGACTACATCTTCGCCGAGCGGTTTCACGGCACCTTCAGCCGGGCGTTGAAGCTCAACGTCGCGGTCGAAGTGGACAACATCGAAGCGACCTTTGAGAACGGCGTTCTGACCCTCGTCCTGCCCAAGGCCGAGGAAGCCCAGCCCAAAGTGATCAAGGTTGAGGCCAAGTAAGTTCAAACCCTTCGCAAGAGCGAAAATGCGACCTGTTTGCAGAGGTCGCATTTTCGCTTTTTATCGTTCTGGAATTGACAAACGGGGTGCGAGCGTTTAGAGTGTGTCGCAATGCCGCGCCGGTGCTTTGATATAAGAGGGATCGCACAGTGAATGAAGCAGCTACCGAGGCTTTAACGCAGTACATCCGCGACCTGTACGCCCCTGAGGACGACCTGCTGCGTGCCGTCCGCGCCGAGAGCGCGGCGCTCGGTTTCCCCCAGATCCACATCCGGCCTGAAGAAGGGCGCATGCTGCAGGTTCTCCTGACGGCGGTTGGCGCGCGGCGTGTGGTCGAGGTCGGCACGCTGGCCGGGTACAGCAGCCTGTGGATAGCGCGCGCCCTGCCCGCCGATGGCCGCCTGATCACACTCGAACAGGACCCGGAGCGTGCCGAGGTCGCCCGCGCGTTCTTCGCCAGGGCCGGCCTGGACGCGCGCGTTGAGGTCAGGCCGGGCCGTGCGCTGGATACGCTGCCTGCGCTGACGGCAGAAGGGCCGTTCGACGCTCTCTTCCTCGATGCCAACAGGGAGATCTACCCGGTCTATCTCGATTGGGCGGTCGAGAACGTCCGGAGCGGCGGCCTGATCATGGCCCACAACGCCTTCCTGCGCGGGGGCATCATCGGTCTCATAGAACGCGACCCTCGCACCGTCGAGGGCATGCGTGCTTTTAACCGGCGGCTGGCCGAAGACCCGCGCCTGCTGGCGACCATTGTCCCCGTCGGAGACGGCATCGCCCTGGCGGTCCGGCTCGAAGATAAACCGGCATCTGAGTAGGCCATCCTGCCTGCCCATCGGGGAAGCGTAGGCCAAACAGTGCCATTCTGGGGGACTCTCATCGAGGCATCCCGCCGTCGGCGCGGTACAATGGCGGCCTGACGGATGGAAGGAGCGACCATGAACACAGAACATTTCCGGGCTCTCTATGCCTACACCGACTGGGCCAACGAGCAGGTACTCGACGCCGCCGCCCACCTCGACGTGGCCGCCTACACCCGCGACTTTGGGCAGTCGTGGCGGTCGGTTCGCGGGATGCTCACCCACCTGTTGGGCGTTGACCTCCTCTGGTTACAGCGCTGGCAGGGCCGGTCACCCTCCGGCCTGGTTGACGAGTCGGAGTATTCCACCTTCGACGCCCTGCGCCCGGCCTGGGAGTCGATCATGAGCGAGCGCCGCGTCTTCATCGGCGGTCTGAGCGACGCCGATCTGGACGCCGACGTTGTCTACCGGTCAACCAAAGGCGTGCCCCGCGCCGAGCCGCTCTGGCAGACACTCCTGCATGTCGCCAACCACACGACCGATCACCGGGGGCATCTCACGGTGATGCTCACCGATCTGGGCCACCCGCCGCCGCCCCTCGACTTTATTTTCTACATCCGCGACCACGCCTGAGCGTTACTGCCCCCTCTGAGGAATCTGGTATAATTCGCCGCACTGGCAGCGTTTTGCCAGTGCCTTGTTCTTGGGAGTGGTGATCTCCCCAAGAAGACAATGCGCTACAGGATAAAAACCATATGCATCGCGTAAGACACATATCACTCGGCCTGTTAATCGTCATCAGCCTGGGGATGGCGGCCTGCCGCCCCAACTCCGGGCCAACGCCTACCCCGACCGCGACGCCGCCCTCCATTCCCACCGACCTCCCGACGGTGGCTGTGCCGTCCGGGGGTGAGGCTGTCGCACCCACCGCAGGTCCTTCGCCGACGCCGCCCGGCCCCTTCGGCCCGACGGGGTTCCCGCCCAACGTGAACCCTCTGACCGGGACGATCGTCACCGATCCCGCTTTCCTGGATCACCGCCCGATCCTGATCAAGGTCAGCAACGAGTCACCGACCGTGCGCCCGCAGAGCGGCCTGGCCTCCTCCGACCACGTCTGGGAGTACCAGATGGAAGGCTACGCCATGACGCGCTACACGGCGGTCGTCTACGGCCAGAATCCCGAGATTGTCGGGTCGGTGCGCAGCGCCCGCCTGATCGACCTTGAGCATCTGGTTGATATGTATGGCGGCATCCTCGTCAATTCGGGGGCCAGCAGCAACCGCTACGTGGGCGGTCCGCCGCGCGTCAACGAGCTTCTGCTCCGTGCGCCTTACTACGTGCGAGTCATCTCCGAGGACTTCGGCTACAGCAACCCCTATCTGGTGCGCCTGCCCGGCATCCCCAACCAGAATGCGACCGGCTATCACAGCCTCTTCGCTGTCCCCGCCGAGATCTGGAAGCTGGCCGACGAGAAGGAGTTCAACCAGCGCCCTGTGCTGGACGGCATGTACTTCGACCCCAACGTCCCGGCGGGCGGCACCCCGACCACCGAGTTTTACATCGACTACCCCGGACGCGGGCCAAAGCACATCTGGCGCTACGATGAGGGCAGCCATCTCTGGGTGAGCTACACCGAAGACCAGAATCGAGGGACGCCGGAAGCGGTAGACGGTGATTACCTTACCGGTGGAGCGCCGCTGGCCTTCGATAACGTCGTCCTGCTCTACGCCTGGCACACCGACGCCGACTTCATCGAAGACGAGCATGCCCAGCTTAACGCCGTCCGCATCGACCTGAGCGGTGAGGGCGATGCCGTCCTGATGCGCGATGGGCAGCGCTTCGAGGTCAAGTGGCGCCGTCCAAGCGCCAGCAATCTGCTCCAGTTTTACGACGCGAGTGGGAACATCATCGCCTTCAAGCCCGGCAGAACCTGGTTCAACGTCGCTTCGTGGAACGTCGCGGTCCCGGAGGTGGCGTTCGCACCGTAGTGTGTCGGCTGCCTGCGGGCATGGCGCGGCGTGCTGCACTGGTTTTGAAAGAAGGGGGACATGGTCAACCTTGAGGAACTCCCGCGCGAAGACCTGCTCAAGCTGCTCGACGTGTACGCCAAAAACTGGCTGGCCCACGACGGTTGCTGGTTTCTGGCACTCGAAGAGCACTTCGGGATGGAGGCCGCCATCGAGATGGACATCCGCTCATGGGAGCGGTTCTCGGTCGCCGAAGCGGGGCGCATCATGAGGGCCTTCGACATTCCGCAGGGCGGCGGCCTGAAGGCGCTGGAGAAGGCGCTGGGCTACCGCCTCTACGCAGGGGTGAACGAGCAGGCCGCCACCTGGACCGAAGACGGCGCGCTGGAGTTCCGCATGATCGAATGCCGGGTGCAGTCCGCGCGGCGTCGCAAGGGCCTGCCCGACTTTCCCTGCAAGCCGGTCGGCGTCGTCGAGTATGGCTACTTCGCCAGGGTCATCGACCCGCGTATCAAGACCGAGTGCCTGGCCTGCCCGCCCGACCCGGTCGGGGAAGCCTACTGCTCGTGGCGCTTCACGATTGACGAGGACGGCGAAGCGACGTAATATACGCCACTGCGCCGGGACGTGTTCGTCCGCCCTCGCCGGTTCCCTGTGGGATTGGTGACGCACCGCGCGTCGTGCTCGTCGTGCGATACGATCCCTGCCAATCCACCCCGACGCTGTTAAAGGACGCCGTCATGTGGAGGTTTTTCCGCCGCCAGCGCGTACGCATCACCAACCTCTATGAAGAATACAGCCGCCCCTTCTGGATCCTGGTGCTGGGTTTGTTTATCGATCACCTGGGGGGCGCGCTGATCTTCCCCTTTTTCACGCTCTACGTCACCCGGAAATTCGGCGTAAGCATGACCGAGGTCGGGGTGCTTTTCGGGGTATTCTCGCTGTCCAGTGTGGTGGGCAGCACGCTGGGCGGGGCGCTGGCCGACCGCTTCGGGCGCAAAGCCCTGCTGATCTTTGGGCTGCTTGTCAGCGCCTTCACCAGCCTGGCGATGGGACTGGTCGAGACCTTTGATCAATTCATTGTTGCTGCCCTGATCGCCGGGCTTTTCGCCGATGTCGGCTGGCCTGCCGCCCAGGCGATGGTGGCCGACCTCCTGCGGCCCCAGAAGCTTGCCGGGGGGTTCGGCCTCATCCGCATCGCGGCCAATCTGTCGGTCACCATTGGCCCAGCGATTGGCGGCCTGCTGGCAGCCCGATCCTATACGCTGTTGTTCGTCTTCGACGCGATATCCAGCACGATCACCGCCTTTGTCGTGTTCCTTTTCCTGCGCGAAACCAAGCCCCGGCTCCGCGAGGACCAGCCCCAGGAGACGGTGGTCGAGACCATCGCCGGTTACTCCAGGGTGCTGCGGAACTCGGCTTTCGTGTTGTTCATGCTGGCCTCGATCATGATGGCGACCGTGTACTCGCAGATGAACACCACCCTGGCCCCTTATCTGCGCGATCAACATGGCGTCACCGAGCAGGGCTTTGGCTTCATCATGACTCTCAACGCCGCGATGGTCGTGCTTCTGCAGCTCTGGATCACCCGCAGAACGACGGGGTACCGGCCAATGACGATGATGGCGTTGGGCACGCTCCTGTACGGGGTTGGATTCGCGATGTTCGGTCTGGCTCCCACCTACCCTCTCTTTCTGGCGGCGATGGCCGTCATCACCATCGGCGAGATGGTCTCTGTCCCGGTGGCCCAGGTTCTGGTGGCCGACTTCGCCCCCGAAGACATGCGTGCACGCTACATGGCGGCCTATGGCTTCACCTGGACGATAGCCTTTGCCCTGGGGCCGATGTTGGGCGGCCTGATGCTGGATAACTACAATCCGCACTGGTTGTGGTACGCCACCGGGCTGCTCGGCCTGCTGACGGCGGGGATCTTCATGTTGTTGGAGCGCGGCGACAGGGTGGAACCGGCGGCAGTGGAGGAGCCGGTCTGATCTTCGAGGAGGGCATAACTGGTGACTCACATCATCACCGAGCTTTGTATGCGGCATGGGGGCTGCGTCGAGCGCTGCCCGGTTGACTGCATCGTGCCGGGCAAGCCGACCTACTCCTGGCCCTTTTACTACGTCGACCCCGGTGCCTGCATCGACTGCGGGCTGTGTGTCCCCGCCTGCCCTTATAACGCCATCCGGCCTGAAGACGAGGTCCCGCAGTCACTACGGGACAGCATCCGGGCCAACTACGATTACTTTGAGCATGGGCCGGGCTACAGCACCCGCCGCTCTGACAGATCTGCCGATTCCACGCCGGGAGAGGGTGCGGCGTGAGATACCACGCGTCCCGTCGCTGATCGGCTGGTGCGTCGAATCAAAAAGAGACGCATGGCTGCGCCTCTTCGTCTCTGTATCCGTTAGCAGGTCTACCGGGTCAGGGAGACTTTCTGGTTGGGACCGAGTCCTTCTCAGCCTCACCCTCGATCTTCTCGATAGCCTCCTCGACGGTTTCGGGCGGTGTGATGGTCTCCTTGATGTCAACGTTCTCTTCCATGGTGACGAGACCCTGAATAAAGCCGCCTTCCTCGGTCATCAACGCTTCCTGGCGCAGGTCTCCCCACACCCGGCCGGTTCGTAAGATAGCTGTTTTGCGCGCCGTGATGTCCCCCCGCACGACGCCGCTGACGGAAACCGCTTCGCCGATCAGGTCGCCTTCTAGTGTTCCACGCTCGCCGATAGTCACCTTGCCCTGTATGGTGATGTCGCCGACGAAGGTGCCGTCAAGGCGCAAATTGCCTTCGCCTTCCAGCGTGCCTTCAACGTGTGTATTTGCTCCCAGAACGCTTTCAGAACGCTCGGTGGTGGTAGAGGACTTTGCGACCTGGTCGGAGGCCGTGTCTTTTGGTTCGGAGAATACCCCGAATAGCTCACGTAACACGGGCAAACCCCTCCTCATTTCTCAAATACTGGATTCGGTGGTGATGGTTGTTTTTGGGATTGCATGATGGCTGAACTGCCCTCAATATAACAGGCAGCATAGGGTCTGTCAATAAATGATTCGCCTACGTTCAGGATTATGACGGGGAGGCAAGTTTGTAACCGCGCCCACGCACGGTGACGACATAGCGGGGGTCACTGGGGTCCGGCTCAACTTTGGCCCGCAGGCGGCTGACCAGCTTCTCAATGCGGGCGTCGTCCACCTCGTCGATGTAATCAACGCCCCACACCGTCTCGACGATCTGGTATTTGTCGGTCAGCTTATTGATGCGCTCGTGCAGCAGCGCCAGCAGCTTGAACTCAAGCTCGGTCAGGTCTGGGGCCAGAATGCCCTGTACCCATACGTCACCGGAGTCCTGGTCGACCCAAACCCCGTCGGGAAGCTCGCGCCGGACGCTGGCCTGCCGCTGCAGAAACTCGGCCACCAACTCCGAAAAGATGGTGAACTGCCCATCCTCCTCCCTTACCAGCCCCCACCCGACGACGGCCCGCACAGACTGCTCGGCTACCGTCTCGGTTGCCTCGGTCGCAACGGCCAGCAGCGCGTCGCGCTCGCCGGGTCCAAGCTGCCCCCACAGGCGGGTGCACTCGGCGCGGATGGTTACGTCACCCATCAGGCTCTTGTACAGCCGATCCAGCCCCTCGGCCTGGTAGGCCTCCGGTGTATGGAGATGCAGCTCGACCAGGTGGCTGATCGCCGCTCTCAACAGGCGTGGATGTCCGCCTGCCTGTGTCCACAGGAAGTCCAGCTCTTCGGCTGTCAACCCATCTTCAAGCCCCGCGCTCCGGGCAAGCGCGTCGGCTAACTCGTCGGACTCCTCGCGGGTCAGCGGTTGTAGGCCGTAGGTATGCGAGGCCGAAAGCTCGACGAACTCCGCCGTCTCCTCGTCACTGCGCTTGGATCCAAGCCTGCGCACGGTGGCGGTGACGTAGACCAGATTACGCGGGTACTTGTCCTTGAGCGCCCGCAGATTGAGAAAAACGCGTCCATCCAGCGCGTCAAAAGCCTCGTCAAATTCGTCGAACAGCAGCACCAGGTCGCGGTGGCCCTCTTCGATAACAGCCGTCATCGCGTTGTTAAAGCTGAGGGGAACGAGGAACTGCGTCTCCGGTTCGACGACCTGCCTGTAGTACCTGGCGAGTTGGGCCGCCAGCGCCTCATTAAGGTCGGGGATGCTCTCCTGGACGCTTCTCAGGATCAATTCGTAGAACCCCTGGCCGCTGAGCTCCAGCATCCCATTGCAGTCGATGTAGGTGAAAGCCACAGGCCGCCCGGTGTGTTCGGTATAGCGTGCCGTGACTCTGGGATCGCGCAGACTGCGCAGGAGGAGCGATTTGCCGGTGTTGCTCAAACCGACTATGGCTGCGCAGTGGGAGTCGCTCAGAGCGCGCAGCAGTGTATCGATCTCGCGATGCCGGGTAACTGTGTGAGGCAGCAGCATGGTGCACTAGCCCTTTAGCTCTGGCCCGCTACACGACAGGCCCGGGGGGGCAGGGTTTAAGCCAGGCACCCCCCCCGGTTAAACGGTGGGGGGTGGGGCCGGCGG
>CAZRXG010000003.1:0-34362 GCA_964603985.1 uncultured Anaerolineae bacterium | reverse complement strand
CGCTGGGCTCCCTCCCCCTTTCGCGCGGCCCCGCACCCCCCCCGGCCGGGCGGGCAGGCTTCCCCGCAGGCCCGCCGCCGCTTATCACGGTTCGGGAGTGAGCCGGACGGGCGTAGTCTATTTCAGTCGCAGTCGCCGCACGATGACGGCCACGCCGACCAGCGCAAGTGCCAGTAATCCCACACCGGCCAGGCCGGGGCCGCTACCCAGCAGCCCTGTCGTGGGCAGGGTGGGGCTGGCCGTTGGCTCAATAGGGCCACCAATGGCCGGCGTTATCGGCGTCGCGGTGGCCTCTCCGCCACCCCCGGCGCCTTCCTCCCCCTCTGCCACGGCGATAGGAGTGGGCGTTGGCCTGCCTCCACCCAGCGGCGTGACTTCGATGATGATGGAGGTCGGTGCCAGCGTGTCTGCCGGTACAAGGGGAGTAAGTGTCGCCTCACCCTCTTCCCCTTCAGCGGCGGGCGTGCCTTCCTCTTCCTCGGCGCCGGGTGTCTCCTCTTCTTCCTCGACACCGGGCGTCCCTTCCTCCCCTGCGGCGCCGGGCGTGCCTTCCTCCTCCTCAGCGCCGGGTGTCCCTTCCTCTTCCTCGGCCCCGGGTGTGCCCTCTTCTTCCTCGACGCCAGGAGTTCCCTTCTCTTCGGTTGGAGCTTCCTCCTCCATCACCGTCACCGTCACACCGGAGGTGGGGGTGGGCGAGGCCTTGACAACAGGCTCCTCCGTTTCTTCGACCTCCTCGGGCGTCGCGGTCGGAGCGGTCTGCGTCTCGTAGTTCGCGGTCAGCTTCAGGCTCGTAACCTCGGTGGCCGTGGCCTGGTTGGCCTGGTTGGTCAGTTCGACTTCAGAGACCTGACCCTGGCCCTGTTGGCGTGGCCGGATGACCACCAGATAGACGACCAGGCAGATGCCCACCATGAGAACACCCGCCAGAGCCAGCGCGCCGATCAGAAAGGCCCGGTTTTGCCCCTCTTCGGCCTCCAGATCCTCGTCTTCAGGCTCCTCGTCCTCGAAACTAAAGATCAGATTGTTGTCGTCCATTCTCTCTCTCCCTGTGTGCTGTGCCTGCTATAGGCTACCCGAGATATTGCAAGTTGACAAAGGGCACAAAAATGGTCTCCTCCCCGGGTACGTCAACGAAAACCCCGGGCAGCCACAGCCCGCTTGCCAGACGCTGTGGGCCATCCGATAATGCCGTGATGGTTCCGATCTCCCCCAGATGGGGAGCCTGCAAGATGCGCACCCTGCCGCCCACCTTGATCTTCGGGTCGCTTTTCCGGTCCCTGGATGCATCTTCCCGATCTAAGGGAATGATAATCGCAGGTCGCGACTCGCGCCAGTCCCTGTCCGTCTCCACGACGAGCGCGACCTCGCGGGCGGCATAGCGCGATAATAAATCCAGGATTCGCCCGTCCATCGGCAGGCGACCAAAACCCTGTGTCAGGATCACGGGGAACTCAAGCTGCCTGACCAGCGGGATCAGGCTGCCGTGCATGCTGGCTGCGATGACGCCTTTTACTTTAAACTCAACTGCCCCCTTGATGAAATCTTCGGTCAGCGGCGAGCCAATAGCCACAATCGCTCCCCGGTGGTTAATATTGAAGCGACCGGGGTCGGTTTCGAGACCGGGCTTGTCGTCCATCGTCTTCAGAGTCCCCCAGCCCAGCCCACCGTGACCCCACGCTGCCTCAATCAACGTCCCACTGGTCTCGATCACCATTGAGTGACCCACGTTCATGCTGACTACATGCCCCGGCACCGAAGCCAGGACCTTGATGTGCCTGCGCCCGCCCTCCACCACGATCTTCCCATCGGCGATGCGCGTGATCCGCCCGTCGACCGGCGAAAGCACCCGCCGTCTCAGCAGCCCCAGGAAGCTGGCCCGCGACGCAAGGACGTTCCCGCGCTCGACGATATCGCCTTCCCTTTTCTGCAAGAACTGTTCAAGCTCTTCCGGCGCAACATGTAACTTCTCCGCCGCCCGGATCAGGCGGTGCTGTTCCGGGATCTCGGCTGCGGCGAGCAAATCATTGGCTTTTGGTATGGGCTGGCCGATTGCCACCTTGGGAATGCTGCTGCGTGGCAGTGGCCGCACCCGCTGGATGGTTGCGGCGGTCTTTATCTCGGCGTGAGAATGTACCAGCGTCATCGTGGCTGCTCCTGCGTGATTGCCTCCTGCCATTCCCTGAGACACTGACGGCGTTCTTCATTGTCGCGAAAGCGCCAGGGCCGCCCGCGCGCGTCGATGATAACCCCCAACTCCCCGCCCACGACGGTGACCTTCCCCCGCCGCTTACCGCCCGTATCGACCTCCACCCGGTGCGTTTGCAGGGTCAACTCTGCCTGCTCGCCGAGTGCCAGCGGCAGGGTGACGATGCTCCCGAAGGGCACCTCGAAGGTGTTTTGCTCCTCCGACTCGCGGGATCTCAGCGCGCCGCGTACCACGATCTCGCCCCGGCGTGCTCTGCCCGTAACGGAGAAAACTGTGCCCAGGTCGATGAAAGCGCCTGTCTCAAGGACCTGCACCACCGCCGTTGGGCTGAGCGGAGCAATGGCACCCAGGGCGGGGGCCATCGCATAAGGGTCCAGCAGCAGCCGCGTCATGGCCGTCGGGCGCAGGGCGTCGAGCGCCACCAGTGCGCTCCAGCCATAATGAGGTACGTTGGTGAGGACTGCACCGCTCAGCAGCACGGTGTCAAAGGGTGAGAGCAGCCCGTGCTGCCGGACGCCACGCCAGGTTGACCGGGCCTGCGTCATCGCCCGGTGGATCATCAGGCGGGCTACCGCGTATTCGATCTCAAGTTCCTCTTTTGTGGTCGGGACGGTATGCGGGAAGATCCACCGGTTCCAGGTGTAGTCGAGCACCTCATCCAGGCTGTGCGGCTCGTAACTCAGCCAGCGTACCAGGTTGGGCGGGTGAAGCTGATCGAGTATGCCGGTAATTGACCGCCCCGTTCCCAGTTCGTCGAATACGTGCAGGTAGATCGTGTCTTCAATCGAGGCTGCAATCGTCGCCGCCGAGCTGGCCAGGTCGATGCCCAGCACGTCCTGCCCCTCAAGATGCCCCATGATCTGGATGGCACGGCTGAAAGCATGTGTGGTAGGCAAAACGCCCTGCGGCGTCCAGTCTCCCATCTCATCGAAGCCGCGTGTGCTCTGCGACTTCTCGAGGTTAAAGAGCGTCGCCATCTGGTCCTGCACGCCTTCCAGGTTCTCGGTGTCGAGTGTCGGGCGCACGTTGTCCGCGCTCAGGACGTGCAACTCGGCCCACTTCTCCAGCTTCTCAGGTATCTCGTCCCGGAGTTCTTCGTTCCCTGCGTAGAGAATGGTCGGCCTGTCTTCGAAGTCGATCAACGAGCAGGCCAACCCGATGGTATCGATCTGCTTGCGTACCGACTCCTTTGCGCCCCCGTCCGTCCCGCCGACAACCAGGATCAGGTCAGGCTCGGCGGCCAGCAGGGCATCGATCTGCTTCTCCTGGGAGCGCCTGTCGGCCAGGCTGAAAACGTCGACCAGTGAAAGGTAACTGCTGGCGGCAATGCGCCTGCCGCTGTCGATGCTTACACTGGGCATCAGGCCCACCAGGATCGCCCGGACGGGCTTCCCGGCGCTCGCGGTGGCTGCAAGTGCCCCGACGCCCATAAAGGGCGCGCGTTCGGGAATGATCAGCCCGCCGTCCTCGTCGATGAGCCTGTGCCCTGTCGCTTTGGTGATCTGGTTGATCGCCTCGGTAGCACCGAACAGCACGTTATCCCAGGGCGGGATGTCCGTCGTGGGGGCTTCGCCGCGTCCCACGAAGCGGTATGAGCCATCGACCACGTCCAGGAGAACGGCACGTGTGTAGACCGTGCCGATGTCAACCGCCAGGATGGGGCCGGCAACCTCAGGACGCGGTGAGAATGTCTCTTCCGGCTCGCGGGCCGGTTCTTCTCCGTCGAGGAGATCACTCAAGAACGCCATAGGATACCTGTCAGTCAGGGCAAGAGCATCGATACCCATCCGGCGAGTGCGCCGAGCCGCTCGCTGAGAATCGCGATGCCCGATAGTATCATGCCTCCATAGATCACGCCAAGCGTCAGCACCAGAAAGCCCTGCCCGATACCGGCCAGGACGCGGACGAGCGGCACACGCCCCGCCGTCCCGCTTGGCGTCTGCCCGCGCAGCCAGAACTGGAAATACAGCAGGGTCGTGATCGTCCCGGCCACGATGATGATGTTATCCAGAAAGCCAAGTGGGCTGTCGCCGGTCGGGACGAGTGAAAGCCACGTGGTTCGAATCTGCGGCACCAGTGTCCCGGTCAGCGCGCCGCCCGTCGCGACCGCAGCCCCCACGCCGATCAGGTAGGCAATGCTGATGTTGCCCCAGGCTGCCGTGCGCGGGCCGAGCTTCAAGGCCAGGAAGATGAACAGGAACAACGGTACGCTGGCCAGTGCAATGAGGGTCATATCGCCGCTGGTCAGCGGATTGATCAGGCGCGGGACGAGGACCTGGTAAATCACAACCAGCGCCGCGTAGCCGACGGCCACCCCGACGAAGATGTGGAGGGCCAGCCGATAGAGCGGGTTGTCGCCGATCAGGTAGCTGAGCAACGCAACGGTGAAGAAGAAACTCAAGGTGCCGCTGATCAACTCCGGCGTCAGAGACATCAATCTTGCTCCTGCTGCCTGCGACGCGCGTCCAGGCTGGATAGGACGCCGCCCAGGATGATCATCACTGCTGCGGCCAGCCCGCCCGCTGCCTGTGCGTTCCAGGTGGTCAACAGTGCCGGGCTGAATTTCCCGCCCCCAAGCGTCCGGTAGGTGACGGCATCGTTAACGCCGCCCATCACCGCCACCAGTTGGCCGCTTTTTTGGTAGGGATAGGCCATCGGTGCCGAACTGGCGCTCATGGCGGCCACCATTGGGACATCGACGACGGTACCGGTCTGCTCGATCCAGGGCTTTAGATCCTCTGAGCGGGCGGCCAGAACGACGACCAGGTCGAGCGGGATATCCAGCAGCCGCGTCGCCCCGATACCGGTCGACTCACCCCGGTAGTCAAAAGACAGCGGCGACGGCATGCCGCCCACACTGCCAACCGTCAGGGCGCTGATGCCGTTTGGCCCACCGGAGACGTAGCCCAGGTTTAGCCAGTTCGACGTGGTGCCATCCTGGGGGCGCGTCTGCCGGAATGCTTCGTCGGCCATGGCAGGCCCGGCTGTCTGGCTGCTGATGGCGTAGACGGTCGCGTCGTCAAGCCCGGCCAGGTGATCCAGCAGAGCCAGGGCCAGCGGCTCAAGCTCGGCAGCGGTGTCAGGCTCGTACTCGAAGGCAACCAGCACCGTCGGGCCGGGCGGCAGGCTGGCGATCTGCGTGCGCGCATCGACGACGGGGCCGCGCCGGGCCGTGGGTGCGGGCAGCAGGGTAATCCCTAAAAGGGTCGGTATGCCGATGGCGAGCAGCAGCAGGAGCGCCGTCAGCCAGCGCGTGACGGGCAGTGCCGGGCCACGTTTCTCGATAACCACACCCTTGCTGCTGCCGGTCAGTAATTCGACCAGCAGTTCAATGCGCCGTGCCTGCTCTTTGCTGACGACAACCTCATCGACCAGATCGCCGACTTCCAGGGTTTCGCCTTCGAAGATCATCTCTGGCCGGATGACCCCCGCCATGTCCTTGAGCGCCCCCACTTTCTCCGGGGTGGGCTCCCCGACTTTCGGGAACTCCCCTGTGATGGCCTCAAAGCGTAGGTCGTCGATCTGCTCCAGAAGCTCTTCAGACGTTTCCTGAGGCGTTACGGCTAAAGGAACGCCGGGGGTCTTCTCATCCGTCGCCAGATCCCGCGTCCACTCCGGCATCTCCGGGAGCGCGGCTTCCTCTTCCTCAACGCCGGGTTCGGGTGATTCACCCCAAAGCTCGGCAGAGAGTCCTAACAAATCTTCCTCGCCGACCGGGGGCGCAGCCGAATCGGCTGAGGGCAGGTCCAGTCCCTTGCCAAAGTCAATATCTGCCAGCCAGCCCGGCAGATCGCTGTCGCCCGCAGGCACCGGTGCCGGTTGCTCCGGCGCAGGCGGCGGCGCAGGCGGCGGGGCAGCAGGCACGCCTTCCTCCGGCGGGGACACCCCGAGGCCGCTCAGCCAGTCGGGGGTCTCACCCTCTGCCTCTGCCGGTTGCTCCGGTGCAGGCGGCGGGGCGGGCGGCGGGGCAGCGGCGGGAGCACCTTCCTCCGACGGCACGTCGAGGCTGCCCAGCCAGTCAGGGAGTTCGCCTCCCGGCTCGGCAGGCGTCTCCGGTGCAGGCGGTGGGGCAGCCGGTGCGCCTTCCTCCGACGGCACGTCGAGGCCTCCCAGCCAGTCAGGGAGTTCGCCCCCCGGCGCGGCAGGCGTCTCCGGGGCAGGCGGCGGGGCAGCGGCGGGAGCGCCCTCCTCCGACGGCACGTTGAGGCCGCTCAGAAAGTCGGGGAGTTCGCCCCCCGGCTCGGCAGGCGTCTCCGGGGCGGGCGGCGGGGCAGCCGGTGCGCCTTCCTCCGACGGCACGTCGAGGCCGCCCAGCCAGTCAGGGAGTTCGCCCCCCGGCGCGGCAGGCGTTTCCGGTGCAGGCGGCGGGGCAGCGGCGGGAGCGCCTTCCTCCAACGGCACGTCAAGGCCGCCCAACCAGTCAGGGAGTTCGCCCCCCGGCGCGGCAGGCGTCTCCGGGGCGGGCGGCGGGGCAGCGGCGGGAGCGCCTCCCTCTGACGGCACGTCAAGGCCGCCCAGCCAGTCAGGGAGTTCGCCCCCCGGCTCGGCAGGCGTCTCCGGGGCGGGCGGCGGGGCAGCGGCGGGAGCGCCTCCCTCCGACGGCACGTCAAGGCCGCCCAACCAGTCGGGGAGTTCGCCCCCCGGCGCGGCAGGCGTCTCCGGGGCGGGCGGCGGGGCAGCGGCGGGAGCGCCTCCCTCTGACGGCACGTCAAGGCCGCCCAGCCAGTCAGGGAGTTCGCCCCCCGGCTCGGCAGGCGTCTCCGGGGCGGGCGGCGGGGCAGCGGCGGGAGCGCCTCCCTCCGACGGCACGTCAAGGCCGCCCAACCAGTCGGGGAGTTCGCCCCCCGGCGCGACGGGCGTCTCTGGGGCGGGCGGCGGGGCAGCCGGTGCGCCTTCCTCTGATGGCACGTCGAGGCCGCCCAGCCAGTCAGGGAGTTCGCCCCCCGGCGCGACGGGCGTCTCTGGGGCGGGCGGCGGGGCAACCGGTGCGCCTTCCTCTGATGGCACGTCGAGGCCGCCCAGCCAGTCGGGGATCTCGATTGCTCCGGCTTCGGCTTCGGCTGGCCGGGCCGGTTCGGGCGGCGGCGCAGGCGAGGGAGCCTGGGCGGGTCGGCGGGCAGCGGGCAGCCAGTCGGGAACGCCGGGCGACGAGGGACGCGAACGCGGCGCGGCCTTGACCGGCAGCCAGCCCGGTGCCGCGCCTGTCTTCGGCGCACCCGAGGGGCTTTTCGCCGTCAGGAGCCAGTCAGGTATGGTTCCAGGGTTATCGGAGCGAGCCATGTCGCCTTCTCCGCGTACAACTAATCTTTGTAGGGAATTTCAACTCCCATGATCACGCGCAAGCCGACGGCCAGGGTACCCAACCCCACGCCGAGCAGAATCCCCCGCGCGCCGCCCGAGGCCGGTACGCTGATCATCCACTCCCGGACGCTGTTGAGAGAGCCCATAAAGCCAAAGGGCAGCCAGCCGATCAGCACAACCACGACCACCACCAGAAAGATGATCGACCAGTGGTTGGGCTTTGACCGCAGCATCCGCACCGCCGCCGCCACCAGGAAGAACATCACCAGCCCGGCGAGCGTCGCCTGCGAAGCAACCAACACGCCGTTGAACAGAGTGTTCACCACGCTGCCTTCCTGGTACAGCGTCGGTGATCCGGCCAGCGCTCCCTCGATGGCCCCCACGACAAAAGTCAGCAGGGCCACCGCCGCCGTCAGCAGACTGTAGACCCATCCGCGCGCCTGGGCCTGAACGCGCCGGGAGTGGATCATGATCAGATTCAAGACCCCGGCCAGCACGGCCAGCCCGCCGAGAATGACCGCCCAATCGGTGAGCACCAGGCGCACCGCAACCAGCACAGGGACGGTGATGAAATAACTCACCAGTATGATCGCACCAACGCCGATTGCGACTGCCGCCGGAATGTAGTATTGAGCAATTGCCTTCATATCCCGAATCCGTAATGGCTAGCCGAGCAGCCCCAGTGTCTTGAGGATCACCCCGACCACAATCGCGCCGATGACCAACCAGCGCAGCACGTCCTGCGCCAGCAGGCTGCCCAGGGCAGGCGCTTCCCTCAGCACGTAAGCGCGTGTCGCAAACATCTCTTCGCCGATCAGCGTGTGTTCGGCCATCGCGTAGGCGACTGCCTGCGTTTCGGGCCGGTCACTGCCGACGATCTGCGGGATGTGCTGCCGCCGCCCGGCCTCGGTCATCAGGGCGACCTCCGGCCCAAACGACCCCATCACCACGTTGGCGCGCACGTCGTCGTCCGCGATGATGCTCGTCGCGCCCCCGGCCAGCGCGACCGGGTCCAGCCCGACCAGGCGCGTCGAGGTGGTTTCGTATTTGTCAAGCGTCTCTCGCCTGCCGTACGCGCGCCGGATCGTGTCGCTGATCACGAACATCGAAGCCGCGTCGCCGGTTGACGCCACCGGCGAGAGGTCGCTGATGGAAGATGCTTCCGAGATCACGTCCAGCATCGCCAGCCCGGCCAGCGTCACGCCTGTATCCTCGCCGGTGATGCTGTTGGAGCCAAGTGAGATGTGCACGCGCCCACCGCTCTCAACCGCCTGCCCAATCTGGGTGGACAGCGTATCATAGCCGCTCAAAGGGCGCAGGTCGGGTTTGAGGCCCTGACGGATCAGGAAAGTGAAGAAAACAAACAGCGCCGAGCCGATCAACAGAATGATCAGGCCGAGCCCATTGGAAACCGGTACGTTCAATGCGGGCATATCTACTCCCTGCCGGAACCCTCACCATCCCCCGATCGGTCTTGCCGCCTCGTCCTGGAGCGGGGCTTATCGAGTGCATCCGGGTCATTCAGGTATTCGGCCAGTTCCCCGGCAGCCTCGTATCTCCCGAACAGAGCAAAGGCCGGTTGTGCAAACCACACAAGCTGGGCGGCCAGCGGCGCTAAAGGGCGCATCGCCTCACGCATGGCCTGGGCCAGATCGGCCAGCCCGGCGTCGGCCAGACGCTCTTCCCACGCCTGAGTGATTGCACGCCAGCGGGTTTCCTCATCT
This sequence comes from uncultured Anaerolineae bacterium, assembly GCA_964603985.1. Taxonomy (GTDB): domain Bacteria; phylum Chloroflexota; class Anaerolineae; order Aggregatilineales; family UBA3940; genus CAZRXG01. Next base: position 25,131 of record CAZRXG010000003.1, on the reverse strand, counting down.
CCCATGTTGGCAGTATAGCACGGAGATCACCCAGACGAAAGCTCACCCAGCCCGATATGTGACGGCGCGAGGCCGGTTGAGGAAAACCGGCAATTTCGGAGGTACGGGGGGAAGCTATCAGGTATAATGTGCCCGGCGGTCACAGCCAACAGGATCGCAAAACTCAACTCAAAGGTACTTAATGCTCAAACGACTGATCCTATTCGATATCGACGGCACCCTGCTTTGGCCCGACGGCGCGAGCCGCGCCGCGCTGTACATGGCGCTGGAGCGCGTTTACGGCACGGCAGGCGCAGCCGGGTCTGTCCGCTTCGATGGCCGCACCGACCGGCATATTGTCTACAGGCTGCTGCATGATGCGGGCCTGTCAACCGACGTGATCCACGACCGCTTCGAGCAACTGATCGAGACGATGGTCATCGAGCTGCGGCGGCGGCTGGCTGCCGGTGAGCACGACATCCGGCCCTGCCTCGGCACGCACGAACTGATCGGGGCGCTGGCCGCGCGCAGCGACGTGCTGCTGGGCCTGCTGACCGGCAACTTCCGCCCATCGGCGCTCATCAAGATGCAGGCGGTGGACTTCGATCTGGCGCTGTTCCGCGTGGGGGCCTACGGCGACGAATCGGAGAATCGCGCCGACCTGCCGCCGCTGGCCGTCCGGCGGGCCAGGGAGCTGACCGGCGTGCATTTTGCCGGTCAGCAGGTCATCATCCTCGGCGACACGGTTTACGATGTGACCTGTGGGCGCGGGATAGGTGCGCGCAGCATCGCCGTGATGACGGGCTGGACCGCGCGCGCCGAGCTTGAGGTAGCAGCCCCCGATTACCTCTTTGAAGACCTGACCGATACCGGCGCTGTGCTGGACGCCATCTTCGCCCCCACAGACGACGATGCATCGTGAGGGCGGTGCCCTTGAACCCGCACAACCCTCTGGTATAATCCTTCGCTGCCAGTGTCCAGGTGGCCCTATCCTATCGAACCAACGTAGGTGTCTATGCCCCAACCATCCCGCCTGATCATCCCGACCGCACTACTCCTGTCGGCTATGACTGCCTGTGCCACCAGCGCCGCCGCGCAAGATCCTTTCACCCCCGTCCCCTCTACGTCGACGCGCATCCCGTCCACCGCCACCGATGTGCTCGCCAGCACGTCCACGTTGCTCCTTCCGACGCTCACCCCAACCGCCACGTTGACCCCCTCGCCGACGCCGCTGCCGGCCCGCATCACCGATGAGCATGGGGTGGAGATGGTTCTCGTCCCGGCAGGTGAATTCATTATGGGCAGCGAGGACGGCTTCCCCGACGAGCAGCCCGTTCACACGGTCTACCTCGACAACTTCTACATCGACCTGCTGGAGGTGACCAACTACCAGTACCAGGACTGCGTCGAGGCCGGGGCCTGCAACCCACCCCGGCGCTCTGATTGCTGCACCGAAGACCCGGCACGGGCCCCGCTGTGGCCTGCCTACTTTGGCAACCCGGAGTATGACGACTATCCCGTGATCTTCATAAGCTGGTACGACGCCCGCGACTACTGCGCATGGCGCGGGGCGCGCCTCCCGACCGAGGCCGAGTGGGAGAAGGCGGCACGCGGCACGGACGGGCGGCTCTACCCCTGGGGGGATCGTGAGCCTGTCCCGGAGCTACTCAATTTCTTCTGGCTTGACGGGACGTTCGACGTGCGCCCTCTCAACGCGCCCGCGCCGGTGGGCAGCTACCCGCTGGGGGCCAGCCCCTACGGCGTGCTGGATATGTTGGGCAACGTCTACGAGTGGGTCTATGACTTCTACGACCCGGATTACTACAGCCGCTCCCCCTACGAGAACCCAACCGGGCCGGAGGAGGGAGCTTACCGCATTGCGCGGGGTGGGTCGTTCTACAACCAGGCTTTCCGCAACCGCGCCGCCAACCGGAACTTTGACGCGTTTACCCCCCCTGCCTCGTTCCACTTTGACGCCGGGACGCGCTGCGCGATGGACGTGCCGGGGGAGTAGCACGGTCACCTGCAACGATGGGATCATGGCGATCTGGCGAGTTCTCTGGAGAAGCGAGCAGGGATGACGACACCAATGAGCACCACTGATACCTCCAGGCGTCAGGTATCTGCCTTGTTTATTCAGCTCGTGGTCTTCGCCGTGGCGTTTGCGGTGTTGTACGTCACCACCTATGTCCGCGTTGTCGCCAGAGGATACGGTGTGGGCGGGTTGGGTGGTGTGGACGCGATTGAATATGATGTCCTGGCTCGCTCCATCCTGGCCGGGAAGGGGTTTAGTGCTTCCATGTTCGGCTGCCGCCCCCCGCTGTTTCCGCTGTTTGTGGCGGCGGTGTATGCACTGGCCGGTAAGCACGTCCACTTCGTCGTGTTCTTCCAATCCATCTTTGGCGCTGTGACGGTTGTCCTGGGCTACAAGCTGGCCTACCGCTTGATCGGCAGCCGTTTGATCGCCCTTGTATCGGCGGCGCTGATGGCATTTGAGGTGGCGCACGTCGATGCCACGGTCACGGTGATGAGCGAGCCTCTTCACAACATGCTGCTCTTTCTGGCGCTCTACTGGGTTGTTGTCTTCCTTCAGACCGGGCACTGGAGGGCCTTGCTGACTACCGCAGTCTCGCTGTGCCTGGCTCTGTTGACGCGGGCGGTCAGCGCGTATTTCGCTGTAGTGCTGGCGCTGGTGATCATCCTGTCTAAACCGCGCCGGTGGTACTACGCGGTTGTGCTGGCTGCGCTGTGCGCTGTGCCTATCGTCGCGTGGAGTGTCCGCAACCTCCACTACCGGGATAATTTCTCCATGTCGACCAGCGGGACCTTTATATTGCTGTTCTATAAGGCCGTTTCGGTCGAGAGCCACGCGACGGGCCGCGACCCGCACGAGGTTGCCACCGACATTGCGCTGGAGGTCGAACGGCGCATGGGCAATAACGCCATAACCAGGGACGAGATCGCCGAATACCCTGTCGGGCGGGTGGAGGATCGGGCCACACTGAGTGCACAGCGGGAGGCAGTAAGCAGGCAGATGGCCTATGAGAGAATGACGGCGTATCCCGCCTGGACTGCCATCATGACCGGCGTGGCGCTGGTCAGACAATTTGACGCCAACCCTGACATAGATGTGCCCGTGCCTTTGCAGTTGGCCGTGACCGGTGGGGAGTTGGCGCTGGCAGTCGTCGGCTATCGATGGGCATGGCAGCACCGCAAGAAGCTGTTCCTGCTTCTGAGTCATGTCGTCATCGGTTATTATGCAGGCACATCGACGCTGATATTTGCCGGACTGTACCACACCCGGTACCGTACGCCCTACATGCCGTTTATACTGATGTATTCCGCAGTGGGGATTGTCGCTCTTGCCAGCCATGTGAGCCGTCAGCATCACGCGAAGCACGTCTCTCCGCCCTGAGGTCGTCCTGGCTGTCCCTCCGCGCGTGTTTCAGCTCACCCAGGCCGTGACCGCCATGCCGAGCGCAATGATCGCAAAGAGAACGGCTGCCAGTGCGTTTAGCCCTGCGTTAAGCGCCTCGTACAGCCCGAACGGCGCGCCAAGTGCCAGGACGAGCGCTATAATTTGCAGCCGGGACCTGTTGCGCTCATGCCAGGTAACCGGCGTCGAGTTTCGCTGCGCTGAATTATGACTGGATGGTCTATTCATGTCTGTTTCCTCAAACGACACCCGCTGTCCTTCCCTGCGCCCGCCGCTCTACGCCGTGCTGATCGTGCTCGGTCTGGCTTTGCTGGCGCGGGGACTGATGCTGTACTCCCGGCTGGTCATCGAGGGATACCCCCCGGAGAACCTGATCGGCAGCGATGTCCCCGGCTGGCTGGGTATGGCCTCGCACCTGTACCGCAAGCGCAACTTCTCGTACTGGCTGATGGGCGTACGCCCGCCGCTCTTCCCACTCTCGGTGGCCGCGGTCTACGCGCTGGGCGGGAACAACTACCACGCCGCAGTGTTGCAGGCTCTCTTCGGCACGCTGACGCCTGTCCTGGGCTACGTGATGGCCCACCGCTTGCTGTGCCGCGTCAAGGGGATGCCCAGGCCGGAGCGGTTTGCGCTGCTGGCCGGGGGCATCATGGCCCTCGACCCGGCCTCGGTCTCGGCCAGCACCACCCTGCTCTCCGAGCCGGTCTACAACCTGATGTTCGCCGCCTGCCTGCTCAGCCTGACGGCCTACGTTCAGGAGGAGCGCCCCTTGGATCTGGTGCTCAGCGGCCTGTGGCTGGCGCTGACCATGCTCTCCCGCCCGACGGCTATCTACTTCTGGCTGGCCGTCCCCCTGATCACCATCCCCCTGATGCGGCGCTGGTGGCGACCTGTCATCGCGCTGGCCGCCGTCGGTCTGGCGGTCTATCTTGCCTGGAGCTACCGTAACCTGCGCTACCAGGGCGTTTTCACCTACTCCATGCAGACCAATTTTACCCTGCTTTTCCTTCGGGCCAGCTCTGCCGAGCACCTGGCGACCAGGGCCCCGATGGACGAGATCTACACCGACTACGTGCGCGAGCTTTACCTGAGCGTGGGCGATGTCGAGGCAGCCGAAAAAACCGTCGCCGAGCACTTCTGGAAGTTCCACGTCGCCGATACCCCCGAGTTGTACGCCGCGATGGGCCGCCTGGCCCGCCAGAAGCTGGCCCGCTACTGGCTGTATGCGCTGCTCGGCACGCCCATCGGAGTGGCCCGTATGTTCGGCCGGACCGAACTGCTGCCCAGGTGGTCGATCCCCTTTGAATTGGCCTACCACGTCCTGCTCTACGGGATGGCCCTTGGGGGCGCGTGGCAGGCTTTTAAGCGCAAGGACTGGGAGCTGCTGGCTGTGGCGGGCATCCCGATCCTGTACATTTCCGGTCTGACGCTCGCCTCGCAGACCTCTGCCATGGACACCCGGATGCGTACCTCGATCACCGCGCCGATCGTCATCTTCGCCATCTACGGGCTGGCGCGAATGCTGGAGGTGTGGCGGGCACGCCGGGCGGCGCGACGCGCAGAAGCGGCATGAGCCGCCTCACGTCGCTGCCATCGCCCACGCCAGCAGCGCGACGATCGCGATTGGGATCAGGCCGTACAGCAGCATCCGCCCGATCACCTTACCCTCCTCGCCGCCCAGCCCGACCGTGCTGCACCCGACGATCACCTTGGCCGGGGCCAGCACGCTGCCCAGCGCGCCGCCCGCCGTCTGCCCGGCCAGGATCAGCGTCACGCTCAGACCGAGCAGATCCGCCGTCTGCTGCTGGAGCGCTCCAAAGACGACGTTCGAGTTGGTGTTGCTGCCGGTCATAAACGCGCCCAGCGCCCCGATGAAAGGCGCGACCGCCGGGTAAGCCGCCCTCCCCACGCTCTCGCTCAGGCCGCGCGCCAGCAGATTGGTCATCCCGGCGTGAGTCATGACGACCGCCATCCCGACCATCGCCGCGATGCCCAGGCTGGATTTCACTGCTCCCTTGCCGACCCTGGTCAGAATGCGCTTTGCCGCACCTGGCCGGTAATAACCGGCCAGGTGGTAGATCCCATACGCGATCAGCGACGTGTACAGCAGGATCGCCCCCGGGTGGCCGAACAGGTTGATCTCGCGGCCCGGCCCGGCCTCCGTCACCCAGCCGTAAGCGGTGTGTAACTCCGGGAACCGGAGCGTCAGCCCGACGCTCTTGAACACGGCCCTGACGGGTGGGATCAGGTTAATCGCGCAGGCCAGCACGATCAGCACACCATAAGCCGACAGCGCGACGACCAGCGAGCGGCGCTTGCCGTCATCGGGCTGCTCTTCGAGCGCCGCCCCGGAGGGCTCGTCGGCTCCTTTCGCCTGCTCGCTGTCGTGGGCATCCTGGTAGATCGGCAGGCGCGTCAGCCCCACGCCGACCAGCAGCCCCACCAGCGACGCGCCCGTCGCGCCCAGCGTCCATAAGCCGTTGGTCGCCAGGAGATACTGAACCACCGCCATCACCACGCTCAGGACGGCGATGGCCGGGACGCCGCGCAGCAGTCCTCTCCAGCCGCTCCCCGCGTAGGCGACAATCGCGCCGCTCCCGAAGGAGGCGGCGCCCAGCAAAATGGCCGCCTCCGGCGCGAGCGCCTCACCCGGCATGTTGGTGGCCGCCATCAGCGCCATGAACGAGGTCGCCAGCGAGCCGAAGGTCACCGCCCAGCCGTGCCCGATGGAGGCCATCACGACCGCCTGGATCGGCCCGAACCCTAGCCCAACCAGCAAGGGCGCGACCACCGCCACCGGCACGCCGAAGCCGCCCATGCCCTGCAAAAACGAGACGAAGACCCAACCCAGCAAGATTCCCTGCATCATACGGTCGCCGGTCAGCGCCGGGAGCCGCTGTCCGATGATGCGCACCGCGCCCGCCTCATCGGCGACGTGAAACAGCAGCAGCGCCATCCAGATGATGTACAACACGTCGAGCGTGAGCAGCACCGCCTTGACCTGTGCGTAGGCGATCAGGTATGGCCCGGCCCCAAAGCGCAGCGCGGCCACGACGACCGCCACGAACCAGGCCACCGCTCCCGCCTTGCTCCCGCCCCAGCGCAGCCCCAGCATCAGGATCAGCACCGCGATAACCGGCGAAAGCGCCAGCAGCCAGTTGAGCAGGGTCAGTTGCATATATCCTCTTTTCGGTGCACCTCACCGGATGGTGATGGTCAGGGGCAGGTAGAACGCGTTGTCAGCCGTCCCCGGCAGCGAGAGCCGCTGGCCGTTCTCCGGCAGGTACAGCCCCACCCGGATCGTGTACTCGCCCGGAGGCGCATCTGCCGGGAGGGGCAGCACGTAGTCATCCACCACCACCTCGCCCGCCAGCCACAGGTCGGTCGGGTAGGCTTCACCTTCAGCCTGCGGCGGGCGATCCTGCTGAGCGATGATCTCACCCTCGCTGTCAACCAGATGCACGAAGACGGTGTAACCGGTTTCGGTCTCCGCCTCCGCGCGCCAGACGAGCACGAGCGGCAGGTCACCGCCCACTGGCACGTCAGCAACCGGTGCCTCGTAACCCGCCAGCGCGATCTGCCTGCCGAAAACGGGCGGCGTCTCCAGGGCGACAACGCCACCGGGCAACTCGAAGCGCCGGTCGGTGGCTCTGACCACCAGCGAGCCAAGCCCGATCGGCGGTCCATTGTCGAACCGCAGGCTGAGGGTGTGCTCACCGGGGGGCAGATCGTGCGGCAGGCGTAGACTATAGCGGTCGGCGATCAGCTCACCCGCACGCCAGGCGGATACGGGGTGCGTGCCATGCACCGGGTCTCCCCGGTACAGGATCGTCCCCTCGTCGAGTCCCAGTGTGACCGTGTAATCGTCCCGCTGCCTGACTTCGCTCAACCAGTAGAGGGCCACGTTGATCCGCTCACCAGGCCGGACGGCCTCCGCCGGGACATCGTATCCCAGCAGGGTGATCGAGGGCGCGATCTCCTGCTTCGGGCGCTGCTGCATCGGCAGTTTGCCGACCTGCGGCGACCGGCTCGCTTCGATGCGCAGCCCCTCCACCATCGCATACTGGCCCGCGAAGCCCCCCGACTCGTCCAGGACGGGCAGCCGCCTGTCCCCCGCCGCCGAGTAGACACTGACGCGCACCACGTAATCGCCGGGCGGCATGCCCTGCGCGAGCGGGATGGTGAGGCGGGTGTACAGCCGCTCACCGGGCGTCCACTGCGTCGAATTGTAGGTGTTGTTCTGCCCGCGCTCAATTGTCCCATCCAGGTTGATCCTGACCCAGCACCAGCCCCAGGCGTCACACACCTCGGCCACAAAAGCGTAATCCGGCTGGTCGGCGGGAGCCAGGATGCGCCACCCCAGATCAGCCGTCGCCTCTGTGCCCGACTTCGCCGGGTGCAGCGTCGCGCTCTCCAGCACGATCAGGTTGGCGAAGCTCACCCCCGGCACGCCCGGCCACCCGATCTCGAAACCCTCCGGCAGCAGGTAGGCGAAGAAGTCGGGGCTGGTGTCAGGGCCGGGCGGGGCGGCGACCCTGTAAGGCGTCACCGCCGGATGCCACTCGTCAGGAAGGGGGACATCACGCGCGTAGACCGCCAGCGTGTCGCCCGCCGGGGCCAGCACCAGCGCGTCACCCCCAAAGAGCGAGCGCTCGGCATCGTAATCCTCGGCCAGGAAGGCCAGCGTCGGGTGCCGGAAGTGGAACGTTGCCGTGTAGACCATGCCCGCCGGTGCCTCGTCGCCGTTAAGGTAACCGGCCATCGCCGCGACTGGCCCGTCATTGTCGTAATAGAGCGCCGGTGTTCTCCCCCAACGCAGCGTATCGCGCAGCGTTGCGCCGCCCCCTGCCAGAACGATCAGCGCCAGCGCGGCGCTCACCGCGACCCGCTCCACCCGCCCCGCCACTCCCTCCCGGCGGCGCAGCCACCTCGCCAGCGCCACGATCCCCAGCGCCGGGTAGAGCGCGATCAGCGGCGCAAGCCCCACCGCCCGCAGGTTGCTGGGCGTGATCTCGCCGACCGCCAGTGCGGTCGGGGCCAGCATGACGAGCGGCCAGATCAGCAGCAAGGCCCCGCGTGCCCGGTCGAGCGCTCCCTTTGCCCGTATGGTGTCCCACACCACGACGCCCAGCCCGATCATGAAGAGCACCCCCAGCGCCGGGCCAAAGATCGGCCTGCCCGGCAGGTTGAACCGCCACAGGGGATCACCGGCGACGAAGAACATCCGCAGCGCGTCTCGCCAGCCCGCCAGCGCATCGGCCAGCGAGGCAGGCGCGACCTGCTCAATGCGTGTGCCGAAGGTCTGCGGGTGGCGCAGGAAGAACAGGCCGAGCGGGGCGAAGGCCAACACAGCGCCCAGGCCGTAGAGCACCAGCCCGGCCTGGCGCTTCGGGCGATCCCGGTCACAGGCGACGAACACCAGCAGCACCACCACCAGCGGGATCGGGAACAGCCGTGCGGCCAGGTAAGTGTAGCCGGTCAACCCGGTCGCCACCCCCGCCAGCACCAGCCCGATCAGGCGTCGGCGCGACCCGGCAGGCGGTCGTAACCCCTGCCACAACAGCCCCAGGCTGAACGCCTGCATCAGCGGCTGCGAGATCGCCCGGAAGGCCAACCGGCTTAACACGCCGTGCCAGAAGGCAACCGCCAGCGTCGCCATCGCCAGCAGCGCCAGCCCATCGCGGCGCAGATCATCTGCATAAAGGCGGCGCACCAGCCAGCCGGTGGCTGCCACCGTCAATATACCGATGAAGGCCGAACTCAGGCGCAGGGAAAAGACACATGCCCCGCCGAGGCGCATCACCAGTGCAGCCAGGTAGAACCACAGCGTCTCTTTGCCGGTGAAGGCGGCGATGAAGAGCGGCCGGTTGCCGCCAAAGGCGATGCCACGCACGATGACGCCGTTGGTCGCTTCGTCATAGTGCAGTCCTGGAGGGATGGTCCCCAGCTCGATCAGGCGCAGGGCGGCTGCGGCGAGGATGATCAGCGCGGCGCTGAAGATGAAGCGTCTACGCGACATAATGCGCCGTTTGTACCGCACACCGGCGCAGAACGCCAACACTGCCGGGCGGCCCGTCTACGAGCCGCTGCAGCTCATTTGCCGCTCCAATTCTGCGGCGAAAACGTCGAACGCCGCCTGCCCGTAAAGGCAGAACACGACCTCCTCAAGGCCGGTTTCCACATGGCGCAGATAATCGACCGCCTCGCGGAGCATGACATGCGCGCACCTGTCCATCGGGTAGCCAAATACGCCGGTCGAGATGGCAGGGAAGGCGATCGAGGCCAGGCCGTTTTTATCCGCCACCTCGAGGCTGCTGCGCGTTGCGCTGGCGAGCAAGGCGTCGGCGTCAGGGTCGCTGCCCAGCGGCCCGACTGCGTGAATGACGTGCCGGGCCTTCAGGTCACCACCCCCGGTGATCACGGCCCCGCCGACGGGACAGAAGCCGATTGTGTTGCACTCCTTCTGGATCGACGGGCCGCCGCGTTTGCGGATCGCCCCCGCGACGCCCGCCCCCAGTTGCAACTGCGAGTTTGCCGCGTTGACGATGGCGTCGGCGTCCAGCGCGGTGATGTCGCCCTCAACCAGCCGCAGCGTCCGCCCCTTGACTGTCACTTCCATCGGGTCTCACCTCCTCACCGATCTGGTGCGCAAGCCCCAGCATCAAGAAGAAGAGAAAAGCCAGGTCGATCAGGTAATACAGGGCATCCACCATACCATGCGCAACCGAGGCCGCCATCCCACCCATCAGGCCCACGACCAGCGCCCGCGCTGCCGGGTCGATCTCCTTCAGACGCTTCTGTGTCCCCCACGCCAGCCGCCAGAAGGCGACCTGCATCCACACCCCGGCGGCCAGTCCCACGATCCCCAGCCTGGCCCAGTAGCTCAGCAGGAAGTTGTGCGGTGTGCTGAGGTCAGGTTCCTGCCACGCGCCCGGCAGGATGTAGCGCCCGCGATACTCGTACAGGAACTGGCCCAACCCGACACCGGTCACCGGCCGGTCGCGGATCATCCGCAGCGTGCTCTGCCACAGCTTCAGACGGAAGAAGCTGGTGCTCGTGCCGCTGGTGAAGTCAAACAACCCCTGGAAGCGCGGGATGCGCGAAAGCGGGATCAGCATCAGCCCTTCGAGCACGATCCCGGCCAGCGCTGCCACCGCCCCCCACCGCCCGGCTCCCAGGATGACGACCAGCGCCAGCCCGGCAGGCAGGCCGAGCAGCAGCCCGCCCTTCGATAGCGTCAGGGTCATCGCCGCGATCATCAGGACGCCCGCCGCACCGTACAACCAGCGCCGGGCGCGTGTCCCTCCGATCAGGACGACCGCCGCGCCGACCGGGATCAGGCGGCCCAAGTAGAGCGCCACGCTGTTCGGCGAGCCGTACACACTGCGCACGCGCGCTATGCCCGCCTCGGCGGTGATGACGCCGCTGCCGGTCGCGAACTGGTAAAGGCCGATCAACGCCACGACCGCCCCGGTCAGCAGCAGCAGGTCGACGATGCGCCAGCGCTCCTCATCACTGAAGGGTATCGTCCGCAGCACCAGGTAGACGATCCCCGGTTCCAGCACCATCTGCCGCAGCTCCGTCGCCGCCACGCCCACCAGGTCGGCCCAAGCAAGCGAGATCGCGCTCAGAACGACGAACAACGCCACGCCCCTGTCGAGGCCGGTCATTTTCCGCCACACCTGTCCGGGACGCGGCCAGCCTTTCCCGCGCCGCTCCGCCGCGATGCGCCCGATCCACGCCAGCAGGGTCAGCAGGCTCATCACCTCGACCATGCTGAAGGCGCGGTCGAACAGCGGGCGCGGGTGCAGGTAGTACGGCGTGAAGAACATCACCAGCGCCACCCCGGCGGCGGGCCGGGCGTAGATCAACCCCAGCAGCGATGCCAGCGTAGCCAGCATGAGCACCAGCCCGCCCGAAAAGTAAGAGACGCCCGCCGTCAGGGCCGTGCTCAGCGGCGTTGCTCCCTCGCCCAGAACGCGCGTCAGGTTGGGAGCTTCCCCGCCCCACGCCAGCGCCGCACCCAGCCACGCGGCGAGCGCCAGCGACAGCGACAGCGCCAGGTGAGCGCCCCCGCTCAGGCTTTCAGACAGCCAGCCGGTCAGGCGTCTCATCGGGCCGGGCGAACTCAGCCCCCACCCGATACGGATCGCAGCCCCCACCAGCACCAGCGCCCCAATTACCAGCCCTGCCGCGAGCAGGTCGTAGGGCGTCGTGTCGATGTGCGAGCCAACCGCAAAGCCGACCAGCGCCCACTGACCCCAGCCGCGCTCCGCTTCGATGTGGGCGACGTGCCGCGTTCCCGGCTCCAGCCCTTCCGCGATGGTGAGCGCCTCGACGCGCGGCTTGTAATCCGGCGAGGTCAGCACGAGGTAAGCCCCACGCTCGTCGTGCGGAAGCGCCGCCGGGGGCCGCCCATCCACCTCAACGTAAAGGTAAGCCCGGTAGTGATCACGGCGGGCGATCACGGCCAGGCTGTCACCGGAAAACGGCACGTCAACGACGCTCCCCCCCTGCTGGCTGAAATCCGCCCCCAACCCCGAAAATTTCCACTCACCGCCGTATGCGGCCAACGGCGTGGTCGGCGGATAGAGGCCCGGCCACAGCACCGTGTTGAACAACTCCGCCTGCTCGCGGATCGCCTCTGCGGTCGGCGAGAGGATGCCATCCGAGCCGCGCAGGGCAAACCCCCGGCGCGGATCATCAGGCGAGGGGTCGGGCTGCCAGCTTTCGAGGATCAACGCACCCGACCACGGCCACTCGACGAGCGCACGCCGGTACGCGGCGACGGTCTGCGCTGCCTGTGCCTCGGGCGTTGTCTGTCCCCAGACCGACGGCCGCCCCTCCCAACCCTCAGGCAGGGCGTTCCACCCAAAGCTGCTGGCCCACAGCGGCTTGTCGTGGTCGCCGAACCGTTCCATTTCCCGGCGCAGCAAAATAAAGCGCGAGAAGTTAAGCAGGTCGGGGTTGGCCCGCCGGTCGTCCGGCCCCGTGTCGAAGCCATATGGCTTGCCCGCCACGCCGTCGAAGAAGGGCGCAGTGCCGTTCTCGTAGAGGGCACGCAGGAACAAAACGTCGCTCAGGTTCTGCGGGCCGGTCTCGATGGTGGGAGCCAGCCCGGCGGTCAGCACCAACGCGTCAGGGTTGGCGCTGTGAATGGCATCGTAAGCAGCTTCGAGCATGGCCGCGTACGCGACCGGGCTGGGCGGCTGCCCCCCCCACCCACCGGAGAGGTTCGGCTCGTCCCAGATCTGGTACACGTCGATCCGGTCGCCGTACCGCCCGGCCAGCGCGGCAGCGAAAGCGGCGAAGTGGCCCAGGTCGTCAGGGGGAGCGCCCGGCTCAGGCGCGGCCCATCCTGGCGAGCGCCACAACACGGCAACCGGTCGCAAATCACGGGCGCTCACCGCTTCGACGACGCGGTCATACCGCGACCAGTCATATTGCCCGCGCTGTGCCTCGATCTCCTCCCACGCGAAGACCTGCCGCACCCACACAAAACCCGCCCCTGCGATCAGGTCGAGGTTCTCCTCCAACGCCTCCGGCTCGTACTGCGTCAGGTCGGCATTCACACCCAGGATCGGGACGCGCGGGGGCAGGTCGATGTCGGGGATGCCGTTCAATGCACCGCGCAGACGGGCCTGCCGTTGGGCGACGACGGCGGCTGCGCCGAGCGCGCTCAACGCGGCACCCAGCGCCAGGAGCACCAGGATCAGGCGGCGTGTCCGGTCAGACATCACGGTGCCCAGCGCGGACTGCTGCTCAGACCATCCCCGGTCAGTCGCTGTGCCAGGCCGGTCATCACGTCGATCAGGTGCAGGTTGCCCTGGTAGATCAACGCGATCTGCCGCCCATCCGGCGACCAGACGAACGCCTGCGGCTGCAGGCCGGTCTCGCCTTCCGGCGGGAAGATCACCCGCCGGTTGCTCCCATCCCGATCCATGACGACCAGTTGGTAGCGGCTGACCACGCTATCAAGCGAGTCAATGGCCTGCAAATAGGCAATTGGCCCCTCAAGTGTCGCGCCGCCGAGCGCCTCCACAGGCGCAAACTGGGGTGTTGACCACATCCCGGCCCGTTCGATCAGGTCGATGCTGTAGCCTCCCGTGTACGGCAGGATGGTCAGGTTGAAGATGGGGCTGTCCTCCGGGGCCTCGGTTCCGAGCGGCGGGCCGTGCGTCGTCGTGGCGATCAACGTGCCGTCCGGCGACCACGCTATGCCGGGCACCCAGATGAAGTCGTAGGCATTGCGCGGCGCAAACGAGATCAGCGTCTGGCGCGTGTAGGCATCGGCCAGGGGGTGTGCCTTTTCCTCTGCCTCCTCCGCGTCAGGCGTGGCGGCGATTTCCTCCTCGTCTTCCCCTTCGTCTTCCCCCTCCCCTTCGTCCTCACCCTCCTCCGGCTCAGGGACGACGGGAACCAGAACGCCCACCGCGTCCGGCTGCGCCCAGGCGAGGGTCGCGCCATCAGGCGAGAAGGCGAAGAAGGTTCCGTACCAGCCGTAGATGCCGCCGCCCCAGGGTTCGAGCAAAAGCTGCGGATCGACGATCTCCCCCTCCGGGCCGATCTCGGCCAGCCACAGGTCATTGTTGGCCTGCCAACCGGGGAAGCTGGGACGCGGCTCGGCAGTCGAATAGACGATCATATTTCCGGTGCCAGGGACCCAATCGGCGTAAAGGACGTTTGCCAGGTCAAGGCGAACCGGCACGCTCTCCGGGTCACCCGTGTCAAAGATCACCCACAGCGTGTTGAACGGCTCTTCCTCCGCCGGTGTCGGCTCGGTTTCCGCCTGCTCATCCGCAGCCGTCTCCTCGCCCGCCGAGCAGGTGAGGAGCAGCCGCTTTCCATCCTCCGATAACGCGAAGACCCGCCCATCAACGCCCCCGTCGATTGTCAGGGGACGACGGTTGGAGCTGTTCTGGCGGATGATCCAGGCATTGCCCCCAGAGATGTAAACCAGTGTGCCGGTGACGGTGACGGTGGGAAGCTCGCTCTGGCTGCCGATCATGATCACCTCGTCCTGGGGAGGCGTGATCAGCACGCGCCGCACCTCGCTGCGCGATACCTCTACGCCATCCTCGTAGACGATGCGGTAGGTGACCTCCGCCACCCCGTTGACGCCCGCCTGGAGCATGCGGGTTTCCCCTGCCGGGAGACTGTCATTCAGGGCTGTCCGGCTCTCGAAGGGGATCATCTCCTCGATGATGGCAGTCTCTTCGACGACGCGCACGACCGTGATCGTCATGCCATCGTGGGCGCGATTGTGCCCCGGCGGGTTGACGCGGTCCAGGTTGCCGGGCGTGATCCCGGCCTCACGCAGGATGTCGTTGACGGTCGCCTCGCTGCTGACGAGCATCACCTGCGATTTCCCATCCGCCACAATGGTGATGGTGATGGCGTTCTCGTCGGTTGGCTGGCCGCATCCGGCCACCAGCAAGGAGCCTATCAACAGGAGCAGTACCACACGGGGCAAGAGCTTGTGCATGAGCGCGAATGTACCATGAGGGTGAAGGAAGGGCAAGAGTACCGGCACAGTTAAGGCAGACGTTTTACCGCTGTTCCTGCCCCCACACGACCACGGTCAACTCACGCGGCCCATGCACCCCCAGCGTCAACGTCTGCTCGATGTCGGCAGTGCGGCTCGGCCCATCGATGAAGACCAGGGTGCTGCTCTCGCCGACGTGTCTGGCCGCGCCACCCTCCCCGGACAGGCTGTCGAAGTAGCTCTGCATGTCGGGGAAGATAAACCGGGCGTCGAGCAGCGCGATGTGAACCGGCGGCAGCAGCGAGGCCAGCGGCGGGCGTCCCGGCCCATTGCGTAAGACCAACGTGCCGGTGTCGGCCAGCGCCGCCTCCGTCCCCGTGATGCCGACCGGGATGCCCGCCACGTCTGCGGGCGTGCCATCGTGGCTGATCTCTACCCCGGCCTGCCTGAGGGCTTCGTCCAACCCCCGGCAGCCGATCTCCTCCCACGCCCAGGCCAACGCCTGCCTCCAGCCGCGCTCCTCGCACAGCCCGGCGACGATTTTCGCCGCCTCCCCCGCCGAACCGGCGCGGATCACCCGGCCTGACAGCTCCTCAAGCTCTGCGGTGAACCGCTCCAGCCCCCCTTTTGCGCGCGGGTTATCTGCGGTGGGGTGTCCGGGCGACGCGTCGGGCAGCAACGCCGAACCAAGCGCCGCCCGGATGTCGCTCAGGATCTGGTCGCGTGCGTCAGCCATTGGTGCGGTCCTCCCACCTTTTCTGAAAGGTCTGCCGTGTGAAGGGCGGGAAGGCGCGGAAGCGTGTCCACGCGCCCAGCGGCCCCGGCAGTTTACCGGCGAACCAGCCGCCGCCCGTCAGGCTGCTGAACAGCCCACCCAACCGCGCTGCAAGCCGGAATCGCCCTGGTGAGCGGGCAGCCTGCGCGTAGGCCCTGATCCCGGCTGTCACCCAGCCCGGCGAACGCCCCTGCCGGACGGTGTCCCGCCGCAGGCGTAACAGCAGCGTTGGCAGGTCAATGCGTACCGGGCAGACATCCTGGCAGGCCCCGCAAAGCGTGCTGGCGTGCGGCAGCTCGGCGAAGGCCGGGACGCCGCCTAACACCGGCGAGATGATCGCCCCCATCGGCCCCGGATACACACTACCGTAGGCGTGCCCGCCGATGGTACGGTAGACCGGGCAGACGTTCAGGCAAGCCCCGCACCGGATGCAGTAGAGGATCTCGGCCAGGTCTCCTGTCAACGCCCGCGACCGCCCGTTGTCGACGATCACGACGTGCGTCTCTTCGGGGCCGTACTGCTCCACAGGACGGCGCGGCCCGGTGATCAGCGAGGTGTAGACGGTCATTTTCTGCCCGGTTGCACTTCGCCCCAAAAGCTGCAGTATCACTGCCAGGTCGTCGAGCGTGGGCACGATCCGCTCCATCCCCATCAGGGCGACGTGCACGCGCGGCAAGGTGGTCACCATCCTGCCGTTGCCCTCGTTGGTCACAATGCACACCGTGCCCGTCTCGGCCACCGCCATATTGCACCCGCTGATGCCCATGTCGGCGCTCAGAAAGACCTCGCGCAGAGTCCGGCGGGCGATGGTGTTAAGTTCGCCGATCTCGTCCGTGTATGGCACGTCGAGCCTGTCGGCGAAGACGTTCCCCACCTCCTGCCGGGTCAGGTGCAGGATCGGCGCGATGATGTGCGAGGGATGGTCCCCGGCCAATTGGGCGATAAATTCGCCCAGGTCGGTTTCGACGACCTCCAGCCCGGCATCCTCCAGCGCATGGTTGACCCCGATCTCCTCACTCAGCATGCTCTTGGATTTCACCACCCGCTGCGCTCCGGCCTCGCGGGCGATTCCCCGGACGATCCGGCAGGCTTCGGCGGCGTCGCGTGCCCAATGAACGTGCCCGCCGGCAGCCTGCACGGCGGTCTCGAACTGTTCCAGGTAGCGATCCAGGTGCGCAATGGTGTGCGCCCGTATGGCGCGGGCGAGGTCACGGGTGGCTTCGGAGTCGGGGAGGCTGTCCATCACGCTTTCGCGGTGTTCGTAGAAGCGCACCGCCGCCTGGTTGATCGCGGCCAGCCGCTCCGGGTTGGCGAGCGCTTCTCCAACACGCCTGTTAAAGGGTTGCCGTGATAATTGCATCTTTATCCTCTGCTGCCCTCTGCCAGCAACCGCGCGATGTGCATCGTCCGCATCAGACTGCCGCGCTTGCGCAATCCACCCTCGATGTGCATCAGGCAGCTCACGTCACAGCCGACGACCAGGTCGGCCCCGGCTGCCTCGAAAGCATCCAACCGGTTTGCGAGCATCCTGCCGCTGATTTCCCCCATCTTCACGGCGAAGATCCCGCCGAACCCACAGCAGGTGGCGGGGTCCTCCTGCTCGACGACTTCCAGCCCCTGCACGGCGGCCAGCAGGGCGCGCGGCTGGCGGTCTATCCCCATGCCGCGCAGGGCGTGGCACGAAGGATGGTAGACGACGCGCCCCTCAAACCGCGCGCCGACGTCGGTCACACCCAGGTGATCGACCAGGAATTGCGTGAACTCGACGACCCGGCCTGCCAGCGCGCGGGCGCGGGGGCCGTATTCCGGGTCGTCTGCGAACAACTCAGGGTAGTAGTGCCTGATCATCGTCCCGCACGACCCGGACGGGATGACCACCGGCCCATCGGAGCCGCCGAACGCGTCGAGCGTGTGGCGGGCCATGACACGCGCCTCGTCCCAATAGCCACCGTTGAAGGCGGGCTGCCCGCAGCAGGTCTGGCCGGGCGGCACTCGCACCTCGACGCCCTGTGCCTGCAATACGTCGACGACCGCTTGCGCTGTGTCGGGGAAAAGTGTATCAAGCAGGCAGGTAACAAACAGGCTGGCAGTGGTTGGTTTCTGCATCCTGGATCCCCTGAAAGGACGTGAAGCAATTGCGGAGGACACGGCGTGTCGCGCCGGGTGCACCTCAGGGCATCAACAGTACGTCACGGATGATTGGCAGCGCCCAGTCAAGGGTGTCCCGGTCGATGATCAGCGGCGGGGCGAAGCGGATCACGTGCTCGCGTGTTTCCTTCGCCAGGACGCCGCGCGCCTGCATCTCCTCGCAGAAACGCCGTGCGCCTCCGGCTTCCGGCTTGAGCACCACGCCGATCAGCAGCCCCTTGCCACGAATGTGCTTGATGTGCGGGCTGTTGATCTCCTCCAGGTGGTCGCGGAAGTACTGGCCCATCTCCGCCGCATTCTCGACCAGCCCCTCCTCGACGATCACCCGCAGCGCCTCGACGGCCACGGCTGCCGCCAGCGGGTTCCCACCAAAGGTCGATCCGTGATCGCCGGGCTTGAAGACGCCCAGCACCTCACGCGGGGCAGCCACCGCCGAGACGGGGTAGACCCCACCGCCCAGCGCCTTCCCCAGGATTAGCACGTCAGGCCGGACACCCTCATGATCGCAGGCCATCAGCTTGCCGGTGCGCCCCAGCCCGGTCTGGATTTCGTCGGCCATGAACAGGACGTTGTGCGCGTCGCAGATCTCGCGGATGCGGCGCAGATAGCCCTCCGGCGGCACGACCACGCCCGCCTCACCCTGGATCGGCTCGATCAGCACGGCGGCGGTGTTTGGCGTGATGGCCGCCTCGATGGCGTCGGCATTGCCATATGGCACGGAGACAAAGCCCGGCGTGTACGGCCCAAAGCCGTCCCTGTACTGCTCCTCCGTCGAGCAGGAGACGATGGTGATCGTCCGCCCGTGAAAGTTCCCTTCTGCTACGATGATCTCGGCCTGGTCGCGCGGCACACCTTTGACGGTGTAGGCCCACTTGCGGGCCGTCTTGAGCGCCGTCTCGACTGCCTCCGCGCCGGTGTTCATCGGCAGGGCCATCTCGTAGCCGGTCAGGTCTAGCAGCTCCTTGTAGAAGAGCGGCAGCCGGTCGTTGCGGAAGGCGCGCGAGGTAAGCGTCAGGCGACCGGCCTGCTCGATCAGCGCCCGGACAATGCGCGGGTGATTGTGGCCCTGGTTCACCGCCGAGTAGGCGCTCAGGCAGTCCAGGTATCTGTTGCCATCCACGTCGTACAGCCAGACGCCGTCACCGCGTGCACACACCACGTCCAGTGGGTCATAGTTATGTGCACCGAGGCTCTCTTCCAGGTCGATCAGCGCTCTGGCACCGGGTTTCGAGTCGGTCATGGGTTTGTTTGCCTTTTGCGATCAGAGTTTGCCAAGGAGGTAAAGCATCAGTGCTTTCTGAGCGTGCAGGCGGTTTTCCGCCTGGTCGAAGACAACCGAGTTAGGGGTATAGAGGACCGTCTCATTGACCTCGTACCCCTTGTGGGCAGGCAGGCAGTGCATCACCAACGTATCCCGCCCGGAGTGCCTGAGCAGGGCCTCGTTGATCTGGTATGGCGTGAAGGTCTTGATGCGGCGCTCTTTCTCCTCGGCGAAGGCCGGGTCGTCGAAGAACTCCATGTTGATCCAGGTGTCGGTATAAACCACGTCGGCATCCTTCATCGCGGACACCGGATCATCCGTCTCTTCGTAACGGTCGTCGGCACGCAGGATGTCAAGCTGCTCCTCGTCGACGGCAGGTGGATCGAACTCCGGCACGCACAGGGTGAAGCGCGCTCCGGCGTAGATGCTTGCTATCGAGAGCGAGTTGCTCGTGTTGTTGGCGATCCCCATATAGACGACCTTCACGTTTTCGGTGCGCCCCAGCTTCTCTTTGATCGTCATCAGGTCGGCGAGCGCCTGCGTCGGGTGGTAGCGGTCATCGCAGCCGTTGATCACCGGCACTTCAGACCCCTGAGCCAGCGCCGTCAGGTCGCGGTTGTAGCGCATACGGGCCATGATCAGATCGGCGTAGCGCGAGATAACCTTGCCCTCATCGGCGATGTCGGCAATGCCCATCTGCGTGTGCTGGGTCTGTGCGAAAATGGCATGTCCGCCCAGTTGCGTCATGCCCACCTCGAACGAGAAGCGGGTGCGCGTCGAGGTTTTCTGAAAGATCATCCCCAGCGTTTTTCCCCTGAGGGCATCACTCCAGGGAGCCGGGTCGTTTTTGATCTCGATTGCCCTATCGATGATGGTGTTGAAATCCTCGGCGGAAATGTCTCGAACGGCAAGAAAACGTTT
Organism: uncultured Anaerolineae bacterium; assembly: GCA_964603985.1. GTDB lineage: Bacteria > Chloroflexota > Anaerolineae > Aggregatilineales > UBA3940 > CAZRXG01. The sequence continues at coordinate 5,126 of CAZRXG010000003.1, read as the reverse complement.
CGTCATAGTGTCCCTGTTCCTTCGAGAGGATACGTTGCTCACATGTCTGACAATGTGGATTATACTACGCGGGGACACGTTTGGTCAGTTCAGGGCCGGGCAACTATCTGATACAGCACACCCTCTTGCATGTCAAGCACGTAAATCTCCCCCGCTTCGTCTTCACCAAAGGAGCTGATCTGTATCCCGCTCTGTATCAGTTCCGCGACCTGCCATGTGCTGCCTCCCCCTGGGGCCAGCCCCCAGATCCGCCCGCTGCAATAGTCCCCAAAGAGATACACGCCCTCCAGTGCCGGGAATGCCTTTCCGCGATACACATAACCGCCCGTTACCGAGCACCCCTGCGTGTGATCGTATTCGATAGCGGGCAAAGCCAGCCCCTCCACACTGCAAGAGGCACTTTCCGGGTAGCAGTGTTGTCCTTCCATGATCGGCCAGCCGTAGTTCTCGCCGCCGGGACTGGCTGCCGGTTGAACATTGACCTCTTCATAGACGTTCTGGCCCACGTCGGCGATGTACAGGTCGCCGGTCAGCCGGTCAAACGAATATCGCCAGGGATTACGCAGCCCAATTGCCCAGATTTCGTCGAGCACGCGGGAGTCACCGGTGAAGGGATTGTCGGGTGGGACGCGGTAGGGTGCACCATCATCAGCGTTGACATCAATGCGCAGCATTGCGCCGAGGGGCGTCTGCCCGTTTTGCCCGTTGCCAAAGGCGTCGCCGGCATCACCGCCGTCGCCCAGACCAATGTACAGGTAGCCATCTGGCCCAAAAACGATGTTCCCACCGTTGTGGTTGGGTGCGGGTTGGGTGACTGTCAACACAATGGCCTCACTGTCGGGATCGGTCTGATCGGGGTCATCCGTCACCGCGAAGCGCGCCACGACCGTATCTCCCTGCCGGTCCGTGTAGTTAACGAAGAACAGGCCGTTGTCGACATAATTGGGGTGAAAGGCCAGCCCTAACAAACCGCGCTCGCTGCTCTGCGAACCTACCCGGCCTGTAATGTCCAGGAAGGGAGCCTCACTCAGAGTCTCGCCATGTAAAATGCGGATCTTTCCCGCTTTCTCAATCACGAACAGACGCCCGCTGCCGTCGCCCGCGTGGGCCAGACCCACCGGCTGATCCAGCCCTCCGGCCACCGGGCGCAGGTCGATTTGTATCACCTGCAGGTCGATGGCAACCTGTTGCGGTGGCTCTGTTGGCGTGCCGTCCGTTGCAGTGGGGGGCAGCGTGGCTTTCGGCGTGTAGGTTGGCGAGATTTCCACGGCGGGCGTGGTCGTCGCGCCCTGCTCAAAGGGTGTGGCGATCACCAGCTCTGTGCTTATTTGCTCCACTCCGGAAGTGCATCCTACACCGGCCACCATCGCCAATACAAAGAAAAGCACCAAGTTTTTACGCATCATACTCTCGTCACCCCTGGCAATGCGAATGGGTGTACCTATCAGCCTCCGTCGGAGGGCTGGGTTGTCTACTGTCAATTAGGGATATACCCGATCTCTCCGGCTGTGGTCTGGTTATGGCTTAAGGGTATCTTTTTTCGGGGGCTTGTTCCAGCCGACGAGCGCCAGGCGGTTTCGTTGCCCGAACAGCAATATCCGTGCCTGGATGGCCCCGCCGACGAGCCTGCCTGTCACCCTCCGTTATTCACGCCGCAGAGAACACGCTACGAGGCCTTTGGGCGGAGTCGTGGGGCCGCTGGCAGCGCGGCATAAACACATGTAATATACTAACCGGCACCTGTTGACTCTGAAAACCTGCTCGGAACCTGCTGCCATGAATTTTGCGTGGTTCGCTTTCCAAAGAAGCCCCTATCTCGAATCAGACCTGACACCCTTAGGCTATACTGTGCTTGGTATCTATGCTGCACTCACGGTGGCGGCTCTGGTTCGTGATCATGAAGTTTTCAGGCGATTGTCGCCTCGTCGCTGGATGTTGCTGGGCGTGCTGCTGGTTGTTTCCCCTTTGTTCGCTCTATCGCTGGTGCTGTCCGTTGAAACCGGCATAGGCCCGCTGGCGGGAACTTCGCTGGCTGTTCTGGGTTTGTTGCCAACGGTGAGCGCTGCCCTGTGGCTGGGGCGGGGACCGGCTACCCTTGTGGGGCTGGTCACCGGCCTGACCTGGGGCCTGTTTGGCACCGCGCGCATCACCCAGCCTTGTGAAGTCGCCTTATTGGCCACTTTCATGGCTACGCTGCTTAACCAGCGCTACCGCAGCACGCTGAGTGTGTGGCTGCGCCAGCCTATTGTCGCCGCCTTGCTGTCCGCGCTCACAGTTGGATGGCCGCTGGCGCTGCTGGGTATCTTCGCCACGAGCCAGACGCCGGTGCTGGCAAGCCTGGACCGGACAATGACAGCCTTTTTGCCGGTGTGTCTCTCTAATCTCGGCGGCGCGTTGCTGGCCGGGGGGGGCATTCAGGCGATATTGCTCCGCTGGCCTGCCCTGCACCCGGCCCACGGCGAGGACCTTCAAATCCCACCCTGGCGACAGCGTCTTGCCCAGCGGATGCTTTTTGCGTTCGTTCCACTGGCTATGCTGTCGATTGTGGTGCTCGTTGGTATCGTCGCCGGGACATCCTACCGGGTTGCGACGCGCCTAGTCATCGAGCAGATGGCCCGCGATGCCACCAACGCAGGCAGCGGGGTTCCCTTTTTCATCCAGTTGGGACGCAGTCTGATCCGTGACCTGGCCCAGGATGATGCCCTCACGACGCCGGACAGCGATCTTCTCCAGGCCCATCTGGTTGAGGGGTTGCGGACTGTGCCCTTCTTCCAACAACTGATCTACCTCGATGCTGACCGGAACCTGCTGGCTGCCTATCCCGAAGCCGATCCTGCCGGGCCTACGCTCTCGCCTGAGGAGAAGAGCCGAGTCTTCATGGCACTGGGCGAAGCTGCCTCCGCCGAGGTGACGTTTTATGGGGAGGGAACAGAGCCAACCGCCGTGACAAGTTTCCTTGCCCCGGTTGTGGACCCGGAGACCGGTGAGTCGGTCGGGGTCCTGGTGGGGCGCACCGTACTGGACACCAACGCGATCATCGCGCCGGTTGTCGACGTGCTGCGGGAGGGCTTCGTCGGCTCAGGCGAGGGCTTCATTGTCGATGGGCAGAATCTGATTCTGCTTTACCCCGCCAGGCCGGAGCGACAGCGCCAACCCTTCATCCTGGGTGATGCAAAGGGGATCGCCGGGGCGGAACCGGGTCGGGCCTTCCGCCAGCGTCAGCAAGGCGGGACGTGGCAGTTGGTTTACATCCTGCCGATCACGGGCCGCTCCGATTGGTCGGTTGTGGTTCTTGTCCCAAACGAGGTAGCCATTGCGCTGGCGGTTCAGATCGCGCTTCCGACACTGCTTGTATTGGTCGCAATGACGGCCGTCGCCTTGCCGCTGGTCGTGACGGTCACACGCCGCATCACCACCCCGCTGGAGGAACTGCTCCAGGCCGTTGACCTGATCGGCAAAGGGCAGCTTGACCGGCCACTTCACGTCGCAGGCGAGGAAGAGATAGGACGGCTGGGCCAAGCATTTGAGCAGATGCGCCTCCGCCTCAAAGACCGCCTGAGCGAGCAGGAACGACTGCTGCGGGTCAGCCGGAGCGTCTCTTCCAGCCTGGAGTTGTTCCGGGCGATGCCGCCTATTCTGAGCAGCGCGCTGGACGTGACCAACGCGGCCGGCGTGCGCATCGCGTTGCGGCGCAGCCAAGACGAGACTCTCCAGACTTACGCTGCTGGCGAAGCTGCGGCAGCGATGGCGGCACTCGATGGGCAACTGATCGACCTGGTTGAGCGGCAGGGCACGGTCGTCATCAGCCAGGTGGAACGCGCCAGCGCCTCACTGGATATTGCTGCTTTACCGCCACGCCTGCACAGCCTGGTGGCCTTCCCTCTGCGCAGCGACACGTCTTTCTACGGCGTGCTGTGGCTGAGCTACGATCACGAGCACGTCTTTGAGCAGTCGGAGATGACTTTCCTCTCGACACTGGCGGGGCAGACGGCCATCGCCGTCGCCAACGCGCGCCTGCTCGGTGAGGCCGAGGAGGGCCGCCGCCAGCTTGAGGCTGTGCTTGAGAGCACCGCCGACGCAATTGTCGTGACCGACAACCAGGGCAAGATCGTGCTGATGAACCCGGCTGCCGAACGCTACTTTGGGGCACGCGGCGAGCACGCACGTGGGCACAGGGCAACGGATGTGATCGATGTGACGGAACTGGCAAGCCTGCTGACTAACCTGCAAGAACCGGTCGCCGTGCTGGAACTCCCTGACCGGCGTGGAAAAACGCTGCTGGCGAACACCTCGACCATCGTCAGTCACAATGGGGCGATTGCAGGGCGGGTGGCGGTTCTACGGGACATCACGGCGCTGAAAGAGCTTGATAACATCAAGACGGTCTTTTTGCGGATGGTGGCGCACGACCTGCGTTCGCCGCTGACCTACATGCAGGGCTACCTGACCATCCTTCCGCTGGCCGGGGACCTCAACGAGAAGCAGCAGGAGTCGCTGGACAAGATCATCAGCGGGCTGAGACAGATTACCGAGCTGACCGAGCGGCTGCATCACCTGAGCCGTCTGCAATTCGGCGAGGAGGCGGAACTGGAGTTGGTGCTGGTCGACGTTGAGGAAATGATCGAAGAGATCTGCCAGCAGCAGGACCCCCTGATCCGCGAGAAGAAGGCGACAGTGAATATCGATGCGGAGGAGAAGCTGCCGCTTCTGCTGGCCGATGGGATGCTTTATCGCCAGGGTGTCATGAACCTGATCAACAACGCGCTCAAGTACACACCCGAAGGCGAGACCGTGACCATCCGGGCATACAAGAAGGATGGGGACGAGATCACGGTGGCGGTGAGCGACAATGGCATCGGCGTCCGGGAGGAAGACCAGGCGCAGTTGTTCGAGGCTTTTTACAGGGTGCCGCACCGGGAGGGAGACCCCAAACGTCCGCGAGGGACGGGACTGGGGCTGGCGCTGGTGAGGGCCATCGCGGAGGCGCATGACGGGACGGTGGGGGCGGAGAGCGAGTTCGGGAAGGGGAGCACTTTCTGGATCACGCTGCCGATACGCAGCCACACCGACATGTGAGCCGGGCCTGATATTCGTTTGACCCTGCCCGTCGTAATCATCCTCTAGAG